>JAEWGG010000013.1 GCA_023388435.1 Bacillota bacterium | reverse complement strand
TGTTCTTCTGTCTTGTCCTGACCGGACCTGATTTCCACGGTCTGAACCTGCCCGGCGCGGAGCCGACCCAGGGCCTCCAGACTGCTGGGCTGGCCGTTGACCTGGACGCCGAGCGGCTCACCTGCCCCCGCTTCCAGAATCTGGCCCTCGATGTCGAGGAGGTTCCCAGGGTGCTGGCCGAAGCTCCCCTCCTGCTGCAGCAGCTGCTGGAGGGGCTCGTCCACACGCAGGCTGTATGTCTGGCCGTTGATGCGGATCTGCACCTGCCTCCAGTGCTCCTGCCATTCGCGGTGAATGAGGAAGCCGAGGACCAGCAGGAGCACAAGGCTGAGACTGACGGCCGCATAGAACAGGGCCCCCCGCGGCCGCTCCTTAGCCTGACGCCGCTCCTTCGCCTCCTGGCGCGCCCTGGCCCGCTCCATACGGGCCTGCTGCCGGGCCCTGCGCTTCTCCATAGCTCTCATCCAGGCCATACGCCCTACCCCTTTCCCTGTTTCGCTCCTCCCATCTTAGGACGGGCAAGCTGGGGAATTCAAGCGCAAATCACTAAAATTTCATTAACAATTTCATCTCAAATGACACGGAATATGACAGTTGCCGTTCACGTAGCGGAAGCCTCTGTTACAGTCGCCTTAGTCTCTTCGGCGGCGGCCTGGTCCGGCGCGCTGGCCCCAGCCTCCGGGGCCGTGCCCTGGGAGAGCTTGGTCAGGGTGTCCAGGGGCAGGTCCAGGTCCCCCAGGTCCCCGCGGCCAAAGGCATAATAGGACTGGGCGAGGCGGCAGACACCCGTCTCATCCATCTGAAGCTGCACCTCGAAACTGCGCATGTAGTTCTGCATTTTGCTCTGCCACTGGGCCCCATCCGATTCTCCCGCCCAGGCCAGGGCCAGCTCTGCAGCCAGATACGGATAGGGGCTGGTCCAGGCCGCGATGCGGTCCGGATAGTAATGCTGCTTGAGGGCCTGATCGAGTTCCCGCCGCTCCTGCACCCAGCTCAGATGGCCGTCTGTGCTCCGCACGTACGCCAGGGCGCGCCGCCCATACTGGGCCTCCGACAGCCAGTCGCCCAGGGCATTCGTCGGGTGCTCCAGGAAAAAATTGTTGCGCTCCGGAATGATCTCCAGGATGTCACGCGTCAACTCGGGGTCCGGCGTATAAATACCGTACCAGTCTGTCAGATACTTGCGCAGTTCCCCGTTCAGGTGGCTCCGGTAGTTCTCGTAGGTCCCGAAGCGCTGCTCGCTGTAGTCCGGCAGCACACGCAGCTTGAACTCCAGCTGCAGGGCCTCGCTCTGTTCCCGCATACCCGTAATCAGCCGGGCGTAGCTACCCAGCTTATACTGGCGCTCCCGAATCACGAACTGTACGCTCCAGCAGCCCAGATATTTCAGGTTATAGGGTACGGTGTAACGCTGACGCTCGAAGTCCAGGTCCAGGCACTGCTCCGCCAGACCCCGGAAGGCCTCCACCCCCTCCTCCGGGGCCGAGACGAAGACCCGAATTCCTGGATGTTTCTGGCAAAAGTCCTGAACGGCCCTGGCCGAGCCAAAGCCGGGATTGGTCAGAATCAGGCGCTGGAAGCCGCCCTCCGTATAGAGGCGCTCCAGGAGCTCGGAAAGGGCCGCCTCATTCTCCGCAGGCTGATCGCTGTATGCCAGGGGACTAAAACGGATGCTGGCCGTCGGCTGTGCCGCCGCATAGCCCCGCAGGGCCGCCGTCTCTCCGAAGTGCCCCCGCCGGCCAAAGGCATAGATATATACCGTCTCCTCCTGGCTCTGGCCGTAGACCTGTTCCAGCACCAGGGGCGCCGCTTCCGTACCTTCTGGACTGCTTCCAGTCGCCAGCAGACGCTCTGTCCCGCCCCCCAGGAGCAGGCTGACGGCCAGGACGACAGCAGCAATACGGACCGCAGTCCTGCTCATCGCTCCGCTTCACCTCGTCTTTGTAATCTATAGTTGAAAGGTTTATAGCAGTTTTCCCATCCAGCGGCAAGCCTGCCCCGAATGGGAGGCAAAAAAGCGGGGAGGACCAGAGCATCCACGCTCCTCCCTCCCCACGTACAGCTAGGACAGGCTCAGGTTTTAGTCCTTGGTCCCCTGGCTTATTCCTCGCTCTCCTGGCGCTCCTTGATCACCCGATCGGCCACAGGCTGCGGGGCCTGCTCATAGCGGGCAAACTGGACGCCGAACCAGCCGCGACCCTGGGTCATGGAGCGGAGGTCCGTGGCGTAGGAAGCCATCTCCGAGGAGGGGATCTCCGCCTCAACCAGGTGCACCTCACCCTTGGGATCCACGCCCATGATGCGGCCGCGGCGCTGGTTGATGTCGGACATGATATCGCCCAACTGGGCCTCAGGAACGTAGATTTTTACCTCGCTGATCGGTTCCAGCAAGACAGGGGAAGCCTGGGGCAGGCCCGCCTTATAGGCCAGGTGGGCCGCCAGCTTGAAGGCCATTTCCGAGGAGTCCACGTCGTGGTAGGAGCCGTCGACCAGGGTGGCCTTGAGGCCGACCACTGGGTAGCCGGCCAGGGGGCCCTTCTCTATAGCCTCCTGCAGGCCTTTCTCCACCGCGGGGTGATAGGATTTGGGAACAGAGCCGCCAAAAATCTTCTGTTCAAAGACCAGATTCTCAGCGTCCGGATTCTCACGGTTCGGTTCAAATTCTACCCAGACATCGCCGTACTGACCGTGGCCACCCGACTGCTTCTTGTGCTTGCCCTGGACCTTCACCTTCTTACGAATCGTCTCACGATAGGGCACGCGGGGTTCTGCCAGGGTGGATTCGACCTTATACTTGGCCTGGAGCTTGGCCCGCAGCACGTCAATCTGCTGGGCGCCGAGGCCGGAGACGACCATCTGATGTGTCTCCGAATTATTGACGACCGTAAAGGTTGGATCCTCTTCTCTCAGCCGCTGGAGGCCGGACATAATCTTGTCCTCCTCGCCCTTCTTCGTGGGTTGAATGGCCATGGAGAAGCAGGGCACAGGGAATTCTGGACGGGGCAGGACGAGGCTCTTCTCCTTCTGGCAGAGGGTGTCGCCTGTCACGGTCGGCCCGAGCTTCGTCAGGGCCCCGATGTCACCGGCCTGAATGCTGTCCAGGTTGATGGTTTTCTTGCCCAGCAGGGTGTAAATACCCGTGATGCGCTCCTCCTTGTCCTGGGAGCTGTTATAGAGACTCAGGCCCGCCTTAAGGGTTCCAGAATAGACCTTGAAGAGCGAGATCTTGCCCACAAAGGGATCGACAAGGGTCTTGAACACGCGCAGGGCCACTGGACCCGACGGATCCAGAGGGAGTTCCCGCACCTCGCCGTCCGGATATTCCGCCTCGATAAGGAAGCGGTCCGCCGGGGAGGGCAGGTAGTCCAGGATCTGGTCGAAAGCGTACTCCATACCCCAGGTTTCCGTGGCGGAGCAGCAGAAGACCGGGCGAATCTGGGCCTGGCGCACAGCCTCATAGAGGCCGCTGTGGAATTCCTCCTCCGTGAAAGGCTCGTCATTGAAGAACTTGTCCATCAGCAACTCGCTGGTCTCGGCGATATGCTCGCGCAGCTGCTCGTGGACGGCGTCCAGTCGGGACTCAATCTCCGGCGGAATGGTCTCCACGCGCTGGCCCTTGCCCTGGGCGTCCAGCTCGTAGGGGATGCGGTGGATGGTATCCACGAAGCCTGTCATGCGCCCGCCCTGCATGACAGGGAGCATGAACGGAATGACACTCATTGTCGCATAGGCCTGTAAAGAGGCCAGGGCCTTATCGTAGTCCGCATTCGGTTCATCCAATTTGCTGATCAGGAACGCATAGGGCTTGCTGCGGGTACGGCTGTAACGCATGGACTTCTCCGTACCCACGGTCAGGCCCTCCTTGGCCCCGACAACAATGATACTGGCGTCGGCCGCAGACAGGGCCGAAACCGCCTCGCCCATGAAATCGAAGTCACCTGGCGTATCCAGGAGATTGACTTTTTTCCCCTTCCACTCAAAACTCGCCAGACTGGTATTGATGGAGATGCCGCGACGGATCTCCTCGGGATCGAAGTCCATCACCGTGTTGCCGTCGGACACGCGGCCCTGGCGCTCCGTAACCTTGGCCCGATACAGGAGGGCCTCAGCAAGCGTGGTCTTCCCCGAGCTGCTGTGGCCGAGGATGGCGATATTACGAATCTGCTCCGCAGAATAGGCTTTCATGAATCTTCCTCCGATCTCGAAATCTGGCGCGTGAATACTCGCTATGTCCCATTATACTGGCAAAATTACACAAGAACTAAGGGCAAACTGCACAAAGAATCCGTCAAAATGTCTCCATTTTGTCCAAAATTTCAGCTGTCCCCAATAACGCCAGGGCACGCTCCGCTTCTCCTAAGCTATAATTGAAATAACTATGTACGCGAAAGCTGAGGAGCACAGGCGATGAGCAAGGGTATCCAGGAAGAGCGGACACAGGCTGGCAGCGTCAGTATCATTCGCAAGGGAATCAATCAAGTGGTCCAGCTACCTGACGGCTACCACATCGAGACCAAGCTTGCGAAGCTGACGCCGAGAGAACGCCTGCTCTATCACCTCCGCCAGGGGGCCCTGGACCTGCACATGCACAGCACGGCCTCTGACGGCCTGGACAGCCCGCCAGAAATCCTGTCGAAAGTCATGGACCGCCGACTTCGCTGCTTCTCCATCACCGACCAGGACACGCTCTGGGGCGTGCAGGACTGTCAGATCATCCTCGACAAGCTGCGCCAGATGCGCATGAAGCTTCCTGACTTCATCCCCGGGGTCGAGTTGACCGTAGACGACGAGGGCCAAGAGATCCACATCCTGGCTTACTTCCCGAACGGCGGAGAACAGCAGCTGCGGCCGCTGCTTCTGAAAAATAAGGCGAGCCGCGACCTGCGCAACCGCCTCCTCTGCGAACGCCTGACCGCCCTGGGCATGCCCGTGACGTTTGAGGAACTGAACCGCCAGGGAGGTCAGGTCATCAACCGCCACCACGCCGCGGTCCTGCTCCTGCGCAAGGGCTACTGCAATTCCATCGCCGAGGCCTTTGAGCGCTGGCTGGACAAGGGCCAGCCGGCCCATATCACCTACGACCACCCCAGCGCCTCCGAGACTTTGGAAGCCATATCCCAGGCTGGCGGCCTCTCCATCCTCGCTCACCCCTACGAATATGAGCACCTGGCGGATGCGGCCGTGCTCCGTGAGCGCCTGACAGAACTGCGCAATCTGGGTCTGGACGGCGTGGAAGTCGTGCACAGCACCTCAGGCCCCAGGGAATGGGCCAAACTGGCCCAGCTCGCACGGGAGCTGGATCTGATCCGCACCTGCGGCTCGGAATACTGTGGCCTGAACAAGCGGGGCGTACAGATCTTCCAGGCGGAACAGGACTTCCGCCCCTACCTGCTCGACTGACCAGTTTTCACAGGAATTCAGAATATGACACGCTTTTTATGGGTCTTCTTAGGCGGGGGGCTGGGCTCCATCCTACGCTATGCCCTGAGCCTCCTCCCCCTGGGCGGGCGAAGCCTCTTCCCCTGGAGGACGCTCGCAGCCAATCTTCTGGGCTGCTTTTTGATTGGCCTGCTGGCAGGCGCTCTGGACCGTCAGAACCTGGGTCAAGCCAACTTGCGGGCCCTGCTGATCAGCGGCTTCTGCGGGGGTTTTACGACCTTTTCCACCTTCAGCGCCGAGAATGAGCGCCTGATCACGGGCGGCCACTGGGCGCTGGCCTCCTGCTACAGCCTGCTGACCCTGGGCCTGGGTCTGGGCCTGGTCTACAGTGGCCGCTATCTCAGCACACAACTATAAGGGGCCGCCTTCTGGCGGCCCCTTATAGTTGCTAAAGCGCGAAACGTAAAACACGGCAAACGGGTCAACGAAATTCCACGGCTACGAGATCCATGTCAAATTTCTCAATGGCTTCGACTTTCTCCAGGTCCAGCTTGAAAAAGCGCACACAGTCTGTCGGCCGCCCCAGTGGACTCTGATCCAGGGCCTTCCAGGTCCTGTACTGCTCAGGGCTCAGGGCCTTTTCCTTATAGCTGAAACGGTAGAGCTTTCCCTCCCCAATGTTTGCCGCAGCCAGGTCCGCGATGTGCAGGAGTTCGGCGGGGCCCTGGAAGCCGCGCAGGACGAGGTCTCCGCTTTTTCCCTTGTCGTTGGGCTCGGGCAGAATTTTTTTCACCATGGCCTCAAACTGGACACTCAGCTTCTCCGGCAGTTTCTCTTCCTGGGCCTGCTGGGCCACAGGCGGCTGCTTCGACGGGTCCGCTGTCTGAACGGGCTCCGGCCCAGCCTTCGTCTCACAGGCG
Source organism: Bacillota bacterium (assembly GCA_023388435.1). Taxonomy (GTDB): domain Bacteria; phylum Bacillota; class Clostridia; order Saccharofermentanales; family Fastidiosipilaceae; genus JAEWGG01. The sequence goes on along the minus strand of JAEWGG010000013.1, from coordinate 142,125 downwards.
CTGAGGGCCAGGCTCAGGCAGAGTCCCGCCAGGAGCACCCGTACTGGAATGCGCTTTCTTCTTTCTTTCCCCTGCGTAGCCATAAGAACCTCCTATTCTATAAAGCTTTCGCACCTGCCATAGCTCAGCTTCCCGAGACGGGAAAAGTTGAGCGGGGATATTACGAGACGGTCCGCTCCCAGGCGAACGGGGTACACGAGTCCCTCTGCTAAAAATTCAAGATTAGGATGTATACATTTTAATATTTGCACAAATAAATGCAAGAGACTTTCCAGTTTTTTCCTATTTTTTGTTGGTTTATAATCTAAACGCTTACACATGCAAGGAGGCGCCTATGTCCCATCAGCCACGCGAACACATCGACACCCTGCGCATCCACGACGCCTGGAGTCAGGGCGACTGCGGCTGTCCACTCTGCCAACTTCAGCAGGAGGCGGAGGAGAGCCTCCTGCGCTACTATCTGAGCCCCGCCCAGATGGAGGCCGACATCCGCCAGGAGAGCAACCGCCACGGTTTTTGCAAGAGGCATCTCCACCAGCTCCTGGCGGGGGAGGAGAACCGCCTCACGCTGGCCCTCGTACTCGAAACCTATCTGGAGGAACAGACCGCGGCCCTGAACCAGGCCCTGAAGCGCTCCCCCTATCGGCCCCAGAGGAGCCAGAAGCCCGCTCTGGCGTGCATCCTCCCCTGGCGAAACAAGAAAAAAAATCAGGACCAGCGCCCAGCTATGGCTGAGGACGGTCCTGTGGAGCGGCAGCTCGCCCAGCTCTCCGCCGAAGAGAGCTGCCTCGTCTGTACGGACTTGGCGGAAACCATGGATCTGCTTATTGAGGGAATTTTTGCCTGCTATAAGAAGGAGGCCCCATTTGCCCAGCAATTTCGAGAAGCCCCGTACTGCCTCCCCCACCTGCGCCTCCTCCTGGACAGAGCAGCGGAACATCTCCGTCCCGACTCCGCCCAGAACCTGGGCCAGGAACTGCTAAAACACTTCGTCCAGCGGCTTCAACGGGCCCGAAAAGACTGCCAGCAGTTCAGCCTCCAGTTCGACTACCGCTACCGCGGCCAGGAGCTGGCTGGAGCCAAGGGGGCACTAAAGCGCGCTGTGGAGCTCCTGCGCGGACGCAAGTGAGCCGCTCCGCTCAGAACTAGCGCCAAGGGCCCGAAGCCCCTCAGCCGATGCCCCCCACAATAGCCCCGGCAATCAGGGCCAGGAGGCAGAGCGCACAGTACACATATTTCGTCAGCGGATAGAACCAGGGGCCCAGCGCCTTGCTGCGCCCACTGCCCACGGCCCGCTCCACGAAGTCCTTCCCGGCGATCCAGCAGAAGAACAGGCCCGCCAACAGGGCCCCCAGGGGACATATATAGATGGAGACGATATCCATCCAGTCCGATGTGATGCCCTGGATGAGGATCGCCGCCACCGCCCCCAGCGTGAGGGCCAGCCCAGTCGCCTGGGCCCGTCCCAGGCCCAGCTGTTCCTGCAAGGTGGCAACAGGCGCCTCGTAGAGATTAATAATGGAGCTCAGCCCCGCGACCAGGACACAGACATAAAACACCATACCAACCAGCAGGCCGCCGGGTATCGCGTTGAGAACGGGAACCAGATAGATAAACATCAGGCCAGGTCCGCCAGCGGATAGTTCTGCACCCTGCACCGCCATCGCGGAGAGAATGACAAAGGCTGCGAGTAAGGCGGCCACGGTATCAAAAAGGGCCACCTTGCGCGCGGAGTTCGGCAGGTCCTCCCCCTCCGAGAGGTAGGAACCATAGATGACCGAACCATTGCCCGCAACAGACAGGGAGAAAAAGGCCTGCCCAAAGGCGAAGAGCCAGACCTGCGGATCCAGAAGGCCCTGGGGACGCAACTGGAATATATAGGTGTATGCGGCGCCCGCTCCTGGAAGGGTGGCAATATAGATGGCCAGAGCCAGCATCAGCAGGAAAAGCGCCGGCATCATCAGCTTGTTGGCCCGTTCGATGCCCCGCGCAATGCCCAGGGCCATGATGACGAAGGCCACCAGGGCCGCCACAATAATCCAGGACGGATTCTGCTCCGCCGTCTGAGTAAAGGTCCGCCCGATTTTGTCCATATCCTGGCCCATGTGGTAGATTCCCCCGCTGAGCGCCAGATAGCTGTATTTCAGAATCCAGCCCATGACCACGGTGTAGCCGATGGCCAGGGCCATGGCTCCCAGTATGGGCACGATACCTACGAGCTGTCCTGGCAGCCTGCGCTTCCAGCGCAGCTGCGCACAGTGTGCGAAGGCCCCAATCGGGCCTGAGCGGGTGGCGCGGCCCAGGGCGAACTCCGCGATGACGCCCGTAGAGGAGATGAGCAAAACACAGCACAAATAGGGCAGCAAAAAGGTCAGCCCGCCCCACTTCGACACCATCGTTGGAAAGCGCCAGAGATTGCCCATGCCCACCGCAGAGCCAATGCAGGCGACAATGAAGCCCCAGCGGCTCGAAAAATGTTCACGCGCTTTTCTCGTTTTCACCATAAGCCAAGCCTCCTCCTTCGTGGCCCCTGAGCCCAGAATCTCCCCGCTGGCCAGTCCTGCCCGCCCCAGATTCTAGATACGCCAAAGGTCGTATGCTCAATGGTATGCTATACGAATCGTTGCTTCAAGGCCTCCAGATAGCATTTTGTGTTAGTACTTATGCTAGAATGACCCTGCATACAAACTGTGTCCCATATCACAGTTTCCATTTCTTCTTAAGGAGGATCTTATGAAGGATCTACTCAACGTTCGCATCGTTGGCCTGCGGATACCGATCTTTTTTATCGTGGCCGCGGTCGCCATTGCCGCCTATTTGATGGGCGTGCTCCCGCCCAATATGATTGGCGCCTTCCTGATGCTGGTCGTCTTCGGTGAATTGATCAATCTGGTCGGTAACCGCCTGCCCATCATCAGCACCTACTTCGGTGGCGGCGCCATCCTGCTGATCTTCGGCGGTGCAGCCATGGTCTACTGGAAGGTGATTACGCCAGATCTGGCCAAAGTGATCGGCAATTTCATGAAGGATCCAGGTGGCTTCCTCGATTTTTATATCGCGGCCCTCATCACCGGCTCCATCCTCGGCATGAATCGCAAACTGCTCATCAAGGCCGCCATCCGCTTCCTCCCCACCATTGTCGCGGGTGTGGTCTTCGCCCTGGGCTTCGCGGCGCTCGTCGCCCCGCTCATCGGCTGGAAGAGCCAGGAGGCCATCGCCTACATCGGCATCCCCATCATGGGCGGCGGCATGGGCGCTGGAGCCGTCCCCATTTCCAAGGTCTTCGGCCAGGCCATGCATATTGACTACAACCAGATCCTCTCTCGTCTGGTGCCCGCTGTCGGCCTGGGCAATGCCATGGCCATCGTCGCTGGCGGCCTGCTGGATAAGCTGGGCAAGCTGCGTCCCAGCTGGACCGGCAACGGCCAGATGATGGCCCGCGGCACCTTTGAAGTGCCCAAGGACGACACCGATTCGCTGCGCGTACAGGACTACGCCACGGGTCTGGCAATCGCCACGGCCTTCTTCTCCCTGGGCTGCATCATCGCCCACCTGATCAAGCCCCTGCTGAACGTCCATCCCTACGCCTGGATGATCATTGCCGTAACGGTTGTCAAGGTTCTGGACATCATGCCGGAAGAACTGACCCGGGCCGCCTCGGGCTGGTACCAGTTCATTGCCAAGAACTTTACAGCCGCCCTGATGCTCGGCATCGGTATTTCGTACACCGACATGGGACAGATTCTCGCCGCCTTTACCCTCCCCTATGTCGTCCTCTGCTTTGTGGTGGTTCTGGGCGCCGTCGTTGGAACGGGCCTCTTCGGCAAGCTGGTGGGCTTCAACCCCATCGAGGCCTCGATCACCGCAGGTCTGTGTATGGCCAACATGGGCGGAACGGGCGACGTGGCCGTGCTGACGGCGGCCAAGCGCATGGAGCTCATGCCCTTCGCCCAGATCTCCTCACGTCTGGGTGGCGCCTTCATCATCCTGATCGCCTCCTGGCTGGTGCCGATTTTCTTCGGATAGGCCTTCCGGGGACGGCCGCTGTTTCTGGATAGCACGTCCACAAACCAGCCTTTGTCATAGCCCGGCTTTTGTACGCCTCGCCCGCATTCGGGCGGGGCGTTTTTTCCTTGGATAGGAGCTGGCGCAGAGCTTCTTTACAGCTTCTGAAAAAATTCCTGCAAAAACATCCGAAACGCCTGTAAAAGCCCAATTTTAGCGGGGCTGTATGCTAAAATTATTGCTTGCACAACGCGCAGAAGGAGGGGGATGTTATGGACCCACAGATACAGCTCCTGGACGTCTATAAGGCCTATGACGGCGAGACGGTTCTGGACCACATCAATCTGCAGATCGAAGAGGATGAATTCCTCACCCTCCTGGGCCCCTCGGGCTGTGGCAAGACGACGATCCTGCGCATTCTCGGAGGCTTTGTACGGCCCGATTCCGGCCGCCTCCTCTTCAACGGCCAGGATATCACGGCCCGGCCCCCGCATCTGCGCCCCATCAATACGGTCTTTCAAAAATATGCCCTTTTCCCCCACCTGGACGTCTATGAAAACATCGCCTTCGGCCTGCGTATCCGCAAGGTAAAAGAGGCGGAGATTCGGGCTAAAGTCCGCTCCATGCTCCAGCTCGTCGGCCTGTCTGGCTTCGAACGCCGCTCTGTAGACCTGCTCTCTGGCGGCCAGCAGCAGCGCATCGCCATCGCCCGCGCCCTGGTCAACGAACCTGAGGTGCTGCTCCTGGATGAACCCCTGGCAGCCCTCGACCTGAAGCTGCGCAAGGAGATGCAGGTGGAGCTCAAGCGCCTGCAGCGTGAGACGGGCATCACGTTTATCTTTGTCACCCACGACCAGGAAGAGGCCCTGACGATGAGCGACCGCATCGTTGTGCTCAACCGGGGCGTCATCCAGCAGATCGGCGACCCCAGCGACATCTACAACGAGCCCATCAACAGCTTCGTGGCCGACTTCATTGGCGAATCCAACATTCTGGAGGGCGTCATGCACCGCGATCTGGATGTCAGCTTCGCGGGGCGGCGTTTTGTCTGTGTGGACCGCGATTTTTATCCGGACGAGGCCGTGGATGTTGTCATCCGCCCGGAGGACCTGGAGATCGTGCGTCCTGAGGAGGGGCAGCTGCAGGGCGTGGTGCGCTCTAACCTGTTTATGGGCGTCCACTACGAAATGCAGATTGAGGCTGCCGGTCTCAACTTCCTGGCCCAGTCTACGGTGGGCCACGAGGTCGGTGAAGCGGTGGGGCTCCGTATCAGCCCTGACAGCATTCACATCATGCGCAAGGGGGAGGTAGAAGGTGACGAGGACTAAGCATCCACCGCGGCCCGGGCTCCAGCGGAGGGCCTACGCAGCGCCCTATCTCGTCTGGGCGGCTCTATTTATCGTAGTTCCCCTGATTCTCGTACTCTACTACGCCTTTACCCAGGAGAACGGCCAGTTCTCCCTCCAGAATTTTGTACGCTTCTTCTCCCTGCGCAACCTGGGCACGCTCTGGCGCTCGGTGCGCATCGCCGCCATAACCACGGCCTTCTGTCTGGTCCTGGGCTACCCCCTGGCCTACTTCCTGAGCCGTCTCCAGACCCGCTATCGGGCCACGGCCCTGATGCTGCTCCTCCTGCCCATGTGGATGAACTTCCTGCTCCGCACCTACGCCTGGGTGACCCTGCTCTCGCGGAGCGGCCTGATCAGCCAGATCTGCCGCAGCCTGGGCCTGGCCCCCCTGGATATACTCTATACAGAGTCAGCGGTCATTCTCGGCATGATTTATAATTTTCTGCCGTTCATGGTTCTGCCCATCTACACCATCCTGGAGAAGATGGACCAGGGGCTCATCGAAGCGGCCAGCGACCTCGGCTGCAACCGCTGGCGCAGCTTCCTGCGTGTCATTTTCCCCCTGTCCCTGCCGGGGGTCTTTTCTGGCATCGCCATGGTCTTTGTCCCCGCCATCTCAACCTTTGAAATCACCGCCCTGCTGGGCGGAAACAAGAGCAACCTCATCGGTAACGTCGTCGAGCAGCAGTTTACGGTGACAGGCAACCACAATTATGGTTCAGCCATCGCCGTCCTGCTCATGATATTCCTGGTCATCTCTGTCCTCTTCTCCGGTGAGGAGAAGAATACGGACCGCAGCAAGGGCCAGGCACGGGGCACGGGCAGCGAGTTCAGCATGACCCAGCAGGCCCTGGAACCTGGACTCCAGGGCGAGCTGGCGGCCCCTTCCGACGAAAGGGAAAAGGGGGCGGCCGATGTCTAAGTTCTTTTCGCGACTCTATATTTTTCTACTCTATGCCTTTCTCTATGCCCCGATCCTCGTCCTGGTTATTTTTTCTTTCAACGAGGGGAAAACGCGCGGAGTCTGGCAGGGTTTTTCCCTACGCTGGTACAGCGGTCTTTTCCAGAACAGCGAGATTCTGGGAGCCCTCTACAACACGCTGCTCATCGCCCTGTTGGCCACCCTCTGTTCGACGGTCATCGGGACCCTGGGCGCCCTCGGCATCCACGCCTGGCGTCAGGGCAGCCGCCGCTTCATCCTGGCCTGCAACCAGATTCCGGTGCTCAATCCCGATATCGTCATGGCCGTCGGTCTGATGGTCCTGTATCGCGGTCTGGGTCTGGACTTCGGCTTCCTGACCCTCCTCCTCTCCCACGTGGCCTTCACCGTCCCCTATGTCCTGCTCTCCGTCCTGCCGAAGCTGCGCCAGATGCCCCAGTCCCTACCGGAGGCGGCCATGGATCTCGGGGCCAGCCCCAGCCAGACCCTCTTCCGTGTGGTCCTTCCCTACATCCGTACAGGCATCCTCTCGGGGGCTCTCATCGCCTTCACCCTGTCCATCGATGATTTTGTCCTCTCCTTCTTCACTACGGGCAACGGCGTCGAAACGGTTTCCACCCTGGTTTACGCCATGGCCAAACGCGGAATTAATCCGGAGATCAACGCCCTGTCCACCCTCATGTTCGCGGCTATGCTCATCCTCATGCTCCTGATGAATCTACGTGCTGAGCGGGCCGCCAAAAATCTGGAACGCCGCCAGAAGGAGGAGCTTTAATGGCCGTAAACATCCGTTTTTTCCAGCAGCTCTTACGGCGCAGCCAGAGCCAGCAGCGACACCGTGCCGCCCGCCCTGTGGAGCGGAAGCTGAGCAGGCCCAGACCAGGAGGGCCCAGGGCCTCCCTCTCCCGCCGCGCCCGGACAGAAGGCCGTAAACTGCTCTGCGAGGGTCTCGGACGACGGGGCGGTCTCCGCCGGAGAAGCACGGCCAGCCTGCGCCGCTACAGCCAGTCCAGCCAGCGCCGCCTGGAGCGCCGGGCCGGCAATCTGGCCAGGCGCCTGGCCCGCCAGCTCAGCCGCTTCCTCGGCTTCTGTCTCTGCCTGAGTCTCCTCTTCCCCCTGGCCTCCTGCGGCTCACACTGGAACCGGGCCCAGATCAGTGTCTATAACTGGGGCAGCTACATCGACCCTGAACTCCTCCAGCGCTTCGAAGCGGAAACGGGCATCCACGTTATTTACTCGAACTACAGCAACAATGAGGACCTCTATGTCAAGCTCAAGCACGGGGGCTCCAACTACGACGTCATCGTCCCCTCCGATTACATGATTGAGCGCCTCATCCAGGAGGATATGCTGCGGCCCATCGACTGGTCCCAGGTGCCGAATATCCGACATATAGACGCCGACAAGCTGCGGCTCCAGTATGACCCTGAGCAACGCTACAGCGCTCCCTGCTTCTGGGGCACGGTCGGCATTCTCTACAACCGCAAGCTGGTCAGCAGCCCCCCCGATTCCTGGGACGCCCTCTGGGACCCCCAGTATGAGCGCCAGATCCTGATGATGGATTCCTCGCGGGACTCGCTCATGGTGGCCCTCAAGCGCCTGGGCTATTCCATGAACAGCCATGAGCCCAAGGAACTAGACCAGGCCCTGGCAGAGCTGCAAAAACAATACCCCCTGGTCTACGCCTACGTCCTGGACCAGACCAAGGACATGATGATCGCCGGGGAGGCCGCCATGGCCCTCATGTATTCTGGCGACGCCCTGGACGCCATGTTCAGCAACGAGGATCTGGACTACATCATCCCCAGGGAAGGCTCCAACCTCTGGTTTGACGGCTGGGCCATTCCCAAGAATGCCCAGAATCCCGAGGGGGCCCAGGCCTTTATCAACTTCATGCTGGAGCCGCGAAACGCCGCCCAGAATGCGGACTACGTCGGCTATTCCCTGCCCTCCCAGGAGGGGCGTCAGCTCCAGGAGGAGGACTACCGCGAGAGCCCCGTCGCCTATCCCGAACTCAGCCGCTGCCAGCACATGGAAATCTTTCGCAATCCCGGCCCCTTCGTCCGCCGCTACGACGACATCTGGCAGCGGGTCAAGACGCCCTGAGCGAGGTCTCCCCGAATATCCATGAATACATAGAAGAGCTCCCAGTCCCTGGGGAGGACCTGGGTCAGTCCTCCTCCCGGGCCCTGGGAGCTTTTAACAGGCTGGTCTGACGTCAGATTGCAAGGCGGCTTCAGATTTTTGCCACCACCCCACGGATCAGGCGCAGGAGCCGCTCCGAGGCAGCCTCGGCCACGGCCTCCACCTCCGAACCGTCCATGTTCTCAACGCGGTCACTACTGTAATTCGTCGCAAGGGAGAAGGCGAGGACGCGGATGCCGCAGTGCCCCGCAGTCAGGGACTCGGTCACGGTGGACATGCCGACAAGGTCCGCCCCCAGAGTGCGCATGGCACGGATCTCTGCGGGGGTCTCAAAATGCGGGCCGACCGCATAGTAATAGACCCCGTCCTTGAGTTCCAGTCCCAGCTCATTTGCCGTACGATGGGCCAGGCGACGCAGCTCCCGATCGTAGAGATTGTCAATGGGATAGAAGCGGGGGCCGAAGTCTTCGAGGTTCCGCCCACGGGTGGGCGAGGCCCCCACAAGATTGATGTGGTCGCTGATCAGGCAGATATCGCCGGGGTGCAGGTGGTAATTGATGGCGCCCGCGGCATTGGTCAGTATCAGGGTCTCAATACCCAGCAGCTTGAGTACATAGACCGGGGTCGCCAGCTCGTCGAAGTCATAGCCCTCATAGTAGTGGAAGCGCCCCGACATGCAGAGCAAGCTCCGTCCCCCGAGCTTGCCGTAGATGAACTTCCCCTGGTGTCCGGGGGCCGTGGCCTGGAGGAACTGGGGGATGTCCCGATAGGGGATTTCCACTTTTTCTTCCAGAACATCCAGGAGGCCGCCCAGGCCCGTACCCAACACGACGGCTAGGTCCACAGAGGCGGGCAAGTGCTGGCGGATGTAGTCTGCACTGGCCTGGTAACGGCCAGGATCTTTGGCTTTTAACATGGCTTTAGCTCCTTTACTTATCTGAATTTCGTCGGGCGGACAGCCTCTTCTGCACGGGTTCCCGAAGCAGGGCGTAGACCACGACAATGAGGCAGTAGCCCCCGAGCACGTACATTCCCTTCGCGCCGATGAAGTCCACATTGGAGTAGAAGCCGCCGACAAATACGCCGAGGCAGAGCAGGGGCAGGACATACATGGCCCAGCGCGGGAACTTGAAATAGGCCTGGCTGTAGGCCTCGGGCTTACGCCGGGGCAGGAACATGACGGCGGCGAGGGGCAGGGCGGCAAAAATAAGACCTATATTATTGCCCAGGACCGCAATGATCTCCAGGGTCCCACCAGCCAGAATCGGTATCATACCGATGACATAGAAGATGATCAGCAGGTAATGCGTCGTACCGAAGCGGCGGTTCGTACGCGCCAGCCAGCTGGGCAGCCAGCCGTCGTGTACGGCCACTTCCAGGCCTTTGGGAGCCCAGGCGAAGACGGCGTTGAGAGAGGAGGCCACGGCGAACATCGCGCCACCCACGATGAAGAAATAATAGATAACAGGGGGAAAGATCTCCTTAGCCACCGCATCGAGGGTCTGGAAGGAAACCTTTTCCAGGGGCAGGACGCCGGAGGCCACAAAGCCCACACCCAGATAGACTACGGAAACGACGGCAGTGGAGATAATCATGGCCAGAGGAATATTTCGACCAGGATTCTCCGAGTCGTCGCCGAACTCATTAATGTATTCGGCCCCCACGAGGGAGAAGCGGACCAGGAAAATCGCCGCCACAAAGCCGCCCAGACCGCTGGGCATGACTTTCGCCGGGTCCACATAGGCTGAGAAGTCCTGAATCTTGGGCAGGCCGAGGAGGACGAAGAGGCCGACGGAGAGGACGAGCACGGCGACCAGTATATTCTGGACACGCATCGCCGTCTTGACGCCCATTAAATTGATGACAAAAACCGCCGTCATCATGAGCCCCGCCACGACTGTGGTGTTGAGGTTGGGGGCCAGGGCCTTGAAGTACTCGGCAAAGCCGATGGCGTAGTTGGCGAGGACCAGCTGGCCCGCCGCCAGCAGGGCGACGTAGAAGAAACCCGTCTTCGGGCCAATCAGATCGCGCACATAGGTGTACATCCCGCCATTTGAGGGGATTGCCGAGCCGAGGGTCGCCAGGCAGAGATTGGTGATGGCGACAACGATACCGGCGACAATAAAGGCCCAGGTTACGCCATGTCCCGTCTTGCCAATCGCAATACCCGTCAGGATCATGACACCTGAGCCTATGATTTGTCCGATACCCAAACCTACTAAATCGTAGAGGGTCAGCCTCTTTTTTCCCATAAAGACCTCCTTTAGATTGCAGCCCTAGGACCGCAGCCCATAACTCTATGTGCAGGTTTCGCCCGCAACAGGACCGGCGAAAACTTCACAAGCTCATTACGGCCTCAGCACCTGACCCTACCTAATAAAAGCGTTCAACGGGGGAAGCGAAGTACTCCGTCAAGTCCCAGGGGGCATAGATACCCTTATCTGTAACCACCCCGCTGATCAGCTCGGGCGGCACGATATCAAAAGAGGGATACAGGGCCTTGACCCCCTCGGCCACATGACAGATGCCGTGTATGTGGGTGACCAGCTCTGGATCACGCTGCTCGATGACGATGTCGGCCAGGCTGTGCTTGGCCTCATCGGGTATTCCCGTGACAAAATAGGGAAGCTGGTGGTACTGGGCCAGGATGGCCATCTGATAGGTTCCGATCTTATTCGCAATATGTCCGTCACGGGCGATACTGTCGGCGGCGGAGGTGAAGACGCGCACGTTCTCACGCTGCATGGCGTAGCCCACCATGTTGTCACAGATAACTGTGGTGTCGAAGCCCATCTCCTGGGCACAGGTCGCAGTGAGCCTGGCCCCTTGCAGATAGGGTCTGGTCTCCGCCGAAATCACCCGGAACTGTCTCTTTTCCTGCCTGGCCAGACGCAGCATCATCCCGACGATCGTCTCTCCGAAGCACTGGGTCAGCACGGCCTCCCTGGGATCCCTGGGCAGGACGCGCAGCAGGGCTCGACCCACAAGCTCCATGCGCGTGTAGCGCCGGTTCAGGGACTCAATGGTCGACAGGAAAACTGCCTCAGCCGGGTCCTGACCGGCCAATCGGGCTTCCAGGGCCACCTGGCGGGCCGACTCGGTAATCTGACGCATCCGGTTGGCTGTGGTCGGTCGGGCCTGGGAGATACAGCGACTGGCCTCCTCCATATAGCGGCTGAAGTCCTCGCTGGCAAGTGCCCTGGCCTGCTTCGCCGCCAGGGCCATGCCCATGCCGGCCAGGGTGTACGGCCCCGCACTCTGTGTGACCATATCGGCTATGGCCTGAGCCACCTCTCCATAATCATGGCAGTGAACAAAGCGAATCTCTGTAGGATAAATCCGGCGATCCAATACACGTACCACCTGGCCGTCGAACCAGGCCACGTGTTCGTACTGGAGCATGAAAGGCAAATCGTGATCACAGCGTTGCATGGGTCTCCCCTATTCTTTTGCGCCCGAGCACTGTGCTGATACTATATGTTTTGATTCTACAAGATTTAAGCTGTTGCGTCAAACGCATACCGAATTTATTTAGAGAATTCCAATGAAAAAGGGGGGGGCTTTTCGCCCCCCTCTGCTATGACGCTCTTTACTCAGCTGCCTGACAGCTCGTCCTGTGACCCTGTTCCCAGCAGCTTCAGTCCAGCTTCTCTCCATTCAGCTTATACCAGGCTATGCCCGCTGCATCGAGGGCAATGTTGACCCGCGTCTCCTCATCGATGGTCAGCAGGCCCGCCGCTGGTTCCTCCGCATTGTTTACGACACAGAGCTGGGCGCAGTCGGGATAGACATGGACCTCCATCAGGGGATTGCTCACGAAGTAGCGCTGGACCAGCTCTTCTCGCCCGGCCGCCCAGAGCAGGGCCCGGTAAAGGATGCGGGCATTTTGCGGCGTGTAGGGCAGGCCCGAGAGGTAGACGCTGCGGCCCTGACCGAAGCAGTTGACCACGAGGTTCACACCCTCGCTGTTCTGGGCCAGAATCTCCGCTCCCTCAAGTGCGTAGAGGCCGGCCTTGGGCGGACCGAAATCCAATGCATCCGTCGCATCCTCAAGGATGAAGTGTCCGTCCTTGCAGTCTTTGTTGTAACGGTCATAACCCAGGGTAAAGCCCGTCTCCTTCTCCACACCGAGAACGGCGGCCAGCTGAAGCTGGCGCCCCTGCCAGGCATGGCCCGACGGCTCACCCACGCCGATGAAGCCTCCGCCCTTCTGGACAAAGTCGCGAATCAGGGCCGAGATCTCCGGCTTCTCCCAGTAATAGCCGCCGCTGTGGGCCGTGTCACTGTCGCCGACATTCAGCAGGACATCACAGTCCGCGATGCACTGGGGATCTGCCAGGAGCTCATCGAAGCTGAAGAACTGGACGTCAAAGGCCGCCCCTGCCAGGATGTCAAAGACTCCGGCATAGGCGTAGTTACTGTGGTGATAGATGGCATGGTGGACCATATGGCAGCCCCAGGAACGCATCTTGCCCCAGGCATTCAACACGCCTATGCGCAGGGTCTGATAGGGCTTCTGGCCCTTGATACGGGCGTAGAGATCACGGTACTCGTCACAGATGCGCTCAACATAGTCGATGAAGTCCGGAAACTGGCAGGCCAGTTTGAGATAACCCCCATAACCGATGCGATCCACAGGCTTGCGCAGGATGGCGCGTCGGGCCTCCTTCCAGTTGCGCCGGGCCTCGCCCACAGGGTCCCCCCCCTCATGGAAGACGTCAGGAAAGAAATACGGCAGGAAACGGGCCTCCGTGTACTTGAGGCCTGGAATATCCGAGATGAGGCGCAGGGTCGCCGCATTGCCGACACTGCCCACCACGGCGTCCAGACCGATGTTCTGGAACTCGGGCATGAAGGGTTCGGTGCCAATCCAGTGGTCCCCCAGGAACATCATGGCCTCCTTGCCGAGCTCGTGGGTCAGATCCACCATCTCTTTTGCCAGAGCCGCTACCTCACGTCGCTGGAAGGCCATGAAGTCCTTGAATTCCTTGGAGGGGATGCGGTACTGGTTATTGTAATAGCCCTGGTCAATGATGTATTCAGGCCGGAAAGGGTAGCCCACTTCCTCCTCGAAGCGCTCTAGGATATAGGGCGAGACGGAGGCCGAATAACCGTACCAGTCCACATATTTCTCCCTCCTCAGCTCATCAAAAATCAGGGTGAACTGGTGGAAGAAGGTGGTATAGCGGATCACGTCCACATGCGGATTATCCTGCACAAACTGGCGCAGACGCTCCATGCTGTGGGCCCGCGTCTTGGGCTGGCGCACGTCGAAGGTTATCTGGTGCTCGAAGTCCTGCCAGTCGTTGGTTACAGCGTTGTACATGTGCACCGGGTCCCAGATCAGATAGGCCAGGAAACTCACGCTATACTCGTGGCCAGCCTGGACTCCCTGGATACACACACGGCCCGTCTCCTCCTCATAGCTCCACTGTTCAGGAGGGACGACCTCGCCACTGCTGCGATCAATGACCTCCCACCACCGGGCGGGACAATCACGGCCATTCACTTCCAGGAGCTCGGTGGAGAGGCCCTGAAGCAGGCGAATCTGGAGCTCCCCATCCGCTGGAGCGCAGATAAAGGGCGTCATGATGTAGCACTGCTGGACCTCCTCCGGATTGGCCCTGGCCCAGGCGTTATCCTTACGGGTGGTGTAATAGGTTGCATAGACTTTTGCCCCCGTCTCGCTCAGCTCCTGGGGAAAGGAGGTGCCGTCACAGTCGCGAAGGGCATCGGCGCCCCAGCGCTGCATCAGTTCGAGGGTCTCGGGAATGACGTCGTGATCGGTAGGGATGGTCAGCTGTCCGCTGCGTCTGCTTCGCTCGTCCATAGTTTTCTCCTCATCTGCGCCCAAGCAGGGCATATGCTCACAAATCAGCCTCCACTCCCTGTTCAAGGGATGGAGGCTGGCTCTCGTTCAGGCCAGGTCCGGGCCACGGGCCTGTCTCAGCGGTAGGCCCGATTATAACAGGCCAGGGCCACAATCAGAGAGATGGCCCCGCCAAACATGAGTCCCAGGCCCTTAAGACTTCCGAGGTCCCTGGCCCCCACAAAAACAAGACCAATGCCGAGAACAACAAAGACCAGTATCGCAACGAGGCGCAGGCCCTGCCCAAATCTGTTCTTATCCATATCAGCCTTTCACTCCTCCCAGGGTCATTCCCTGCATCAGCTTGCGCTGGACGCAAATATACAGAATTAGTGTCGGCAGCATGACCAGCACCAGGCCCGCATAGAGTGGGCCATATTGGGCGGCAGCCTGCTGGGCCTGCATCAGGTTCAGGAGGCCCACGGGCAGGGTCGTATTGCCGCCCGCCGCATTGAGTAGCGTCATGGAAATAATGTACTCATTCCAGAAAGCCAGGAAGTTGAAGAGGATAATCGTAATGATGGAGGGCCTGGCCATGGGGAAAATGATCTGCACCATGGTTCGGCCGTAGCCTGCACCGTCGATGTACGCCGCCTCCTCAAAGGCCGAGGGCAGCGTCACGAAGTAGCCGCTGAGCAGGTAGATGGTAAAGGGCAGGGCCGTGGAGGCGTAGACCAGAGCCAGAAGCACAATATTGTTCAGCAGGAGGCCCGTTCCCAGAAGGGGGCGCAGGGCCGCATCCCCGTCACGCAACATCAGGAAGATGGGCACCACAATGTAATTCACATTGACGAAGAGCCCCGCCATGAAAAGGGTGTTCAGGAGGCCGCGGCCACGGAAGCGAAAGCGGGCCAGGACATAGGCCGCCGGCAGGGCCAGCAGCAGGAGGAACAGCAGGGCCAGGGCCGTGACCAGTACGGAGTTCAGCATGTAGTCCCCCATATGGGCCTTGGTCCAGGCGTCGGCAAAGTTCTGCCAGTGCAGGCCCAGAGGCAGACTCCAGGGGTCGCGGTAAAACTCCGCATTCGTCTTGACCGAGGCCATGAAGACCCAAAATACCGGTACCAGGACCAGGATGGCCAGGGTCCCCAGGGCCACATACACAAAAATCCTGTAGAGGCGCTCGCCCACGTCAATTCTGCTGTGTTTCGTCATCTGGGCACCTCCTTAGAATTCCAGTACGGGCCGCTTCGTGGCCCGGCTGACCAGACCCGAGAGAATGAAGGAGAAGAGAAAAATCACCACGCCCGCAGCCATGGAATAGCCGAAAAGGCCCTGGTTTTTCTGCGCGTACATAAAGGACAGCGCCACCTCTGAACGCCCGTTGGGGCCACCCGAGGTCATGGCCGTCACGAAGAGGAAGGCCATATTGATGCCCGAGATGATAAAGAAGGTCAGCGTCGTACGGATATTCGTCCAGATCAGGGGAAGCGTGATGCGGAAGAAGGTGCTCACGCGGCCCGAACCGTCGATGGCCGCCGACTCATAGATGCTCTCTGGCACCGCCGCCATAGCCGCCATGTACATGACCATGTAATAGCCCAGCGCCTGCCAGACCATGGCGATCAGGAGGCTGTACATGACGAGGTTCTGGTCCTTCCACATCAAATTGACCTCGCGGCCCGCGAAGAAGGACAGCAGGCTGTTCAGCAGGCCCTGGTCCGGCTTGTAAATTGCCGAGAAAATACCGGAGACCACAACGATGGACAGGATGTTCGGAATGTAAAAGATTACGCGGAAAATCGATTTTCCCCGAACCCGTGCACGGCTCATAAAGGCCGCGTAAATCAGTGCCAGACTGAAGGTGATGACACTGACCAGGACCACGAGGAAAAGGGTGTTCTGCATGGCCAAAATAAAGCTCCGGTCCTTAAAAAGGGTGCGAAAATTATCCAAGCCAACGAAGCTTTCCACCGGGGAATAGGCCCCACGCTCATAGAGGGACATGCGAAAAACATTGAGCGTAGGAATGACCATGAAAATGAAATAAAACAACAGAGCGGGGCCTACGCAGGCCACAATAAATGCGCTCCGCTTCGAATTCCTGTGCACAGAGGGCCTCCTTGTTCACCCTTAGAGTAAAAGGGGAGGTCCGCTGGACCTCCCCCTCTAAGGTACTCGGGAACGAATGCTTACTGCAGGTTCTCGCGCATCTTGTCCGAGCTCTCCTTGATGTTCTTGACCCACTCATCGGCTGTCAGCTGGCCGGAGACCAGGCTGTCAACGGGATCCAGGAAGACCTTACGGGTATCGCCCAGACCGGCCACGGCCTTGTAGGGGGCGAAATTGCCGATGGCGGCCTTGGCGCCATTCTCATAGACCTGATAGAAGAGCTTGCTCTCCTCGGGCACATACTTCTCAGCGCCCTTAATCGGCTGGACCGCACCGGCCTTGCCGAAGATCTCAGCGGCCTTGTCGCTGTACAGGAAGGCCATGAACTGCTTGCCGAGGTCCTTGTTCTTCGCGCCAGCGGGCATCCAGGCCTGCTCGAAGAAGGTGTAGCTGTAGCGGTCGCCGCCGGCCTTGATCGCGGGCAGGGCCATCATGCCCCACTTGAAGCCGTCCGCACGGGGGGCGTCCTTCATCTCACCGACAATCCAGTTACCGTTCGGCATGAAGAGGGCCTTATTATCCAGAATCATCTGCTGATTCTTGGTGAAGTCCTGATCGTTGGCCTGGGAGGGCGTGGTGGGGTGCGTGTAGCTGGCCAGCTTCTCGATGATGCTGAAGCAGGTCTTGGCCTCATCCGTATCCCAGATCCCCTCCTTATAGTGGGTGGCGTCGAAGAAGAACTTCTCACCGCCCGCCTCATACATCAGAGAGTAGAGGAAGGCATCGAAGTAACCCGTGGTGGGATAGGTAAAGAGGGAGATGTTCTCCTTCTTGCTCTCCTCGGCCAGGGCCCACATATCATCCCAGGTCTCAGGAAGCTTCCAACCCTTCTGCTCGAAGAGTCCGGCGTTGTAGAACAGGCCGCAGGGGGAGTAGAACATCGGAGCCAGATAGGTCTTCCCATCCGCATAGGGATTGCTGGTGGATCTGTCACTGACGAAGTTGTCCATCAGCTTGTCGCTGACCTTCTTGTCCTCACCGGGAACCTGCATGGCCAAGAGGTCTGTGATCTCCTCGATCTGATGGTCCTTGATAAACTGTTCGGTCAGACCTTCCTTACGGCCCACAGCCAGGTGGATGACGTCAGGGAAGTCCCCAGCCTGCATCGAGGGGCCGATGACATTCTCAAGATTCTTATCGCTGATGAGGTCAACCTCAATACCGGTCTGTTCGGTAAAGGCCTTGCTCACTTCTTTCCAGATATCGGAGCCGTACGTAGTCTCAATCGCGGCAACCTTAATCTTGCCCTTCGACTCCGCATTCGGCTTCTCGCTCTGCGCCGTCTTGCCGCCGTTGTCCGGAGTCGTGCTGCCCCCGCTCTTCTGGCAGGCCGCGAAGAGGGTCAGCAGCATGCTGCCAGCCAGCGCGAGACTCAGCACTCTCTTCATACGCTTCATATAGGACCTCCTTGTGTGTCTTTCCATCGCTCCCGAGCCTCCCCAGATAAATTGGGCGGGATGCTCCTTGTGAAGCTCTTCCAGCTTAGTCCCTTTTGAACTGGGTCGCGTGCTTCATCTTGCTGTTATTTTTAGTAATCTTGCGCTGTTTGTCAATTTCCGCATAAACATGTGTGTTTACCCCCTGTCCACACAGCATTTGCTCAGTAATGCTAAAGTACAGCCTCTTATACTCTCCTATTTTCACCATTTATAACAGGCTGGATTCACTTCTGACTATGATAATTGCTAGGAAAATCAGAAGCAGAACAGGTCCAAAAAGAGCTTCACTTTCTAGTTTTCTTAAATTCTTGCTATAATAGACTAAATAAACTAGGAACTAAGGGACTTGGCATGAGCAACTGGATTCACACCTTTACGGGCGGTCCGCCCAGCGCTCTCCCGAACCTCGTGCACGTCAGCCGCTCCACTTCTGATGCCGCCTGGGTTTCGGAACCGCACCACCATCCCTACGCCGAGATATTTTTCATCATGGAGGCAGGGGGCTACTTTCTTATCCAGAACGAGACGCTTCGGGTCTCAGTAGGGGACATTGTCTTTATCGACTCCGGCGTCACGCACACCGAGCGCGCCCTGGGCGGCGAGCGGCTCTCCTACTTTGTCATAGGGGTCCAGAACCTCCCCCTCTCACTGGGCAACAAGGGTTACAGCCTCCTGGCCCACCAGGGGGCCAGCAACCCCTTCCCCAGCTACATCGACTTAATCAGTCACACCGTGATGCAGGAGCGGGGCCGCCAGGGCCAGGGTTCAGCGCTCCTGGTCCAGGCCTTACTCCTGGAGCTGGACAATCTCCGCAGCAACCTGCGGACGGTGGGCGGCCCCAGCTCAGGTGTCACCTTCAACTGCCAACTCGTGCGCCGCTATCTGGACGAGCACTTCAAGGAGAATATCCGTCTGGATCAGCTGGCCGAAATTTTTCATATCAGCAAGTATCATCTCTCCCACGCCTTCCAGCGGGAGTTTAATATCTCCCCCCAGCAGTACTGCCTGAACCGCAGGGTGGAGGAGAGCTGCTTCTTACTGACTCAGACCAATCACAGCATTGCCGTAATTGCCGAGACCCTCGGTTTCAGCTCACAGAGCCACTTCTCGCAGGTCTTCCGCCGCCGCGAGGGTCTGAGTCCTCTACAGTACCGCCACCTCCACAAACCGCGCCAGCGCATCAATCTGGAGACCTACAGCCCAAAGCGCCTCCGCAGACGGCGCAAGTCCAGTCCGGCTGAGGCTTAGGTTTAGGGCGGGGTAAACGTCCGAAGCGCAGCTGAAAATCTGGGCGCAATAAATAGAATTCGCCTTTTGCGGCGACCTGAAGCTGTGCGGCAACCTGAACGCCAAGCTCTTAGAGCCAGCGCCAGTCCCGGCCCTGAAGCTGGGTCTCGGCCTTGCGCCGGGGCAGGTAGAGTTCCAGCTCCACCCCATCTTCCAGGTCCCGTCGCAGCTGCACCCAGTTTTCCCGGTAGCAGCGTTCCAGAAATCCCAGATCAGAATAAGGAAGGCGCAAGAGACAGCGGCCCAGTGGCCCCCAGAGCGTGGTGGCCAGACAGGCCCGCAGCTCATCCAGTCCCAGGCCGGTGGCCGCCGCAACCCGGCAGCAGCGTTCTCCCTGGGCCTCCTTTCGCCGCTGGAGGAGCTGGGCTTCCGGGGCCGGGGGCAGGTCGGCCTTGTTGAAAACGTAAATACGGGGCCTGTCCCCCGCCTTCATGTCCACGAGCAGCTGTTCAATGACCTCTGTCTTATGTGCAATCTCAGGATCGGAGGCGTCGAGCACCAGGCAGAGCAGGTCCGCCTCCACAAGGGGTTCCAGACTGGAACGGAAAGCCGCAATCAACTCGTGGGGCAGACGGCGAATGAAGCCTACCGTATCCATGAGCAGGGCGTTCCCACTGGGCGCTAGCGGCAGGTGGCTGAGCCGTGAATCCAGGGTCGCAAAGAGCTGGTTCTGCACGTAGGTTTCGTCTGCTGTCAGAGCATTGAGCAGGGTGGACTTACCCACATTCGTGTAGCCCGCCAGGGCCACAATTGGCAGGTCCCGCGCCCTCTCGCGGCGGCGGCTCTGGGTCTGCCGAACCTGCATCACCTCGTCCAGTTCCCTCCGCAGCTGGTCCAGACGCAGCTGAATTCGGCGGCGCTCCGTCTCGAGCAGGGTCTCACCAGGACCCCGCGTACCGATGCCACCGCCCTGACGCGAGTAGGAGCTGGCCACCGCCTGCAGGCGACCCTTGAGCAGGCTCAGCTGGGCCAGCTCCACCTGCAGCTTGCCCTCACGGCTCATCGCCCGCTGGGCAAAAATATCGAGGATCAGCAGGCTGCGGTCAATGACACGGCAGCCTAACAGAGCCTGGAGACCCCGCACCTGTCCGGCACTCAGCTCCTCGTCCGCCACAACCAGGCCCACCGCCTCCTCGCGCACCCGCTGCTGGAGTTCCTGGGCCTTACCCTGGCCGACAAAGGTCTTACTGTCGGGCACCTGGCGCTGCTGGAAACAGAAGCCCACGACCTCTGCCCCAGCCGTCTCCGCCAGCTCGGCCAGCTCCTCCATGGAGGCCTGGGCCTCATCCTCGTCGCGGTACGTTCCAGACACGCCCAGCAAAATACAGCGCTCCTGGGTATTCGCCCCAATGCTGCGCTTCATATCCTCGGCGGCATCCGTCACCGAGAGATTGCGGTGAAAGGCTTCCTGGCCCCCGCCGTCGGCTTTCTTCAACTGTTCTTCCTGGGAAAATTCGTCAGGGAAACTACGCGCTCGTCTCTGTCGCGCCATACATGACCTCCTACGCTGGCTCTCTTCGTTGATATTCGGAACGATAAGGGGCGTACAGCCCGCCCAGGCATATGGATTAAATCATGCTGCGTCACAGGACCTCCCTCACTATGTTAGAATAATAATATCATAATCGAAAGGTGGGCAGGCCCATGCCTCTGCACGAATCAGGTGAGAACTACCTCGAGAATATCTATATTCTCAAGCATAAGCTGGGGCGCGTGCGCTCTGTGGACCTGGCCAGCGAGCTGAATTTTTCCAAACCGAGCATCAGCCGTGCCGTCCACATTCTGGAAGACGAGGGCTATGTGATTTTTGCCAAAGACGGCAGCCTTGAGCTGACGGCCCGCGGCGAGGAAATCGCCAAGACCATCTATGAGCGCCATGTCGTCCTGACCGAATTTTTCATGTCCCTGGGCGTCGAAGAAGAGCAGGCCGCCAGCGATGCCTGCCGCATCGAACACGTGATCTCGGGCGAAAGCTTCGATAAGCTTAAGGCCCACATGGCCAGCTGCCCCTCGACCTGCCCCCGAGCCAGCCAGCGCTCCCACGAGCGTATTCTGAGCGAAAACAAGGTGCATTTCAGCGGTCAGGAGGACTGAGCCTGGGCATGGACGCTGCGGCACGAGAACAGATATCCGCCAGCAGAAGAACCTTCCGCCTGCGCAGCAAGCTGCGCATCAGGCTCTGCCTGCTCGGCCTGCTGATTGGCTCTCTGACTGGTTTTTTAATTTCCGCATACAGGCTGCTTATCGAAAAGATGAGCGGCCTGTTGCAGTTTTATCTGGGCCACTTCGGAACACGGCTCTGGGGGGCGGCCCTCCTGCTCGTCTGCTACCTGGGCATAGCCGCCCTGGTCTCCTGGCTCTGTCACTGGGAGCCGATGATTGGGGGCTCGGGCATTCCTCAGATCTCAGGTATTTTGAGCGGCCGCCTGGAATGCCGGTCCTGGCGGGTCCTCTTCGCGAAATTTACAGGCGGCGTCCTCTGCCTGGGCAGCGGCCTGACACTGGGGCGCGAGGGGCCCTCCGTACAGCTGGGAGGGGCCCTGGCCCAGGGTCTGGCCCGGCTCCTGAAGCGCCCCCTGAGCGAGCGGCGCTTCCTCCTCTCGGCGGGGGCGGCGGCGGGTCTCTCCGCGGCCTTTAACGCCCCTATTTCCGGCGTTATTTTTTGCCTGGAAGAACTGCACCGCAGCTTCTCCATACCCGCCCTGATCAGCGCCATGGCGGCCGCCTTTGCCTCAGACTTCGTGGCGGTCAATATTTTTGGCATCCACCCTGTCTTGCACTTCCAGGCCGTCCATGACCTCAGGCTGGAACTCTATCCCCTGCTGATTCTGCTCGGCGCCGTCTGCGCCTGCTCGGGCGTGGCTTTTAACCGCCTGATTCAGAGGGGCAAGGCCCTCTATGCCGCCCTGCCACTCAGCCCCTTCCTGCGGCGCTTCATACCCTTTGTGGCCACGGCTCTGGTGGCCCTCCTGGTCCCTGCTCTGCTCTTCTCAGGTGAGCCGCTAATCTTCCTTCCGGAGGGGGCAAACCTGCCTCTGGCTGTGGTGCTCGCCCTCTATGTGGCGAAATTCCTCTTGCTGCTCCTGGCCTTCTGCTCGGGCCTGCCGGGCGGCATTTTCTTCCCCCTGCTCATACTCGGCAGCCTCCTGGGCAACCTCTATGCCCAGCTGGCTCTGGCCCTCGGTCTGATCGGCCCCAATGACGTACTGATTCTGACGCTACTCGCCATGTGCGCCCATTTCACGGCCATCGTCCGCAGCCCGCTGACGGGCATTATGCTCATCACCGAGATGAGCGGCTCCTTCGCGTTTATGCTGCCGCTGGGCGTAGTCGCGCTCTCCGCTTTTCTGGTCGCAGATGGGCTAAAATGCCGACCTGTCTATGAGATGCTCCTGGATGCCCTCCTGGCCCAGAAGCACCAAGCTCCGCCCGCCGAGCGCCTGCTCATTGAGTATCCTGTGGAGCATGGGAGCCGGGCTGAGGGGTGCTGCATCTCTGAGATCGCCTGGCCTGAGCACTGTCTCTTTGTGGGAATCAAGCGCGGGAGCGAGGAACTGCTGCCCAGGGGTTCCAGCCGCCTGGAGGCTGGAGACTACCTGCTCATCTACCTGGACCGCAGCTGCCAGGCACGTGTGGAGGAGGGCATGGCGGAACTCTGTCGGGCCCACATCAGCCTGCTGACGGGGGATGACAACTAGGGAAGCTGTGCGGCTCGCTTGCCTCATAGATTAGAAAGGCAAAAAACACCCACCTGAGTGCGTGCCTGAACGGAAATGCTTTTATCCATTAGGCGAAACCTAATGGATAGAAGCATCCACACTATAGATCACGTAGCTTTTAGGGGCTCGGAACTTGACAATTTTTTTGTCACTTCTTTGTTTCCAGACCTTGTAATACCCGACATCGTTAACGATAGCCACATAATACGAGCGGGAATTATACGTGGATTCCTCGGGGGGACCCTGGAATTCATAGTGTGCGTCCACCGTATGGAAGAAGCTTATTCCATAGCTGGCGTGAACCTTAGCTTTAACAAAAGTCAAAAAATCCGCTTCCACCGAAGCACTAAAACTCGCCTGATCTGAGACGGTTACTGACGAGCCTAACGTTGACTTCATACCTTTAGCAACGCTGGCCAAAAATTTTTCTTTGATTTTAAAATTATGGTTGGTAATACGCAGGCTGTAGAAAAGTGGAGCAGCGCGCGGCATGTACATAGACTGCTTCTGTAATGAACTCCTGGCTTCCTCACCCAGGCTATTTCCACCAATGTCTTCAATCTGAACAGCAGCCCTATTTTCGGCGGGGATCTTCTGTAATAAAGTCGTATGGGAATATATAGAAAAAGCGTACGAATCCCTCGATCCGTACGCTCATTTCTACCCTGTAATGCCGATTTCCGTGTGTTTTTCGCATAATGCCTTACGCACAGTCGGCGAAGCGGAGGCAGGCTTTTTTTATGGTCCATAGCGCCGAACGGCCGCGAGCGTCCCCCTCCGCCGAGCCTGGCCTCAGACTACCTGGGCCTGGGCCCGGCCGTTCTGGAACTGGTAAATACCATCCAGAAGCCGGCGGCTCTCCGCCGTAAGATGATGGCTGATCAGAATCACTGTCAGACGCTCATCCTTCAAGAGGCGTTCTTCTATCGCCCGGGCCGTACTGGGATCCAGGGCCGAGGTACCCTCGTCGATCAGCAGGAGCTCACGCCCATGGAGCAAGGCGCGGGCGATGGCCAGGCGCTGGCGCTGACCGCCGGACATCTGGTCCCCCTTGTGACCCATCGGCGTGTCCAGACCCTCAGGCAGGCTGGCCACATAGTCCATGAGTTCGGCCTCGTCCAGGGCCTTTTGAATTGCCGCCTCGCTGTAGTCTGCCCCGAGGCAGAGGTTCTCGCGCAGGCTGCTGTCGAAGATGTAGCATTCCTGGTCGATGTAGGAGAGCAGGCGATAGATCTCCGTACCACTGCCCTCCTTCAGGCTCCGCCCGTCGATCCTGATCTGGCCCTCGTAGTCGGGGGCGAAGCCCAGCAGAAGGCGCAGGGCCGTAGTCTTGCCACTGCCGCTGGGGCCAAGCAGGGCATACTTCTTCCCCTTCTCGAAGCAGAGATCCAGGCCCTGGAGCACGGGCTTGCCCTCGTAGGCAAAGGCCACGTTCTCAAAGCAGAGGCTCTGCTGGAAACTCAGGGAGGCCGTCTCTCCCGCTGGCAGCTGGGTCTGGCTGGTCCGCCGCTGGCTGGCCTGGGCCTCCAGATCCAGGAACTTCTGGATGATGGGTCGGCCCTGAATCAGTCGATTGCGGACCTGGACCAACTCTGCGATGGAATTGCTTAGGGCCCCAGACAGATTGCCGACCACCATGATTAGGCCGACGGGGGTTCGGCCCTGGATGGCGAGGTAGCCCGCATAGGCGAAGAGGGCCAGCTGGTAGCTCATCGAGAGGATCTCCAGGACCAGCTCCACGAGGGCGCTAAACTTCTCTTTCTGCCAGATGGAGGTCTCCAACAAGGCGCTGGCCTCCGCTCCCTGGCGCTGGAAGTACTTCTGCCGATTGAAAACACGGAGAAGATTGTAGCCCTCAAGCAGGCTGCGCAGCATCTTGGTGAACTGCTCTTGGCTACTGGACTCGGCTTGGCTGTACCGGGCCATGCGCTTGGCGCTGAGCTGGGGACCGAAGAGGATGGGCAGGGAGCCCAGGACGGCCAGAAGTGCCAGGACCCAGTTGTAGTAAAAGAGAAGGGCCAGGGCGGAAACCAGGGTCGGCAAGATACGTACGAGATCTGTAAAGGCATCAAGGCTACTGTTACTGAGCTGGGCGATGTCATTATTGAGGTAGGAGAGATAAGCCGAGCAGCCCTTGAGGCCGAATTCCTGGGGGCTAAGTCCGGCCAGGCTCTCCACGATATCCCGCCGCAGATCCTGGCGAATCTTCCAGAGCACTTTCTTCCTCAGCAGGGCACTAGCGGCGAGGACGAGGTAGAGGACGAGGCTCACGAGGATACCCAGGCCAATAAACAGGAAAAGGCGATCCAGGCGCCGCTGAACCAGGGAGTCAACTATTTGCTGGGTGATGAGATTCTGGGTGTTGAAGCCTGCGTAAAAGAGGCAGGACACAAGCACAAAGGGTAGGACGTAGCGCCAGGCCCCTGAGATATAGCGTTTCATGCCTCCACCTCCTTCGCTTCCTGTCCAGATTCTTGGGACTCCACCTGACTGGCGCCCCCAGTCACATCAGCCTCAGCATTCTGGGTTTCTGTGGCAAGCGGGGAGAGCTCATAGACGGCGTCTAAGCGGGCCTTAGTCTCAGGCGACAGATGATGCGTAACCATGATGAGGGTCAGGTCCTGGTCGGCTAAGAGGTCGGCTTCTAGCTCCCTTGCGGTCTCTGGATCCAGGGCACTGCTGCCCTCGTCCATCAGGAGGATGCTGCTGCCGTGGACCAGGGAGCGGGCGACGGCCATGCGCTGGCGCTGACCACCGGAGAGCTTGGCCCCCGCATAGCCCAGCTCCAGGTCCAGACCCTCGGGCTGAGCTGAGACGAAGTCCCAGAGTCGGGCCCGTCTAAGGGCCGCCTCCAACTGTGCATCCGTATAGTCCGCACCCAGGCAGAGGTTCTCGCGGATGCTGCCATCGAAGAGATAGACCGTCTGGTCGATGTAGCTAATATTCTGATACAGGGAGCTCTGGCTGTAATCCTCAATTGGCCGCCCATCAATAAGCAGACGTCCCGACTGGGGCTGAAGCTGGCGGAGCAGGAGCTTAATCAGGGTCGTCTTACCGCTGCCACTGGGACCGAGCAGGGCGTACTTATGCCCCTTCTGGAAAGAGAGCGAACAGGCATCCAGGACCCGCTTGTCCCCGTAGGCGAAGCAGAGCTCCTCGAAACGGATCTCTTGGGAAAAGTCCAGCGGGACCCCCGCCTCCGCATCCCCGACTTCCAGGGCCTGGGCCTCCAGGTCCGAGAATTTTTTCAAGACAGCCTTGGCCTGACTGCGATTAGCCAGCATCTGAACCACGGTCGCCAGACTGGAGGCGAGGCGGGCATTAAGTATGAACACCGACATGACAACGCCGGCACTGAGATGATGTCGCCAGACGATGTAGCCAGCCACGAGGGTGAGCAAGCTATCGAAGATACAGTACAGGGTCCGACTGAATGTGGCACCGCGCACACGGTAGCGCAGGCCCTCGTAATCCCGCTGCTCCATGGTCTCCGAGGCCTGGAAGGAGCGCTGGCGCAGGTAGGCCAGGCGGCCGAAAAAGCGGAGTATGCTGTAGCCGTCGAGGAGAGACTGCTCTTCTTTAACGAAGTCCTCCTGGGCCTTGCTAAGAGCTAGGCCATATTCTGCAGCCCGGCGGAAGTAGAAGCGGGGGAGGTAGAGCATGAGGGCGCTGAAAGTCAGGGCTGTCAGCATGATCCAGGGACTGTAGCTAAGGAGTATGGTCAGAGCGATCACGAGCCCCGCCACGGCCTCCACCCAGGTGTAGATGCCGGACCAATAGCCCTCATCCAGACTCCGCATGTCATTGCTCAGATAGGAGAGATAGGCGGCGGCCCCCGTCTCCTGGTAGCTTTGGGGGCGCAGACGGCTGATCCAAGCCAGAATCTTCTGACGCAGCTGCTGATGCAGACTGCGATAGGCACGGATCTGGAAGCGGGTCTTGATGTAGGTCAGGAGTTCCGCTCCGAGGTAGGCCAGGAGTATAAGGCCTATGTAGCGCAGGAAGAGGCCCATATTCTTCTGGCTGATGTAGTCCACGATGCGGGGGATCAGCAGGGCATTTACGTTTAAAACGAACGCATGAATGACGATGATCAGGCAGGCGGGTAAGAGTAACAGCCTGGACCTTTTGAGAAATTCCTTCACAACGTAACTCTCCTCATTGTTTATCACCTTTTTGAACAACAGTAACCTGTATCGCTTTATAATCTTATGTATGGACAGCGCTTATTGTAGCAGACGAGCTTTTCGTCACAGTGCTCACAAATCGGAGCAAGCTGACCGTCGTAGCATAAACGATTCTGCTTATCATCAATGAAAACTCCCCGCCCAGGTAAGACTTTTCCTATTCTGATCTTCATCTATGTGACTACTACATTTAACGATCTCCCCATTGGAGCGAAAGGTTCCTGCTCATGATCGTTATGAAGCTTTAAACCAAAGCTTCGCGCCGCATCACCATGCTCCACTGCAAGGTCCATTGTTCATTACTTGCTAAGTTCAAGTTCTTGTGGGAGCTGCGGCGGCTGCTTAGTGGATACAATCTTCATGCGTCTACTCCTTTCATTTTGTTTTCTGCTGCTGTAGCACACAACAAATATGGAGGTGTAAAATTTCGCAATAAAAAAATACGGTTTTTTGCCCATTTTTTCGAACTTATATTATCGATAAATACCAAGCTACGTATTCATATACTGAGATGCCCATAAACGGGGCGTCTCAGTTCCTGAATACAGGAGACAGCCGCAGATCTAGCCGACAAAGGTCTTCCCTTCGGGATAGATGGTGTATTTCTGCTCCTCGTGCCGGGTCATAAAGGACAGGGCCAGGGCCACCGGCCCCACACGGCCAATATACATGGTCACAATCAGAGCCAACTTCCCCAGCACGGACCAGTGCGCCGAACCCGTGGCGCTAAGCCCAACGGTACCGAAGGCCGAGCTGGCCTCATAGAAACAGTCGATGAGGGAACTGCCCGCAGGATCGCTGAGCTTGAGTATCAGTGTCAGCAGACAGACAATCGTCAGGGCCAGCATAAAAATGGAGGAACTGCGACGAATCAGTGTGGGACTGATCCGGTGGCGCAGGAGGTGAATCTCCGCCGAAGAAGCCACCAGATCCTGACGCAGGGCGGCCAGGAGCAGGGCCAGGGTGGTCACCTTGATTCCCCCGCCAGTGGATGCGGGGCCCGCACCGATAATCATCCAGATGCCTCCCAGCATCTTCGAACTCTCCTCTAAGGCCCCCTGGTCCACGCTGTTAAACCCCGCCGTTCTCAGACTGGCGGACTGAAAAAAACTGTTGAGCAGGCGCTCCCCAAAAGGCATGCCTCCGATCTCTCCATGTCGCTCCACAAAGAAGAAGAACACGGTGCCCAGCACGAGCAGGAAGGCGCTCACACTGAGCACCAGCCGACTGTGAAAGCTCATGCGCCGCCCCCGTCTCCAAAGTCCTGGGTCCGTCCAGAGCACAAAGCCCAGACCGCCGCTGATAAGGAGCAGGGCAGTGACCAGCAGCACCACGGGGTCATGCTGGAAGGCGCTGAGACTGGAATAGGGTCCAGAGTAGTCCCCCATCAGATCGAAGCCCGCATTACAGAAGGCCGAAACCGCCTGGAAACAGGCCTTCTTCAGGGCGTGTAAAAAGGGCATATACTGGCTGAAGCGCCAGGTGAGCAGGAGGGCGGCCAGGCCCTCCATAGTCCCTGTAACCGCCAGAATTTTTCCCACCAGCGAGTACGCGCTGTCGAAAGAATCCGCAGCGGTGCTGTTCTGTATGGCCACCCGCGTACTCAGAGCCAGACGCCGGTGCAGGCCGAAGCTGACAGCGCTGATGATGGTCAGCAGCGAAATGCCTCCGATTTGAATGAGCAGGGCAATGACCACATGTCCGAAGGTGGACCAGAAAAGCATGGTATCTTCAACAACCAGGCCCGTCACAGATGTGGCAGAAGTGGCCGTATACAGAGCCGTCAGATAGGGGGCAGGCTGCCCGCTGCGCGTGGCGATGGGCAGACTGAGCAGGAGGCTCCCCAGGAGAATAACCAGCACAAAACTCAGACAGGTCAATTCAACGGGCCGCAGCTCTGCCAGCCAGCCACGTCGGCACCACAGCTTATGCGCCAGGGACTGGGCCCTTGACCGCTCCGTCTCCCGAGCGTCTGCTCCGGGTCTCCCGCGTTCAGCCTCAGCCAGGACTTCTAGCACATCCTCAGCCCGGGCAGTCCGCGGATTCTTATTTTCTTTTATCGCACGGAAGGCCTCTTCTACGGAACCCCGCTCCGCACGACTCAGTCTCCTATGGGAGCTATCCTGTGCCGCTTCCGCCTTCCGCTCCTCATGGTGCTCCCGCCGCTGCTGCTGGCGCAGGGCGGCCAACTTGTTTCGGAAGTCCTGCTCCTCTTTCGCGTTCACGCTAGTCCTCCTCGCCCTCTTCCGAATAGAGCAGCGCCAGATTGCGGCCTATGGCCTGGAAGTCCCTGCGGTCACAGAGCATCATGACGCGGGCCCGGCCCTCCATCACCGTCCGTCCGTGGGCCTCCTCCACCCGTCCATCGGGGTGGGTGACGAGGACGACGCGGCTCTCAGCGGGAAACTGACACTGTTCCAGAGGCTTACCAGTGACTTCCGAAGCGGGATCCAGGAGGAATTCAATGATGCACTTGCTGTTACCAGGAATGTCGTAGACCACGGTCAGTCCAGGGAAGTCGATCTCCTGCATGAGGACCTTGGCCAGCAGCAGACTGCTGGAAAAGGTCGTGTGAATACCCAGGCGGTGTACGGCTTCCAGATTATCTGGATTGTTGACGCGGCAGATTGGCCGCTCAATTCCGAAGTAGGTCTGGGCGAGCTGACAGGCGACGAGGTTATCCTCATCCCGGCCCGTCATGGCAAGAAAAATATCCGCCTCGCCAGTTCGGGCCGCCTCAAGGACATCCCGGCGGCTGCCGTCCCCACAGAGGATGGTGACCTGGTCATAGCGGTTTGCAAGGAGACGACAGGTCTGGGCCTCCTTCTCGATCATGGTCAGGCTCCAGTTCCGGGTCGGGTCCTGTAGGAGCAAACCGACAACATTCGAGGCGGCCATGCCTCCCCCGACAATGACGATTCTCACGCCCGCCCCTCCCTTCGTTCGACCTGAATCCGGTCAATCTGCGGCTGCTGTCGGGGCAGCTCAGGCTCAGGCTCCGCCTCCCCGTCCTCTGCACTCAGGAGGTCCAAGGTCCGCTCAATAAGCAGGTCTGTCAGGCAGAGAGGCATGATGCCACGCCGCTTCAAGAAGGGCTTATGCGCGGGGTCCTCAATCAGGGCCACCGCCCGTTTGAGGCCAAAGATCGACGTCGCGATCTCACAGCACATAATGTTCATATTCTCCTTCTCGTCCATGGCAATCAGAGCCGCCGCCTCCCGCACCCCCGCCCGCTCCAGCGTCTGGAGATCCAGGGGATGCCCCGTCAATACGGGAATTTGCAGGGCCTCTTCCAGGGCCTCTCGCTGCTGTTCCGGGGCCACTAACACCACCTCGAAGGAGCCAGAAATAAAATGTCTGGCCATGTACTCCATGCTGGAACCCGACCCGAGCAAAATAACATGCACGCGGCAACTACCTTCTTTCTCCCCTAACGCACAGGGCAGGAGCTCCCCACGCAGGATTTATCGCGAAAATTCTATCACAGCCGCCGCCCGCTGTGCGTCCTGGCACGCGCGTCTCCCGGCCGCTGCATGCTACAATTGAACTCGCGTTCGACCCTGGCTGGACCCGTGCCGTGATCCCAGGTTCGAAAAAGAAAAAAGAGACGAGGCAGCCTATGGCGCAACTCTGTGTCCTAATTCCTTTTTATAATGAAGAAGAACAGCTTCCGAAAACCCTGCAGGCCGTACGCGAGGTCCTGTCCACACTGCCGGAAGACTACGTGGGGGCCCGTATTATCGCCTGCGACGACGGCTCGCAGGACGGGAGCTGGCAGGCCCTGCGGGAACAGCAGCAGAGGGATCCTCTACTTAGCCTGCTCCGCTTCTCCCGCAATTTTGGCAAGGAGGCCGCAATTCGGGCCCTGCTCCGCGAGGGCCTCGACGAGGGGGCTGACGTGCTGATCCTGATGGATGGCGACCTCCAGCATCCCCCCCGTTATATCCCGCAGATGTTGGCATACTGGACCCAGGGCTACCACATCGTCGACGGGGTCAAGGAAGCCCGCCAGAAAGAGTCGGCCTTCAACCGCCTGGCCGCCCGTTCATTCTACGCCCTGTTCAAGCGCAGCAGCGGCCTCGACCTGAATAATGCCTCAGACTTTAAGCTCCTGGACCGCCAGGCCGCCCAGGCCTACCTCAGTTGTCCGGAGCATGAGCCCTTTTTCCGGGCCCTCTCGGCCTGGATTGGCTTTCGCCGCCGCCCCCTGCCCTTCACGGTGGAGGAGCGCCTCTGTGGCGAAAGTAAGTGGTCCAGTCGCCAGCTCTTTCGTCTGAGCTACCAGGCCTTTGCGGCCTTCTCCTCCAAGGCCCTGCTCCTCATCCCCTGGCTCTGCGCAGCCTACTGGATTTTTGCCCTCATACTGGGCCTCCAAACCCTCATTCACTGGGCTCTGGGACGCTCCGTCTCAGGCTTTACCACAGTGATTCTGCTGCTCCTCCTGGTGGGCGGCTCCATACTCCTCGCCCTCTCCCTGATTGCCTCCTACCTCCAGCGCATCTGCCAGGCCCTCAAGCAGCGGCCCCCATATTTTCTGGAAGAGCGGCGCATAGCCCCCGCCGCAGACCGCTCACAAGACAGCTTACACACAGAGTCCGAGCCCTCCTCGGCCATCAATCACAGCTAATATGTTCGCTCTAATTTTTCTCTGTCTCCTACTCTGCTGGGGCTATGTCCTCAATCAGATTTTTCTGCCTGACCTGCCCGGACTCCTGCGCTGGCGGGGGGAGAGGCCCCATCTGCTCCAGGAAGCGCCCGGCTATCTGGGACTCGTCCGCGGGCCGCTGATCCTGCTTCTGGCCTTCTGGCCCAGCGCCCCCGCCATCTACCTACTCTACAGTCTGTACGCCAGGATCCTGTGCAAGCCTGAAGACCTGGCCCTGCCCCTGGCCGCTGGCAGCTGGGCCCTCCTCATCAGTGGACACTGCCTTTACTATTTTGTCCGCCGCAGACGTCCGTTCCGTCCTGCGCTGTGGAACTTGCGCCCACGTGACATCAGGGCCCAGCTGCCCCTGCTCTTTTTTGTCCTAATGCTAGTCGCCTGCATCTGGCTGCTCTGCTACTATCCGTTCAGCCAGCGTGGCAGCGTCCTCTATTCAGGGAGCTCCGTAGTCAGTGACTACTCCGCCCACATTGGCCTCATCTCCTCCTTCAGTCGGGGCCTCAATCCCTATCCCAGCTCCTATCCCTTCTTCGCTGGGGCCGGACTTCGCTATCACTTCTATTTTTACTTTCTCACGGCGGTCTTTGACCGCCTGGGTCTGGGCCTGGTCGGAGCCCTCAATCTCTGCTCAGCCCTGGGTCTGGCCGCCTTCTTGAGCCTGCTCGCCTTCTGTATCTGGAAGCTCTGTGCGCGGCGCAATTGGAGCCTGCTCCTCGCCCCGCCCCTCTTCCTCTGGCATCCCTCTCTTCGTTTCTGGGACTTCTTCCAGGACTATGTTCAGGGAAAAGTTCAGGCCCCCTCCCTCTGGCGAGCCCTGGTCGACAATCGCCTCTACGTGGGCCACGGCCCGCATGACGACTGGGGTCTCTGGAACCTCAATGTCTGGGCCAATCAGCGCCACTTCGCCTGGGGTCTGGCCTGCTCCTTAGCCGTCATCCTCCTTATCAGCCCCTGGCTGCGGCGCAGCTCCGGGCGGCTGGGACTAAGCGCGCGTTGGCGGGGACCTGGAGCCTGGCGCCTCCCTCCGGAGCGCGGCGACCTCTCTGTGGAGGGGCATAAAAACCGGCCGCTGCCCGTCCTTTTCCTACTCCTGCTCCTGGCCCCTTTCTGGCATGGCTCCGTACTCTTCACCCTCCTGCTCTGCCTCGCCTTAGTCTGGTTCTACCTCCGCGATAAAGGCCCCCTGCTTCTGCTCGGGCTGAGCACGGCGCTTGCCACCCTCGCTCAGACGAAAATTTTTGCTGCCGGGAGCTCTGAGATTCAGCTTGAGGCTCTGAAGCTGCGCTGGCACTGGGGCTTTTTGCTGGAACAGCCGAATCTCGCCCAGGTGCTGACCTACCTCCTGGCCACCTTGGGCCTGGTCCTGCCAGCCTTTTTTCTCCTCCCCTTCCTGCAGCGCCGCCGCAGCCTGGCCCTCCTCGCGGGCCTCTCCGCCCTCCCCCTCCTGCTGACCTTCACCCTGAGTCTCACCCCAGATATCACGGTCAACCATAAATGGCTGCTGCTCGCTCGGCTCTGGCTCCTGCCGTTCTGGGCGGCCCTCCTCGTCCGACTCTGGTCCGCAGGCTCCTGGGCCAAGCTGAAGAGAGTCCCTCAGCGCCTGGGACGCCTGATCCTGCGGGCCCTCGCGCTCATCTTGTTGCTGGCCTCCTGCTTTACGGGCCTCCTCGATCAGCAGGCCTATCTCTATAAAAATGGGCCTGAGCAGCGCTTCGGTCTGGATACCAGCTCCTCCCTCACGAAGTTTCTCCAAAGCCGGAGCGATCCCCAGGCAGTCTTCCTGACTCCCTCCTGGTTCTACCACGCTTTCTTTTACAGTGGACGGCTGAGCTTCCAGGGCCACGCCTACTTCCCCTGGTCGGCAGGCTATGACACCTACAGCCGGGACAGCATGGCCCGCACGCTCTACGCGGGCTGTAATCGGGATATGCAGAATTTTAAGCAGCTGATTGAACGCTGGAACATACGTTATATCTGTGTCGATGACAGCCTGCGCCAGGAGCTGGGCGAAAAACTGGATGAGGACTTCTTCCGTCAGAATCTGAGGCTCGTGGCGGAGTTCCCAGATCAGGGCAATCTGCGGATTTACAGCCTGTCCCCAGCCGCTAAATAAGCGTGAAAAAGCTCGCCGCCTGGCGGCCATAGACGACATGCAGACACAAATAGAGCTCCCCGTTCCTGGACCCGTACACACTGCATCCAGGAATGGGGAGCTTTTATTTCAGGTGGCCAGGGAGGCCTTAAAACTCCAGGAACCGTCCCTGGCGCGAGAGCCAGAGCCCCCTCCGGCCCAGCGGACGCCCCAGTTCGCGCTCAATGGCGAGGGCGTAGTAGTGCAGTTGGAGGGCGTAGCGTCGACGCAATTCGGACTCCTGTTCCTGCTCCGTCCCCTGGAGATAGTCCGTCTTATAGTCAACAAGGCAGACCGCGTCCCCGATACGGTACCAGAGATCGATGACCCCCTGAACCAGAATTTTATCCGCATCGGTGAAGGCCCCCGCCTCCGCTGCAAGCAGCTCCTCCGCCCGCAGGGCCATGGTAAAAGGGATTTCCCGGTATATCTCCGTATCCGGCTCCCCGCGGTCACAGCGGGCGATGTCCGCGGCCAGGGGGCTGGCCAGGAAGGCCACCAGCTCCGTCTCGCGTTCGGCCAGCAGCGCCAGTTCCTCCGTCCCAAAACGCCGCTCCTGGCCCCACTCCTCCAGAGCCTGGCCCACCGTATTATGGCGGGCTGGCCGGAGGTAGCAGAAGGCGCGGTGGAGGATGCTGCCTTCCTCGGTGGCGGAGAACCTGGCCCTGGCCACTGAGCTCCCTCCCTGCCCCGTCCCTCTTTCGCGGTAGATGCTCTGGAAGGGGCGTAGCTGGGCGCTCAGATCGGGGGGTGCGGCCCCGAGCTGAATTTTTCTCGCTCCATCAGCCACAGTCAGGTCCTGATCTGCGGTGGCCACAGCCTCCTCCAGACCAAGACGCTCCTGGCTCTGCTGATAATAAGCGCGTTTGATCGCGCTGACACTGTATTTCAGACCGTGCAGGGCCGCCGCCTGATGGCTGTAGGCCAGGCGCTCCTGCTCCCAGTCGTCCGTCTCCGCCCTGCTGGGCAGGTCTCTGCGACCTGGAAGGACCGCTTGATCGAGCTCCACAGCTGTAAGCTGCGCCTCAATCTGATGTTCCCCGGCTGCTCCGGGCTCCTGGGCCTCGGCCAGGAGGAGCGCGCTCAGACTCTGGTAGTCAAGTTCCACCTGCCCGGGCAAACCCGAAGCAAAACTGCCGTGCTGCCCCTGCCAGGGCCCCGCCTCCTGAATTCCGCCAAAAAATCTCTGCACGCTTTCGTCCGCCTCCGCCGCCTGTGGGCCCAGGGCTGCTTCCTGCTTGAGCCCGCGCAGCAAACCGGCCAGGAGGAGGAGGGACAGGCCCCGGCTGGCCAGGCGCTCCAGGTCCTCTTTAGCAGGTTTTTCTAAGGAAGAAAAGGATCTAAGGTACGACAGCAAATTATCCTGCTTCTCCTCTTCTGGCTTCGGCTTTTGCCCCGGCCTGGGCCAGACGTCCCAGGGTGACAGGACATAGAGGGCCTGGCGGGCGCGGGTCAGGGCGACATAGACCAGGCGGAGCTGCTCAGAAAGCTCGGCCTCCTCTTTCCTGCGTTGCAGATGGCTGCTGACGAGCGTCGCTTCAAGCTTGCCCTGGGCGTCCCGTCGCCGCCGCAGGGCGAAGCCCTCCTGTTCGGACCAGGTCAAAAAGCTCCCCGTGTCACTGCCTGTCAGTTTTTTGCCGCCTCCCAGGAGGAAGACGTGGTCGAATTCCAGTCCCTTGCTCTTATGCCAGGTCAGGAGCTGTATGCCTCGGCTCTGCTCCGCCTCAGGTAGTGACAGGGCCTCGCTCCGGGCCACCCGCTCCAGGAATTGGGCGAGGGGGCCCGGGCGCTGCTGGGCCTCACGAGCCAGCTGTATCAGGGCCGGCATGAGGCTCTCGGCCTGCTCCTCCCCGAATTGCAGGCCATAGTTCCAGCTGTGGGCGACTTCGAGCAGGAAGTCGCCCAGTTCCAGCTGATCCAGACGACTCCGCCAATAGTTGAGCCGCTCGTAAAAGTGCGCCAACTTTTCACGCAGACCTGGGGAAAGCTGTTCACAGTCTGTCCACGCCCGCCAGCAGCGCTCACCCAGGGACAGGCGGCGCTCCACATCGCAGGTCTGAGTCTCCTTGCGGAGCTGCATCAGCTCCTCTGGACTGAAGCGGCCCATATCCGGAGCCTGCTGGAGCAGCAAGAGCCAGTGCGGGTCCCGGCCCCCGTCCCAGAGTATCTGGCAGAGGGCCAGAATCGCCCGCAGACCCAGGGGGCGCTCCGCCAGTCCCTCCTGGCTGTAGCTGTAGTCCAGGCCGTAGTACTGAAGCAGCGGGCAGACTGCCTCCAAGTCCTGGTGCTTACGGGCCAGAACGGCGATTTCCCCAGCCTCCACCCCTGTGGCCAGGAGCTTACGAATCTGCCTGCAGAGCCAGAAGTACTCCGCTTTCAGCTCCCGCCGCTCATAGTCATCAAAAAGGGCTCGCCGCCGCTCCCAGTCCTCAGGAAGCTCCTCGGATTCCTCTGTCTGGCTCCCAAGCAGACGTGGCCGGTCATCGTGGCAGAAGTAAAAATACAGCCGCCGCTCTCCGTCCTCAGGGGCCCCCTCCGGCATCTCCAACTGCTGCTGGCGGTAGTCCAGCTCCGCCGTTTCCTCCGTCATCAGGCCCAGAAAAATCTGATTGATAAGCCCCAGCACCCCTGGTCTGGACCTGTAGTTTCGCCGCAGATAGAAGAGCTGGCGCCCCTCGAGTCCCGACGCCCTGAGCTGGCTTTCCTCCTGCCGAAAATACTCCGGATTGGCGTGGCGGAAGCGATAGATACTCTGCTTCATATCGCCCACCTTGAAAATGCGCTCCGCTCCAAGGCGCTGAAGAATGGCATTCTGGAGGCTGGACGTATCCTGGTACTCGTCAACATAGATTTCCTGGATCTGCAGGCGCAGCTGCTGGGCCAGGGCCTCCTCTTTTAGCAGCCGATAGGCCAGGTGCTCCATGTCCCCGTAATCAATGCAGTTCTCCGCCCGCTTACGCGCCGCATAGCGCTGGTCCAGTTCCAGGACAAGGTCCAGCAGATAGTTGAGCCGCGGGCGCTCCGCCTCCAAGTCCTCCTGGTACGCGGACAGGTCGCGGCCAAAAATCTCAGGATAGACCAGCTGCCCCGACTTCTGCTCCTCCTCGGGGGCCTTGGTGAAGGGACAGGCCAGGAGTCTCAGCACCTGGCAGCAGGCGCGGCGCAGGTCCCTCGAGAAGGCCTTGGCCTCCTCCGCCCGCACAGCGCGCAGCTTCCAGGCATCATCCTGGCTCCGCAGCTCTTTCCCCAGTTCGTAGACAGCCTTCCAGACCCCCGACCAGCCTTCTGTCGCCTCGCGGTCCAGCCCTGCCAAGAGGCCGGACAGGCCGAGTAAAAGGCGGTCTAAAAGCTGGCAGACCGCTTCCTGGCGCTCTGCATTCTTTTTCTTATCCTTAACAAAGACCAGCTCCTCGGCCCTCAGGCGCAGCTCCCGCCAGGTCTCACGCTGCCGCTCTACCAACTGCTGCAAGAGGCTGAGCCAGTCCCAGACGACAGCTGTCCGCCCCAGGTTCTGGCAGTGCTGGGCGTAGAGCTCCCGCTTCTGGGCTACGAAGTCCCGGTAATCGGGCAGACTGCGCAGGAAGCCATAGAGTTCCATCAGGCAGGCCCGAAGTTCCCGATCCTGGCGGCCTCCATAGAGGTCGTGGAGCTGCCAGATCAGGGGGTAGGGGGCCCCCTGATCCCTCCGCAGTTCGAGGGCCTGGACAAGTTTTTTCAGGGACTCCTCGCCGTGTGCTCCCTCCGCTCCTTCCGGACCCTTCTGGGTGCCCAGTATCTCCTCCTCCGCCTGGATATAGGCCGCTTCCAGAACCTCGTCCAGGGCCTCTTCCAGATAGCGCTGGGCCTCTTCTCCGGCAGTCTCCACACGGGCTGCGAGCAGGGCGCGTCCCCCCTCCTGGAGATAGTGTCCATAGCGGCGAATCAGACTCAGGCAAAAGGCGTGAATCGTCGAAATCTGGGCCTGGGGAAGGCGGAGCTGCTGCTCCAGCAGGCGGGTCCGCAGCGGGCCACAGGCCTCCTCCAAGCGCTCGTGCAGACCCTTTTCGATACGGCCCCGCATCTCCGCGGCAGCCGCCTCGGTGAAGGTCAATATTAAAGCCTGACTGATCTCCAGCTCCCCAGAAGCCAGACGTCGAATAATGCGTTGGGTCATGGTAGCCGTCTTGCCTGTACCCGCCGCCGCGGAGACAAGAATGGCTGCTCTGGGAGCATTCAGAACCTGCTGCTGTTCCGGATTGGGGCTAAATTTTCTCTTTCCCTCAGTCATGCTTGTCCTCCATCTGCCGTTTCATCTCCTGGGCCTGCCTCCGCAGCCACTCGGTGAAATCCGCTTTTTTACTTCGCTGGAACGCAAGATGCCGACGGGGGCTACGCAGGGGACAGGCCTCCTGCCCCACGCAAAACATACAGGGACTGTGCGCTGCCGTGGCCATGGGCCGCAGGGGAAAGCGCCCCTCCCGCAGGGCCTGCCCCTGCTCCTGGCTTACCTGGCCCTGGGCGCGGAGAAAGGCCCGCATCTCATCTGGCTCCAGATTTAATGTCTGCTCACTGGCCCGCGCCAGACGCTGCACACAGCTCTCCGGCAGGTCCTCGCCGCGCAGGTAGCCCCGCTGAGGGCCCAGGGTGTAGTAGCGGGCGGACAGGGGGCGGACAGGCCAGTGAGCGTCCCTGTCTGCTGACTTCTCCGCAGCTCGGGCAAAAGTCTGGGCCACGGCGAGCAGGTAGACGCCCAGCTGGTGGCTCAGACCAGCTTGCAGGGCCGCATAGTCAATGCTGTGCGGGGAACTCTTATAGTCCAGAACCCGATAGCCCAGTTCGCCCTCCCCAGCCATGAGGTCCACACGGTCGATGCGCCCCTGAATCTGCACGCTTCTTTCGGCCTCTGAGCGATTTTTGTTTTCGTTGGGACACGGCAGTTGCAGCTGGAAGTCCCATTCGTTGAAGACTGGTAAAAAAATTTGCTCACCCGCCTCCTTGTCCTTTTGGCGCAGGTCTTCCAGAAGGGCCTGACGCTGGTCCTCAAAGAGGCAGATAAGTTCGCGTATATAGGGTCCGAAGCGGCCGCGCTCCAAAAAGCGCTCCGCTGCGGGCAGTTCTTCCAGTGCCTTTTGCAGGAGCTCCCAGAGCTGCTCCGGCTGGCTGGCCTGACAGAAGGCCGCTTCGCTGGCGGCCAGCTCTGTAATTTTTTTCTGGTACGCCTCGTGGACTTTACTGAGCTGCAGTTTGACCGACTGGTCCTGCTTCAGAGCTCTAAGCTCGTCGTCCCCAAGGTTAATCTGTAACGAGGCCATGAGCTGCTCCACAAGCAGGTGGCGCAGACTGCCCATGCGGGCGGCCTCGATATTGACGTCCTGGCTCTCCTCAAGACCGAGGATGTATTTCATCCAGTAGCTATAGGGACACTGGGCGTAGACGTCCAACTGGCTGATGGAAAGTTTTTCGGGGATGAGTTTGAGGTATTCCGTATTGTTAATCTGAACTCCAGGAAAGCCGTCTAGACGCTCCAGTCCCTCCAGAGGGATGGGCCCTGGGGCGGAAGTCTGCTGGGCCCAGACCTGGCGGCGGCAACGCTCCTGTTCCCAGTACTCTGGATAGGGCTGGGTCCAGCTGTAGCGGGCGGCGGGTAGCCGCTCCGCCAATTTTGCCCAGATCGGGGGAAGCTTGTCTCTCGACTGCTCCTCGATAAAGAGGCTCAAGCGCCCCCGCACCTGGGACAGGAGCTGGTAAAACTTGAAGCTCTCCGCATAGGGGCCATCCTGGGTCCCTGGGCGCAATCTGCGGCCCTCCTCGAGCGCCCTATCCAGATAGTGGCAGTCCAGCTCCCCCAGCAGACTGGGCTGTTCCGGTTCGTCGAAGAAACCGCCCTCAGGAAGGCCCAGAATGATCAGCTCCTGGGGCTCTGTGGCGAGGCAGGCGTCGGGGCGGGCCAGGTAGACCTGGTCTATACGGTTGGGGAGGCTGCCCCTGCGACTGGCCGTGGCGGCCTGCCGCAGCAGGTCCAGGTAGTCTCCCAACGGCAGCAGCTGCTCAGGTCCCAGCAAGTCCTGGAGGTCCTGCAAGAATCCAAGCAGGCTGTTCCAGGCCCCGACCTCCCGCCGACTCTCCTCGGAGCGCCCCGCCTCAGAGGCCGCTTTACAGCGCTGCCGACAGCGCCGCTCAAGCTCCGTGCATTTTTCATATTCGCCAATAAAGTCCGTGAACGCCCCGCTGCTGAGCTGGCCCTGGCCCCGTGGCCGCCGTTCGTAGAGAGGAGCCAGGTAGCGCCGATAGTAGGCCCTGGCCATTCCCTGCGTATGCATATAGGGCGGCGATTCAGGCGGGTCCTCCTTACAGAGCTCCCGTTCCGCAGTGGCTGAGCGCGAAAAGTGCCGGTGCAGGCGCCAGCCCTCCAGATCCAGCGCCCGACAATAGCGGAGAAAGGCCTGGGTCTCAGCCCAGAGCTCCGTCCGCTCAGCGCCAAAACGATAGTGGAGGTAACGGGTCAGGTCCGGACGCTTCCAGCCGCTTTGCTGGAGGGCAAAATAAGCCAGAAGTTCCTGATAGAGATGGCTCTGCTGGAGGCTGTAGCGCTCATTGAGGTAGGCTCCAATCCCCGCCTCTTCAAGGCACTGAAGCAGGCGGCCCTGGTCGTAACTGAGGCTGCCCAGGCAGATTACGAAGTCACTGTAGCGCAGCTGGTCCTGGCGACAGCGTTGGCGAATATAGGCGGCGAGCTGGGTGTAGAGCTCCTCCTGGCTCTTCGCCCGCCCCTGAATCAGCAGGTCTGGGGCAGCCGCAGGAGCTGGCCCTCCTCGCTGGCCAGTCTCAGCTGGCGGATAGACCGCCTCCAGAACCTCAGCCAGGGCTGTGGAGGTCTCCAGCCGTTCCACCTCGGCCGTGGGGTGTCGGCGCAAAAAGGAGGCCAGGACGCGGCGGGCGGGCTGCCAGAGCAGGGCCCCCTGCTCCTGGGCCTGACGCTGTTCCGCCCAAAAGTCACAGGGAATGGCGAGGACCAGCTCTGCCCCCAATTGGTCCAGGCCCCGCAGAACCCGCTCAGCCTGACAGGAGAGCTCGCGCAGCTCCATCTGACCCCAAAAATAGAAGCGGCTGCTCGCCAGGTGCCGCAACAGCTCCTCCTCGGTGGCCGAGAGTTCTGCCCCCTGAAGTCTGCGCCGCTGTAAATCTTCCAGGAAGTCCGCCAGAACTTCCTCATCCTGTATCTGCCAGCGGCGGCCCATACTCAGTCCAAGCTCCTCCATTCGGCGCAGGAGGCGGGCCAGCTCCAGCCATTTTTGTTGCAGGTAGGAGAACAGGCCCTGGACGCCAGACGCCGCTTCCTCTGCGGCGTAGTCCGCGGCCAGGCTCTCCAGACTGGCGGCAGTGAGTCCGGCCTGCCGCAGGCTGGCCAGGTCTTCCAGGATGACGCTCTGGTAGCCCGCTTTGCGCAGCAGGGGCGCCAGAACAGGGTACTGACGCTCCTCTTCCTGAAAGAGACGGCGCAGGAGCAGGGCCTGACCCTGGTCTGAGAGCTGGGGACTCAGGCTCTTGCCCAGCAGCTCCCAGATGCGAAGCAGGAGGCGACTCATATTCAGCACCTCCGCCCGCATCAGAGTCCCCGCCGGCGTGCGCTCCAGATAACGACGCTCCAGCAGCAAGGTGCGGCTGGCCGGGGCCACAAGGTAGAGACGGCGCTCACTGTGGTCCGCCTGTACGATCTCATCGAGGATGCGGTCGCGCAGGGCCCCGATCTGCTTGCCGTAGATGATGCGCATGGACATAACTGACTTTTCTCTCCTGCTTTCTGGTTTAGATCGCGCTGGGCGGGGTCCCTGGTGACAGCCCCGCCGCGGCCTCATACTGGCTGTCGTAGAGTTCACGGTACAGTCCCCCGGCGGCCAGCAATTCCTCGTGGCTGCCCTGTTCCAGCACCTGTCCGCCGTCCATAACCAGGATCTGATCCGCCTGGCGGACGGTGCTCAGACGGTGGGCGATGACAAAGCAGGTCCGCCCCGCCACCAGCCGCTTAAAAGCCTCCTGAACCAGAGCCTCACTGCGGCTGTCCAGGGCCGAGGTGGCCTCATCCAGAATCAGGATGCGCGGGGCCATGAGAAACATGCGGGCCACAGTAATCAACTGTTTCTGGCCCGCTGACAGACCCTCGCCGCCGTTGTGCAGCACGGTGTCATAGCCCTGGGGCAGGCGCTCGATGAAGTGCTGGGCAAGGGAGGCCCTGGCCGCCGCCTGGACCTCCTCCAGACTGGCCCCAGGGCGACCCACAGCAATGTTGTCCCGCACGCTGCCCTCAAAAAGACGGGCGTCCTGGAGGACCATACCGATGTGGCGGCGCAGCGAGGCCCGCGAGCAGTCCCGGATGTCCTGTCCATCAATGCGAATACAGCCGCCCTGGGGCTCATAGAAGCGCAGGAGCAGATTGACCAGAGTCGTCTTCCCCGCCCCCGTCGGTCCGACAATTGCCGTCACCGTGCCCGCAGGACAGTGGATGTTCACGTCCCGCATCAGAGGGCGTCCAGGCTCGTAGGCGAAGTCCAGGTGGCAAAAGTCTATGTCACCCCGCCGCAGCTGGAGTACTTTTTGAGCCTCGACTTTTGGCGGCTCCTCCAAAAAATGAAAAATGCGCTCGGCCGAGGCCAGACCATTTTGCAGCTGGCCGATGACTCCTGAGATCTCGTTGATGGGCTTGCCAAATTGCAGGGTATAGCTGAGCACTGCCGTAAGCAGGCCGATGCTGAACTGCCCCGCCAGGACAAGGAGGGCCGCTAGAAGGGCGGTCAGGAGGTAACTGACATTGTTGACGAAACGGGCCGCAGGATTGACAAGGGCCGAATAGAATTGGGCCCGCCAGCCCTGCTCGTAGAGGGTCGCACTCCGCTCTGCAAAGGCTTCCAGGCGCTGTGGGCTGGCCCCGAAGACGCGGAGGAGCTGCCAGGCCCGCAGGTCCTCATCCACCCTGCTATTCACTGCGGCCAGGGCCGAAGCTTGGCTGCTGAAATAGCGGCCCGAGCGGCGGCTGATGAAGGAGCTCAGCCAGAAACCGAGGGGACTCAGAAAGAGGGTCAGGAGAGCCGCCCAGAGACTGAGCCGCAGAAGTAGGACCAGGGCTCCCAGAAGCAGGGGCAGGCCAGTAAAAATCTGTACAAAGGTCTGGCGCAGGCCATCGACCAGCTGGTCCACATCGCCTGTCAGGCGCAGGAGGACATCTCCCTCGGGGCGGCGGCGAACCTGGACCACCGTTATCGCCTGGAGCTGCTCAAATCCAGCCTGGCGCAGACGCTGTCCAAGTCGGGCCAGCAGCCCCTCCAGCAGCAGGCGCATAAGGTAAACGGAGAGGGCGTAGCCGAGATAGAGACCGAGGAGCCAGAGACTGAGCTGGGGCAGGTCCTCCAGCTGCCAGCGGGCCAGGAAGCTCAGACCGCTATGGGCCGCACGGTCCTGTCCCGAAGCCAGTTCGCCGAGCAGGTCAAGGCTGCGACTGAGGAAGAGGGGGGCCAGGAGCAGGGCCAGGGCGGAGCTCAGACCCGCCAGGGCGGCAAGGAGAAGGCTGGGCCAGTCCGGATACAGCTGACGGGCGAGCAGGCGGTAGAGCTGGGACCGGGGATAGGGCCGCTCCTGCTGGGCCCCCGCCGCGGCATCTACCTGGGGTGTCTGAAAAAAACTCAGAATAGGCATTTAAGCTTCCTCCATCTGGCTGGCGGCCAGTTCCCTATAGATCTGACAGGAGGACAGGAGTTCCTGGTGGCTGCCAAGGCCGACTGGCCTCCCCTGGTCCAGGACGAGGATCCGGCCCAGACCGCGCACGCAGTGGACGCGCTGGGAGATACAGATCAGTGCCTTGCCCTCCAGGCGCTGGGCAAGTCCCTGCATCAGTTTTTTCTCCGTCCGGTAGTCCAGAGCAGAGCTGGCACTGTCCAGGAGGTACAATTCAGCAGGCCGCAGCAGGGCCCGGGCCACGGCCAGGCGCTGACGCTGTCCCCCCGAATAGTTGGCCCCTCCTGTCTCCACAGGCTGATCCAGCCCGCCCCTGTCACGGACGAAGTCCGCTGCCTGGGCGGTCTCCAAGGCGGACCAGAGCTCCGATTCCGAGGGCAGCTTATCCGCAGGCAGGCCGAGGCAGAGATTCTCCCGCAGGCTGCCCGCCAACAACTGGGACTGCTGGGGCACCACCGCCTGGCTCTGGCGCAACTGGCTCAGATCCATGCTACAGAGGGTCTGGCCCCGCCAGTAAATAGCGCCTCGCTCTGGGAAGTCCAGGCCCTGGATCAGGCGCAGAAGGGTCGACTTGCCCGCTCCGGTGGACCCAATAAGTCCCAGGCTCTCCCCCTCCGCAAGGCAAAAATCAAGATCTTCCAGAGCCGGAGCCTGGGCTCCAGGATAGCGGTAGCTGAGGCCCGCAAC
Organism: Bacillota bacterium; assembly: GCA_023388435.1. Lineage (GTDB taxonomy): Bacteria > Bacillota > Clostridia > Saccharofermentanales > Fastidiosipilaceae > JAEWGG01. The sequence goes on along the minus strand of JAEWGG010000013.1, from coordinate 97,887 downwards.
ACGGAGCAGCGGGGCAGGGCGCCCCGGCTCCTCCTGACAGCGCTTCGTGCCTCCAGGTGCAGAATTCCGTCGGAGCCTCTGGGCCCCGGCCTCAGATTCCAGGGCCAGAACTTCCTTCAGCCGCAGCTGGGCCGTATAGGCCCGGGGATAGAGAATTACGAGATTGGCCACCACCATCATGGCCAGGACAATCTGGTTCAGATAGTTAATAAAGGCGATCAGCTGACCCTGGCTCAGGTCCCCCAGACGTAGGGCCCTAGGAGCCAGATAGACCAACAGGGCGATAAGCAGATTAAAAATCAAGGTGCTAAACGGATTCATCAGCGCCGTGTAATTCCCCGCCCGCCTGGACTCTTGACTGTAGCACTGATTCTCCCGGGTCCAGTTCTGGCGCTCCGCCTCCTCCCGCGAAAAGGCGCGCAGAGTGAAGAGGCCAGAGAGATTATCCCGCACCCTCCAGACGAGGCGGTCCAAGGCGGTCTGACTGCGACGGTAGTGCCGCACACAGAGCCACATCAGGCCGAAGAGCAGGGCACTGGTCAGCAGGACGGCCCAGAGCATATACCAGGCATAGGGGGGGTAGAGGACGAAGGCGCAGACCAGGGAGCCGATGCAGAGAAAGGGGGCGCGGGACAGGAGACGGATGGCCATGGCCAGAGCCAGGGCAATCTGATTGATGTCCGCAGTCAGTCGATTCAGGATCGAGCCCTGCCCCAGGCGCTCCAGGGCCACCTGCTCCGCCTCCATCACTTTTTTGAGCCCCGCCTCGCGCAGGGCGCGGGCAAAGGCCTGAGAACAGACAGAGGCCATGTACTGGCAGGCGAAGGCCGCCCCCGCCCCCGCGCAGACCAGAAGCAGCATCAGGCCAATATAGGTCCAGACCGGCCCCGCCTCTCCTCTCCGCAGGCCCTCATCGATCAGTCGCGCCAGAAAAAAGGGTAATAGCAACTCCACCGCCGCTTCAAAAAGCTTGAACAGGGGGCCTAGAATCAGACTTTTTTTATAAGGTTTCAGATAGTGATACAGCGAGATCTCCCTGCACTTGTCCACGACAGCCTCCTTCGGGGTTCGGGCCCCATCTCATCCAGGTGACCCGACACTGCACTGCGCAAAACGTGATCCCGCACATTGACAAGTTCCCCGCATGCTCTATACTCTTTATTCAACATCTAGAAGTATAGCGCAAAGCCCGAGCGTCGGGCCCATTTTGAGAGAGGAAGAACATGAACACACAGAGTGAGCCTGAACACAGGGTCTCCGATGACTACCCACCGCGTACCCAGGAACTGTTAGCAGAGGGCCAGGACCAGGGCAAGACCAGCGTCGGCGCCCAGGAGCTCCAAGCCCTGCACGCCCTCATCCAGTCCGCCGAGGGCCGCATCGCCATCTGCACGCCAGAGCACGACTGCCTCGTGGCCAAGAGCATGCTCTCCGCACTGATCGGCCTCTCGTCCATTCTTGAACTCAGCCGCCACCAGCACCTCATCCTCAAGTGTGAAAAGCGCCGTGACCAGGAGCTGCTCACCCAGTTTATCGAGCAGTACCACGGCGGTATCAACTGCAGCGTCGTCCACGACCAGGAAGAGGAACGGCCCCTGCCCAAGACCACGGTGCGGGATTAGACCTGAAACTGGGCCGCCCCCTCGCGGGGCGAGCCTTTTTTATTAGGGAGATAAACGTCATGCTGCACAATTTTCACTTCGTCAGCCCTACTGAGTACTTCTTCGGCCGCGGCGTCGAGCGCCAGGCGGCCTCCGTCCTCAAGAATGCCGGCTTTCGCCGCATCCTCCTGCACTACGGGCAGAACTCGGTGCGCCGCTCCGGGCTTCTGGACCAGATCAGGGCAGACCTGGAAGCCGAGGGGCTGAGCTACTGGGAGCTGGGCGGCGTGGTGCCGAATCCCCGTGCCGAACTGGCCGAGGAGGCGGGACGACTCTGCCGTGAACAGGAGCTGGACTGCATTCTGGCCTTGGGGGGCGGCTCAGCCCTGGATTCCGCCAAGGCTGCGGCCGTCTTCGCCCGTTCCGAGGCCCCCTCCCTCTATGCTATCTACAGCCGTCAGTTCCCTGCCGAGGAGGCCCTGCCCGTAGCGACGGTCATGACCTTTCCCGCCACAGGTAGCGAGGCCTCGGATGGGACCGTGATCAACTTCATGGACCAGGGGGTCAAGCGGGGCTACGGGCACGACTGCCTGCGTCCGCGCTTCGCCTTCCTCAATCCGGAGCTCAGCTACAGCCTGCCGAGCTACCAGACCTACTGCGGAGTCTGTGACATGCTGGCCCACATCATGGAGCGCTACTTCAACACCCAGGACGAGGCCGGTCTGACGGACGCCTGGAGCCTGGCTCTGATGCGCGACATCATCCAGGCCGCTAACCAGGTCCTGGTCGCCCCCCGCGACTACGCGGCCCGGGCCCAGCTCATGTGGGCCTCGCCCATGGCCCACTGCGGCCTCCTCGGTGTGGGGCTGGAGGCCGAGGACTGGTCCTGCCACCAGCTGGAGCACGAGCTCAGCCTACACTACGATGTGGCCCACGGGGCGGGCCTGGCCGTGATCTATCCGAACTGGCTGGACTTCGCCGCCCAAGGCCGCCCGGCCAAAATTGCCAGCTGGGCCCGCTACCTTTTCCCGGAACAGGCACACGGCGACGATGCCCAGGCCGCACAGGAGGGCATCCGCGCCTTCGTCCGGCTCCTGCACCGCTGGGGCCTGCCCCTGGACTTCAAGGAACTGGGTATCCCGGAAGAGCGCATCCCGCAGATGGCCCAGCACATCCGCTATGAGGAGGACGGACGTCGCGGGGCCTACTTCCGCATGGGCGCAGCAGAAGCCCAGGCCATCTACCGCGAGGCGGCCCGCCCCTGGCGGGAGCGCTGGGGACTACAGCAGGACTGAGAAGCTGACCTTGTCTGTGGTACACTGGAACAAAAATCGCACTAGGAGGTCCCCATGGATTACAGCCTTTTCTGCCTCATGCTTAACAGCCTCGCCCTGCCCCAGACCGGTGAGGATTTGCGCCGCGGCATCTTTATCGGGCTAGGGGTTATCCTGCTGGCCGTCGTCCTGGGCCTGATCATCTTGCTGCGCCGCCGTCGCCAGGATGACACGGAAGAGAAATAAGCTCCCGAACACGCACAGTCGGGAAACAGCTGAGCACTGCGCGCCCGGTTCACGGGCTCCCAGACCCGCCGCAGAAGCAGACCCGTCACAGAAGCAGACCCGCCGTCCTTAAAGGACAGCGGGTCTCTTGAGTTTATTGGCGCTCGTCTCAGCCTGAGCCCTTGGGCCGCCTCCCGCCAGTTCCAGAGCGGGGGCGCCCCGGCCTGGACACAGCCTTCGCCTGCCGCTTGGGATACCTGTCCCCCAGACGGCGTTTCAGCAGGTCCGGCTTGGCCAGGCTGTAGCCGAAGAAACCGAGATTCTGGCTCTGGCGGCGGTACATTCCGTGCTCATAACTGACCAACTGGGCCCAGTCCAGGTGCAACTGGCCCCCGGCATCGAAGAGGTCTTCCGCCGCCTCAACGGCCAAGATGTCCGCCAGGCAGAGAATATGTGAACCCAGCACCTGCGTCTGGAAAATACGGCAGGACAGGCTGAGCGGGGCCTCTGCCAGCCGCGGGGCCGTGTCCAGTTCCGCGGCGGCCACGGCATGCAGCCCACAGACCTGAAATTTATCCATGTCCCGACCTGAGCGCAGCCCACAGAAATCGGCTGCGGCCAGAAGGTCCTCGGAGACAAGATTTACGCTGAACTCACCCGTCTCCTCCAACAGGGACCACGTGTGCCGCTCCGGGCGCACAGAAATGCTCAGACGCGGCGGCTTCGAGTTGATGATGCCCGCCCAGGCAAAGGTCGCGAGGTTCGCCCCCTCAAAAACGCGCCGCCCCTCCTCTTCACGGGCCGCCCGCGCCGTGGCCACCAGCACCGCCGGAACCGGGGCCAGGAGGCAGGCAGGATCCAGGCGGCGCGTGGCACGTGGCCGGGGGGCCAGCTGCCGCAGGGACTCGGCCAGAGGCTGTCCGCAGTCCACGGCCCGACACCAGAGGTGCGGCCTATGCCGTCCACGCACTTTCTTTGCCATCAGTATCTCCTCTCCGAACGCCCCTGCCCCCAGAGCAGGAGAAGCAGAGCCACAATCAGGAAAAAGAGGGCCCCCGCGCTATCCAGCACGACATCACGCAGACTCCCCACCCGTCCAGGCACAAAAATCTGGTGCCACTCGTCTGTCACCGCATAAAAGGTCGCAGAGACCCAGGCCAGAGCCAGGAGCTTGGCCAGGGGCAGGAGCTGCAGCTCCGCTTCCAGACACCAGGCTTCCAAGGACTTTTTTCTCCTCATTAAGTGAAAGAGGGCGGCCCAGAAAATCAGGAACAGGAGCGCCAGGATACCGTATTCCGTAAAGTGGGCCAGCTTGCGGACGAGAAACTTATCCGAGAGCCTGGCCGACTCGTCGCCTGGCATCGCCGAGAGATAGTAGATCAGCAGCATCCACAGCGGGGCCAGGAGGAGGGTCCAGCAGCGCTCCGCCAGCCAATACAGGCTGGCGTAGAGGGGCTGCTTTGATTTTTGCCGCAGGCCAGCCATCGGCCCTTACCAGTACATGACCCAGTTCGGGTTGAGGGCGCGGTGCAGGGCCTCCATATAGAAGTAGTCGCCCCAGATGACGCACTCGTCGACACCGCTGTTGCGGCAGGTGTTGTAGGGCGTTTTACGGGCGTAGGTGCCGTGCAGGAGCTGGCCGTTGGAAATCTTGGGGTCCTTGACCTGGTACGTATCGAGCAGGGTCTTCAGCAGCTTCAGGGCATAGCTACGGTAGACAGCCGCCTCCTCGGGCTTCAGGTACTTGCTCATCTCCAGGAAGCCACAGGCCGTGATGGCCGCCGTGGAGGAGTCGCGGGGCTCCTGGCCCTCGTCCTCGTCGCCGAAGCTCAGGTCCCAATAGGGGCAGAGGTCGCTGGGCAGGTGCTCCAGGAGGTAGGAGCTCACACGGCGGAAGTGCTCGATATACTTTTCCTCACGGGTATAGCTGTAGGCGATGGCCGAGCCGTAAATTCCCCAGGACTGGCCGCGGGCCCAGGCTGAACCGTCACTGTAGCCCTGGCAGGTGGCTCCGTGGGAAAAGTTACCCGTCTCGGCGTCGAAGAAAATCGTATGCCAGGTGGAGCGGTCCTCACGCACGACATGGCGCATGGTGGTGTGGATGTGCTTCTCGGCAACCTCACGGTACCTGGGCTCACCCGTCTCTGCCGTGGCCCAGTAAAGCAGGGGAATGTTCAGCAGGCAGTCGATGATCAGGCGGCGGTTGTCGGGCGCATTCATCTCACCCCAGGCCTGGATATAGGAGCCGATGGGCTGAAAACGGGTCATGAGCTGGTCGGCGGCCAGCAGGGCGGCCTCTCTGGCCTCCGGCATACCTGTCAGCTTATAGGCCGAGACACAGGAGGGGATGTACAGGAATCCCATGTCGTGGTGGTCCACATAGTGCTTGACGTGGATGCGTTCGAGGAAGGAGCGGACCTGAATTTCACCGGCCTCACGTAAGGCCGCCTTCTCCTCGGGATCCGTGGCCTGTTCATAGGCCAGCCAGACCTCTCCGGTCCAGAAACCGGAGGTCCAATCCGTATTGATATCCGGTGTGTAGAAATTGTTTTCGCTGTTCGGGCCGGGAAATTTGTCACGGAACTGCTCCAGATTGCGCAGCACCTGCTCTACTGTGAGGCGCATGGCCCTTTCCAATTCCTCCTGAGTCGCCTCAGGAAAAGCGTCAATATGTGCCTGATCTACCCACTTAGCCATAGTTTTTATCCTTTCTCTTACTTCTCTGGGTCCGCCTCCGTGCGGCTCATCCTGTGAGCGCCAGGCGCTGCCGCAGCACGGTTCAATGCAGCCCCGTCTCTATTCTGGAGGGGCCCCTCAGCCCCGAATCCACCCGCATAGCGCCAGGTATATTATCCAGCCGCCTCAGAATAGCAGCCGCGTCAAATCCTGGTCTTCAGCCGAGCCGGCGAGAACCCGCCCAAGTCCATAGTGGCCCGCGAAGCCGATGTAATCGCGGCGGTTCGCCACATCGCCTTCGGCGAGCACGATGTGCTCCTCCTGCCCCGAGCTGAGCTGGAGGCGGTAGCCTGTGGCCTCCTCCCAGGGAAGCTGGCAGCTGTAGGCAGGGCAGTCTACAGCTGTCGGTACGATCTCCGGCAGGGCCTCATCCGCGGCGACTGGGACGAAGAAGCAGTCCACAGCCAGGCCCTCAAAACACAGGCAGGGCCGAGACTCCACCTGATTATAGTGTTTTGATAAAAGGCTCTCCACTTGTTTCCCTACCAGAGCTTTTCCCCGGCAAAAGGCCTGAATAAAGATCCGCTCGCCCGAGGGCAGGCAAACAAGCCAGGCCCCTGCAGGCAGGGCCTCCAGGTCCAGGTCCGTCCAGAAGTGATAGGGGACCTGTAGACGCACGTCCTCAGCACTGCCGAGCAGACGGTCGCTGACGAGCCAATAGCCCTGACCCTGCGCTGTCGGGGAGAGGCCCAGGACCCGCCTGCGGCAGAGACCGGGGGCCCAGTCCAGGCTCTGGCCCTGCCAGTAGAAATAGGAAGCGACGGCCGCGTGCTGGGCGGGGAGGGCCTCAGGCCGCCCATCCAGCTCCCAGGAGTGCAGGGATTTCAGACCTGGACGCCCTTGGACGGAGGGGACATTGTGGGCCGCGGCGGACTTGAGCCTATAGCGCAGCTCGGTCTCACGGTAGCTCCCCCGCCCCGCATCGCTGAGCAGGGCCTGGCCAGACCAGTAACAGTCCAGGTGGAGGCGGTCAACGTGGCCGTGCCCTCCGCCTATAGGCCCACTGGCCAGGTGCATCCAGAGTCTGGCTTGCCCCGCCGCATTCTGCTCCGCCGAGCGATAGACGGCGTGGCCCGAATCCGGGAAACTGGTCCAGCCCGAACTCGCCTCAACTGGCCAGAGCTCCTCTGACTGGAGGACAGCTGGACCTCCCCTCCGACTTCTCAGCTGGGCATAGCCCTCAGCAGCCCTCAGACCATAGCGCCAGAGCGCCTCGAAACCCAGACTCTCCAGGCCCTGGGCACGGGCCAGGTCCGGCCAGTCCATGAGCCAGGCCCCCTCCGTCAGGAGGGCCCCCAGCTCCGTATCATCCGAGTCCCCGTAGAGCAGCTGGCGACCATCTGGACGCAGCAGCTGTGCCGAAGACGAGAGCATCGCCACAAGCTGCTTTGCAAAGCCCTGGCCAAAGTCCTCAGCATGGCCTGCCTGACGGCTGAGTCCCCAGACCTCCAACGCCGCCATCAGCACCTCATGGTGATACATCGGCGAGGCCTCCCACTGCTGGCCATCTGGCAAAATCTGAATCCGCAGCATACGGTCCAGCAACTCCGCAGCCAGCCTCCGCTCCTCCTCACGTCCCAGAACCACAGCCAGGACATAGAGCCCCGCAAACTCCATTACCCCCCAATTACTCTTGAGGGAAAACGTACGCCTGGGATTGTCACGCAGCAGGCAGAGGTGGCCTTCCAGCTGCTCTTCAAGCAAGGACCAGAACTCCGCCTCATGCTCCAGGGCTCCCGCCATCAGTGCGATGGCCCGTGGCCAGTAAAGCATCCGCAGGCCCGCATCCAGACTGCGCCAGGTCAGCGGACTCGCCTGCGGCCCCTCTCCCTGCTCTTGGCACCAGGAGCGGAACTGCGTGAGAAAGGTCGCGACAAAACGCCGCTCCCCTGTCAGGATATAGGCCTGGCCCAAACAGACCCAATAGCGCTGGCGCACCTGCTGGAAGACGAACTCAGGGTCCTCGAAGTGAATCTCATCCCAGCGCAAGTCCTGGCCATAGTCCACAGCCTCCTGAGTCTGTTCCATGTCCCAGGGCAGCTGAAACAAAAAGCGTCCCGCCGACAGGTCTTCCGCTGTGCGTAGAATCAGTGCCGTGTCCTCAGGCCACAGCTGCCGACAGCGCACCGCGACAGCCGACAGCTCGCCAGCCTCTGGGCCAAAGTACTGGACGATGCGCGCACAGAGTTTATTCATGGCAGACCTGCTCTATCCAGACCTCACGGAAGGGGTCGCCCATAGCTTCCATCCAGCCCAGGCAGGCGCTGCTGAGCAGGGGGAGCAGGAGCTCCTGGGGAGCCTCTGGCCCACAGGACTGCACAGGTTGCCCCAAGGCCTTCCGCAGGGCCTCCCCCTCCAGGTGAAGGGGGGACTGCTGCAGGGGATCCTGGTCCAGGTCATAGAAGAACAGTTGTGGCTGGAGCTCCGGCCTGTAGCCCAGATCCAGCACCAGGCAGTAGCGGCGGCTTCGCAGGCCGCGCCAACCGCGCTGGCTGGCCTCCAGCCCAGCGTCACGGATGGCCGGGTAGAGGCTCGTGCTCCCCGGGCAGGCCTCCAGGAAGCAGGCCTCCTCCAGCAACCAATCTGGCAGGGCCTCCGGTCCTCTGAGCAGATGCGGAGGGAGGTCTCGGCGAGCTGCCGCCAGCTCTGACTCTGTAGTCCCCAGGCTGCGGAGCTGAGCAGCTACGGAGCGACCCTCCACCGTCTCTGGCAGGTCCAGGCCAAGGAGATCCAGGAGCGTGGGCATCTGGTCCGGACTGGCAAGGGGCTGGCTGAGCTCCTGCCCCAGGCTTCCCGGAACCCAGGGTGCGCGCAGTAAAAAAGGAATACGAATGGACTCGTCGTACCAGACATGCTTCCCCATCAGGCCCTGGGAGCCCATCATGTCTCCGTGGTCTGCGGAGAGGACAATCAAGCTGTTCTCTTTAAGACCCAGCTCCTCAAGGGTATTCAAAATACGGCCAAACTGGCTGTCAATTCCCGTGATGGCCGCATAGTAACAGCGGGCCTTCCCCTCCAGCTCCGCACGCGTCTGTGGACCTGCCTCCCCAGTGTGGTGGAAGTAAGGGCCGTCTGGCACGTTCTCCGGCAGGGCAGGGCACGTGGGATATGCTTCCAGCAGCTCCTCGGGCAAGTCCTCATAGGGGCTGTGTGGCGGATTCCAGGACAGGAAGAGGGCGAAGGGCCGTCCATCCTCCTCCTGGCGCTGCTTGGCCTGGCGAAGATAGTCCAGACAGACCTCCGTCTCATGCTCCACCGACCAGCCCTCATGCCGTAGCATCTCCGGGCTGTCCTTCCAGTAGTGAGGCCGCATGTGCGCATCCCAGGCCCCATAGGAATACCAGAAGTCGAAGCCGTGGCGGCGCGGGCCAGGCGGCGTGTAGGCATCCCAGGCCCGGGCCCCTGAAAGCGGTTCCTCCTCGTGGTTCATCTCGGGCTCATCCAGATGCCACTTGCCAATATAGGCCGTATGGTAACCTGCCTCATGCAGGACGTCAGAAATACAGATCTCCGCATCCTGCAAGCGCAGGTCCAGACCCGTCTTGCAGTTCGTAAAAAAGCCCGCTGACAGTGGATACTTACCTGTCAGCAGGGAGGCGCGGTGCGGGGAGCAGACCGGAAAGCTGCTAAAACAGTAGGGACAATCTGTCGCCTCCTCGCGGAAGCGGGCCATGGACGGCGTCTGTACCGCCTCCCCGTGCCCCTCCATGGCCGAATAACGCCACTGGTCCGCAAAGAGATAAATCAGATTGCGCAGTTCAGAACCAGACATAGCTTCTCCTCTTCCATAGCAGATAGCAGAACGCCCCCACAGCAGCCGGTCGAAGCAGGGCCAGCAGCAAGAACTGCCGGCCCTGAATCCACCCTGCTCGGGGGGGGCGTCTCCATCACGTCCGTGGGCGCTCCTGTTACCTAAGGTCTTCGCCCAGGCGTTTTTTAGCCCTTCACGCCACCGACCAGGCCGCCAATGATCTTGCGGCTCAGGGCCACATAGAGGACGAAGGTCGGCAGGAAGACGATGATAACCGAAGCGAAGAGGCCTCCCCAGTCTCCTGTGTACTGCATGCTGTTGATCATGGAGAACAGTCCCAGAGCCACAGGTCGCAGACTCTCCTTATTGGCGAAGAGCAGGGACAGGAAATACTCATTCCAGATGCTGATGAAGTTAAAAATCGTCACCGTCACCAGTCCGCCCTGGGCCATCGGGAAGACAATGCGCCAGAAGGTCATGATCGGGTGCGAACCGTCGATGGCCGCCGCCTCCTCATAGGAGCGTGAGATGTTTTCAAAATAGGCCATCAAAAAGATGGTCGTATACGGAATCTTGGTACAGGTGAAAAGGAGGACCAGAACCACGCGGTTGAGCAGTTCATGATTAAACACACCCATACCGGAAATGATCATGTAAAGTGGAATGATAATCATGATCATCGGCACGCCCGTCGTCGCGGCCAGCATGGTGCGCAGACTTCCACGGAAAGGGAATTTAAAACGCTGGAGGGCGTAGGCATAGGGCGCACAGATCAGTATCAGCAGCGCGCAGGAACTGACCGCATAGAACAGAGAGTTCGCGAAGAAGACATGGACGTTCGAATCCGTCCAGGCCTTGCTGTAGTTCTCCCACTTTACCCCCTCCGCAAAACGGAAAACCTCGTTATTGAAGATCGCGGATGGAGATGAGAGACTGGCGGCAATGACCCAGAAGAAAATAATTGCCGTAAAGCTCACCCAGAGCGTCAGCACCAGGTAGCTGGGGGCCAGGCGCAGTTCCCTTCCCAGATTAAAACCCACACGCAGGGCCGGTTTTCGCGTTTTAGTCATGGCCATACCCCCTTAAAATTCCAGATCGTTGTCGCGGATACAGCGATTCACGATCGTAAAAATCAACACGATAAAAATACAGAGCATCACACCCACAGCCGCCGAGGAACCCGCGTCGCGCTGGATGACATCCGAGGCGTTCTCCGCGCCGAAGAGCTTCTCATACATGTAGACCATGGGCATGATCGTCGCGTTGTCCGGGACCAGAGGGGAGAACAACTTGGACCAGACGAAGAAGCCGGAAACACCAATCGCCCACATGATGAGATTGGTGCGCAGAATGCCTCGCAGGAGCGGCAGGGTCACGTGGAAAAACTGCTGGACCTTGTTGGCCCCGTCGATGGAGGCCGCCTCATAGTATTCCGGTCCGATGCGCTCAATACCACTGACCCAGATCAGCATATAGTGACCGATCGAGCAGAAGCAGTATGCGATGAGCAGGGCCACAAATTTATGGTCCGGCGTCAGCCACTCGAATTCCGCCAACTGCTTTAGGCCCAAAAATTTAAAGATCGTCCGCAGCAGACCATACTGAGAATTAAAGACGTACTGCAGCCACATGGTGGCCATCGCCACGGCGCTCACCACGTTGGGCAGGTAGACTGCTGATTGAAAAAAGCGCCGTCCCCGCACCCCGGACTTGATCATTACTGCCAGAATCAGTGAGCCGCCCAGCGTAATCAGTCCGCCAATAAAGAAGACTTTGAGCAGGTTAATCCACGACTGCACATAGAGGGGCGAGCCCATCAGGGAAATATAATTTCCCAGACCGTTAAAAGACCAGGTGCTCACGGGGTCCGTTATTTCCTGAATCTTAAAAAAGCTCATGATGAAGGTGCGGATAATGGGATAGACGAACGTAAGAAAAAACAGGAATGTTGCCGGCACCACGAAGGCTACAAGCATGCTTCGATTCTTCTTCATAAGCCTGACTCCTTGTTGCGGGCCACTGCAGCGGAAGCTGCGGACAGCGACCCCTAATATAGGAGAGCCCTGGCCCCGATTGGGGCCAGGTTCTCACGGGGGACCATCCCGCGAGTCACCCCGCAGGATGGTAAAACTACCAGCCTAAAAGATACCTTACTTCTTAGCCGAAGCCTTCATATTCTTGACGAAGTCCTCAGGGCTCAGGGCGCCCGCATAGAGCTTCATCAGATTCTCCTTCAGAGACGGCGTAATCTCGGGATTATTTTCCAGACCGCCAGAGATGGGGAAGATCATCGTGCACTTCTCAAAATACGGGCGGGCCTCAGCCAGCTGCGCAGGATAGAGCTCCGCATTGTCGCTGTCGCTCGGAATACCAATGCACTCCTTGGCAAATTCGGCATCCCAGTGTCCGCGCGTCATATGCTTGACCAGGGCCACCGCCAGCTCCACATTCTGGCACTTATTGGTCACCGAGAAGCTCTGGGAGCCCATGACCATGGCCTCAAGACCGTTCACGCCGCCTTCGAGCTCAGGATAGCCGAAGAAACCCCACTCGAAATCCGGACCCGTCAGATTCTTGACCTCATTGACCAGGAAGGTACCCGTGCAGTACATGGCCGCCTTACCGAGGGCGAACTGGGTATTCTGACCTGTGGGCCAGGCATTGCTGCCAACCTTGTCCACGAAGTAGCCCTTCGTGGCCAGCTCCGCGAAGGCCTTGGCGGTCTCCAGCACAGCGGGCTCCTCCCACTTGCCGTTGTCGACGATGTCCTTAACCTTGTCCGAACCGACGAGGCGGGCCAGGTGCATGCCGAAGGCCTGCATCGCGTAGGCGTCATCCGTGGTCAGCGGCGTAATGCCCGCAGCTTTCAGCTTCTCACAGACATCGAGGAAGTCCTTCCAGGTCTTGGGCACCGTGCTGATACCCGCCTTTTTGAAGAGGCCCTTATTGTAGAGATAGGCGTTACCCTTGAACTGGAAGGGCAGCTCATAGAGCTTCCCATCTTTATAGTAGGAGCGCGTCAGCTCAATGAGCGTGGGATTGCTCTTGCTCAGATAGGCCTCGTCCACATAGTCATCCAGGGGCACAATGCGCTCACCGTAATTGCTCTTATTGCCCTGGCCGTCGAAGAGGTCCACCTTCTGCCCAGCATCCAGGGCGGGGATCAGGCCTTCCTTAATGCCCTTACGACCCTTGAACTCCACCTGGACCTTGGCCCCGGTCTGCTTATTGAAATCCTCAACCGCCGCCGACAGCACCTTACCCTGGGGCTCGGTCTTCTCGAAGTTGGACCAGTAAACCAGGCTCTGATCCTTAAACTTCTCCGCATTGGCGACCGTGGTCTTCACCTTGTCACCACTGTCAGGGGTCTTGTTCGTGTCGGTGGATGAAGTCTTGCCACCACAGGCTGCGAGGGAGCCGAGGCTGAGCACCGTAGCCGCGCTCAGCGCCGCCAGACGGATAAAACCTTTACGCATGCTAATTCCTCCTTTTTACTCTGCGTCGTTCTATAATCTAAGGTTCCTCCGAGCGATGCTCATAGAACCTCAAATTGCTGGGTAAAATCAGGTCGATAGGGAAGCGCACTTCCCGTATCTTCCGCTTGTTGCGGATCAGGGCATCCCCCAGATTCCGCAGGCCGTGGTAGCCTTTCGCAAAGGCTCCCTGGTTGATCACCGCATCGAGCTTGCCCGCATGGAGCAGGTCCCGGGTGTCCGTAGAGAGGTCCACCCCCACCAGATAGCAGGTCTTACGCCGCCCGCTGTCCCAGACCGCCTCGGCCATGCCCCGGTTGTCATAAGAGGTCATCGCGTAGCAGGCGCAAATCGCCGGATCCCGATCCAGGGCCTCCATGCAGGTCTCGTAGAACGTTCGGCTAAAGCGGCTCTCCGGGTCGTAGCCGCCTACTGGCAGCACCCGAAGCCCTGGCTTTTTCAGGGCCAAACGCCTGCAGAAGTACTCCAACTTCTGCCGATGAATACCCGAATCCGAGCGGCCTACGCTGACTAGTACCGAGCCCTCCTCCGGACAGCAGAGGGACAGGAAGTCCGCCGCCAGCTCGCCCATACTGGGTGCCTCTGGAGAGAGGTGGTAAATCTCCTCCCGCCGTTCCAGGGGGGAGTCGATGACCAGAATCCGCAGCCCCAGCTCAGCCAGAGCCTCCAGCTTCTGTTCCAGCCGCCGCCCATCTGTGAAGCAGAAGCTGACGACCCCCATCGGACGCTCATCCTCGCTCATGCGGGCAAAGGATTCCAGGATTTCCAGCTGCTCCTCCTCACATTCACAGGGCCATTCCTGGACCTCGATATTGATCAGGCGCAGCTCCTGGGCAGCTCGGCGACAGCCGCTCCAGATGTAGTCGAAGTAGGGGGCCGTCTGCCCTGAGTAAAAGGGCAGTACCAGGGCCACACGCCGCAGTCCGCTCTTGATGGCGGAGGCCGCGTAGTTCGCCCGATAGCCGAGGTCCCTGGCGCACTGCCAGATTCGCTCCGAGAGCTCCGCCCCTACGCCTGGCTTCTTCGCCAGTGCGCGGTGCACCGTGGCCGTAGAAATGCCCAGCAGTTGGGCGATATCCTTAATGGTCACGCTGCGCTTGGTCTGGGGCACACCCTGAGCCCTCTCTTCCTAGTTTCAACTCGCTCCGTTGTGCATAGCGTCTTATTTTCAGCACAACTAAAACGTTTTCGTTCGTTATTTTAGTTAAGCGCAAAAATGCTGTCAAGCGATTTCCCAGCCCAGGGCAAGAATTTTCTTCATATTTTATGGAAAAAGTCAGAATGACCCCTTATAAAAAACGCCCTCCTGTACGGGAGGGCGGACACGGTGATCTGTGTAAATTGGGGGACAATCAGAGGTCTTCGAGCTTCCGCCCCTGGGCCTGACGCAGGCTCAGGGAACTGGCGGCCAGACGCTGCTGGACTTTTTCCTGCTGCAAGAAGCGCTTCACCTTGAGCGTCGTGGTGCGCTCCATGGGCTCCTCGGTGTACAGGAAATATTTCACCGCCTTATACGCGGGCATGGACTGATTCAGGCGGATCACCAGGCTCTCCAGGTACGCAGGAATGTCCTGGATACCCGCAGCAGTCAGGGCCTCGGCATCCACCTCAAAGAGGGCTGCGACATCGATGGCCGAACGGCCGTTGTCCTGTCCGAAGACCATGACGCCCTTGACCCCCTGGTGCTGGGCCAGAACACTCTCCAATTCCTCTGGAAAGACATTTTTGCCATTAGTCAGAACAATGACGGACTTCGAGCGGCCCGTGATAATCAGGCTGCCCTTCTCGAAGTAGCCCAGGTCCCCCGTGTGCAGCCAGCCATCCTTGTCGATGACCTCGGCCGTCAATTCTGGAGCCTCGTAGTAGCCCAGCATCACGGAGTCGCTGCGAGTCAGCAGCTCACCGACCTCGCCTTTCCGCTGATTGTCGATGGCCAGTTCGATGCCTGCCAGCGGGCGGCCAATCGTACCTGGAACATTCTGTGAGCTGTCGTTACAGGCCACGACGGGGGCTGACTCAGACAGGCCGTAGCCCTGGTAGAATTCCACGCCGAAGTCCACAAAGGCCTGGTGAATTTCCTTGTCTATGGCTGCGGCTCCACTGACTACCATGCGCAGTTCGCCGCCCAGGCCCTCCAGAATGGCCCGGAAGAGCTGGCGGTTCGCCTTGACGCCGATGCGGGCCAGGTTGCGGCCGATGGGGCGCATGATGTTGACGAGGTTCTGCTTCCCGCTCTTCTCGATGCTGCCCGAGATGCGCTTATAGATATTTTCGAAGAGCAGGGGCACGCCCAGCATGACATTAATCTTCCACTCGTAGAGGTTCTGGGCCAGATAGCGCAGGCCGTCGGTAAAGCAGATACAGCCGCCGTGGTAGAGGATGGTCAACATGCCCACTGTAGTTTCGAAGGCATGGTGGAGGGGCAGGACGGAGAGGACACGCTCGCCAGCCTCAATACGCAAGTTGGAGGAGGAGGAGCGGATGTTGCTGCAGAGGTTGTGCTGGGAGAGCATGACACCCTTCGCTTCCGAAGTCGTACCTGAGGTAAAGACCAGCGAGGCCATGGTCTGGTTCGGGATGGCCTCAAGCATCGCCTCCAGCACCTTCTCATCGGCTTCCAGGGCCAGGCGGCCCTTCTTTAACAAGTCACTGAGTAGCAGGTGCCGCCCCTCCTGGGCCTCCGCCTCCAGAGTCTGGCGCTGCTGCTCACGCTCGGCCATGGCGTCCATACAGATCCAGTACTTCACATTCGGGCAGTCCGCCTTGAGGCCCTCAACCAGTTCCTGGAGCTGGGGAGCGTAGATCAGGGCCTGGGCCTTGCTGCGGCGCAGGAGCTGGCCCATTTCACCAGCGGGCAGGAGGCGGTCCAGGGGCACCACATAGTCCGCCCCATTGATTGCCGCCAGATAAGACAGGGCCCACTCGTAGCTGTTCGGCCCCGTCACAGCTACTCCGGACTGGCCCAGGCCAAGTTCGTTCAGGGCCAGCATGAGGGCGTCGACGTCCGCGAGCAGTTCACTGTAGCTGCGCAGCTCGACTTTTCCCCGGGGGCGGCGGCGAAAACGGTAGGCTGGCAGCGAGCCATAGAGCTGGGCACACTGCTCCAGCATGATATGGAGGTTGGCGAAGTCCCGCGTTTCAAAGAGGGCCTTACCCTTAATAATTTCCATTATTTTCTCCTTATTATGCATAGTTTTAATTCTATATATCAGGAGTCCACTGCGGGTCAGGCCCGCTGTTCTTAGGTATTGTGCCACGAGAACGAAAGCTTTGCAAGGCGAAATAATTACTATAACCGCATTTGTCCTGTTTTCCTTCTGGCTTGTGCTAGAATAGGGGGTAATCTTTAGAAAAGCTTAAGCTTTAAGGAGGATGAACCCTTGTCCACGACCCTGCCCCAGAACACTGTGGCCCACGCTCACGCGGAACCCATGCGCCGTGGTCTCAGCGGACGCCTCCTCTACCACACAGGTATGTTTCTCTCCCGCCGTGGCGTGCGCTTCGAGGTCCGGGGCCTGGAGCACCTGCCCCGCCAGGGTTCCTACATCCTCGCCGCCAACCACGAGACCTATGTCGATGGCATGTGGATCATGTCCTGCCTGCCCAAGCCCCTTTTCAAGCGCTTTTGCTGCATCGGAGCGGAGGACCTGCTGACCCGTCACGGCCCCTTTGGCCGGGTTATCATGCGCGTCGGACGGGGCATTCCCATCAAGCGGCGGGGCAATCCCATCCGCGCCCTCCAGTCCGCCCTGGAAGCCCTGCGCAAGGACGAGAATATTCTCCTGATTCATCCTGAGGGCACACGTTCACGCAACGGCCGC
This sequence comes from Bacillota bacterium, assembly GCA_023388435.1. Lineage (GTDB taxonomy): Bacteria > Bacillota > Clostridia > Saccharofermentanales > Fastidiosipilaceae > JAEWGG01. The sequence goes on along the minus strand of JAEWGG010000013.1, from coordinate 80,985 downwards.
CTGGGACGCATCCAGGACGGGGCCTGCTTCCTCGCCCGCAAGGCCGGCGTCCCCATCATTCCAGTCTTTCTGGACGGGGCCTACGAGATTTTCAACCGCTACTACCGCCTGCCCAGCTTTCGCGATAAGGAGGGCCACAAGCACCGGCTGATTATCAGCTTCGGGAAGGCCCTGCAACCTGAACATTTCTCCTCAACAAAGGAAATGACAGCCGCCCTCCGCCAGTGGATGGAAACGCGCTTCGCCCATAAAGAAGTCCCGCGCGACTACAGTTCCCTGCCAGTTGGTCATACAAAAAATATGCAATCTGACAAACAAGAAGATGCGGAGTCTACACTCCCTGGTGAGGCCGGCGAAGAATGTAAGAAATAACCTAGAGAAGGGAGGACCTGGTCCTCCTTTCTCTATATGGGTTCATTCCGCGGAGCGCTAAGGTTTCAACTCAGCCAAGAGGCTCAGCAGGCCACTGGCGTCCTCAATTGGGGCATAGTAAGAATCCTCGTACACCATGCTGATCGCATAGGGGGCCTCATCCGAACCCAGGAAACCGGTAAATAGGCGGTTCGGACGCTCTTGCCCCTCCACTTCGACCGTGCCCGTCTTGCCTCCAACCGCATAGCCCTCCACAGCTGCGGCCTGGTAGCCCGTCTCCACAGCCCTCTGCATCACGCTGCGCAGCCTCTCGGCCACCGTCGCTTCCAGGCCCTCCGTCGACTTCGTTGCCGGGATGGCGTGCTCGCCCCCATCCGGATCCACCCAGGACTGGGCCAGGCTCCAGCCAGGAACCTGCCCGCCTGCGGCAATGGTCGCCGTATCCATACAAAGCTGCATCGGACTGAGCAAAATCTGGTCCTGGCCCTGGGGCTGGCCAATCGCCATCCAGGTCAGCTGGGCCTCCGACTGGCTGCTGGGGGCAAAAATCCCCTTCCGCACCTGGAGCTCCCCCACCTTTAGCGAGCGATTATAACCCAGCTGCTCCGCCATCTGTTTCAGGGAATCGTAGCCCAATTTCAGTCCCAGCGTGCCGAAAAAATAGTTGCAGGAAGTCGCAAAACCCTGGTCCAGGTCCACCTCGCCGTGATTTTCACCGATGTTATAGTCCTCACGCACCCCATCTGGCTCAATCAAGGGCCGGGGCCGTATGCACTGGACGACGAGATTCGGATCATACTGCGGAGAGGAAAGCCAGGCCGCCGAACTCACAATCTTAAAGGTCGAACCCGGCAGGTAGCTGCCGTCAAAGACGCGGTTGAAGAGGGCCGAATCCGGGATATCCTCATAGCGAATCACATTGTCCACATCCGTAGTCGGTGTGCTCACCGCCGCCACCACCTCGCCCGTCCGATAATTCAGGACGACAATGGCCCCCCTACGCTCGGCCAGGAGACGATAGGCATAGCGCTGAATCCTGCTGTCCAGACTCGTGTAGAGGTCATTTCCCTGAAGTCCCTTACCATGGAGGTCGAGCATGAATTGTGTCCAGATCGGCCGCTTCGTGCCGAGGAGAATGTCCTGGTACTGGTTCTCGATCGTATTGCTAATATTGTGTGTGTAGTCGCCCACCACATGTAAGAAGGCCCTGGCCAATTCCGGATCTTCGGCATAGACACGCTCCCCGTTTTCAGAGGCCGCCAGGCGCTGGCCATCCTTGGAGTAAATGGCCCCCGCATAGCGGTAGCGCTGGCCCAGGGCCTCCCGGTCCTCCCCCGCCCCGCGCAGGAAGATACGGCTGGCCCGGCGCTGCTGGAAGCTGAGCCCAGTGAGCAGGAGCAGACCCAAGATAATAAAGAAAATAAAAATCAGGCGCATATTACGCAGCAAGCTTTTCATGGAAGGACCTCCCCCTTTCCCGTCTGGCCCCCAGGCCTAGAATCCCTGCAATCAGCAGATATTTTGCAAGCAGTGAGGACCCGCCCCGAGCGATAAAGGGCAGGGTGGCCCCCGTCAGGGGGATGAGACCTGTAGCTCCCGATATGACCACCGCCGCCTCGAAAAAGAGGGCTGTCCCCAATCCCAGGAGCAGGCTCGAACTAAAGCCGTCACGTGTGTCGACACACATCCGCGCCACCCGCAGCCAGATAAAGATAAAGAGCAGGAGACAGGCGATGCCCACCAGGAGGCCGAAGTCTTCACAGAGCGGGGCGAAGACCATGTCATCCATATACTGTGGCGTACCCACCGGCGTGCCGTTACCCAGCCCCTTGCCCAGCAGCCCGCCACGGGACATGGACTGGAGGCCGTAGACAATCTGTCGATTGCTGTCGTTGACTTCCGTCCAGAGCGTGGCCCAGCCCGCGATGCGCCGCTGCACGTGGGGGAAGACCGTGTAAATCAGGAAACTCAGCGCCGAGCCACCGACCAGGATCCCCAGTGTGATCAGGTACTCCGAAGTCATCACAAAAAAGACCACTAGCGTTGTCGGCAGGAGCACCATGATACTGCCCAGGTCCGGCAGAAGCATGATCAGAGCGAAGACCAGCGCCGCCCAGCCCGCGAAGAGGAACTGCTTCTTCAGCGGAGGCCGATTCTTGAAAAAGGAGGCCAGAACAAGCAGATAGCAGAGCTTCACATATTCTGTCAGCTGTATCGATACAGGGCCCACATAAATCCAGAGCGAGGCCCCGTGTGTGTCTCCACCCCGCCCCAGGATGCGTGTCGCCAGAAGCATCAGCGGCACCAGGACAAGACAGACGCGGTTCAAGAGTTCCAGGAAGCCCGTCTTGGCCACAATACAGGCCCCTACGGGCAGCAGCACCAGGCCCAGCGCACTCATGTACTCCAGCATCCGAATACGACCCAGAATCATGGCGATACGCTCAGCTGTCAAATCTTCCCCGAACCAGGCCAGCACGATGAAGCGCAGCTGAAGAATGAGGCCCAGAGCCGCCAACTGGTAGACGGCCAGAATCACCCCTCGGTCCACATAGGGCATGAAGATGGGCAAAAGGATATACAGGAGGTTGAAGCCCAGGGCATAGAGCCCGCAGATGATGAGCGTATGCTGGCGGTAGACCTCCGCCCCATCCCGCTCCATATAATAGAGCAGCGCCGCCCCCAAGAGCATGAAGAGGTTCACACAGAGCCAGGGCAGCCAGGTCGGCAGTTGCAGCTGGCCCCGCCAGGGCCGCCGCTCCGGCCGCTGCTGATAGCGCAGTCCCGAAGCCTCCGCCGCCTTGCGCTCGTTGACGAAGACCAGGCGCAGGTCCCCAATGCTGATCACATCCTGGTCCTCCAGCGGAATGGCCTCACGGATCGCCACCCCATTGAGCATCAATTTTTGCCGTCCCTCCGCTGGGGCCACATACCAGCGGTCGTCGTATATGTAAATAATGGCGTGGCGGTAACCCACGCCCGAGCCGCGGAGGACGATGTCCGAGGACCGGGCCGAACCAAGGGCCGTCGTGCTGTACAAGGGAAAGCTCTTGACCAGACCAGGACGGACCTTGCTGCTCTGGGCTATTAGGAAAAAGCCCTCCATCGGCTTGCGGCCGCTGCGAATACGCCAGAAAAAATCACGAATTGCCGCTGTCAGGAGCAGCGCCAGGCAGAGCAAAATCAGGGCCGCGAAGGCGTAGCGCGCCATGTATGCCAGATTCTCAGTAGCCATAGGCCCTCCTCATCTAATGAATGGACTCAGCCCTCACCCAAGCGGCGCAACAGGGGGAGCCCAGCCTTTTCCTCCTCGCTAAAATTCACATAAACACGCTTGCCCGTATCCAGTTCAGCCCCCCGCCCCTGGATACGCCCGTTCTCCTGAAGAGCAATCATGTGCTGTGACGCGGCCGCTATGGCCATAACCTGTTCCAGATCCCTGGCGGCCAATTGGCCATCTGTGTTGATTCCATAACTCTGGATCTTGCCCTGAGCATCCAGGATGTAGAGCTGCTCATCCAGGGCCAGGACATCCGCCGCCTGCTGGACCTGGACCTCCTCCGTAAGCCAGTCCGGACGCCCGCTAAAAATCATCTGGCCAGCCTCTGAAACGGCCACAGCATAGGTCTTCGCGAGGCGGACCAGACGCAGTCCTGCCGCACGTTCCAGGTCCTGGTACTGACTTGCCCTGGACCCTGCCAGGTGCACCCGCCCTGACGTGTCCACAGCCGCAACGACCCCTGGTCCGAGGTCAATATGGCGGATATCCGTCCACTGAGCTACAGCTTCCTGCAAGCCGGGCTCGGCCTCCGGACCGGCCAGACGGACATGGCCGTCCGCCACCAGGCCAGCCACCAGGCCCTCTGAGGCCTGGATACTGACCACCTGCTGCCAGTCTTTGAGTCCCTTCCACATCTCTGGCTGCTCGCTCACCGTCTGATAGCCCACCGTTCCATCCGCGTAGAGGCGGAACAGGCTGTCCGCTGTCAGGGCCAGGGATACGCAGGCCTTCTTCTCCAGTTCTTTGGCCGCCTGCTGCCAGAGCCCCGCTTCTTTCAAATATCCATGCTCCAGAACGGAACCATCGGGACGAATAGCGGCGCTAAAGCCGAGACCCGCCACCAGAACATTAAGGTCCCCCGCATAGATCTCCCGCAACAACTGACGGGCCTTGCCCTGGAGCTCTGGCCCCGCTTCCGCCTGCTCCTGCAAGAGGAGTAACAGGCGGGCGCTCTCGTAAAATTGCCCCCGCTCACGGGCTGTCAGGGCCAGATTCCAGTAATCTTCCGGACTCTTCTTCGCCGCGGCGCTCGTCGCCGTCGGCGTCTGGCTCGAAGCCAGCTGCCCGTTCGCATCCTGGGCCTGGCGCTGCTGGCTCCACCAGTAGGCCAGACCAACAAGGAGGGCCAGGATGAGAAGCAGTACCAACCGCCCCAGGATGGGCCGGCGGGCTGGCTGATCCAGCATCTGCGCCATCTCCTGGTAGACGTCGTCCGCCCCGGGAAAGTCCTCCGTTTCCAGGCCCTCCCAGTCCTCAGGCTTCGCAGGTCCCGCTACAGGGGGCTGGTCCCAGGCGGAATCATTAGGCTGTATTTTGCGCTGACGCATGTCTTTTCTCCCCTGTTACTTAATAAGTTTCGCTGTGGCCTTAAACTGGGGATGCTCAGCCCCGCCAAGCAGCTCATAGAGCAGACTCTCCACCGAACAGAGCCGGGCCCCCAGCTGGCGGAGCTCCTGATAGGCCCAGTCCCGATGCTCCAGCCTGCGGGAGGAACAGGCATCCGCAGCAACATAAACCTCCAAGCCGCGGTCCAGAAGGGCCAGGGCTGTCTGGCGCACACAGATGTGGGCCTCCACACCTGCCAGGATAAACTGTCTGCGCCCCATGCCAAGCTGCTCGTCCAAGGCCTGGCTAAAGTCCGCAAGCGCCAGGGCATTGAACACTTTTTTCGCAAAGCCCCGTCCCCCCATCTGCGTATAAATCGCCTGGAAGTCCTCCCGACTGGCCCCCAGGCCTTCTGGATACTGCTCCGTATAGAGCAGTGGCAGGCCCAGCAGCTGAGCGCCCTGACAGAGTCTCAGACCCGCAGCACAGAGTTCTTCGCTCTGGGCCATGGCCCGCATAATGCGCTCCTGATAGTCAATGGCCAGCAGCACGGCCTGGTCTGTATGTAAAAGCATAAGAAGTCCCTCGCTCTCTCTGATTTCCCTATAAAAACAGCCCCGCTGCAGGCGGAGCTGTAAGGCCAAGAAGGCCAGCTCTGTCTCAGGACCTCCATTGTAAACGAAAGCCAGAACAGGGAAAATATCGAGGTTTAGCTCCCCTTGCTCCTACACCACCTGATAAAGTCTTGACCGTCCGTTTCAAAAACACTCGCTAAAATTTGATACACAGATACGATCATAAATTCAAAATAATAAAATGGAAAAAAAAGCGAGCAGAGTAAGAGCAACGGTACAAGTGTAAATACGGGGGCCATAGCGATAAGCATTCTCTCCCGACTCGCTAAGCCAGCACATAAGAAACAAAATGATAAAGATAGGCCTTTTAAAGAAAAGTAGCCATTACATTTCTTATTGTAGTGCCAATATACTAATGCGTGTAACATCTCATGAGCTGAAACACTAAAAATAAATATGAAATACGCATTTAATGCATGTTCCAAATAGCTAGTCCCCAGTATGTCTTTCGCAATAATTACAGGAATCATAAAAGCACATGGGATCAAGCCGTAAAGTGAAAACAGCATAAGCATTACAAAGCGTCTTTCATGCCACAAAGATACGGGGAATAAATGGCCAGACTGTCTCCAGTCATACGCTTCCGCCAGTTCTTCGTATCTCCTATCCACCTCTTCTTTTTTTATTTGCAGGCCCAATCTCTGATCCCATATTGCCCCATCTTTATTCCATACACCTCGAACAAGATCCAACATTATGCAAAAAGCGCCCCCATAATCATAATGAACAGACCATAGGTAAAAATAAAGATGAACTGCCCCGCCCCATCATCGATCTCTAATTGAACCTTACACTGCAAGAGATGAACTCCTGCGAACAAGAGGCCCCACAGAAGCAGAGCCCTGAGCGAAAGACCGCCCATGAGTAAGGCATAGAGGCCGAACAGAAAATACAGTGCCAGCAGAGAGCAAATAAAATCCTGCAGCAATAACTTTCTAAGACAGGACTTCGGCCTGTGCGCGAAAAAGCGATTAAAGTGCCAGATCCGGCCATTCGAGAGCACACACAGGAGGACAAGCATCGGGGGAATCAGCATTTCAGCTCTCAGCAGCACGTGCTCCTTTACAATGAAAAATCCCAGGGCCAGAATGAGAATGCTGCCGATGGTCTCCCTGTAAATTTGCCGTATATCCCAGAGCGTTAACAAATACAGGCTTCTGTTGTCGATCTTCGAGCGAGAAAAGAACAGCCTTTCTTTTTTGTCTGTAGTTCTGTCTTGATAGGGCTCCCATCTTAACTTGAGACAGGCCAGGAGCAGCAGTCCCAGAATCGTCGGCCACAGGACGTAGCTGAGCCAGGTTACGGAGAACGCGCTATCGAACCAGTCCCCCATACGCACAAGCGTGACAAGTAGCAGCGCCGTGAGCGCCAAGGATACAAGGACAAAAACGGAACGCTCGCGACCTCGAAGCCAAGCGTTCGGAAGTAGCCCGTAAACTAAAAAATTGAGCAGGACCAGGATTCCCACATAGATCTGCGAGAACAGGCTGAAGAGTAGGGAGACTAATAGCAGGGGGAACAGGCCCGTCTGCGTTTTTTGAAAAAAGAAAAAAACCAATAGAAATATAAGACCAGCCAGAGCCTGCAGTGCGACGAAGAGATTGGAACACAGGAGTAAGCGCGCCTGGATGGGCCTGCTCCTATATTGATACAGGCTTTTTAAATAGCAGCCGTGCAGGTAGATAGCCAGAGGGACCGCCAGCAAGGACAGGGGAAAGACAAGCATCGCAAAGCTTCTGGGCACGGCGGTCAGGATATCCAGGAAGCGGGAGGCCAGGGCCATGCTCCGCAAGTCCTCAGGCACGACAAACTCCATTGCCGTATACAGGAACAGGGGCAGCAGAATCAGCGCCGACAGGAGATAGGGGAACTTATTGATCTGTTCCCCCAGCATGTTTCTCAACATCTGAGTCCGAACACGTAAAAGCGCTCGCATCATTGCCCCTCCACCACTTCAGAATAAATCTTTTCCAGCCGCGTCTCCGCGCTCATCTGTATTTCCTGGTGGATTCGACCCTGGTAGATCAGCAGAACACGGTCGCAGAGTCCCTCCATAAAACCCGTGTTGTGTGAAGATATCAGAAGCGCACAGCCTCCCTTGTCTCTTTTTTTCTGAAAAAGGCGCTTTAGCTGGATGATCATTCCGATATCCAGACCATTCGTGGGTTCATCGACCATCAGCAGAGGCTTATTGAGGAGCAATTCGGAAATCAATTGGATTTTTTTGCGCATCCCGAAGGAATAGTTCTTTAAGAGCTTATTCTGGTCCGCCTCCTCAATTTTGAATAGGGCTAAAAGCTTCTCGGCCTCTTTCCAGGCCTCCTCCCTCGGATACTTTTCGCTGTGAATCACAAAATCCAGGAACTGCCGCGCGCTGAGGTGCCGGAGCAGATTGGGGCTGTCTTCCACATAGCTGACGAGGGCCTGTATCTGCTCACGATTAGGCCCTTCTTGACCGTTGAGAAGGAGATCGGCCTTACCAATAAAGCCATAGATGCTGTTGAGCAGGGTGGTCTTGCCTGAGCCGTTCTCCCCGAGCAGGCCCAGTATTTCACCCTCTCTCAGACACAGGGACACATCCTTGAGAACCTGCTTATCCCCATAGGAAAAGCTGTAATGCTGCAGGTCTAAGACGTTCTTCATCCCCGGTTTCCCTTCCTTTTACTTAATTTGTACAGAAGCACCAGCAGACTGCAGAGTAACAGAAGCACGGCCCCTGCCAAAAATGGCATAAAGTCGTGAATTGGGGCGTGATGGATACTGAGCGTGTACTTCTCCCCCAGCTTATGGCCCTCAAGCTCCAGCGTCTGTACACCAAAGACGCGCAGCTCTGTCTTCCCGATCACAGTCTCGCGGATAAAACGCGCCATGAGCTCCTGCTCCCGCTTGATGTTGATGAGCAGGTAGCCTAAAACCCCCAAGAGAAAAATAAATACTGGACTCAGGATTCGAATGATTCGGACATACAGCGACTGGGCATCATGTGTTTGCATCTGTGCTCACCTCAGGGAAAACAGCCGTTGTTTTAGCTATTTAGTTTTTCATATTATTACAAAAAATAATAAATTCTTCAACTATACATATTGGAATCCTTCTAACTTTTAAGCATTTAAGCTCCTCACTGACTTACAGGCCACACGCTAGGCGCATCCGCAGAGGCCGGGCACGGCGCAAATCATCCTGCGCGCTCTCGGTGAACGAGCAGAATCTGGGAACGCGTGCATCCTTTCGCTCGAACAGAGCGACCTCAGCACAAAAAGCCTCCCAGCCCTCGGACTTTCGTATCTGTCCAAGAGATGGGAGGCGATAGGCCCCAGAAATACTACTGCTCACTCGGGCCGTGGGACCTGGAACGCATCCACGGTTTTGAGCTGGGTCCTCAGCACCCCGTCACCTGTTGAAAATTCAACTCGCCTGTATAGGCCTCGCGGAGTATGCGCTCCATGTCCTTGACCTGGGGCAGGACGGGGTTTGCGGGGGAGCACTGGTCCTCATAGGCCATCATCGCCAGGTTGTGGACCTCGGCCTCCCAGTCCTCCGCCTTGATGCCCATCTCGGCAAAGCTGGCCGGAATGCCGACTTTTGTCGCCAGCTCACGCACCGCCCGAGCGAAGGCGATCACGCCCTCCTGAGGTGTCTTGGCCTCCAGGCCCAGGGCCTGGGCGATCTCCAAGTAGCGCTCGTCCGCCCGATAGTAGTTGTACTTCGGCCAGGTCGCCATCTTGTTCGGCTTCGTCCCGTTATAGAGGATGACATGGGGCAGGAGTACGGCGTTTGTCCGTCCATGGACACTGTGGAAGACGCCGCCAATCTTATGCGAGAGCGAGTGAGAAATGCCAAGGAAGGCGTTGGCGAAGGCCATACCCGCAATGGTTGAGGCGTTGTGCATCTTTTCCTTAGCCTCCGGATCCGCCGCGCCGCGGGTCACCGAACGCTCAAGATAGCGGAAGACCAGCTTGATCGCCTGCAGGGCCAGACCGTCGGTATAGTCATTGGCCAGAGTCGAGACGAAGGCCTCCGTGGCGTGGGTCAGCACATCCATACCCGTGTCCGCCACAATGCGCGCCGGCACATTCATGACGAAAGAAGGGTCGATAATCGCGATGGACGGCGTCAGGGAGTAGTCCGCCACCGGATACTTTTTATTATTTGCCTTGTCTGAAACCACGACGAAGGGGGTGACCTCCGAGCCCGTGCCCGAGGTGGTAGGAATGCAGACCATCTTCGCAATTTTGCCCAGCTCCGGGAAGCGGAAGGCACGCTTGCGGATGTCCATGAACTTCTGCACCATGTCCCGGAAGTCCACATCCGGCTGCTCATAGAACATCCACATGGCCTTGGCCGCATCCATGACCGAGCCGCCGCCCAGGGCAATAATCGTGTCGGGTTTGAAGTCGCGCATCAGGGTCACGCCCTTCTGGATCGTCGTGATATCCGGATCCGGTTCGATGGAGGGGAAGAGCTGATAGACTACACGGTTACGGCGCTTATCCAATTCATCCGTGACTTTTTTAACAAAGCCGAGGCTGACCATAGACTGGTCGCAGACAATCATGACGCGCTCCGTGTCATGCATGCTGCGGAGATACTGAATGGAACCCTGTTCGAAATAGATTCTGGGCGGCACCTTGAACCACTGCATATTGTTCCGTCTCCTCCCCACTTGCTTGATGTTGATCAGGTTGATGGCCGAGACATTGCCGCCTACCGAGTTGTGTCCATAGCTGCCGCAGCCCAGGGTCAGGGAGGGCAAGAAGGCGTTGTAGACGTCGCCGATACCGCCAAAAGTCGAGGGTGCATTGCGAATGATGCGAATCGCCTTGACACGCTTGCCAAATTCCAGGGCCAGCTGGTCGTCCGCACTGTGCAGGGCCGCCGAATGACCCAGGCCGTGGAACTCGACCATGGCCTCCGAGAGAGCCAGGCCCTCCTCCTGGCTGTGGCTGACCAGGAGGGCCAGAATCGGCGAAAGCTTCTCGCGCGTCAGCGGTTCCTGAGGGCCGACGCTGCTACAGGCCACGGCGATGACCGTCGTCCGCTCCGGGACCTGGAATCCGGCAGCCGCGGCAATCTCCTGTACGGGCTTACCCACCACAGCTGGATTCAGGCTGTCTGTCGCACATCCTCCGCCGCGCTCACAGCCGAACATATAACGCTCAAGGAGCGCCTTTTCCTCCTCCGTGGCGAAGTACACATGGTAGTTCCTGAGTTCCTGGCAGAAGTCCTCATAAATTTCTTCATCAACAATGGCCGCCTGCTCAGAGGCGCAGATCATGCCATTGTCAAAGGCCTTACTCATCACGATGTCGTGGGCGGCCTGGCGCACATTGCAGCTCTTCTCAACGTAGGCGGGCACATTACCTGCACCGACACCCAGGGCAGGCTTACCGCAGCTGTATGCGGCGCGGACCATGGCGTTGCCGCCCGTGGCCAGGATGGTGGCTACATCAGGGTGCTGCATGAGGGCCTGCGAAGCCTCAAGGCTGGGCTGGTCTATCCACTGGATACAGTCCTCCGGTGCACCGGCGGCGATGGCCGCCTCCCGCACAATGCGAGCCGCCTCAACAGAGCAGGCCTGGGCGCTGGGATGGAAGCCAAAAATAATGGGATTCCGCGTCTTCAGGCAGATCAGCGACTTAAAAATCGTGGTCGACGTGGGGTTGGTCACCGGTGTGATACCGCAGACGACGCCAACCGGATCCGCAATATAGCTCAGGCCCTCAACCTCATTCTCCTCAATGAGTCCACAGGTCTTGAGATGCCGCATTTTGTTAACCACATGCTCACAGGCAAAGAGGTTCTTCGTAGCCTTGTCCTCGAAAACACCGCGCCCCGTTTCCTGAACAGCCAACTCCGCCAGCTTCCCATGCTGGTCCAGGGCCGCCACACTCGCCTTGCCCACAATGTAGTCCACCTGCTCCTGGTTCAGCTTTCGGAAAGACTCCAGGGCGACCAGGGCCTTCTTCACCAGGCCGTCCACCAGCTGCTCCGCCGCCAGACGCTTCTGTTCCCGATCCTCAGGCTGCTTTGTCGCCTGTTTCTTCACACTCGCCATGACTCGATCCTTTCTAGCTCAGCCACACTCTGCTCTTTATTTATTGATAGTAATATATCAATTTCAATGCACAGTATAGTTGGCCTTAAGTAGAAGTGCAAGGGCGCAGATGAACAGAGCTGGAAAGGCAAAATCGATAAATTTTGTACGGTTTAACTAAAGCCTGGGCCTCCCTATCTGTTCTGAGTCCTCGCCAGGTCTTCCTGAATGCTACGCAGTGCCAGCTGGGCCGTGGCAAAAGCCGCATGCATGTTATAGCCCCCTGTCCGCCCATCCACATCGAGTATCTCCCCCGCCGCATAGAGGCCGCGGATACGGCGGTGTCCCATGGTCCTGGCCGACCAGTCCTGGAGTGCCAGTCCACCACGGGTCAGCATGGCCGAGGCTTCCAGTGGCCGCAGCTCTCCCAGGCTGTGGGCCGTGAGCAGCTCGGCCAGCTTGCGCAGGCCCTTCTTCCCCAGGTCCTGGTAGCGACACTTCGCCAGGAAGCCCGCCTCCACCATGTGGACTGGCAGGGCCGCCTGGCCCCCTCTTCCACCAGCCAGGACCTCAGCCAGGAGAAGGCGGGCCAGGGCCCGTGGCAGCCGTTCCGTCAGATCTGGGAGCAGCCTCCGCTGGGGCTCGGCCAGTAAGCGCCGTAAAAAGCTCTCCTCCGTCCTGCCCTGAGCTTCCAGCCAGACATTTAAGCGGGCTTCCTTCCAGGGATAGTAGCGGCTCACATCCAGGGCCAGAGGCCCCGACAGACCGCGGTGTGTGAAAAGCAGGGGACCTCGCAGGCGCAGGTTCTGTGCGCCAGAAGCAGACTTTTCTCCTGGCCGACTGCCCAGCCTCAACTGTATCTCCGCCTCTTCCAGCCCCAGTCCCGTCAAACTGGCGAAGGGATTCACTCCCCCGCCCAGGGCCGCCAGGGCCGGTCCCGTAGCTTCCACAGCCAGCCCCTTCTCCGCCAACAGTGCGAGGAGGCTTCCGTCCGAACCCGTCATACGGAAGTGTGCACCGCCCCCTGCGAGCAGGATCGTCCTGGCCCGTAGCCACTCCCCCTGCCGGGCCTGCGCCCCCCTCCCCACTGGGACGAGCAGGGCTCTCAGATAAGCCTCCTCCGTCACCCGCGGACAGCCGAGATCGAGGTCCTGTAGCTCCGTCTGTAGCCAGAGCCTTTCGGGCTTGAGCCGCCGCCAGAGACAGTCGCGAAGGTCCTGAGCCCGTTCCGAGGCCGGATAAATTCTCCCCTCCTCATCAAGCTTGGACTCCAGCCCCCAGCGGCGAAACTGCCCGCGCAGAGCCCTGCTGTCCAGATTGCGCAGAGCGGGACACAGAAAGCGGGCCGCCGCCTTGCTATGGTAGACATCCTGGAGCCTTTCCATACTCACAGTAAAAGCATGGGCAAAGTTGGCCCGACCTCCCCCTGTCAGCAGGAGCTTCTTGCCCGGTTCCGCATTCCTGTCCACAATCAAATAAGAAAGGCCTGCCTCTTCTGCCAGGCAGGCCGCAAATAGGCCGGATGCACCAGCCCCCACAATCAGACAATCCGTGTGGCGTTCCACGGACTCACCCCGCTTCCCCAAGCCTTGCCAGGAGGCTCAGATCCTGGGCGCAGTAGGCCTCAGGATGGTGTTCCAGATAGCTCTGCTGCTCCTCCTCGGCCAGAATAAAATTCTCCACAGGCTTGAATTCGGTCACGATGCGACCCTCCAGACTGGTCCGCTGGTGCCGAAAAGCCGTCTCAATAAGCTCCTGGTCCTCCGCGTGAAGATAGTAAATCCCCGTACGGTACTGCGAACCCCAGTCGTAGCCCTGGTGTCCCTGCTCGCAAGCCCGGATGAGGGAAAAGTAAATTTCCAACAGCCGATAGAGAGGCAGGATGCCCGGGTCATACTTGATGCGCAGGGCGAAAGCATAGCCCGTCTTCCCCCTGTCCACAGTCTGGAAGTCCACCCCCCGGCCATTGCCATTGACATAGCCCATCAGGCACTCCGCCACACCCGGTACCCGGGTGAAGAAGGCCTGGGCCCCCCAGGGATGGCCAGCCGCGAGGACAATCATCCGCAGACGCTCCGGCAAGTAGCAGCGCAGACTGTTCGGATTAAAAGGCAGCTGTTGCTGCTCTTCAGCTTTCAGTACTTCTTCCACAGGGCACGTACCTCTCTCTCTACACCAACAGCTGGCTGGTCGCGACACTCAGAGACGCTCGAGTTCCTCCAGATAGCTGCGGAAGACATCCAGCGCCGCCTCAATGGGCTTGGGACTGCGCATATCCAGACCCGCACGGTCCAGGACCTCCAGCGGATCCGCAGAGCTCCCCGCACTCAGGTAGCCCAAGTAGCGCTCCACAGCGCCCTCCTCACCCTCCAGAATGCGCTTGGCAAAGGCTGTCGCCGCTGAGAATCCCGTCGCGTACTGGTAGACGTAGAAGTTGTAATAGAAGTGCGGGATACGCGCCCACTCCAGACCAATCTCCTCATCCTGGCTCAGGGCTGGGCCATAGTATTTCTTGTTGATCTCCGCATAGAGCTCGGTCAGGGACTCCGCTGTCAGGGCCTCACCTGCCTGGGCGCGGCGGTGCATCTCCAGCTCAAAACGGGCGAACTGTGTCTGGCGGAAAACTGTGCCCATGAAATCTGTCAGATAGTTAATCAGCAGGTGGCGCTTACGCTCCGGATCCGTCTCGCGGTCCATCAGATAGCGCGTCAGCAGGTTCTCATTCGTCGTCGATGCGATCTCCGCCAGGAAAATTCCGTAATCCCCGTAGATGTAGGGCTGCGCCGTCCGCGTCATATAGGAGTGCATGGAGTGGCCCAGCTCATGGATCAGGGTATAGAGATTGTCCAAGGTGCCCTGATAGGTCATCAGAATGTAGGGCTTGCTGTCGTAACAGCCACTGGAATAGGCTCCGCTGCGCTTGCCCGCATTCTCCGCACGGTCAATCCAGCCCTCGCTAAAGGCTTTTTTCAGACCCTCCGCATAGTTCGCTCCGAGGGGCTTCAGAGCTTCCAGAATAATCTGCTGGGCCTCCTCGTAGGGGACCTCCATCTCCGCCTGAGTCAGGGGGCAGCGCAGGTCATAGCAGTGCAGCTCGTCCACCCCCAGCAGCTCCTTGCGCTTCTCCATAAAGCGGTGCAGGAGGTCCAGATGTGACTCCACCGTCTCCAGAAGCTGGTCGTAAACCTGCTCCGGGATATCATTCGCAAAGAGAGCGGCCTCACGCGCCGTAGCAAAACCGCGAATCTCCGCCAGTGTGTTATGGCGTTTCACCGTCGCGGACAAGGTGGAGGCAAAGGTATTCTTGAACTGGTCAAAGCTCTTGTACATGCTCTTGAAAGCCGCCTCGCGCAGGACCCGATCCTTGCTCTCCACATAGCGACCATAGCGGGCATGGCTCATCTCGTGACTCTGGCCCTCCCCGTCCTGGACCGGCTCGAAACGCAGGTCCGCGTTATTCAGCAGGCCAAAAGTCTGACTGCTCGCCGACAGGGTCGGTTCCAGCTTGGCCAGCAGCTCCTCCTCGCGGTCTGTCAGCACATGCGCCTTGCGCTCACGAAGTTTCTCAAAGTGGTGACGATATTGCTCCAGACGTGCATCTTCGGCAAAAATCTTCCAGAATTTCTCATCCGTTACTGAGAGCAGTTCCGGCTCCAGGAAGGCATAGCGCGCGGCAGCCCGGGAATAGAGGTCCTGGGCCCGCTCCTTCATTGCCTGACTCCGGCTGTTCCCCAGATCCTCGTCGACTTTCAGATGGGTGTAGACATAGACATTCTCCGCAAGATGCAGCAAGTCCAGCATCCGTGTGAAAGACGCATAGAGTTTAGCCCCCGATTCCAGAAGCATCCCCTCACCCGTGTCTTCCATGAGCATGGCCTCAAGACGGCGCATATCCGCTTCCCATGCCTCCTCTGTGGCATAGAGATCCGACAGGTCCCAGCGCTGCTCTTCAGGCACGTCGGCACGCTTCATAATGCCCTTGGCCTGACGTTCATTTTTCTCTTCCCACAACAACATCATCTATAAATTCCTTTCTTGTTTATCCTTCGATCGCATAGGCCCAGGCCAGATCTAATCCCCCTGGGCATCCTGGTGCGGACGGGGCTCAATTGAGTGCTTGTTGTCCTATTCCTATTATTATAAGCGAAGGGACAAAAGTCCCCGATAGCCTTCACTATTCGACGGAACTTCTGCCCCTTAGTTTCAGCCATATTACAAGATGTTTACACGAGGGCTTCCCATTCCTTTTCTCTAAAGCCTACACAGACAGCCTCAATTTCCCCATCCGGACAGTAGAGCAGAATAGGGCGTTTGACCAGCATGCCATCTGAGGCCAGGAGCTCCAGCTGTTCATCCTCAGATAGGCCTGACAAACGACGGGCTAATCCCTGTTCACGATAGAGAATTCCAGAAGTATTAAAATATTTCTTTAATTCTCTACCTGATTTCTTCCAAATCTCCTCAATTTCTTTCTTATTTAGGGATTCGGTCTTAATATTACGGTAATCATATTGTAATTCATGGGACTGAAGGTATTTTTCAGCCTTTTTACATGTGGAACATGGGGGATATCCGATTAGAAGGTATTTTTGGCCCTTTTTTGCCCATAAATTTTTGCTCATTCTTGCGCCGTCCTTTCGTCATTCTGTCGAGGGAAAGCTCTGGAAGCCTTATTTTTCAGCTGTTTCACGCTTTCCCCTCCAAGTTCTTTCCTCCGTTATATCAGCTTTTTACCCCGCTGTCATTTCTGCTAGAATATCGTTACGTTTTTGTGACAAGTTCGTGGCAGACCTGGGTGGGAAGCCGGAAGAGAGGAATAGATACGTGAATTGCCAGCTTCTGTGGGATGAGACCCTCAATATCTTGCGTGAGGAGACCAATAGCTTCACAAGCCGTACAGTTTTCAACCCTATTCGGGTGCTTAAGGGGGACGGCCATACACTCTACCTCCAGTGTACAGATCCCTTTCATCGTTCTTTTTGCCTGCGTGAGAAAGAACGTATTGAGCGCGCCCTCAGCCAGGTCTCGGCCCGTCCGATGGAAGCCTGTTTCCTGGCCGCCGATGAGCTTGCTGCTCTCTCCCCATCCCCAGAATGTGATTCCAGCGCCGAGACTCGGTCCCACAGGCTGCTTTCCACTCCCCGTGACATGTCCGAAGATTCTACTCTGTCCCGGCGCTCCGTCCTCTACAAGCAGGAAGTCCGCCTCTCCCCCTCCGTCCAGGGACATCTTCTGGACCGCCGCGCCGAGCCCGGCCTCCCTACTTCGATTAAGCCAGAACGGAATCAGACTGTAGACCGGAGCATGGACCTCCCTTCCCTGGCCCCTTCACGCCAGCAGGGCAGCCCCCTCAATCCCCAGCTTTGCTTCGACAATTTCGTGGTGGGCAAGAACAATCAGTTTGCCTACTCCGTCTGCCGTGCGGTCCTGCGCTCGGATGCCAATAACCGCCGCTTTAATCCGCTTTTTCTCTATGGTGGCTCAGGCCTCGGCAAGACCCATCTCCTCCAGGCCATAGGTAATCATGTCCTGCGCCATGAACCGGATAAGAAGGTTGTCTACGTCCAGTGCGAGGCCTTCTTGAACGAGTTCATCACGAGTATTCAGACGAAGTCCTTCGAGCCCTTTCGCAATAAGTACCGCAACTGTGACTATCTGCTCATCGATGATATCCAATTTCTCCAGAATAAGGAGAGTACCCAGGAGGAGTTCTTCCACACCTTCAACACCCTCTTCGAATCTGGCAGCCAGATCGTCCTGACCTGCGACAAGCCGCCCCAGGAACTCAATGCCATGGAGCAGCGTCTGACCACCCGCTTCAGGAGCGGAGTACTGGTAGACATCCAGGCCCCAGACTACGAGACACGTCTGGCCATACTGCAGAATATGGCCCAGCAGCAGGGACTGGAAATCCGCGAAGAAATCCTCGACTATATGGCCCGCAACATCTGTAGCAATGTCCGTGAGCTGGGTGGAGCTTTGAATAAGTACGCCGCCTACAGCTGCCTCGATACAGAACTGAGCCTCAAGGATATTCAGGAACTCCTGAATGACATGATCCAGCCAAGTCACAGCCAGGCAATAAGCCCCGACCTCATTCTGACAGCTGTCTGTAACTACTACAACATCACGAAGGAGGAGCTCTTCTCCAATAAACGGAGCAAGCATGTGGCCTTTCCACGCCAGGTTGCCATGTATTTTCTGCACAGTTACCTGGATATGACCTTTTCTCAGATCAGCCAGTGTCTGGGGCGTAAGGACCACACCACCGCCATGCACGGCTGCGCCAAGGTGCGGGACATTCTCAAGGAACATATCCGACCCGAATGCGATCAGGTAGAGGCCCTATCCGCCCAACTTTCCCTCTGAGAACCTACCTTTTTGCTCCCTTTCTAGTATAATAGGGTATATATAGGTACCATACTGTTCAGAAGCTCCCGACGTGTGTACACCTGGGGGCTTCTTCCTTGGGGAGCGCCCTCTCCTCGAGCTCCTGATACGGAGATTCGTACCTTTATATGCGGGAACAGATAGCGACGTATCCACATGCGCAGGAAGTGTAAAACCCCCAATGCCTGTGGATAAGTCGGTGGATAAGTGTGGCCAGTCTGTGGACAAGTCAGTTTATCCACAGCATCCACAAAACATACGCCGGACTCTGCGGATAAATAAGACCGCTTGTCCACAGGAAAAAAGAGGTCAAGAGCCCCTATTTCAGGGCTCTTGACTCAGATGTCCACAGTGTGCACCGAGCATACTAAGACAACTATTAAACCCCTAAGCTATACTTCCCTCCGCCAGAACTTCCGCAGCTGGTGGATAGAGGAAGTCTTAGAAAAAAAGGAAAGAAGGTACAGCGCATGATTCAATTTCTCTGTAATCGTCAAGATCTTCTAGAAGCGGTACAGACCTGTAAGCGCGCCGTGTCCACACGCAGTAGCTCTCCCCTGCTCGAAGGCGTCCTCATCGAGGCGGCTCAGGAACTGACCCTGTTCGGCTATGACCAGAAGCTGGGTATTGAGACCCGCTGTGCGGCGGATATTCAGCAGCAGGGGCGCCTTGTCGTGGAGCCGGATATCCTGGAAAGCATTCTGAAAAAGTTGCCAGATGGGGCTATCCACTTTGAAGAGCGCGAGAACTGCCTCGTCAAGCTCTCCTGTCAGCAGGTGGTTTTCGAAATACATGGCCTCGACGCTGAGGGCTACCCCCTCCTTCCACGTATTGAAGAGGGGCAGCAGCAGGAACTGCTGATGGCTCAGAAGGACCTGCGCAAGATGATCGCCAGCACCCGCGATTGTATCAGTCGGGATGTGAACCGTCCGAATCTGACGGGTGCCCTCTTCAAGGCCCAGGGGCACCGTGCTGAGATGGTGGCTATTGACGGCTATCGCATGGCTATTTACCGTGTGGACAAGGCCGCCGAGGACCAACCCTGGGGCGAGTACGCTTTTATTATTCCTGGAAGTACACTGTCCGAGCTCTACCAGGCTCTTAAAGATAAGGGCGAGCTGCGCATCCTTGCTGACAGCACACATATCGAATTTCGCTACGGCGAGACCCGCATGATTTCTAATCTGGTGGCCGGAGCCTTCATGGAATATGAGAAGTTTTTCCCAAAGAGCTATCAGACGGCGATGACCATCGACAGCAGGGCCCTTCGCAGCGCCCTGGAGCGGGCACTCATCCTCACGAACAGCGATGAGATCCGTTTCCCCCTGAATCTTGAGATGAAGGACGAGCAGTACCTGCACGTACGAATTAATACGGTAAAGGGCGGCTTTAAGGACCAGATCGAACTGGAGTCCGCTGAGGGACCGAATATTAAGCTGGACTTTAACCCCTTCTTCTTCCAGGAGGTGGTCCGAGTCCTCGATGATGAGAAAGTTCGTCTGGAATTCAGCGGCAGCATCGGTCCCTGTGTCGTCTCCCCGCTGGAGGGAGATCGCTACAGCTACCTCATGCTTCCGTTGAGAGGCTAGGACGACGCTTCAACCATGCAGTTAGACCGTTTGCGGCTGCGGGACTTCCGCAGTTATGAGACGCTGGAGCTGCAGTTTGATCCTGTGCTCAACATTATTACGGGGCGTAACGGGCGCGGCAAGACCAATATATTGGAGGCCATATATATGGCGAGTTGTGCCCGCAGCCACCGTACAGCCTACGACCGGGAACTGATCCGCCATGGTACGAGCGCCTATGAGATGGAGCTATTCTATTCAGATCCAGCCAATAATCCCCGACACCCGGAATACCAGGAAAGTCTAAGACTGGTATACGGAGAACGGGGAAGTTTGGAGGGCCAGGGGCGCAGCATCTGGCACAATGGGCTGAAGCTGGAACGCATCGGGGAGCTGATGGGGCTTTTTCAGGCGGTGATCTTTGCCCCTGAAGACATCATGCTGATCAAGGGTGGTCCACAGGGCCGCAGGCGCTTCCTGGACATGCTCCTATCCAGACTTAGTCCTCTGTACTTCAGCAATCTTCAGCAGTTCTCGCGGGTTCTGAGCCAGCGTAACCGACTGCTGAAACAGCTTCGGGATCAGGGTTGTCAGGACAGCGAGGAACTCTATATTTGGGATGAGATCTATGCGGGCCTGGCGGCCCAGATCAGTCTGGAGCGAAGAGAGCTGCTGCGGGAGCTGGAAGTCCAGGCAGCTGCAGTTCACCAGGAGGTTTCTGGAGGCAGGGAGCGGCTCTCTGTACACTATCTGGAACATCGAATCTGGCGGGATGCGGATACCGTTGAAGAGCGCAAAGGATTAATTGTGGAACGGCTGAAGATGGCCCATGCGGAGGAGATACGTCGTGGAAGCTGTCTCTACGGGCCACAGAAAGACGATGTGCAGGTCCTTCTGGACGATAAGGAGGTCAAGGTCTACGGTTCACAGGGACAGCAGAGGACCGCTGTCCTGGCCTTGAAAGAGGCGGAATTAGCCGCCGTACAGGCGCGGTCACACACGGCCCCCATACTCCTGCTGGACGACATCCTCCCCGAGTTAGATATGGGCCGCAGACGCCACATTCTGGAGCACATTTCGGGAATACAGGTCTTCATTACCTGTACGGATGCGGAGAATATGCAGAAGCTTCTGCCGGAGTCCAGCAGAGCTCACTATAAGTGCTTCTACGTCGGTGAGGGGGCCCAGGTGAAGGAAGAACGGTTCAGGGCAGACCAGGATCAGGGAGTATAATGGTTAAATGTATGTCCATCTGGGAGACGATGTCAGTATTTCCGATCGCTACATCGTTGGGATTTTTGATTTAGACAACTTAACCGCCTATGATCGGGGGACAAACCGAGCTTTTTTGGGGCGACTCCAAGAGTCCTCGGGCTTCACGGAGATCGGAGGAAATCTGCCCCTGAGCCTCGTTTTGAGTCTCGATGCCACGTACCTGTCCCCCCTGTCCAGCCGGGTTCTTGCAGCCCGTGTACGGCAGGGACAGCGTTCCAGAATACAGGCTAAAGCAGGAGAAGAATGATGTCTGAGAATCAGAAGAACAGTGATATGAAAGCCTATTTGGAGGCCAATAACGAGCAGTCGGAAGAGGCCCTGCAGAATGCGGCGAGCAATCCCCACGCGCTCATTGATGACGACTTCGTAGAGCGTTCCGCTCTGCCCGATGACCAGGAACGCTTCGACACGCATAACAGCTCGGATTACAGCGAGGAGGATATCCAGGTATTAGAAGGCCTGGAAGCCGTCCGTAAGCGCCCGGGTATGTATATCGGCGACACGACCCTGCGGGGCCTCCACCACCTGGTTTATGAAATTGTGGCCAATTCGGTGGATGAGGCCCTGGCCGGACGCTGCGACCTCATTAAGGTGAGTCTCCACAAGGACGGAACGGTCAGTGTAGAGGACGATGGCAGCGGCATTCCCGTCGGCATCCACCCCAAGGTTGGCATCCCTACCGTGGAGGTTGTCCACACCATCCTCCATGCTGGTGGTAAGTTTGGCGGCGGGGCCTACAGCGTATCTGGCGGTCTGCACGGCGTCGGCGCATCAGTGGTAAACGCCCTCTCTGAGCGCATGGAGGTCTTTGTCAAGCGTGAGGGAAAGGTCTATCACATCGCCTTCGAGCGAGGCAAGACCGTGCGCGCCCTGGAAGTTATCGGGGACTGCGATCCTGGCGAAAGTGGTACTAAGACGATTTTCTTACCAGATAAGCAGATTTTTCCGGATATACGCTTTGACTTCAATTCCATGATCACGCGTTACAGAGAGATGGCCTTCTTGAACCGTGAGATCAGCATACTCCTGCGCGATGAGCGTGATGAGGAAGTCGAGGAGAAAATGCTGCACTATGAGGGCGGTATCGTCTCCTTTGTCGAATATATCAACAAGCATCGCGAAGCCCTGCACCAGCCGCCTATCTACATGGCAAGCCGCCAGGGTGAGAGCTTTGTGGAAATCGCAATACAATATAATAATTCTTATATAGAGAATGTTTATACATATGCAAATAATATTGCCACCTTTGAAGGTGGAACGCATATGACAGGTTTCCGCTCAGCCCTGACCAAGGTGATGAATGACTATGCCCGGAAGTACAATCTTCTCGGCAAGAATGATAAGAATTTCAGTGGCGAGGACGTGCGCGAGGGTATTACGGCCATAATCAGTGTAAAGATGCCCGAACCCCAGTTCGAGGGACAGACCAAGTCCCGTCTCGGAAACGCGGAGGCCCGTACCCAGGTTGAATCGGCGATGAATGAGAAACTGGCGACCTTCCTCGAGGAGAATCCCTCCATTGCCCGCGTGATTGTCGATAAGTGCCTGAGTGCGGCCCGAGCCCGTGACGCAGCCAAGCGCGCCCGTGAATTGACCCGAAAGAAGAGCACCTTTGACAGTGTGACCCTACCCGGCAAGCTCCATGACTGTCAGGTCAATGATCCATTGTACTCAGAAATATTTATTGTTGAGGGCGATTCTGCAGGAGGTTCCGCCAAGGGGGGCCGTGAGCGTAAGTACCAGGCCATACTGCCGCTCTGGGGAAAGATGCTCAACGTTGAGCGCGCCCGAATTGATAAGGTCTATGAGAATGAGAAGCTCTCCCCTATTGTCATGGCCCTTGGCGCTGGTATCGGTGCTGACTTCGACCTGGAAAAAATCCGTTATGGTAAGGTTATCATCATGGCCGATGCTGATGTGGACGGGGCACACATCCGGACCCTGCTCCTGACCTTTTTCTTCCGCCATATGAGGCCGCTCATTGAACAGGGTCATGTCTATATTGCCTGTCCCCCTCTGTACAAGCTCAGTTATGGAGATAAGGACTTCTACGCTTATACAGATGAGGATCTGGAACGAATCAAGGCTGAGCATCCGGATAAAGAGGCGCGTATCCAGCGCTATAAGGGTCTCGGTGAGATGTCTTCCGAACAGCTCTGGGAGACAACTATGAATCCTCAGACCAGACGACTGCTCCAGGTTAATGTAGAAGACCTAAAAGAAGCTGATGAGACCTTCGCTCTGCTCATGGGCGATCAGGTGGAACCCCGCAGAGCCTATATCCAGGCGAATGCGGCCTATGCAAGACTGGATATCTGAGCTAAGGCAATAAGAGCTAGCCATAGTCCAGACGGCAGAATGAAAGAGCAGCAGGTCAGTTGATCGGCTGCTCTTTCGTTTCACGTGGAACATCTATGCTTCCGAAAAATTTATTAGCACTACTGCGAAGCGCAGCAGTGCATATTTTGAATAGGGCTGTAAGGATTGAGACTGATTTAAGCCCAGAATCAAGATCGATACGTAAGTGACTTGAGCGAGAAACAGAAGATCGTAGTAAGGAGCTTTATATTAATGTATTTATAAGGCTAGCGTGAGATTGCAATCTTCATGTAACCATGACAGGATAGAAAATCGTTATAATGCAGAGGATATTTTCATTGTTTCACGTGAAACGGTAAGGAGGCGGCATGGGACGTATACTGGCAATCGTAAATCAGAAGGGCGGTGTCGGTAAGACTACAAGTTGTATCAGTCTGGCAGCCTCTCTGGCGGCCCGCGGCAAGCGTTGTCTGATTGTGGATTTTGACCCTCAGGGAAACGCCAGTTCAGGTCTGGGGATCGATAAGAATGCTGTTGAACTCAGTACCTATGAGCTAATTATTGAAGGAGCTTCCAGCCAGGAAGCAACTATTCAGACGGAGCTTAAAAATCTGAGTATCATTCCAGCGAACATGAATCTGGCCGGTGCCGAGGTGGAATTAGCTCAGATGGAGGAGCGCGAACAGCGCCTGAAGCGAGCTTTAAATCCCATTCGAGATGCCTATGACTTCATTCTTATAGACTGCCCCCCCTCCCTTGGGCTCCTGACGCTCAATGCTCTGGTGGCCACAGATCAGATTCTGGTTCCCATCCAGGCGGAATTCTATGCGCTTGAGGGTATCAGTCAGTTGATGGAGACGGTAAATGCTGTGCGTTCCACGTGGAACAATAAGATTTCAATTTTTGGTGTGCTCATCACCATGTGCGATCAGCGTACACAGCTGGCGAGACAGGTTGAGAGAGAGCTGCGTCAATACTATGGCGACCTCGTTTTTCGTACTGTGGTACCGCGAAATGTACGCTTGAGTGAGGCACCCTCCTACGGACAGCCGATCACGGTCTATGATCCGCGGTCACGTGGGGCAGAAGCCTATAAAAGTCTGGCACGGGAAGTGATTAGAAGGGATATGGGTAAGGAAAATGGCCGTTAAAAAACAAAAGGGTCTGGGTAGAGGCCTCGGAGCCCTCCTCAATCAGGAGGCCATCCCTGGCAACGCTGCGCGAACGGTGCTTGAACTGGACATTAATGATGTCAATCCCAATAGGGATCAGCCCCGAAAATATTTCCAGGAGGAGGCCCTGCTCGAATTAGCTGATTCCATCCGCGAACATGGTGTGATTCAACCTATTATTGTGACGGAGGACCAGGAGCATGAGGGCCACTACCGCATTGTGGCGGGTGAGCGTCGCTGGCGAGCGGCACGAAAGGCAGGATTGAAGCACATTCCCGCCATTGTGCGTGAATTGAGTGAACTCCAGGTTCTTCAGCAGGCCCTGATTGAGAATGTTCAGCGCCGCGATTTAAATGTTCTGGAAGAGGCGAGGGCTCTACAAAAGCTCATAGAAGACTTCTCCATGACCCAGGAGCAGCTTGCGCTGTCTGTCGGTAAAAGCAGACCAAGTATCAGCAATATTCTCCGCCTTCTCAGCCTGACTGAGGAAGTTCAGGAGATGCTTCGCGATGAGCGGATTAGCATGGGGCATGCGAGGGCACTTCTGGCCCTGGAAAAGGCCGAATTGCAGCTCCACCTGGCTGAACGCATCGACCGGGAGGGACTGAGTGTCCGTGAAACAGAGCGGCTCGTCAAAAAAATGTCTCTTCCCCAGAAGGAACTAAAACAGGAGCGAGTGGCCAGGGAGGAAGAGCAGCGCAAGCTCTCCATCATGGAGCTGGAGGAGCGCCTGAGCCAGCAACTGGGGACGCGGGTGAAACTCAAGGATAAGGGTAAGCGCGGGAGTATTTTGATTGAGTACTTCTCAATTGAAGAGCGTGAGCGCCTGCTGGACCAGCTCCAGGGACTGGCCAGGAGCTGAGGCTGGGCCAAAGGACGCTTTTGCGGTACAATAGGCCCTATCTGACTTCTAAACTTGGCAAAGAAAGGGAAGCACATGAACGAAAATAAGAGAGAGCAGGAGCTGGATCGCTTCGAGGAGCGCCGCGAAGAGCGTAAGAAGCGTCTGGAGCGATATAAAACAAAAAGTGGCAAAAAACGTGATATTCATACAGGTAATAGGGTAATGAAATACGTTTTTCCTATTATTTGCGTCCTTATTGTATTGGTTTTTGCTCTTTGGTTCGCCTTCTCCACGGGCTTTATTCAGGCCCGCCTCTCCCCGCTGAGCATTGGCGATCAGAAGGTCCCAATGGCTGAGTATGAGTTCCAGTACAACACGGCTAAGCAGCAGTATGCGAGCTACGCCCAGTTCGGTATGGCCCCGACACGCAACGATGGTCAGCTTGATCTGGATGCGAAGTTCAATATGGATAAGGACAACCCCGACATCACCTGGGGCGGGCAGATCCGCAAGCAGGCTGCTGAGACCATCCGCGACCAGTACATCCTGCTGAGCAAGGCCCGTGAGAAAAAGATTGCCCCCAGCGAAGAAGATATGAAGAATTTTGAGACCTCGCTCGACAACTATAAGAAGAGCAGTCTCGAAGGCTATAAGGGCGACTACAGCCAGTACCTCCGCGAGCATTATGGCTCAAACATTACGGAGCAGGATTTTGACCAGTATCAGAAGAATGCCTTCAGTGCGAGCCGTTTTGTTGAGGCCTACGTCAAGACATACACGTTCTCGGACGAGGAGATTCAGAAGGCCTACAGCGAGAAGCAGAATAACTACGATTACGTGGACTATGAGTACTTCCGCATGACTGCTCCGACGCCGGCCCAGGACGCGACCGAGGCCCAGAAGGAGGAGGCCAAGACCGAGCTTGAGAAGCAGGCCAAGGCGGCGCTGGCGGAGCTGAACGGCGGCAAGAGCATGCTGGAGCTGGCCAAGACCTATGCCCCTGAGACGGAGCAAGCGAATTACAGCGAGCAGAAATCGGTGGAACAGAAGCGGAGCAGCTACAGCGCCGCCAGCAGCAACGCGGGTGAGGCGGGCGCGACCTGGCTCTTTGACCAAGCTCGCAAGCAGGGTGAGACCAATCTGGTGGAGAACAATGGGACCTGGATCCTGCTGAAGTTCCAGGCCCGTAACAAGGATACGCAGAAGCTCCCCAGCGTGCGCCACATCCTGCTGGGCGATCCCAAGGCACAGGGGCAGACTCAGCTGAGCGAGGAAGACGACAAGAACGACAAGGCCCTGGCTGAGGAGATGGCGGCTAAGATCAGCTCTGAGGCGGACGTACAGACGGTGGCCAAAGAGATTGAGTCCAAGGGGCGCATGCGTCAGACTGGCCTGTTGGAGGATATCCAGAAGGGCCAGACTGTCACGGAGTTCAATAACTGGATTTACGATTCCGCCCGCAAGGCTGGAGATGTTGGCGTAGTCAAGACGACCTTCGGCTACCACATCATCTATTTTGTTTCCTGGTCCGAAGAGGAGGGCTGGGCCCAGCGCGTGCGCCAGGACCTGGGACAGGAGAAGTTCCAGGAAGAGATGAAGAGCTGGCGTGAGGACAAGGCTTACGCCATCAAGGAGAATTCCTTCGGCATGCGCTTCGTGGAGCAATAAGCGAGCGATTTCTGACCAAGGCTCATGATGAGGAAGCAGCGCTGGTCTCTGGCGACCAGGTCTGCTTCCTTTTGGCTTTTTTATAGTAGCGCTCTGACAGTCGGCTGCGCCCATAGCCTGCGTACTTTCTCAAAGTCCTGCGCAAAATAACGAAAATCCAGTAGGGCTTTCTCAGAAATAAAGAGAAAACACAGCATGAAGCATAAATAAAATAAATTAAATAATATTATTTTGTGCTTTAGATAGAAAATAAAATAAAAAATGGAAAATTTCTCTGATTTCGCCCTTGAATTTTGACTAAATAGAGAAAAGGTCTTGACAAACTGCGGTAAATGGTATCCAGTTATTGACCCCTACTTTTTTCCCTATTAATATGGACGCTGTATCTTAATTTCTGTCTCTATGCCCCTTTGCGGCAGGCACAGGGGATTTGAGGCAGGGCGAACGAGGTGAAGAGAGCATATGGTGCATCCCGTCAAACTGGGTCGAGCGGAGCGAATGTCCTACTCCAAGCTCGATGAGGTCATCGATTTCCCCAATCTGGTGGAGATTCAGCGCAAGTCCTATCGCTGGTTCCTGGAAGAGGGCCTGATGGAGGTTCTGCGCGACATTTCGCCGATCACGGCAAATCTGTCGAACCTGGCTGGAACGATGAAGCTGTCTTTCGTAGACAAGGAATTCGATCCTGAGCATCCGACACACACAATCGAACAGTGCAAGAAGCGTGACAGCAATTATGCTGCCCCGCTAAAAGTGAAGGTCCGCCTGGAGAAGCCGGACCGCTCGATCGAGGAGACGATGGTCTACATCGGCGAGTTCCCGATCATGACGGACAACGGCACCTTTATTATCAACGGTGCGGAGCGCGTCATCATCAGTCAGCTGGTTCGCAGCCCGGGCGCCTATTTCGCCGTCCAGCGCGACAGCAAGACGGACAAGATGCTCTACAGTTCCCAGATCATCCCCAACCGTGGGGCCTGGCTGGAGTTCGAGAGCGATGGCAACGACATCCTCTATGTCCGTGTGGACCGCGCCCGTAAGTTCCCGCTGACGATTTTCCTCCGCTCCCTGGGTTTCGGAACGGATGAGGAAATCTATGAGGCCTTCGGTAAGAATCCCTATCTGGAAGCGACGATCTCCAAGGACAGCTGCGTGAACCGTGAGGAGGGTCTGCAGGAACTGCACCGCAAGCTGCGTCCGGGTGAGCCAGTCGCGGTTGAAGGTGCGGAGACCCTGCTGCGCAACACCTTCTTCGATGGCCGCCGCTATGATCTGGCCCGGGTGGGCATTTACAAGCTGAATAAGAAGCTGGCGCTCTGGTCCCGTATTGCGGGTCATCAGACGGCCGCTCCTGTGGTGACGGCGGATGGCGAGATCCTTGTCGATGCCGATGTGATGTTGACGGAGGAGCTGGCCAAGCGTATTCAGCAGGCTGGTGTGAACCAGGTGGAGATCCATCCCATCGTTCGCAGCGGTGACAAGCTGGAAGTGACGGAGGATGTAGTCCGCGTCATTGGTAATGGCCGTGTCGATGCCCAGCTGATGCTCGAAGAGCAGCTGGGTGCGGAGCAGTTGGAAGGCCTGGACCTGGCCGCCTGTGGCATTGTGGAGCAGGTGCGCTACGCAGTGCTGGCCGAACTGCTGGATCGCTTCCGTGCGGAGCAGGGTGAGAAGAAGAGCGACTATGTACAGAACCTGATGGCCCTGCTGACGGAGGCCAAGAGCGAGCTCTGTCCCAAGCACCTGACCATGGAGGACGTGGTCGCTACGGTGAGTTACTACCTGGGCCTTTTCTACGGCGTGGGGAAGACGGACGACATCGACCACCTGGGCAACCGCCGCGTCCGTTCGGTTGGAGAGCTCCTGCAGAATGCCGTGCGCGTGGGCTTTGCCCGCATGGAGCGCGTCATTCGTGAGCGCATGACCTCGACCCAGGAGGCGGGTAATGAGAAGGTGATCAAGATTGTGAACACCCGCCCAGTCTCCGCTGCGATTAAGGAATTTTTTGGTTCCTCCCAGCTCTCGCAGTTCATGGACCAGCCGAATCCTCTGGCCGAGCTGACGCATAAGCGCCGCCTCTCGGCCCTGGGTCCTGGCGGTCTGTCCCGTGACCGTGCGAACTTTGAGGTCCGTGACGTCCACACCTCGCACTATGGGCGTATGTGTCCCATCGAGACGCCAGAGGGTCCGAACATCGGTCTGATTAACTCCCTGGCCACCTACGCCCGAGTCAATTCCTACGGCTTCATCGAGACGCCGTACCGGATTTTTGACAAGGAGCGCAAGGTTGTCACGGACGAAGTCATCTACATGACGGCGGACATGGAGGACAACTACTACGTGGCCCAGGCCAATGAGCCTCTGGATGAAGAGGGCCATTTCGTGGAGAAGCAGGTCACCATCCGCTGGCTGGATAAGTTCCTGCAGGTGGATCCGGAGCGCGTCGACTACATGGACGTCTCGCCGAAGCAGGTGGTCTCGGTCGCCACCTCGCTGATTCCTTTCCTGGGCAATGACGACGCGAACCGCGCCCTCATGGGTTCGAACATGCAGCGCCAGGCTGTGCCGCTGATCAAGACGGAGTCGCCGATTGTCGGTACGGGCATGGAGTACCGTGCGGCCAAGGACTCCGGAGCCTGTGTGGTGGCTAAACGCTCTGGCGTGGTTGAGCGCATCTCTTCAGACACGATTGAGATCGCCCACTCCAAGACTGAGCGCGACAGCTATAAACTCATCAAGTACCAGCGTTCCAACCAGGGCACCTGCATTAACCAGCGCCCGCTGGTCAAGGTTGGCGAGCAGGTCCAGGAAGGAGATATCCTGGCCGACGGCCCCTCGACGGATAATGGCGAGCTGGCCCTCGGTAAGAACGTGCTGATCGGCTTCATGACCTGGGAGGGCTACAACTACGAAGACGCCGTCCTGATCAATGAGCGTCTGGTCCGTGACGACGTATACACCTCCATCCACATTGAGGAGTATGAGTGTGAGGCCCGCGACACGAAGCTGGGCCCCGAGGAGATCACCCGCGAGGTGCCCAACGCCACGGAGGAGAGCTATCGCAACCTCGATAACAATGGTGTGATCCGCATCGGCGCGGAGGTGCATGCCGGCGACATCATCGTGGGTAAGGTCACGCCTAAGGGCGAGACGGAGATGACTGCTGAGGAGCGCCTCTACCGCGCCATTTTCGGTGAGGGTGTGCGCGAGGTTCGCGACACCTCGGTGCGCGTGCCCCATGGTGAGTCGGGCATTGTCGTCAATGTTGTGGAGTTCAACCGCGAGAACGGCGACGAGATGAAGCACGGCGTAAATCAGCTCGTTCGTGTCTACATCGCCCAGAAGCGTAAGATCTCGGTCGGTGATAAGATGGCTGGCCGCCACGGTAATAAGGGTGTCGTCTCCCTGATCCTGCCTGAGGCGGATATGCCATTCCTGCCGGATGGCACACCCTTGGATATCGTCCTGAATCCCCTGGGCGTTCCCTCGCGTATGAACATTGGCCAGCTGCTGGAGGTCCACCTGGGCCGCGCAGCCCGAAGCCTGGGCTGGAAGGTGGCGACGCCAGTTTTCGATGGGGCGATGGAGGATGATGTGGTTGAGGCCTTCCGTAAGGCGGGCATCGATGAGGATGGTAAGACGGTGCTCTACGACGGCCGCACCGGCGAGCCCTTCGAGAACCGCATCACGATCGGCATCATGTATTACCTGAAGCTCCTGCACCTGGTTGATGATAAGATTCACGCCCGGTCCATCGGTCCCTACTCGATGGTCACACAGCAGCCCCTCGGTGGTAAGGCCCAGTTCGGCGGCCAGCGCTTCGGTGAGATGGAGGTCTGGGCGCTTAAGGCCTACGGCGCTTCCTACACCCTGCGCGAAATCCTGACGGTGAAGTCGGATGACATTACGGGCCGTACCCGGACGTACGAGGCCATCGTCAAGGGTGAAAACATCCCTGAATCGGGCGTTCCGGAGTCCTTCAACGTGCTGGTCAAGGAGCTGC
This sequence comes from Bacillota bacterium, assembly GCA_023388435.1. Taxonomy (GTDB): domain Bacteria; phylum Bacillota; class Clostridia; order Saccharofermentanales; family Fastidiosipilaceae; genus JAEWGG01. The sequence goes on along the minus strand of JAEWGG010000013.1, from coordinate 50,099 downwards.
AGAGCCTCTGCCTCGACGTGACAATTTTCCTCCGCGATATGAATCAGCTGGAATCGACGGAGGGCATGATTGATACCGAGGCCGCGGACCACGCCGAGGGCATCTTGGATGTGGACCAGCTGCGCAACATGAGTCCCGACGAGCTGCAGCGTGAGCTGGCTGAGACCGGCTTCTCAGCGGGCATGCTGGACCACGACGGCGGCGTCTACGAGGACGAGGAGCGGGAGCCGGCGGATGCGGAACTCGAGTTAGAGGAGGAGGCGGAGTAAATCCGCCCCGGCGATCCGCAGCTGCTGATAGAGGAGAGACAAGCCATGGCAATGGAAATGAATAATATCGGGGCGATCGGTATCAAGATTGCCTCACCGGAAAAAATCCTGAGCTGGTCGCACGGCGAGGTCAAGAAGCCTGAGACCATCAATTACCGCACCCTGCGTCCGGAGCGGGACGGCCTGTTCTGTGAGCGGATTTTTGGCCCCACTAAGGACTGGGAATGCTACTGCGGCAAGTATAAGAAGATTCGCTACCGCGGCATCGTCTGTGACAAGTGCGGCGTCGAAGTGACCCGCGCCCGCGTGCGCCGTGAGCGCATGGGCCACATCAAGCTGGCCGCCCCAGTTTCACATATCTGGTATTACCGCGGCATCCCCAGCCGCATGGGCCTGATTCTGGACATCTCGCCGAAGAATCTGGAAAAAATCCTGTACTTTGCGAGCTACGTCATTCTAGATCCGGGTGAGACGCGGCTGGTGAAGAAGGACCTGCTGACCGAGCGTGAGTACCGCAAGGCTCAGAAGGAATATGGCCGCCATGCCTTCCGTGCCCAGATGGGCGCCGAGGCCATCAAGGAGCTTCTGCAGGAGATTGACGTCCAGCAGCTGGCAGAGGAACTGCGCGAGGAGCTGCGCGAGGCCACGGGCCAGAAGAAGGTCCGCCTGATCAAGCGCCTTGAGGTGGTTGAGTCCTTTAAGAAGTCTGGAAACAATCCGGAATGGATGGTTCTGGACGTCCTGCCTGTCCTCCCTCCGGACCTGCGCCCCATGGTGCAGCTGGACGGTGGACGTTTCGCGACCTCGGACCTCAATGACCTCTACCGCCGCGTCATCAACCGCAACAACCGCTTGAACAAGCTGCTGGACCTGGGCGCCCCACAGATCATCGTGCGCAACGAGAAGCGCATGCTCCAGGAGGCGGTGGACGCCCTGATTGACAACGGCCGCCGCGGCCGCCCTGTCACCGGTGCCGGAAACCGCGCCCTGAAGTCCCTGTCCGACCTGCTCAAGGGTAAGCAGGGCCGCTTCCGTCAGAACCTCCTCGGTAAGCGCGTCGACTACTCGGGCCGTTCCGTTATCGTTGTCGGCCCAGAGCTTAAGTTGCACCAGTGCGGTCTTCCTAAAGAGATGGCTGTCGAGCTCTTTAAGCCCTTTGTTATGAAGCGTCTCGTGCAGGATGGGCACGCCCAGAATATCAAGGTTGCCAAGCGCCAGGTGGAGCGAGCCGATGACCGTGTCTGGGATATTCTGGAAGAGGTTATCAAGGACCACCCCGTGCTCCTGAACCGCGCCCCAACCCTGCACCGTCTGGGTATCCAGGCCTTTGAGCCCGTCCTCGTTGAGGGCCGTGCCATCAAGTTGCACCCGCTGGTCTGTACTGCCTACAACGCCGACTTCGACGGTGACCAGATGGCGGTACACGTCCCGCTGTCCGCTGAGGCCCAGGCCGAGGCCCGCTTCCTCATGCTGGCTGCAAACAACCTGCTCAAGCCCCAGGACGGCAAGCCCGTCACCGTGCCCACCCAGGATATGGTCCTCGGTATCTACTACCTGACATCTCTGGATGAGGAAGGCAAGGGCAAGGGTAAGGTCTTCACCTCTGTGGACGAGGCCCTCATGGCCTACCAGAACGGTGTGATCAGCCTCCAGGCCCCGATCAAGATTCGTCTGTCCTCCGACTATAAGGGCGAAAAGGGTAAGGGCCTCATCGCGACCACCCTCGGTCGCATGATCTTTAACGAACCCATTCCCCAGAATCTGGGCTTCGTGGACCGCAGCCTGGAAGAAAATCGCTTCCTGCCGGAGGTGGACTTCCTGGTCAACAAGAAGATGCTGGGGAAAATCATCCAGCGCTGCATTGCCGCGAACGGCATTTCCAAGACCGCAGAGATTCTGGACAAGATCAAGACCATCGGCTATCGCTACTCCACACGCAGCGGCATTTCCATCGGCGTCTTTGATATGATCGTGCCCGACGTCAAGAAGCGCTATGTTGAGGAGGCGGAGGCAAAAGTCGAACACATCGCCGAGATGCACCGCCGCGGCCTGCTCAGTGAGGAGGGCCGCAAACAGGCGACCATCAAGGTCTGGCGCAAGACGACCGACGAGATCACCGAAGCGCTGAAAGACAGTCTGCCGGCGAATAACCCCGTCTTCATGATGTCCGACTCCGGCGCCCGTGGATCTATGAACCAGATTAAGCAGCTGGCCGGTATGCGCGGTAACATGAATGACACCTCCGGTGCGGTTATTGAGATTCCGATTAAGTCGAACCTCCGTGAGGGCATGAACGTTCTGGAGTTCTTCATCTCCAGCCACGGTGCGCGTAAGGCCTTGTCTGACACGGCCCTGAAGACGGCCGACTCGGGTTATCTGACCCGCCGTCTGGTCGATGTTGCCCAGGACGTCATCATCCGTGAAACGGACTGCGGCACCGAAGAATATGTGGAGATGACGGCCCTCTCCGTCGGCTCCTCGAAGGGCAGCCGCCACATCATCAAGAGCCTGCATGATCGCATTCTGGGCCGCTACACCGCCCTGGATGTCCTCGACCCGGAGAGCGGCGAGGTCCTGGTTCCGAAGGGGACCATGATCGACGACCAGATGGCTACGATGATCGAGGCCAAGGGCATCGAAAAAGTCGCCATTCGTACCGTGCTCAACTGTAAGTGTAAACACGGTATCTGTGCGCACTGCTACGGCCAGAACCTGGCCACAGGTGAGCCGGCAACCATCGGTGAGGCCGTGGGTATTATGGCCGCCCAGTCCATCGGTGAGCCTGGTACCCAGCTGACCATGCGTACCTTCCATACGGGCGGTATCGCCTCATCCTCCGATATTACCCAGGGTCTGCCCCGTGTTGAGGAACTCTTTGAGGCCCGTCGTCCCAAGGGCCAGGCCGTCATGTCCGAGCTCTCTGGTGTGATCAGCATCGGTGAAGATAAGGGCAAACGAAAGGTCTATGTCAACAACGAGGAGACCAAGGAGAGTGTGGACTACGATGTGCCCTACGGCGCGTCCATGCTGGTCAACGAGGGCGAGCAGGTTGAAGCCGGTGATCTGATTACCGAGGGCTCCGTCTTCCCGCAGGACCTGATGCGTATCAAGGGGCCGGAGGGTGTCCAGCGCTACATCATCTCCGAGGTCATCAAGGTCTACAACAACAACGGTGTTGAGATTAACGACAAGCACGTTGAGATTATCGCCCGCCAGATGCTGCGCCGTATTCGCGTCGACGATGCGGGGGATACGGAGCTGATGACCGGTACGAATGTCGATATCTTCACCTTCCGTGACGAGAACGAGCGCGTCCGGGCTCTGGGTCTGGAAGAGGCACAGGGCAAGCCCATCCTGCTCGGTATCACCAAGGCCTCGCTGGCCACGGATTCCTTCTTGTCGGCCGCCTCTTTCCAGGAGACGACCCGTGTGCTGACCGACGCTGCGGTCAAGGGCAAGACGGACCCCCTGCTGGGCCTCAAGGAAAATGTCATCATCGGTACGCTCATCCCTGCTGGTACGGGTATTCCGGCCTATCGCCAGATCACACCGGTGCCTGGCATCCAGGGTAACCGCGAACTGCTGGAGAAGGACTGCCCAGCCTACCGCGAACACAAGGAGAGCTATCCGGAGCTGCTCAATATGAGCCAGGAACGGCTTATGACTGAGGCCGCCCAGGCCCGGAGACAGGCCGAGGCCGAGGAGGGCGAGGGGCTCTGAGTATGAACTCTTGCCCAGCTCGGGCACGGGATTCAGTGGTCCCAGGCTGCTGAAAACAGGATTGGAGGAGGGCACCGTCCCTGCGGTTCCTGAGAACTGCGGGGGCGGTGCCTCCTTGTTCTCAAGAAACGATGAGAGGAGCACCCTTTAACGGATATGCGCATCGTTGTACTGGACTTGGAATGGAATACGGCTCTTGCAGGGCAGGCCAGAAGCTGTCGCCGGGCGGACGGCCGTCAGCTGCGCTCAGAGATCATCGAAGTGGGGGCTGTGCGCCTGGATGAAGAGGGGCGGGAGGAGGCGGAGTTCTCGGCCTGGATCCGTCCTGTATGTTTTCGCCGTCTCAACCCCCATATCCAGGAGGTCACGGGGCGCAGTCAGGATTCGCTGAAGGAGGGGAAACGTTTCGAACAGGTCATGGGGGACTTTCGAGCCTTCTGTGGACGAGACTATGCCCTGGCCAGCTGGGGTCAAAACGATTCCCTTGTGCTCAAGGAAAATCTCCTGTATTTCTGTGGCCAGGACCGACTCGGCGTGCCGCTCATTGACATTCAGGAAGTCTTTGCCCTCTATGAGCGGACGGGGCCTGGCCTGCAGCGGAGCCTGGCTTACGCGGTGGAGGCCCTGGGCCTGGAGCGCCAGGAGGACTACCACGTCGCCGTGAACGATGCCCGGTATACGGGACGGGTCCTGGAGGCCCTCTTGCAGAAAACAGATTTTTGCCCAGAACGAGGACTGGAAATTGCCCGGCGCTTCGGTCGAGATCCGGACCTCCGCCTACAGAGCGAGGAGGCCATACACGGCATTGCCAGTCTGGCGGAGCTGGAGGGGAGACTGCTACAGCTGCGTCCGCACTGCCCGCACTGTGGGCGGGAATTGAAGCTGCAGGGGAGGAGCTGGGAGCGGCGGCCCAAGGAGCGTGCCTGGCCCTTTTATTACAAGCGTGAGGGATTCTGCCCGGAGCATGGGCAGGTGCTCTGCAAGCTCCAACTTAAGCCGCGCCAGCGCTCGGAACTGAATCTGCGGCTCTGTTGTAGAATTAAGCCACGAGCCATATCTTAGGGAGGTCGAAGATGCGTAAAGAGAAGGACAGCATGGGCTTTGTTGACCTGCCGGAGGACTGCCTCTGGGGCCCGCAGACGGAGCGCAGCAGACAGAACTTCCGCATTGGTACGGAGCTGATGCCTCTGGAACTGATTCGGGCCCTGATTGAGATCAAGCGCGCCGGGGCCCAGGTCCACCAGGACTTGGAAAAAGATGCTGATGAGCGGGCGAAGTTTCGCGCCATTGAGGAGGCGGCGGATGCATTGCTCGCCATGGATCGAGAAGAGCTGCGCCTGCACTTTCCCCTATCTGTCTGGCAGACGGGTTCGGGTACGCAGAGCAACATGAATGCCAATGAGGTTCTGGCCCACATGGCGGGCCAGCGTCTGGGCCGCAGCGTGCACCCCAACGACGATGTGAACCGTGCCCAGAGCTCCAATGATGTGTTCCCGACGGCCCTGCACCTGGCCCTGCGCCAGGAGGCCAGGCGTCTGATTCATGAGTTGGATCTCCTGGTGGAGTGTAGCAAGGAGCAGGCGGCCAGACATTATTACCAGTACAAGATTGGCCGTACACATTGCCAGGATGCCGTACCCATGACACTCGGTCAGGAGATTAGTGGCTGGGCCTGGATGCTGGAATTTCACCTGGAGGATATACAGAAAACAGACTTTGAGCTGGGCGTGGTCCCCCTTGGTGGAACGGCTCTCGGGACGGGCCTCAATACCCCGGAGGCCTGGCAGTCCAGGATCCTGGAGCGCATCAGCCGCAACACGGGAGTCAGCCTCTATCCGCCGGAGAACCTCTTCGCCGAGATGGCCAGTCGTGGTCGCGTCGCGGCCTTCCATGCCAGTCTGGACCTCCTGGCCCAGAGCTTAGTCAAGATTGCGAACGACCTGCGACTCCTGGCTTCTGGCCCGCGCTGCGGCCTTGCTGAGATCCAGCTTCCTGCCAATGAGCCAGGTAGTTCCATAATGCCGGGCAAAGTCAACCCGACCCAGTGTGAGGCCCTGATTATGGTCTGCTATACGGTCATGGGGCACAATCACAGCCTCGGCCTGGCCAATGCCAGCGGCCAGTTCCAGATCAACACGACGATGCCGATGATGGCCTACCTCTGTCTCCAATCCATGCAGCTCCTGCGAGAGGCCATGGAGAGCTTCCGAACGAAGTGTCTGGAGGGCATTAGCGTCAATGAGGACCAGCTTAAGCGCAATGTTGAGCAGAGCCTGATGCTGGTGACCAAGCTGGCCACGCGTCTGGGCTACGACCAGGCGGCGGACCTGGCCAAAGAAGCAGGTAGCCGCGGCCTGAGCATTCGGGAGGTGGTTCTGGAGCGCGGCCTGATGACGGACGAGGAATACGACGAGCTGCTGAGTCTGGAGCATATGGTATTTATCGAACAGTCTGCGGACGACTGGGACGAATTCTATGGGGCCGATGATGAGCAGGGGGACTGCGGCTGTGGACATGGGCATGGGCATGGGGACTGTGGCTGCGGCTGTAATCACGCGCATGACTGAGTCTGCCCAACGTACACATTGAGCAAAATTATTGAGCTTTTGAGGAAACGCGGATGGTCTCATAGAGGTCACCCGCGTTTTGTGTGTGTGGAGATGTTACGGCAAGCAATTTGTCAGACCAATAATTAGTGATAGCTTATTTATGGTGCTGTTGCAAAAAAATAAAGCTTTAATAAAATTAAATAGCCTTTATTCTTTGTGTGTAATTCTCTGTGAGGTGTTCCCCATGAGTCCAAGCCAGCCCAGTCCCATCCGCCCGCTCTGGCTCTATGTTCCCTGCCGCCTCGGTCTGGCGCTTATCCTTCCTCTGCAGATTGCTATCTTAAACCGCCTGCTTGAACGGCTGGCAAGTCGAGGCCCTGCAAAGTACGTTCTCCTCGCCTATATTGTTCTGAGTTTCCTGGCGCTTCTTCTGGCCTACGGGCAGACCTGGGGTCGCCAGGTCCTGGTGGAGAATCGCAGGTTGTGGGATAAGACACGTTACCTTGCCCAGCTCCGCCGCATCCCCTATGCCTGTTTTGAGCTGGCGGAGTTTCAGGATCAGCGCCAGCGCTGTCTGCAGGCTCAGGAGGAAGTCGAGGAGCTCTGGCCGCTAATGGTGGACCTCCTTGCGCTCATCCTGGGTTTAAGTGCGACGCTGGCACTTTATGTGTGGGTCAGTCCCTGGCTCCTCCTCTTCTTTTTCCCCGCCTTTGGCCTGCAGATTTATCTGGATCAGCGGGCGATGCGCATTATGAATACGATGTTTGAGGGCCAGAGTCCAGAGGAGCGGCGGATGCAGGCCTACGAGCAGAGTCTCTCAGACCGCAGCGCCCTGCTCTTCCTTCGTGCTGTCCGGGGCTTGGACCTTCTGGTAGGGGCGCTGGATGCGGTCTCACGGAGTCTGTTTCAGCATAGGCTTCGGACCAGTATTCGCGCGCAGCGCTATGGTATAGCGGCGCGTATGCTTTTCCTGCTGATCTGTCTGGCCTATCTCGGCTTCAGCCTCCTGGGCCTGCGGAGCGGGACGCTTACGGGAGCCACATTTGCCGCACTGCTCATTGCCCTGCCCAGCCTCTTTGCCCAGTCGGAACAGCTCTCATACCAGCTTGGGGCCTATGTCCGTAAGCGGGGGCTCCTGCCTTATCTGACTGCACTCCACACTTACGAGGAAGAAGGTGCCGAGCAGGATTCTGTGACTGCGACTCAGGCCCTGAGCCCACAGAGTCAGGAGACCTGGATAGAGTTGCGCGACGTCTCCTTCCGTTATCCAGGGACTGAGGTCTGGGTGCTCCGCCATGTGAATTTGACGCTTGCGCGGTCTCAGCATGTGGCCCTGGTTGGGGAGAACGGCTGTGGCAAGTCCACTCTGTTTAAGTTGCTCCTGGGGCTCTATCGCCCTCAGGAGGGGCAGATCTACTATGGTGGGCGCCCCTTGTCGGAGCTCAGTGCAGAGGAGCGCAGAAGCCAGCTTCAGGTTGTCTTCCAGGATATAGAACATTTTGATCTCAGTCCGCTGGAGCTTACAGCGCTGTCCGCGGGCCGGCCGCTGGAGGAAGGACAGGTGCTAGAGGCGCTTCAGAATCTGGGGCTGGAAGCCCTGGCCCAGGAGCCTGACAGACCCCTGGGTAAGCTCAAGACAGAAGCCCATGATCTTTCGGAAGGACAGTGGCAGAGGCTGGCCCTTGCCCGAAGTATCGCCGAGCCTGGGGCCTATCTCCTTATGGACGAGGCACTCTCGGCCCAGGATCCTCTGGTGGAACAGGCGCTCTATGAGGAGCTGCTCAGCCAGCGTGAAGCGGCGGGACAGGGCTGTCTGCTGATCTCCCATCGTCTGGGCAGCGCCAGGCGCGCCCAGCGGATTCTCTATATGGAACGCGGACGTATTGTCGAAGAGGGGACACACGCTGAGCTTCTGGCGCTGCAAGGGGCCTATGCGCGACTCTTTGCCAGCCAGGCCCAGTGGTATCAGGAGGTGTCGCTATGACGGAAACAAGATTTTGGGACCGCATCCCAGGCCTTCGTTCTATTAAGGCCCAGTGCCGTCAGCAGCGTCTGGTTTGGCAGGAGGTGCCTCTGGCTGCGGCACTTTGTCTGGCCTATGAGTTGGTGCAGGGTCTCCTACCTGTGGGGACGGCTTTTTTTACTGAGCGCTTACTTTCAGGTCTGGGCGGAGGTTTTTGGACGCAAATGGGACTGGCACTTCTGGGGCTTGGCATCCTCTATGTGCTCTCAGGCCTCCTTGCAGCAATTTATCAGCTGGCCCTCAATGTGGGGCTTTTTGAAGGCCTCCAATATGGTTTGCGCCGTAGCTTTGCCAAGCGTAAGGCCTGGCTGCCCCTGATCCGCCTTGAGGATCCAGCGTTTTTGGAGCGCTTACGGGGCGCTGAACAGGTCATTGAGGGGGAGGAACTGCCGCTTTTTTATCTCAATCTGCTGAAACGTCTACGGGCCCTTGTCTCCGTGTTCAGCCTCGGACTCCTGCTCTTTAGCTATCATCCGCTGCTCCTTGTGCCGCTGCTGCTTGCGGGGCTGCCTACCTATGTGCAGCGGCGCTTAAGTGTCAGGGCCCTCCGTCGGATGCGCCAGCGCCAGATCCCGTTGGAGCGAGAGCTCCAGTATAGGGGACGCTGGCTGGAAGAAGGCCCCGAATTTCGCGCGTTGCGGTTCTGGGGGCGGGAGGAGGAGATGGCCCAGCGCTGGACAGAGATTGCGGCTGAGCTGCGACGTCAGAAATTGGAATTCTGCGCCCGAGATCAGGCGCAGCTCACGCTCTGCGCGTTAATTCAGGAGATGGGCTTGCTTCTGGCCCTCGCGTACGTGCTCTATCTGGCCAGCATCTCTGTTCTCAGTTTCTCTGTGCTCGCTGCGGCCCTGCTTTCTTTTAAACAGCTCCAGGAAGCATTGGCGGAATATCTCAGCCAGCGCGGGGGCGCCCAGTACTATGGCGCGCGTGTCGACCTGCTCTGGGATGTCTGGTCGGCCTGTGAGCAGGAGGGGGCAGGGGGCTTGTCCAGGGAGAAACATGCGACGGCTGCTCCGGAGCCAGTACAGATTCAGAATTGCAGCTTCGCCTACCCCCAGCAGGAGGCGGACTGTCTTCATGCCCTGGACTTCACCTGGGGGCTGACTGAGCGCATTGCCCTGGTCGGGCGTAATGGGGCGGGCAAGACGAGTCTGGCGGCCTGTCTTGCTGGGGCCTATCCCTGGTCTGGTGAGCAGCCGGGGCCACTGCCGCGCAAGGAGCTGGGCCGCCTGGCCCTGATGCCCCAGCGCCTGCCCCTCCTGCCGCTGAGTATCCGTGAACTTCTGGATTGTGGGGAGGGGCATGCCGATGCGGAACTGAAGACGGCCCTGGAACGGGTCAATCTCCCGCATCTGGCGGATTGTCTGGATCGGAATCTGCGTAAGGATTTGGGTGGTCTGGCGCTCTCGGGGGGGCAGCTCCAGCGATTGTACATTGCCCGGATGCTCCTGGCCGAGGCGGATACCTATATTTTTGACGAGCCTTCTTCGGCCCTGGACGCCTTCCAGGAAGAGCAGTTTCTCTCTCTACTCTTCGGCCTTAGTCAGGGGCGACGGGCGCTCATCATCACCCACCGCCTCGCGCTCTGCCCGCGCTGTGACCGCATTCTGGTCCTGGACCAGGGGCGGATCGTACAGGCTGGCAGACACCAGGACTTAGTGGCTCAGGATGGCCTCTACCGACAGCTCTATCAGAGTCAGGCTGAGGCGTATCAGAGCTAGGATTGTGCTGCGCCCCCGTCTGCTACACGTACAGAGCTCCCCTGATCGGCTTCGAGGCCCAGGGGGGCTCTGTCTGTGCTTGCCGAGCATGGCCTGCCGGGCTGAGTTGTGGCAAGTGCGATGGGATAAATTGTGGAAAAAATTTTGGAATATGTGCATTTTATTCCGCATCTATATTGCAATATAATACGGTTTTTGCTATTGTGAATTTTGTGAATGGGGCGTGCATTTGGGCTCTCTTCATTGAGTAGCAGTCGAATTTCAATAGGCCCAAATGCACAGCTCCAGTATCTTGTGCCACTCAGTCGCAGGGAGGTAGCCCATGTTCCGACTCTTTGCTGAGCATCTCTATGCGTATCTTCGAATTAATAAAATCATAGTAGCCTGCCTCTTCCTGGGGGGCATTATTGCGGCCTTCGCGGGGCTCTATGCCTACGGGAACTTTATGCCCTGGACCTCGGCCAACAGTCCGGAAAAATTAGAAAACAGATACTTTTCTCTTGTCAGCGAGGGCCCCGTGTCTGTTTCGCACGTGCGTTCTTTTTATGAACAGTTGAAGGAGGAATTTCCTGTTCGTGGCTTCTATGCGGAACTGGCTCTGATAGAGGATGAGCTGCCGCTGACACTTAAGAGTGGTCAGCCTTTGCTTTTTGGCTTTCAGCTGGGCAAGAGCTATTCCACCAGCTTCCCCGATCAGGGGGAGGGAGCCCCCGACGTAAACTGGTTCTACATTCCTCTGAGCACCGTTCTCGAGAGGGGGAGGGGTGGTCAAGAACGTCTCATCGAGCGGGGGAGTGAGATCCGTTTGCGCGGGCAGACACTACGCTGTATTGGAGAGATCGATCGCCTGGACATCCTGGTTTCTGCCGATGCCGCGGAGCGCATGGAAGCGCCGATAAGGTCGCTGACATTCTTTTCTGAAGAGCTTCTGCCTGATGCACGTGTTGAGGATTTTAACAGGCGTGTTGAGGCGGAGGGTGTCTTTCGTGTGCAGCACTCTCCACTGTTTTTTCGTGGACAGGATCGGCAGTCGATGCCGGTTCGTATTTTTGTTGTCGTACTGCTGCTTGTGACGGCGATACTTGCTTATGGATTCCTCGCCCACTTCCTGGTGGATGCCCAGATGAAGAACCACGCCATACTCTATCTCTGTGGCTTCAACCTCCGCAGACTGCGAAGGCTCATCACTGGGGATCTGCTGGTCTATGGCCTGCTTTCAGGGCTCGTGGCCAGCCTCATCTATTGGCCCCTCTACGGAGCTTACATCCATAAGTACATGTTGTATCAGGAGGTGCGCTATCGCTTCAGTGACTACCTGCTTTTAACTGCTATCTTTGTTGTCGTCAGCCTGCTGACCATTCTGCCCTTCGTCCGTCTGAAGAAGCGCAGTCTGGATCTGGATCGATTTGTTCGGGAGGCCTGAAGATGCGCATATTTCTCCGACTCTTGCGAAAAAATATACCGGGGCAGGTCTTCATCCTCCTGCTTTCCTGCCTCTTTGCCCTGCTCTCGGTACACAGTATCGCCCTGGTACAAGGTGCGCTGATCCCGTACAGGGCTATCCAATCCCGTCATTACGACCATAGTTACTACCTGAGCTCCAAGCAATTTATGCTGCCCCGGGAGCGTTTCCAAAGTCTGATCAAAGGTCTGGGTGACCTGGAGGCCTACGAGGGGGCGGACTATATTTACTATCTGCGGGATACCTGGATGGAAGGAGAAGGTCCGCAGCGGCATCTGCGTTTTTGTTCCCGGCATATGGCTGGAGCCTTCGGCCTGGATCTCCGGGCCTACGAGCTGCCCCCGGGACAGTTTCTCGCTATTGGAGCTTCTTCTCAAGGCGATGAGGAGATAGAATTTACGAATTCAGAGGAATGGGGGCGGTCCTACAAAGCCCGGGTTTTAGCCTATTTTTCTGAGAACAGCCCCCAGCCCGTCTACCACGCGCGCTACCATATCGGCAGTGCCCAGCTCATTTACAGGCGTGAGGAAGCTTCGAATACCTGCTATGTTTTTGCGGAGAATCTGGACGAGCAGCTCCCGGAGGATGTGGTCATCTATCCGACGAAGTTGAGCGTTTTCTTTTCTCGCCCCTTAGAGCCTGAGGAGGAGGCCCAGTTTTTCCAGCTCGTAGAGCAGGACTTCCTTGTTACGCCTGTGTCGGAGATGCGGCAAAACACGAGGCAGAAGATGGTAAAGAGCCTCTCCAGGTCCCTGCCGCAGCCCATCCTGGCGGGCTTCATCCTCTGGTCCTCGCTGCTCTCGATAACCCTGCTGGGAACTTATAAGACGCGGCCTGTTTACAGAATTTTGCGCCAGCTAGGAATGACGAGGAGGCGTCTGGGGCTCTTCCTCATCCTGCCGCTCTTCTTTCACGGAGCAGTGGCCACTGGACTGTACCTGATCTACACATTCTTATTGAATTACGGTTTCTTTAACCAGGCTGCGCGCTATGAGGAAGGGGCCTATGAGCCGGGATTCGTCCTGTATTTTGCTCTGATCTATGTTCTTTTCATTCTCGTGGCGCTCGTATTCTTGAAGCTCATTATTCGCCAAGATGAGAGGAGGGCTTCTGTCCTATGATACGTTTGGAAAAAATCAGTAAGACCTACTACCAGGGGAAGACAGAGGTTCATGCGCTGCGGGAGGTCAGCCTGGACTTGCAGCCGTCCACACTGACGGTTATTCATGGGAAGTCGGGCTCGGGGAAGTCCACGCTGCTGAAAGTTTTAGCGCTGTTGGAGCGTCCAGACGCGGGGGGCTATGAACTGGATGGAGAAGATATGCTGCGACTTTCGGATCGGAGAGCTGCAGACCTGCGCAATCGGAAGATCGCCCTGATTACCCAGAGTCCAACACTGCTGGAAGCCTCTGACGTAAACTTCAATGTCCTGCTGCCTTTTTACATTCGGCGGGAGCGTGTCACGGCCCAGGTTCGGGAGGAGGTGGGAGCCTGCCTACAGGAGCTGGGTATCGCCCACTATGCCCGGACACGGGTCTCCCAGCTCTCTGGCGGAGAGCGGCAGCGGGTCTGCATCGCACGGGCTATCGTCTCAGGAGCCGACTATATTCTTGCTGATGAGCCTACCGGCGCCCTGGACAGTGAGACCGGCAGGGACCTGCTGGACCTGCTCTGCAGACTGCGCGACATGGGCCGATCTGTACTCATGGTGACCCACGACCTGGATCTGGCCCGCTATGGGGAGCGCCGCTACGAGATGTGCGACGGCCAGCTGAGCGCTTATACGGAGTAGGGGGAAGCGGGGGGCTGGCCAGGTATAGGGCCTGTGCTTCTGGTCCTCACGCCGAAGTCTGCGGATAAAATCAAGCCAGGGGCCTGCGTCTTAACGCGGCCTCTGGCTTGATTGTTTACGTAGGATATTGGCCTCAGCCTGCAAGTCTGGCTGCGAAGGCTTCCAGATCCAGGCGCCGTCCTGTCTGGTAGCGTTCAAGTATCTGTGAGGCCTGGCCGCGATACAGGAACTTTTCCAGGCGCTCGATTACGGACTCATCGCCCCGTTCCACGAAGCGGCCGTCATCAATAACCAGGGCGGTGAAGGCCCGTCCCTCCGCAAAGGCCCAGTCCGCGGTCGCGTGCGCCACTTCTTGTGGGGCGGCAGGGCGACAGCCGCGGAGGTAGTCACGTCCGCTGTGTGTGGCGAGGTAGAAAGCTTCGGCGAGCGACAGCTCACCCTCCTCTGGATGGGCCAGATGGCGTAACTTGGACATCTGCACAGCTGAGACGATGTTCTGTGGCATGAAGAGCTGGTCGCCGCCTGCAATGTCGGAGGCAATGGACAGGCTCTGTCCCTTCTGGAAAAAGCGGGCTGCGGGCATCATGCCAGAGGAGAGGTTCATGTTCGAGCGCGGGCAGTGTGTCAGGTGGATGGCGCCCTCCAGGAAGTCCCGCTCCTCCTGGGACTGATTATGGATGGCGTGGGCCAGGATGCTCCTCCCTCTCGGACAGAGGCCGTAATGCTGGTAAACCTCCAGATAGTTGCTGCGCTCGGGGAACAGCTCTGCCACCCAGGCGATCTCATCAGGGTTCTCGTTGATATGGGACTGCACCGCCAGGCCGCGTTGCTCCGCAAGCTGGCCGAGCTTGTCCAGGAGCTGGGGACTACAGGAGGGGGCGAAGCGCGGGGTCAGTACAGGGAAAAGGCGTTCCGACTGTGGGAAGCTCTCCAGAAAAGCGAGCGTCGCCTCGTAGCTGGCTTCAGCGGACTCTTCCTCCAGGCCAGGGGCCCCGTTGCGATCCATCTGGACCTTACCCACGAGACCGGCCAGTCCGGCCTCCTCCATAAGCTGGGCCAGACCCAGGCTCGCCTGGACATGGAGGCTGGCGTACACGGCCACGTCTAGGCTTCCTGCGCGCAGCAGCTCCAGGACGAAGCGCCCGTACATGCGCTGGGCGTAGTCGGCCCCCGTGTAGCGGGCCTCTTCAGGAAAGGTGTAGCGCTCGAGCCAGGGCAGCAGGGGCAGATCATAGCCCAGGCCACAGTTCCCAAACTGTGGGGCGTGCAGGTGTAGGTCTGTGAAGGCGGGAATGATCAGCTGGTCCCCATAGTCCAGGGCTTCTCCCTGTTCCCGCCAGTTCTCCGGGAGCTCGTCCAGGAAGTGGACGATCAGGCCCTCCCCGTCCAGTTCGAGCCAGCGCCGCTCCTCCGTGCACCACGCTCCCGTGGGACTGGCCGCAATAAACTTGCCCCGAATATAACGCGGAGTTTTTGTTAGGCTATCCATAAAAGCCCCCCTCCTTTACCCGCTTTCTTATAAAATTTATCCGGACCGCCAGGCCTTAAGCCCTAACAGTCTTGTATATAGTGCAGAGAAATCACGAATCCTTCCCGACCGTATCGCAACAGATTGCACATCGACTCCGCTCTAAAACGGGGGCTTGTTCTTTACGAACTTTGACTCGTGAACCTATAATGAAATTATACAGAACCGAGGCAAGGGTGGCGAGAACTGCCATCCGCCCCGCAGATTAGAGGGGAGCAGAACGATGTCTCATCGCTATGTAGGTAAGAGTTACAAGAGAGTGGACGCCCTGGATAAGGTGACCGCCCGCGCCAAGTATACGGATGACCTCATTCCGAAGGCTGTGCTGCATATTAAGTTGCTCCATGCAACTCGGGCTCACGCCTATGTCCGCAGCATCGATACGAGCGCCGCGGAGCAGGCTCCAGGTGTCGTGCGTGTCATCACCTGCTTCGACGTGCCGAACAGACCCTTCCCCACCGCTGGGCACCCCTGGTCCACCGATCCCTCACATCAGGACGTCGCCGACCGCCTTCTCCTGACACAGCACGTCCGCTACTATGGCGATGAGATCGCCCTGGTGGTGGCCAAGACGGAGCTGGAGGCCAAGAAGGCCCTGGAGCTGATCACGGTGGAGTACGAGGATCTGCCCTTCGTGCTGGACGTCCAGGAGGCGATGAAGGATGGGGCTCCTCAGCTCCATGAGCGCTTCCCAAACAACATCCTTGGTAAGGGGCAGATACGCAAGGGCAACTATGAGGAGGCCATCAAGGAGCCTGGCCTCATCAAGGTGGAGGGCTGGTACGATACACCCACGGTCCAGCACTGTCACATTGAGAATGGTATCTGCTATGCGTATATGGAGGCGGACAAGGTCATGGTGGTCACGTCCACCCAGATCCCGCATATCGTCCGCCGCGTCGTCGGCCAGGCCCTGGGCCTGCCCTGGGGCTCGGTACGTGTCGTGAAGCCCTATATTGGCGGCGGCTTCGGCAACAAGCAGGACGTCCTCTATGAACCCCTGGTGGCCTATGTGGCCCAGCAGCTGGGACGCCCCGTCATGCTGGACACCACCCGTGAGGAAACCTTTGTCTGCAACCGCGTGCGCCACGCTATCCGCTCGCATATTATCAGCTGGGTGCGGCCGGATGGGACCTTTGCCGCCCGCAAACTGGAGTCCTTCTCGAACCAGGGGGCCTACGCCTCCCACGGACACAGCATTGCGGCCAAGGGCATGGGCGCCTTCCCCCAGCTCTACCCCTGCGACCATGTCGAGGCTGACGCCTATACCGTCTTCACGAACAAGCCGGTGGCGGGTGCGATGCGCGGCTATGGCATTCCCCAGGCCATGTTTGCCGGCGAGGCCCACATCGACGATGTGGCCCGCGCGCTGAATATGGACCCAGAGGAGATTCGTCGCAAGAATGCCATGCCTCAGGGCTACGTGGATCCTTTCTCGAAGAATGAGAACTACTTCGACAGCTTCAACCAGTGCATGGATAAGGCCAAGGAGATTCTGGACTACGAGCGCAAGAAAGCGGCCTATCAGAACCAGACCGGGCCTGTGCGCCGTGGTGTGGGCATGGCGATTTTCTGGTACAACACCGCCGTGTGGCCGATCAGTCTGGAGTCCTCCTCCTGCCGCATGGTCCTGAACCAGGACGGCTCCATCCAGCTGATGCTCGGTGAGACGGAGATTGGCCAGGGTGCGGACACGGCCTTCGCCCAGATGTGTGCAGAGGTGGTGGGCGTACCCGTGGAAAAAGTCCATGTCGTCTCCACGCAGGACACGGATTTCTCGCCCTTCGGTACGGGCTCTTACGCCTCACGCCAGACCTATGTGGCGAGTTTTGCCATTGATAAGACGGGGCGTGCTCTGCGTGAGCGCATCCTGCTCTACGCCCACGAGCTGACCCGCATGCCGGTCTCTCTCCTGGATATTGTCGACGGCATGATTGTCCGCACTTCGGATGGGCGCGAGCTCATGAGCCTGGGTGAGCTTGCCACCGAGGCCCTCTACAGCATGAGCCACAGTGAGCACCTCTCTTCGGAGACGACGGCCCAGATCAAGTCCAATGCCTACTCCTTCGGCTGCTCCCTGGCGGAGGTCGAGGTGGATATCCCCCTCTGTAAGGTAAAGCTGCTGAACCTGGTCAACGTCCATGACTGCGGCCGCCTGATCAACCCCGCCCTAGCTGAGGCCCAGGTCCACGGCGGCATGAGCATGGGCATCGGCTACGGCCTGTATGAGCGTGAGATTTTTGATGAGAAGACGGGGCGCTGTTTGAATGACAACCTCCTCGACTACAAGCTCTGCACGTTTATGGACCACCCGGATCTGCAGTCGGCCTTCATCGAGAATGCGGAACCCACCTCCCTCTTCGGCACGAAGAGCCTCGGTGAGCCGCCGACCTGCTCGCCGGCCCCCGCCATTCGCAACGCCATTCTCCAGGCTACGGGCGTGGCCCTGAATGAGAACCCGATGACCCCACATAGCCTCTTCGAGGCCTTCCGTGAGGCGGGCCTCTTTGAAGAGGTGGAAGAAAAGGAGTTGCAGCATGTTTGATTTCAAAGCTCTGTACCTTGCGAAGACGGTGGCGGAGGCCTGTCAGCTCCTGGCGGAGCATCCCGAGGCCCGCATCATCGCCGGAGGCAGCGACGTGCTGATCTCCTCCCGCGAAGGCAAGCTGCCCGATGTGGAGCTGGTGAGCATCTATGACCTGGACGAGTTGCGCGGGGTCTCCCTGGAAGAGGATGGCAGTCTGCGCATTGGCTCCCTGACCAGTTTTAGTCAGCTCTATGCGGATCCCCTGATTAAGGAGCATGTCCCTGTGCTGGGGGAGGCGGCAAACATGGTTGGCGGCCCCCAGGTGCGCAACATTGGTACGGTTGGCGGCAACACCTGTAACGGAGTGACTTCAGCGGATACGGGAGCGAGTTTTCTGGCCCACGACACGGTGATTGAGCTGCAGTCCAGAGAGGGGCGGCGCCTGGTCCCCATGAGGGAGTTTTACCTCGGCGCACATAAGGTGGACATCCGTCCAGGAGAGTTGCAGACGGCCCTGATCATCCGTCCTGAGTCCTATCGCGGCTACTATGGTTATTACTTCAAATATGCCATGCGTGAGGCTATGGATATTGCGACCTGTGCCTGCTCGGTGAATGTGAAACTCACGGCGGACAAACGACAGTTTGACGATGTGCGCATCGCCTACGGCGTGGCAGCGGCCGTTCCTATTCGCAGCCCGCAGGCTGAAGCGGCGGCACGTGGGTCGGCGGTGGACAGGGCCCAGATCGCCCAGATCGCCAAGGCGGGCCTGACGGATATCAAGCCGCGCAGTAGCTGGCGCGCCACTGCGGACTTCCGCACGCATATAAGCGAGGAGCTGCTAAAGCGCTGTCTGACGGAAGCGGCCCGGCGAGCGGGAGCTGAGATCTGAGGGAGGAGACGAGCATGGCACAGAATGAGCGTTATCTGGAAATCAATACCGACCTCTCGCCTCTTGGGGGGCAGGTGTATAGTGCGGAGGATAAGGTGCGCGGACGGGTGGACCGCCCCGAGATCGAGCGGACGAAGCGGGCCACCTTTGTTCCCAATCCCTCAGTTAAGGCCCAGTACCAGCCCATCAGTTTTCGCCTGAACGGCGAGGATGTCAGCTGCATGGTGGACGTGCGCAAGTCCCTGCTGGAGATGCTGCGTGAGGACTTCGGTCTGACTTCGGTCAAGAAGGGCTGTGAGGTTGGCGAATGTGGGGCCTGCTCGGTGCTGGTCAACGGCGAGGTCTTCGATTCCTGTATCTACCTTGCGGTCTGGGCGGAGGGCCGTGAGATTACGACCCTGGAGGGTTTGATGGGGCCGGGCGGGGAGCTCAGCGACCTGCAGCAGGCCTTTATCGATGAGGCGGCGGTCCAGTGCGGTTTCTGTACCCCGGGTATGATTATGGCGGCCGTCCCCCTGGTGAATGCGGGTAAGCGCTACACGCGTGAGGAGCTGCGTAAGCTGATGGCGGGAAATATGTGCCGCTGTACGGGCTACGAGAATATCCTCAAGGCCATTGAGAGCGTCATCGAACGCCGCCTGACCATAGAGGAGACCTGATCAGTCCCTGTAGCGCCGCCCCTGTCAGCTTCTGAGCTGGGGCCTGAGACAGCGAAATTTATACGATAAAGCCCCCTGGTCCGACTGGGTTCTTTGCTCCGTCGGACAGGGGGCTGCTTTTGTGCCAGATACAGGGGGACAGAGGCCTGGGACGTTCCTATGGTTGGGAGTCCGCGTCATCCTGGGCTGCTTGCGCTGGCGAGGCCTGATTCTGACTGTGTTGCATCTCGCCCTGCTGGCGCAGTTGGCGGCGCTTCGAACGTCCGCCCAGGAGCCGCTCCAGCTGGCGGTTTTCCTGTCTGCGGCGGCGAAAGAAGGTCCGGATGAGTTCGCTGGCCTCCGCGGCGAGCAGGCCGGCCTCCAACTCGGGCTGGTGATTCTGGGGAAAACTGCTGTAGAGCTGGACCAGAGAGCCCAGGGCTCCGGCCTTGGGGTCCGCTGCGGCGTAGACCACGCGCTGGATACGTGCCTGCTGGATTGCCGAGGCACACATGAAGCAGGGTTCGAGGCTGACGTAGAGCGTGCAACCGTCAAGGCGCCAGCTGCCCAGGCGTCGCATGGCCTGGCGCAGAGCCATGAGCTCCGCATGCTCGCTGACGTCCTGCCGTGTTTCGCGGCGATTGTATCCCCTGCCCAGGATTTCTCCGTCTGGAGCGACGACGACGGCTCCGATGGGCACCTCACCGCAGCTGCCGGCCTTTCTGGCCCAGTGGAGGGCGCGGCCCATGTAATAGAGGTCCGAGCGGCGTTTGATCTGGCGCTTTGGCTGTGTGTTCATGGGTCTATTCTAGGTTAAGGATGGCGGCCCCGCCACTGTGATGTTATAGTGGAATTTATAGTGCTTGTATAAAATATTGAGGAAAGACTGCGGCGTTTAAGTTTTAAAATGCATTGTGGAGATAAGCGTTCTCTGAAAAATATCGCCGTTAGGCAATCCGCATTGCATAATTAATAAAACGATACAAAAAAGCAAAAAGCGCAAGAAAATAATAAAAAATGTAATTTCCGGGCTTAATAGCGCAAGATAACGATAAAATAATCGCAAATCGATATTTTATATCGATTTGCGGGGGGGGTATTGGATAAGCGAAAAAAATTATTGAATTCTTCATGACCTGCATATGAAAAAGAAGAATACTTGCTATCTTGAATCTTGATTCATAATATGCGAGATTCCGTACCCGTATTTAATTTGAATAGTCAGAGAGCAGAAAACCCTGGTAAAAGCGCGTGAATGGCAGATATTCACGTGGACTGAATATATCGATAACAGTTATTGACAGAAAAGCTGGGCCTGAGGAGAATAGCCTTGATATGGGCCTTTTGGCCTCTTTCGTCTTTGAAGAATGTGGAAATGGAGTAGGGTTTTCGTGAAGAATAGGGTGAGAAAGCGCGGACAACTAGTCCTTAGCCTGCTGCTAAGTTTATCCATTTTTATGCAAATTGGGATGACGCTTCCTATGGCCTTCGCCGAGGGGCAGAGCAGCGCTGACTTCGCCCAGACCCTAGATGATGAGGGTCTGAAGTCCCCACGTTTTACCCGCTCTTTCATTGATCTGAATTCTCTAATTAAAATTCACCAGTTTGCGGCCGAGGGCCGAAGTCTGCAGCAGCAGGAGCAGGATGAGCGCTTCTTCACGAGCTTGTCCGCCCGGGAGCTAGGCCGCAGTGCGGATGAGGGCGCCTGGCTCTTTGCGGAGCGCCAGGGTGAGGCGATCCGCTGGAACCTGCTCTATCACGCGGGGGCCAGGACGAGGGGTGAGCGCCTGCGCCTGCGCTTTTATGAGAATGGGGACTTTGCTTTGCCAGAAATGGCCGAGGTCTTTAGTTTATCCAATAAAGTCTACAGCGAACGGGAGGGGCAGACGGCTGAGCAGGTCCAGAAAAAGGTCTGGGGTCTGGATGCAGCCCTGGATGACTTGCAAGTGCCCTTTCGGACAGCGGAGTCGCTGGGGGATGCAGCGGCGGAAACGAACTACAGTGACTTGTATCTGGATCAGGAGCTGGGGGCTAAGACCTATTTCCTGAGCTTTAGCACGCCGATTAAGAATCAGGACTTCCTGGAGAGTCTGGAGGGCTATGACCAGACGAAGGAGGGCACGGAGGAGCGGCAGGTTCTGGCGGCGGAAGTGGATGACTGGCTGGCCGTGCTGGAACAGGATGTGGAGCTGACCCGTCTCAGTCTCAAGACAGCGGAGGAGCGTGGACAGACACTCGGCGGTACAGCAGATCCGCTGGCGGATGCGGGGGCTGAGACAGGAGAGGAGTCCTCGTACCAGGTGCAGGCCGACTGGCGTAAGGCCAAGCTCCTGAAGGAGCTGGGGATATCCTATGCCGAGCAAAATAGCCAGCCTGAGGTGGAGCCTACGAAGGAAGCCAGTCCCGAGCCCACGGCCAAGGCCGAGGACCAGCCCAGACGCCGCAGCCGGAGGGCGCTGACGCATCTCTCTTATGAATTGGTGGAGCCGCAGCAGTTCCCTGTGACTGGCTCGAGAATCCACATTACGAATGTGGAATTGCTCTCGGCCACGGACACGCAGGCCCAGATTCGTGTGACCACAAAAAATGATGTCTACGAAGCGAGTCAGACCTATCATCTGCTGACGGTTTCCGGTCAGTTCCAGTCCATGGAGGTGGCTGGGGCCAGTCGGATACGTGCGGGTGTGTTCCGAACGGATGCGGTCCAGACTAGAACGACGCCTTCCAGTCACGTCCTGACGGTGAACTACAGCAGCGGCCAGGAGGCGCTCATAAACCTCAACATTGAGAATGTCAGGCGGGCGGGAACGGCGCCCAGCACCAAGTACCGGGGCAGCGTTCAGACGCGTATCCGCATTCGGCCGAGCGGCGGCCAGCCCAGCCCCGAGCAGGGGACTGTCCGGGTCAGTCTGGATAATTCCACGGACTTTAACCTGGCCCAGGCCAGACTGCGTCTGGCGAACAGCAGGGGTAGCTACAGTGAGACCAAAACAGCTGCTTCTGTTGTGGACTTCAGCGCTGTTCCTGTGGGCTCGTATACCGTGACGGTGGAGGGTGTAAACAGCCCGTACCGCGTACAGCCCCTGAGCCGCCAGATTACGGTTCAGGCCAATCAGCAGAGCTTGGCCAGTTTCAGCATCAGCAAGGAGGTCACGCCTCCGACTCCAGCCACACCAACGCCGACTGAGGCCGCCGTCACAGGACGCAGCGCCAGTGTCCTCGTTGCCCTGCAGGACGCCCAGACGAAGCAGGCTGTCCGCCAGGCGGGTTTCCGTTTCCGCATTAAGAACCCCCAGGGCCAGTACCTTGTGGGGAGCAATGGTCGAGTCCTGGAATTTGTCACGAACACAACGGGTCGGGCCAGCGCCACAGCCGTCAACGCCAGCAGCGGTGTCTACGTGGTGGAGCCGATTGCGGCCCCACCGGGCTATCGCCTTCCTGCTCCGTACCGCTCGAATCCGATACAGGTGGGGGCAGGCAGCAACAGCATGTCCTTTACGATAGGGGTGCAAAAAGGAAACAGCGAGGTCTACGACTTCGAAGCCTATGTCCGTGACAAGAATAGCGGGGAACCTGTCCCTGGTGTCCAGTTCCGCCTCCAGGATGTCCTGGGCACGGATGTTCTGGATAAGGCTGGCCAGCCCATCACGGTGAGCAGCAACGCCCAGGGACAGACAACGGACGGCCAGGGGGCATTCCTGACGATGGCCCGGGTGAACCCTGGCAAATATCAGCTGGCGCTCGTCGTTCCGGATGGGTATCAGGCCGTCCAGCCCATCCCGCTGGAGCTACAGGCCAATACGACCAAGATTGGCCCGGTGAATGTGCAGCTCGTCAGGGACAGCAGCCTGAGTCAGAAGTGGGAGGTCCTTCTCCAGAATGAGAACGGCACGCCCCTTGCAGGCCAGCGTCTGATTTTTACGAAAAGCAACGGCCAGCCTGTGACCTCGGGCGGTCAGCCTTTTCGCCCCAATACCGAGCTGGATGGCAGGGTCTATGTCGACCGCATTGCGGCCGGGAACTATACTGTGAGCTTCGATGGGGATGGTCGCTACCTGCCAGTTGAGGCTAGGGCCCAGATCGGCCAGGGTTCCGGGACGGTCAAGACCGTCCTCACGGCTAAGCTCCGCGCGGGCAAGAGTGACCTCGATATCGAGATGAAAGACGAGCAGGGCCGCCCCGCAGGTGGCGCGGGCTTTCGGGTCCTGAACAATCTGGGGGCGCAGGTGGCTGTCGGAAAGACGGACCTGGTCACTGGTGTGGCGCGTATCCAGGACCTGCCCTATGGCAGCTATCAGGTGGAATTCACTGGGGGGAATGGCCTGCAGCTGGTCAATCCGGCCAGCTCGCCGACTCGCATTAGCTTGAGCCCTGAACAGAAGTCTGGGAAGGTCAGCTTCACCGTCAAGCGCCAGACCCTGACGGTCAGCGACGCGGGCAAGCTTGAGATTGAGGGCCAGGTCTACTCCGCCCAGGGTCAGGACAAGACGGTCTGGAATGTGAAGCTCAGCAAGCACGCCTCTGCACCGTCCACGGCCAAGCGCGGTGCGCGGATGGAGATCCGTGTCCCCATTACGGAGCTGACCATGCCCTCCAAGCCCGTACTGACCATGACCATTGGCCAGGGGCAGCCGCAGGAGGTACAGACCAATGGCGTCTGGACCCGTGAGGATGGCTACTATGTTTTCCGCGACGATCGGAGCAGCAGCGAGGAGCGCACGACGGAGCAGGTGGTTTATAACTATAGCTTCGAGGCCCTGGCTGTTGCGGATACGCCCCAGTATTCTGTGAAGGCCAAGGCGGATATCATCTCCAGCGACCCCTCAGAACTCATCCCTCCCGTGGAGGGGGAAAAAGTTCTCAGAGCTGAGGATAAGAAGGAGATTGGTCGGCTGGGGGGCAGTGGCGAGGCGAGCCTGGATCTCGCTGTCCAGGAGCTGAACTGGAACTACCAGGGCGAGGTGGACGTCAAGATGCCAGGTACGGTGACGTTTACCATGCGTCTGCCAGAGGACAGTGGCTCGAAGCCCTTTGACCCGCGTAACCTGCCCCGTATCAGCTTTACGGATACGTCTGGCAAGACGAGAACGGATATCGAGGCCAGGGGCCAGCTCAGTGAGGATGGGCGCAGCTACACCTATACGATTCCAGTCGGGCTGGCGGAACACTTTCACTTCCAGGTGAAGGCCTCTTCTAAAGTGGATGCGGAGCAGGATACGGCCCTGTTTTTCATGGATACGAAGGCGGAGTTTGTTCCAGCAGGCAGCAAGGACGTCTTGCTGAAGGCCGAGCAGCGGATTACGACCCCGGGCGCCCTTATGCCGTCTGAGGAGACGGTGGAACAGTATTCCGCCTGTGAGGACGGGCGTCACCGTGTCAATCTGAGTGGTCGCTTCAGCGACGATGGCAAGTCGATTATCTGGGAGGCGCGCATGACGAATACGTCGTCCAAGGACGGCGGTGCCACAGGTATCTTGCTCAGTCAATATATATATCCCCTCACGATGGGTCTATCTGTGGGGGATGGCCTGGGACCGGCTGAAATCTTACAGGTCACAGCGACGGGCAAGAGCTTCCCCTATGTCCTGAATGAGGATCTGCAGACGGTTTACGACGACGGCTCAGAGGCGGGCCAGAGCTTCGAACTGCGGGCGGATTACAGTCCTTACCACTATATGCGTCAGGTCCAGAATGACGCCGGGGCCTCGCTGCGCGGAAAACACTACAGCTATGTCAGCGCCTACAACAGCGGCCACGGGGCCCTTCTTAAGGGAAATCTCTATCAGAAGGACAGCCCCGATGGAGAAAAATACTGGTGGGACCCGAAGAGTGCAGGTCTGAGTTGGTTAAAAGCCGGTGTGATGAGTGGCCCCAACTTCCAGCGCATGGCCCGTGGTGAATATGCGCTGGTACGCTTCCGCACGCCCATCACGGACTTTTCCCGCCTCCGTCAGCTGGGCCCCGACGGACAGCCTCTGGGTTATACCCTATCCGTCAACAGCCGCGCCTACGCGTACGGCGATTGGGAAGATACCTATCGGTCGCGTCCTGTCTGTGAAATGGACACCGCGCTCACACTGAGAGAGAAGAAGAACATCGGCAACATTAAGGGTGTGGTCTTACAGAAAGACGGTATCGGCGAAGTGCGGGCCAGCGGCGAATTTATCGAGAACGGCTCCAAGATTCGCTGGACCATTCAGGTTTCCTCGCAGATTGACTCGGTGTGGAACGTCAAGGCCAAGCGCTCTTTCCGTGTGAATTACAGCTTGGTGGATAGTAAGAACAGCCCTACGGGGGCGACTGGCCTGGGGCCGATCGAAAAGCGTAATTTCCAGGCCCATGATGTCGGGGAATTCCTCGGCTCTGAGCCTGTCCAGGGCGAGCGCGAGGGCCAGCTGCTGATCAGGAGGATGAACGCCTCCGAGGGCCTGACCTATACCTTTGAAACACCAGTTCTTGAGGCCAAAGAAGACTACAGGCTGTGGATTGAAGCCTTCTATGGTGAGGAGTCATCCGTAGGTTTGGGGGCCGAGGATCCGACAAAACCGCTGCCAGATGACGAGAGCAACGAGGACTATGTCATCCTCGAGGGCCCCATTCTCGCAGTGACCCTGACGAAGCGCTGGGAAAACGTCTGGACGGACGCGAAAAAGCCTGAAGTTGTCTTTCAGCTCAAGCGCACAGACTTTTCTGGACGCACGGAGGACGTTGCGAGCGTCCGCTTGCAGACTCCAGAGAGCAGCGAGCAGTTGAACTACGTCTTCCGGAACGAAGACGCCACAGGTCGCCTGCTGCCCCGTTTTGACGCAGATGGGAACCGCTACACCTATTTCGTTACGGAGGAGGCCCTGGAGGGCTATGATTCCACGATTTATGGAATGGACAATGCGAATACCCTGTGGCGTGCGATCAATGTCAAGCACGACGTGATCGAGGAGGGTAAAGACAAGGTCACCTACACCGACAACCGTGGTGACGGCCGCTATCCGGACCCCTGGATTGAGAACGAGTACCCCGACGCCCGCAATGCGGAAGTGGTCAACCGTGAGGGAGGGCCTCTAAACAGCCGTAAGGAGCGTTACAAGGTTGAGTATGAGGACTCAATTATTGGCAAGTCGGCCCACCAGACCAATGTGCCTGGACAATTCGACGTGCGCCTGACGGTGGAAGGACGGGGCAAGCATGTGAGCGGGGCTACAGACATCGTATTCGTGGTGGACAACTCATACTCCATGAAAAATATCTGGGGTGTAGAGGCCCCCGCCTCCTACGAAACAGAAACCAAGATGTACCGCGTGCGCAAGACGCTGGAACGCCTGCGGGATGAGCTGCTCGCCGTGCCTGGGACACGGCTGGGACTCGTGAACTTCGCAAGTCTGGTGGACTCCAATTACAAGCCGACTTACAAGTTGCGCTGGGAGGGGAGCAATACCCCGCAGACGGTAGTTCTGGAGAATGCCGCCGTGCAGAAGCTGACCACCGTGCCTGGCGATTTCAGCAAGGCCATACCGCGCTTTGCCCGCCAGAGCCGCCCCATTCCGCACAACATGAACAACGGCGAGTACAACCTCGGCGCAGGTGGCTGGGACGGAGAAACGAATATTGTGGCGGGCCTGCAACGCGGTGTGGAAGTCCTCTATCCCGAGGAGGAGCGGGAGAACTGGACAAGACGGCAGAAGATACTGGTCCTGATTTCGGACGGTGCGGCGGTTGGTTCGGTGAAGCTCCGCAACTACCCGCTGGATACCAGCAAGTCGCTCTACGACAACCTGCAGCTCAGCTCGGCCCTGCGCAAGTCGGATGATCCTTTGTCCAATTACTTTATTGTGAACAACAAGTATCGTCTGTATGGCCCGCTGGTTTATTACACCGAGAACGGCGTGCGCATCGACAATCATGAGGTGGCGACGACGGCTGTGGCGGACTACTACAAGGCCCTGCACCGGGATATGGAGGTTTTTGCCTTCGCCGTTGATCCGGAGAACAGCGGCTGGACGGATCCGGATTTTAATCAGGATAACCTGCGGAGCCGCGGTGAGGCTGCGGCGGAGGTGATGGAGCGGCAGCTGAAGAGTATTACGACTGATCCGCTCAACAACTACATCCAGGCGGACAGCCCTGAGGAATTCGAAGAACGTGTCGATCTGCTCAAAAACAGCCTGCATTCACAGTCGATTGTGGACGGTAGCGTGACCGATCCCATGGGCGAACAGATTATCCTGGCCGACCGCTTCACCGCTGGGCGCATGGATATCGCCTCCTCTCCGGAACTGGCCGATGGCGACTTCTATCTGGAAGACAATCAGGGGAACTACCTCGCCAAGGATGGGAGCATTCGCAACAACCTGCCAGGGAACGCCGTGAAACTGCGGGTGGCGATGTACGATCGGACGAATCGCGCCAGCGAGGCTAAGTACCATCGTGCGAATCGTCTCAGCCCGAGCCTGGTTGAGGTGACCCTGGACAGGAATGGGCAGGCGCTGGAAGTTCCTGCATATGATCGGAGCACGCACCGCGTGAACCTGGGCCAGATGGTTCCGAACTATATTGAGGATCCCTCAGGAAGCTATACGGACACAACAAAGGGCTATGGTATCTACCGCTTCGTTCTGGCAGAGCACCTGACCAGGGCAGAACCTGAGCAGCAGCTCAGCTACCGCAACGGCATCGACTTCCGACTTGTGGAGTCCCTGGACGACGCCCTGAACGTCATGAAGGATCGAAATCGCAGGCTCGTTCTGCTCCATAACGGCGACACCGGCCTGCCGAACAAATTCTTCGAGACGAAGCTGGGCCACAACCAGTACCCGAAGGTCATGGCCAGCCGCGGTGAAAAAAATCTGCTCGAGGGGGTGCAGCTGGTCCGCGAGGGGGATACCCTGCGACTCCTGGGACTGAACCTGGGCAGCGATGAGGAGGTCAGTCTGACCTACCGCATCCACCTGAAGACGGACGACCCGGCCTTTTATCCGGATTACTGGTATCCGGCGAACAAGACGACGACCTTGAATCCGAAGCCTAAAGAAGGGGACTACCTGCGCTACTTCCCCATCCCTTCTGTCAAGGGACCGAAGATCCCCCTGGAGATTGAGAAGCAGTGGGTGAACAGCCGTGGAGAGCTGCTCAGTGCAGCAGAGCTGGAGAAGCTCCTGACACATCTGCAGCTGAAGGGAATCGAGGCCAGCCTCTACCGCTATGCTGCGAAAACCAATGCCCAGGGTGCCCCGATCAATGAGTCGGGGACAATTCTGGCGCCAGGTGAGCTGCCAGTGAAAGATCCGGACAGCAAGAAGCTGATGCGCAGGCTGCGCCTGGATGCCAGTAACCATTGGCAGCTGCGCAACGAGGACATGCCTGCCTACGACAACGAGGGCCGACTCTATCTCTACGAGATTAAGGAGGAGACTCCAGAAGGCCTGGAGGCTGTCTTCGAAAAAATGGGACGCAGCCGCTACGCGCTCACACCCTATCCAAGCTACAGCAGGAACGAGGGCTATGCGCTTTTGAGCAAGTCGGACCTGAGTCTGCCAGTCCCGTTGGCCACGGGCCAGAATGTGGAGCTGCAGATTCTGCGTCAGGGCCAGGCTGTGGACCAGCAAGCGTACACCGTGGGACTGGGGCGGCATACGGAGCCGGAGTATCCCACGCGCTACCTCTACCCGGCCTATGCTGGCGACCGCAAGTTGACTCTGGAGATCAAGGCTCCGGAGAACAGCCCCCCGCTGCAGGATGGGGACCTCCTGCAGCTGCGAATCACAGATAGCAGAAGCTCTACCAGCCAGGCTGAGCAGCAGATCTATCGTTTTACCCTCCAGAAGGCCCAGGGCAACAGCTATCGCCTGGCTCTGGTTAACGGTATGGAAGCCCCCGGCACGTATCCACCGACCGGTGGTGTAGGCGAACGGCCCTTCCTGATCCTGGGTCTGATGATTATGGGGATCTCGGCTGGCTGGGCGGCCTGGGATGGCAAGAGGAGGCGGAGAACAGGTCCTCCGCTTGCCGCCTAGAGACAGAGCTTAGGTCCAGGGCTGCCCCCAGCCCGCCAGGCTGCCCTGCTCCGCCATGGACAGGAGCGGCTTCAGAGACGGGCAAAAAGCCCTCGAACTACCGATATAAATCGCGGGCGGCCAGACATGGTCATCTCCGCGGTCTATATAACAAAATGTCATCAATTAAAAAGGAGAGAGAGTATGCGGAAACTGATGAAGAGCATAGTCACAGCGGCGCTGTCACTGGCGATGCTACTTCCTGTAGCCAAGCTGGGCACGGTCCAGGCTGCGGGCAGCGGTACAAACGCGGTGACCCTGCACAAGGTGATTATGAGTGAGGACGATTTCAAGAAGGCCGAGGAGCGCTTTACGGGCGCGACCTGGACGGCCGAGGAAATCGAGGCGCTGAAGCGTGACGGCAAGTACACGAGCGACACGGGGTACAAGAAAAAAGTCGATGCCCTGAAGGCGAATGAGACCCTCAAGTACCATACGGGTGAAGATCTGAGCATCTATGATGCCGGGAGCGAGTTGAACCTCAAGGAATTCTTCTACGCCTCGGCCGAGGAGGCGGATGGCGTGGTCTTCGCCTGGCAGAATGCGGACAGCCAGTGGATTGACGCCCAGGGGCAGGCCCTGAGCCCCCAGCCCCAGGTCACGGATGGCGACTTCCTGTCGAAGGTCCTGTCCGGCAAGACTGCTGGTAAGGCTGGCTATAAATTCAACACGCAGAATCTGCCAGCTGGAAGCTATAAGATCGTCGAAATTCACGAGCTCAGCGACAAGCAGGCGGACGGCAAAGATCTGACCGGCGCGCTGGCGGTCCCCGTGGAGATTACGCTGCCTATCACCAATGAAAACGGCGTGGTCACCGAGGCCCACGTCTATCCCAAGAACACTTCCGGCAAGCCCGAGGTGGATAAGAATATCGCCGATAACGATGTGGTGACGGACGCGGACAAGGCCGCGGACAATACGGGAGCTGCTGGCTGGGGTGCAAATTACACCAAGTACTCAGTGGAGAAGGACAAGGCCCAGTTCGAGCACGGTAAGATCATCCCCTTCGATGTGCCGACCCAGATCCCGGCCAACGCCAAGTATAAGAAGCTGCGCTGGTACGATGTGATGACCCCCGGCCTGCAGTACAACAAGGATCTGAGCATCACGGCCACGAGCGCCGGCGCTCCAATTACGCTGACCAAGGGCGACGATTACAGCCTGGATGAGAACGAGAGCGGCTTCACGCTGCTGTTTACCGAAGCTGGTCTGGCCAAGGTTACGGGGAGACCCGCTGCGGTGGAAATCAACCTGCACTACACGGCCACACTGCTCGCCGAGGCCAAGCCCGATGAGATTCAGAAGAATAAGGTTTACTTCGAATATGGCAACCGTCACGAGGAAGAACCCGAGCCCCCCACCTATGAGGGCCAGACGGAGATTTCCGTGACCAAGAGCTTCGTGATGAAGAATGGCGATACAGCCAAGCACAACGCCCAGATCATCTATGACCTCTATGCCTCTGAGGACGGAGGACGGACCTGGAAGTATGTCAAGAGCTCTGAGACGCTGACCTGGAAGGGCCAGGATTCGGACTTCAACTACACCTTTGACAACCTGGATAACAGCAAGAGCTATAAGATTGTGGAGCGCCCCTCCGGCTTCGTCCCCAGCTATGAGAAGAATGGGGAGAACGGGCTGAACCTGACCAACACCGAGGGTGAGAATCCTCCTCCGTTGGAGCCTACGGTGCCCCAGATCACGACCTACGGCCGCAAGTTTGTCAAGACTGAACTGGGCAAAGATGAGAAGCGCCTTGAAGGTGCGGAGTTCGTCATCCGCAGCGAGGATCCCAATGGTGAGAGGAAGGCTCAGGCCAAGTACCTCGCCAAGAAGAGTATCGCGGTTAAGGAAGCTGAACTGAGGGCCTATGAAGCCGCTCAGGCCGCCTACCTGCAGGGGGTCAAGGACAGCGCCTCCAATCTCGAGGCCCTGAAAGCTGATAGAGACCAGAAGTATGCCGCTGCTAAGACAGGTTACTACTGGTCTGACACGATGAACGACGAGGTAGTCAAGCTGGTCTCCGCCAAGGATGGTAAGTTTGAGATCACAGGTCTGGCCGCCGGCACCTATTATCTGCAGGAGACGAAGGCCCCGAAGGGTTACGGCCTGAACAGCGCCGCCCTGCAGTTTGAGGCTGGCCCTGGTACCTATGAGGCAGGTAACATCAACTATGATGTTCAGGAAACAGGCAAGCAGAACGCCCTGAAGTTTGAGAACCGTCCGATCAGCATTCCCCCGACGGGTGGTATCGGTTCCGTGATCTTTGTCGCGGCAGGTATCCTGCTGATGGCCGCAGCCCTCTTTGCCCTGAAGCGCAGAAATGCCGCTGAAGAGGCCTAAGCAACAAATTCGATGACATACGGCGGCGCCGCCCGCTGCTCCCTGGCTCACAGATCGGGGAGCAGCGGAGGGGCCCTCGCTGTGTACCAGGTCCCAGAAATGAATTTCATGGGGCCCTCTGCTCCAGACAGCAGAGCGCTTTGCTGTCTGGAGCAGAGGGTGGGCAATAGAGCTGCGGCCCGACTGACTTTTGCCGGGTGAGGCAAGCTCGTGTACGTTAAGGAAGAGAGGACAGGTTTCGGATGTGCCAGAATTGCAAACGGAAGCAGAGGAGACTTAAGGGCTGCTGGGCCCTATTCTTAAGTCTTGCCCTGGCACTGCCCCTGGGGCTTTCCCACTCCCTATGGGCGACGGAGCATTCTGCAGGCGCAGAGCAGCCTTCTGCTTCACAGGCCCTCCAGCAGAGCGCTGAGGACCGGGAGGAGGGGCAGTATCTCCTGCGCCTCATTCGCCGTAGTGACCGCGAAAAGAAGGGCCAGTACCTGCCACTGCCGGGGGCTTATTACCAGATTTGGAGACTTGGCGCTGCGCCAGGCGCAGTTCTGTCCGATGCGGAGCGCCGGGCCAGCCTGGAAACACTGGCGTCACTCTCCGCGGAAGAACTGACTGCGCGTTATGGGCAGGCCCAGCAGCTCGGGCCCAGCGATGCGCAGGGTGAGCTGCGGCTGTACCTGGGCCAGGGTCTCTATTACCTTCGGGAGCAGACTCCAGGGGCCAGCTACTTGGCCGTCCCCACATTAATTCTCCTGCCTGGCAGCTTAAAGGGCGGGGATGAGCTTGTGTACCTGAAAGAAGAAAAGGAGCTTCCGCCACCGGAAGAGCTGGCTGAACTTCTTTTGCAGAAAAAAGATGCCTCTACGGGCCAGCTGATATCAGGGGCCCGCTTCCGTCTGAGTCGCGAGGACGGGCAGGGCTACAGTCCTGTCTATGTGCGAGATGGACAGGCAGTCCCTGTCGGTGAGGGCCTTGCGGACTGGGGGACCGACTCCCAGGGGCGGATGCGGATTCGCAATCTGCTTCCGGGCCGCTATCGCCTGGAGGAGTTGGAGGCACCTAAGGGCTACAGGCTTCTCGCCCAGCCCCTGGAATTCGAGCTGCAGTCCCGACAGGAATTTCGTCTGGATGTTCCCAATCAGCAGGAAGAACCCCGCGGTGGACTTTATTTTCGCAAGTTGGACCATGAGACCCAGCGCCCCCTTGCCGGCGCCCAGTTCAAGCTTCTCAAAGTCGTCGAAGCTGAGGGCGGGACGGAGGCCTTGGAAGAGTACCTGCGTGGGGGGCAGGCCTATGTGGTGCAGTCCGATGCGGAGGGCTATTTTGCCTTTGAGGATCTTCCCTATGGTGACTACGCTGTGCTGGAAACCCAGGCGCCTGAGGGCTACAGCCTGCTAGGCGAGGACCTGCGCTTCCGTGTGGATGGGAGTCAGAATGAGGCCCTGCGCTACAGCATCAACAACGACAAAAAGCCGCCACTGCCCTATACTGGTTCGTACATGATCTGGCTCTTGCTGGGTCTGAGTGGCCTGGCAATCTTGCTGGGGACGGCGCTCTGGGGCTGTGGTCGACGCCTGGGAGCAGGGAGTCAGGCTCCCTAGCTCACGCGAGATTCTGGGGCTGGGAATACGGAGATAGAGAAGTCAAGAGAGGATGGCCAGACTTCCGCTGGCCGTCCTTTTTGCCATCGTGGACGCAAGGAGATAAGAAGTCTGAGCATGCTCAACAAGACGCAGCGAAAGAAGAAAAAGCGCAGCTGGCCCTTCTTGTTAATTTTTATTTTGGGGCTTGGTCTGATGAGCTATCCCCTGATTTCCCGCTATTACTATCGGGTGGAGGTCACAGAGCTCAACCGTAATTTTGATCGGGAGGCCCGTCTGCTCAGCAGCCAGGAACGGGATGAGCGTATTGAACTCGCCCACTTCTATAATGAGTCGCTGAGCACCCACGACCTCTCAGACCCTTTTGCGAAAGAGCGCATCAAGCTCGGACAGGACGAGTATGCGCGCATGCTGCTGATCCATGAGCAGATGGGACATATTCGCATCCCCAAAATGGCGGTGGACCTGCCAATCTATGCGGGAACCTCCGAGGACGTCCTGCAAAAGGGTTGTGGACACATGCCGAACACCAGCCTGCCTGTCGGTGGCAACAACACCCACGCTGTGATCACAGCCCACCGCGGTCTGCCAGGGGCCAAGCTCTTCAACGAACTCAATTTGCTCCAGGAGGGGGACAAGTTTTACGTCCACAATCTTAAGGAGGTGCTGGCGTATCAGGTGGACCAGATTAAAATTATCAGTCCGGAGGATTTCTCGGACCTCCTGGTCGCTCCAGGCCATGATTATGTCACCCTGCTCACTTGCCACCCCTATATGATTAACAGCCACCGACTCATCGTGCGCGGGCATCGCGTACCCTACTCGGCCGCCGTGGCGGAGCGGGAGATGGAGGAACACAAGGTAAATAATCGTTACCGTTATCTCTTCTATCTGAGTCTCGTGTTCCTGCTTATCCTGACCTATCTTCTCTATAAAAAGTGGCGGCACAATCGCCGGCTCAAACAGCGTCTGGCCAAGCTGGCGGCGGAGCAGGCCCCTAAAGCTGAGGAGGGGGCGGAGTCTTCTGGTGTCGGGCAGGACCCGTCAGCCCGTAAGCGGGGGGATTCCTGCCGGGGGACCAGGTCATGAGTTCCCCGTCTGTGAGTTGGAAGCTGAGGCGGAAGCAGCCTCAGCAGGGGCGGCGACGGGGCAGGGCCTGGCCCATGGTGCTGATTTTTGTCCTGGGGCTTTTTATCTGTAGCTATCCCTTCATATCCCAGTGGTACTACCGCGCCGAGAGCCGGGAGACGAATATCCGCTTCGATGAGGAGCGCAAAAAATTACAGGCGGCAGATATTGAGCGGCGCATGGACCTCGCCAGGGCCTACAACTCCTCAATAGTCGACCTCCATGTCCTGGATCCTTTCAATAAGAAATGGCAGCAGGCGGGACGGCGGGAATATGCCCGGATGCTCGAAGTCCATGAGCAGATCGGCTATGTCCGCATCCCCCGCATTCAGGTTAATGAACCCATCTATGCCGGCGTTTCCGAGGAAGTGCTCCAGCGCGGTATCGGGCATCTTGAGAACAGCAGCCTGCCAGTCGGCGGTCAGGGCAGCCATGCCGTACTGACTGGCCACCGCGGCCTGCCCCAGCGCCGTCTATTTACCGACCTTGACAAGCTTCAAGAGGGGGACCGCTTCTATATCCACAACATCCAGGAGGTCCTGGCATACGAGGTGGATCAGATCAGGACCGTTGAGCCCACAGATTTCGATCCCATACGTATTGTCCAGGACCAGGACTACGTCACCCTACTTACCTGTACCCCGTATATGGTGAACAGCCATCGCCTCCTGGTCCGGGGGCACCGCATAGCATATACCGCGGCTGTCGAAGAGGAGGAGTTCAGAGCGGGCCGCGATAACAGGCGCTACCGCTGGGGCTTTTACCTGCTTTTGCCCCTCCTGCTGCTGGAGCTTTACATCTTCTGGCGCCTGCGCCGCAGGCAGCGGCAGTTGGAGCCCCTGGAACAGGGGGCGGAGGGACCAGAGTCCATTGCCAGTCAGAACGGGACTGGCGAAGTCCCACACGACAGTCCAAAGAGCCAGAAGGGAGAAGCGTCATGAGTCGGAATTCACAAGCCCGTGCCAGAGACCTCCGCCGCTGGGGCCTGGGCTTAGTCTTGCTGGGGCTGTACAGTCTTGGCGGCCTGCTGAGTATTCTGGGAGGGGGTCTCCAGTCGAAGTCGGGGGAGGCCCGTCAGCGCAGCGACCAATTTCTCATTCGAAGTCTGGATTCAGCGGAGCCTGGGCTGGAACAGTTGGTGAAGCGCATTGAAGACTACCGCCAGAGCCGTCCTAGCGGTCTGTCCAGCGGGGTGGATCCCTTTGCGCACGTGGCCGATCGGAGTCAGGTGGCCTGGAAGGCTGAGCGCGAAGAGCCAATCGGACGCATTCAGCTACCGCGCATTGGGGTCGATCTGCCCATTTATATTGGTGCTACAGAGGAGCATCTGAGTCAGGGCTTCGCGAGCGTTGATGGGGGGGAGCTGCCACTCGGCCTTCAGGGCGGCCACGCCGTCCTCGCCTGCCACCGGGTCAGCCGCCTCAATACGCTGCTCATGCATATCAATGAGATGCAGCCAGGGGACCATGTTTACATCGAAGTTTGGGGCAAGCGTATGTGTTACCAATTGGAAGAGATGCATCTGATTCAAAATTATCAGTGGTCAGCCTTCGCCCCGGTGGAAGGTCAGGACTTAGTCTCCCTTGTGACCTGTCCCCACTACCTCTACACCACGGAGCGCCAGGTTCTGCGCTGCCGGCGTATTCCCTGGCCCCAGAAACCCGGGGCCAGACAGGATTCCGTTTTAGACTTTCTCAAGAAGGATAAGGCTTCAAAGATTGCTGATATTCAGGAAGGGGGTCAGGCCCTGGCCGCAGATAAGCAGCGGCAGGCCCGTTCCTCCTGGGCCTACCAGCAGCCTCTGATCTGTCTGGCCCTGGGCCTTGGCATTTTGCTTCTGGCCCTGGTCCTCTCCGCTCTTTGCCTCATACGAAAGCTGAGGCGGCGGGGCCTGCCTTGACAGGAAAACGGGCCTCCCGTACCATTCTGAGAGGTGTTTCATCAGCTCGTGTGGCGGAATTGGTAGACGCAGCGGACTTAAAATCCGCCGGGTTTCCCCCGTGCCGGTTCGAGTCCGGCCATGAGCACCAGACCTAAAACTCCAGCGAGACCAGACGTCCGCTGGAGTTTTTTTATTTTGCTTCTCAGGCTCACTCAGGAGCTCAGTATGGTGGCTTAAAACCAATTGAGGGAAAGTATGCAGATTGGCAGGGTGAGCAGGGCTGAGAGGACGAGGGCGATGCTGCTCATGGCCCCTTCCGTCTCCCCCAGGTCAAAGGCGCAGGCCGTGCCGATGACATGGGCTGAGGCCCCGAGAGCCAGGCCCCGAGCCAGGGGATGTTCCAGGCGCAGGAGGCGGAAGAGGGGGGAGGCCAGAACTTGGATGAAGAGTCCCGTAATGAGTATGGCCAGGACGGTGACGGAAGCGATTCCCCCGATTTGGGTGGACAGGGGCATGCCTACTGCCGTTGTTATGGACTTCGGTAAGAGGCTCAGATAGAGCTCCCGACTGAGTGGGAGGAGGCCCGCCAGGATCCGGATGGACAGGAGGTTGGCCAGGGCCGCAAGGAGGAGGCAGAGGAGGAAGATCCGTCCGTAGCGCCAGAGATAGTGTCGCTGTTTGTAGAGCGGTACGGCCAGGCAGACGGTGACAGGGCTTATGGCCTGGTTCAGAAGCTTGCTGGGCTCTGCGAGCCGCGCATAGGGCGTGTCCGTGGCCAGGAGCAGCAGGGCGAGAAAGACGATGGAAACGAGCAGGGGATTCAGCCAGGCTCGGGCATAGCGCTGGCGCAGGTAGAGGGCGAGCAGGTAGGCAGCAAAAACGAGGACCAGGCCCAAAAAAGGTAGTTCGCCAAGTAGATTGCTGAGCACGGTCAATGGCCTCCCTTAGTGTGCGGACGCGGGTGGGCGTGGGCCTGACCCCGGTGCTCCTGCCGGTAGAGCAGGCGCTGGCTGAGGCGGCCTGTGAGGCCGAAGACCAGAAGGGAGGAGATGCAGATGATGAGCAGGAAGGGCAGGACAAAGCCGCCCAAGAGCTTCCCTTTCTCAATAATCGCCAGGCCTGGGATGACGAAGCAGATAGGCATCAGTTCAATCAGGCGCTCGGCGGCCTCCTCCACTGCGGAGAGGGGGATGAGTCCTGAGAGGAGGAGGAGGAAAAAGACAGCAAGCCCATAGATGGAGCCCGGTATGGGCAGGGGGATCAGGAGGGCCAGGAGCTCACCCAGGCTGGACAGGGCGAGGATGATGGACAATTGTCGTAGGAAACGCATGCGCGAAGCTCACCTCAAAACAAGAATCGGCCCGCTCCAGAAGAAGGGGGCCAAAAGGGCTGTGCCGCCGTATTTAGAAGAAATTGCGGGCCATGAGGTAACAGAAGAGGAGCTGCAAGACGGAGCCGCAGAAGGCCGCCCCCATGATGCGGGCCCCCCGCTCCCTGATGACGCGGAAATTCACATTGAGGCCCAGGGCAGCCATGGCCATGCCGAGGAGGATGTAGGCGAGGTCGACAAGCAGCTTGCTCACGTTTCCAGAGAGGAAGGGGATATAGCTGCCTGCGGCGGAGGCGGCGAGGAAGCCCAGCATGAACCAGGGAATGGGCAGGGACTTCTTAGTGCCGTGGGAGCTGGACTTGGCAGCACGAGCCTCAGTCTGGCGCCGGGCCATGAAGAAGTCCAGGATGATGGCGGTCGGAACCAGCATGAGCACACGGCTCAACTTGGCGAGGATGGCGATGCTCTCCGCCTGGGCCCCACCCGCATTGCCGGCGGCCACGGCGTGGGCGATCTCATGCAGGGAGGATCCGGCCATGACGCCATATTGGTGGGCATTGAGGGCCAGAAGACCGCTGTTGTACAGGCCAACTTCCAGGAGGGTGAAGACCGTGCCCATAATGCAGACCACAGCAACGGCCAGGATGGTATTGTCCTTTTTCGCCCTGACCAGAGGGGAGACGGCCATGACGGCGGCTGCGCCGCAGATGCCGCAGCCACAGGCCCCGAGGAGGGCCAGTTCCTGCTCGTTTCTAAAGAGACGACGCATGATGAAGTAGTTGACAAAAATAACCAGGAGCACCGTCAACGCGGCCAGACTCAAGAGACCAAGGCCAGCCCGTGCCAGCTCGGGCAGGTTGAGCTTGAAGCCGAGCAGTATGATGCCGGCGCGGAGGAACTTATTGGAGATGAAGCCCACGCCGCCCTCCGTGCTGCGGTGTAGACCCGGAATGAATTGCAGGAGCATGCCGAGCAGCAGGGCCAGGACCAGGGCGCCGATCAGGGAGAGACCCGGGAGGCCCTTGAGAAGACTGCCCAGGACGGAACAGATGAGGGTGACAGCGAGGGCGAAGTAGAAACTTCTCTCTGTGATAATTTTCATAAACACCTCAAATAAATGAATACATCTACGGAGCGCGGTCGGCTGCTTGCCCGCGGGGGGAGCGGTTCTGGACGCGGCTCTGGAGCTTCTGGGAAAAGCCTCAGATTATAATACTCCATTAGTCAAGATAGGGGCCAAAATCCCGCTTGTGCGAATTCAAATTTTTTGCAAAAAATCAAATTCTATGATAAAATTATCAGCATCATATTAAGAAATTATCCCGCAGGTTTTGACGGTTTTCAGTTGTGGGATGCGTGTCTGGGAGGTTCCGCTCACATGGAGAGAATTATGGGGATGTCAGCTTTGGATCACACCATTTACGACAAGCTTATCAGCTATGAGCTGCCCGCCTGGGACCGCCTGCCCAACCTGCTCCGCAGCAGAGAATTGCAGAATTTTCTTCAGAATGAACTGGGTTTTTTGAGCCCTGGCGAGCGTATTCTAACGGGGCATATGCTCCAGAATTACCTCAAATGGGGACTCCTGCCCAGCATTGAAGGCCGCCGCTACCAGCGTGAGCATGTGGCGCGCTGCATCTGCTTCTGCCTGCTCAAGTCGGTGATCAATCTGGAGCAGATCTGCAGCGGCATTGAGTTGCAGAAGGACTTGATGGGCACCCAGCAGGCCTATGAGACCCTGCGCAGCTGCCTGCGCCAGGCCTTTTATGAGATTTTTATCCCTCTGAAGACCCAGGGGATGAATGAGGTTATTACCTACGAGAACTTCACGGTAAAACCAGATAATATTGCGGTTTCCGCCGTCTGCTACGCCCTGGGTTGGCAGATCTTTACCCGCCTGGTCCTACAGCAGAAGGGCGTGGCCGCCCTCCTGTCTGAGATCAAGGAGGAGCGTTCGCGGACGGTGATGCTCTGAAGCGGACGGTGATACTCTGAAGTCGTTTTACTACTGGAATAAAAAGATGCGGCCAAGAAGCCGCATCTTTTTTTATATCTACGCCTCGCTAGGCCCAGCTTTTTCTGTGTTTCAATTGGACTAAAAATCTGGTCCTGCGGCCTGGCGAGGTGATTTGCCTCCATTTTCTTCGACATATAAAGCTTGACTAACTGTATTCATCTGATAATATTAATACGTTTTACAAAACTGTAAATATAGTCCGAAGTGCAGGGAGGTTCTGAGCGATGACAGAGCAGAAAATGACAGGGCGGGCCCTCTATGCCCGTGAGCGCAAGCGGGATCTGCGAGAGCTGCTCCGCGCCCGCGTAGCGGCCAGCCCCGGGCAGCTGGCCTATCGCTATCGAGGAGCCGAGCGGCAGACTCTGACGCGCAGTTATGCGGAGTTCTGGACCGAGATTCAGCGCCTGGGCACAGCCCTGCTTGAGCGGGGCCTGCTGCGACCTGGCCGTCGGGCTGAGGACGGTGGGGCCAGTTATCAGCTGGAGCGGCTAGCTGCGAAGGGCGCCCTCTATGAGGGGCACCTGGGTCGGCCCCATACAGCGGTGGCTGTTCTGGGAGAAAACGCCTATCCCTGGGTGCTGGCCTATTCAAGTCTGATCTTCGGTGCGGCGCTGGCTGTGCCACTGGACCGTGACCTGGGGGTGGAGGAGGCCTCGGGCCTGCTTCGGAGGGCGGAGGTGGAATTGCTCTGCTTCACGTCCCAGAAGAGGGCACAGGCCCTGGAGATGGCGAGAGCCTGTCCCCAGGTCAAGGCATTGCTGGAGCTGGACGCCCTGCCAGCCTTTACGGGAGACCTGCTTGAACCGGGGGAAGTTTTGCCCTATGGGGCTGCTGGCCCTGCTGCAGATATGGCTTCTGGATACGAGGGAGGGCGGCGGCCTGATCCGAGCGTCGGAGCGCCAGCCGCCGTTGGACAGGAGCTGGGGTCAGAACCACGGACAGAGTGGGTGGACTTAGACGGACGCAGGCTTCCTCTCCACACGCTCTCGGAGCTTCTCAGTTGGGGGGAGCGCTGTATTGCCATTGGCTGGCGCAGCTATCAGGACTTGCCCATCTGGCCACATGACATCGCAGCTGTCTTTTTTACTTCCGGGACCACGGCCCAGTCCAAGGGCGTCATGCTCAGTCACGACAACATCACGGCGGATATCTGGGCGGGGCTGTCCATCATTGACATCAAGGCCCGGAGTTGTCTCTCCATCCTGCCCCTGCACCACACTTTTGAGAATACGGTCGGCATGCTGGCCCTCTGGGACTGGGGGGTCAGCATCTCCTTTAATGACTCGCTCCGTCACCTTGCCGACAACCTTCGAGACTGGGAGATCGAGGCCCTGTTCATGGTGCCCCTGGTCCTGGAAACCTTTCAGAAGCGCATTCAGCAAGGCCTGAGAGCCCAGAAAAAAGAGGGTCTGGTCCGAGGCCTCCTCGGTCTCAGCCGACAGCTGCGCCGCCTCGGCATCGACCTGCGCGGCCCCCTCTTCCGCCGTGTGCGCTCCGCTGTGGCCCCCAAGCTCCAGACCCTCTTCGTCGGCGGTGCTGCCCTGGACCCTGAACTCCAGCGCTTCTTCCTGGACCTGGGCTATGACCTCTGGATCGCCTACGGCCTCACCGAGGCGGCCCCTGGAATCTCCGCAGGAAATGAGCGGAGCTCTCTTCTCGGCTCTGTTGGCATCCCCTGTGCGGAGCTGGAGCTGCGCATTGCGCCCCGACAGGGTCAGAGTCCCAGTCGGGACCAGCCTGGAGAGGTGCAGCTGCGCTTCGACACCTGCATGTTAGGTTATTACCGCGACCAGGAGCAGAGTGACCAGAGCATCGATGCCGATGGCTGGCTGCACACTGGGGACCTCGGCTATCTGAAGCAGGGCAGTCTCTTCCTGGCGGGGCGGGAAAAGTCGATGCTCGTCCTCGCCAATGGCAAGAATATTTTCCCTGAAGAGCTGGAGACGAGCCTGGCCCGCATCCCCGGTGTTGAGGGGGCCATGGTCTGGCTCCTACCGAACAGGCGGGGGCAGGAGGAACTCTGCTGTCGCTTAGCCCTGGATCCGACCTACGTCAAGACCTGCCAGCAAGAGGGGCGTTCCATGGCGGAGGAAGTCTGGCAGGCCGTTCTGCTGCTCAATTCGGGCTGGCCCAAGTACAAGCGCGTCCGCCACGCCCTCTGGTCCACGGAGCCTCTGGCGACAACTACGACGCGCAAGTTGAAGCGCCATGAGGAGCGGCGGCGTATTGAGGCCTGGTTGGCCCGCCAGCAGCTGGATCTCCTTCGACTGGACCTGGGGGAGATGGAGGACTTCCGAGCTGCGGAGGAGTAGCCAGAACAGGCGGGCTGAAAGGGTGTGCCCAGGCCAGAGCCTTACGTGAACAGGTTGCTGCTGCGCTCCCTGCGCATGTGATCCTATTGGCATCGTATGTCACTGAATATAGAAAAGCTCCCGTTTCCCGGACGTCTATTTTCTCTGTCCAGGAAATG
Organism: Bacillota bacterium; assembly: GCA_023388435.1. Taxonomy (GTDB): domain Bacteria; phylum Bacillota; class Clostridia; order Saccharofermentanales; family Fastidiosipilaceae; genus JAEWGG01. The sequence continues at coordinate 8,167 of JAEWGG010000013.1, read as the reverse complement.
GGAGCTAGTTCATTCATGGCCTAAAAGTTTTTTTCTTAGTTTAGGCCCCCTGGGCCCTGCCAAGCATGAGCGGAGCCCAGAGTCTGTGATCTGTGAGGTCCAAGCCTCCGCTTAGCGGACGAGGACCTTGTTCTTGCGGTGGCACTTGGAGCCCAGGAGACCCATCGCGCTGGACAGGACCATGCTGACGACCAGGGCCACGAAGAGGATGAGGGAGTAGCGGGAAATCTGCTTGCTGACTTCCTCGGCCGTCTTCTTGGCATCCTCAATGCCCTGCTTCAGTTCCTGGCTGGCCTTTTCCAGCTTCTGCTGGGCGGCCTCCACCTGCTGCTTGGTCTGCTCGGCGGCCTGCTGGACGGCATTGTAGGCATTTTCCACGGCCTGGTCCGCCTCGGCCTTGCTCAGCTGGCTGTTCTTGGCCACAGCCTTGGAGATGGCCTCTTTGTCAACCGCATCGGCGATGGTCTGAACGCGCTTGTTCAGGCGCTCCCCGTAGGCCTTGATCTGCTCCTCGGCCTTGTCTGGATCCGTGGCAATTTTCTTGGCGACCTCGCCCAGCTCTTTTTTAGAATTCTGGAACTGGCTCTTAATATAGCCCGGCTGCAGCTCCTTGACTCCCGTGTCCTTGAGAATCTTCTGGATGTCGGCGCTGGCCTGCTTGCCGCTGACCTTGCTCAGTTCGGTGCCCAGGGCGTCAAAGGCCTTGTTGGCAGCCTTGGTCACGGCCTGGCCGATACCGGCGGCACCCTTGCCCGCACCGTTGAGGACGCTGCCGACCACGGAACCCGCAGCACCGATTCCGGCACTCACACCGGCGGTCAGGAAGCCCACCAGGACCAGGATGGACAGGGACCAGGAGAGGAAGCCGTGCAGGCAGCCAGCCTTGCGTGCGGCCACACCGGCGATGAAGGAGGAGAGCAACAGGGTCACAATCAGGCTGGCCAGGGTCCAGATCAGCAGGCCCGTGCCCATGCCCGCGACAGGATTCTGAGCTGTCGGGCGGAAACTGCCGAAACCGATGGCAGTACCGATCAGCGAGAAGAGGAAGCTGATGGACAAGAAGGAGAGGGCTCCGGCAAAAATCGCCGCCCAGGAGATGTTGATCCCAGCTTCGGCCTCCTGCACTGGGGCTCCAGCGACCATGGGCTGCACCCCAGCAACCGGCTGTTGGGGGTAGGGTGTATATACGTTCTTCATAAGTGTACCTCCATAAAATGAGTGTAGTTCAATTATAGTAGAAATTATCAATAAGTTCAGGAAAATAGACCAATCCTCCAATGAAACCGGGATGTTTATCAAAGTTTTAGTTTAAAAGTCATGCGCTACCGTCAGCTTAAACAAGAAAATTTATTTCTGAATTTGCATGTTCGGGACGCGCTCAGCAGTGGAAAGCGCAGTGCAGCTGCCGCTTGCAGCTTGCTCTAGCCAGAGCTGGCTTGCCAAATCTGGGGCTGGTCTATACTATTCAGGTTAGACTGTAGCGATGCTCTGGGCCCTCCTGTGAGTTGGAATTTTCCAGGCCCCAGGGCGCAGACATAATATAAAGGTATAGGGGAGGTCATCTGAGAAGCATGCAGTGGCTGAAAGATCATCTTGATGAACTATTTATGATGCTGTTGGAATTGGCCATCGGCGTTCTATTACTGATAAATGCAGTGAGTCTGACTGGCACCGTCCTCAGTCTGCTGGGGGCTCTGCTCCTGGTCATGGCCCTGGGCCATGGTTGGAAGTATTTCCGAGAGGAGGCGGCCCAGGCAGCGGAGCAGCAGGACTTTGCCCTGGCCCTGGTCCTCCTGCTCACTGGACTGGGAGCTGTCCTGCACCGGCTCTGGTTGGGGGAGCTGCTTGTCTTGCTGCCCCTGCTCTATGGTTTTCTGATCCTTGTTGCGGGCTGTGTCAAGGCCCAGAGGGCCCTGGATCGCCTGCGCCTCAGACGTCCTGTGGCCTGGATTTACGGGCTCTGCTGCCTCTTGACCCTGCTGCTCGGTCTGCTCACTATCTGGCAACCCTTCCCGAACACCATTGTGCTCTGGACCTTTGTCGGTGTCAGTCTCATCGTCCTGGCCCTGACGGATGCGGCAGCCCTGGTCTGGGGCGACTGGCAGAGCCAGACAGGGCTTCAGGCTAAGCCGGAGAGCCTCGGAGCAGAGATAGCGGCTGGACCGAAACTGCACTTGAGCAGCGGGAATGAGCGTGCGACGAGCGAGCCCGAACCCTGGCCTCAGGAGGGGCAGACGGGCCCACAGAAAAGGAAGTGAGGAGAAGCCATGGCCCTGGTTAAGAACAGTTCTCTGCACCAGCGGGGACGGCGACAGGCCCCCCAGCGGCGGCGCGCTCTGAAGCCACAGGACATACACGTCAAGGACATACCCCTCTTTTCTTCGCTGGACAGTGATGAAGCCCTGCGTCTCCAGGAGGGACTGGAATTTCGCAGCTACCGCCGTGGTGAGCGGATTTTTTCCTCGGGGGCAGTGGCCGACCGCCTCTACATCGTCTGCGAGGGGATGATGAAAATCTTCAAATACCTGCCCGATGGCCGTGAGCTCCTGCTCTACCTCTATTCGGAGGGTGACTTCGTGGGGGGCTTCAACCTCCTGCGAGCGGACGAATACCGCTACAATGCGGAGGCCCTGGAACCCTCCGTGATCTGTACGCTGTCGAAGGAGAGCTTCGATCGCATCGTGCTCAACAATCCGAAGATTCTGCTTAAGATTGTGGAAAAAGGCTTCGAGCGTGTGCGCTGGGCTGAGGAGCTGGTCGATCGGCTCAATTCCCCCTCGGCGGACCACAAGCTGGCGGCCCTCCTCCTGGACCTGATGCGGGACTTTTCCCACTCCGAGGCCTGCGGCCTGGTCCTCCAGCTGCGCATCACACAGGAGGACATGGGGAACTATACGGGCCTGACCCGCGAGACCGTATCGCGGAAGCTGGGGGAGTTCCGCGATAAGGGCCTCATCCAACTGGAGGGAAACAGGCGCATCATACTCAAGGACATCGAGGCTCTGCGCGCCATTGCGGAACGGGAGCTTTAGAGGGCAGACCCGAGCTGAGGGCCAGGGTGAAAAATAATTGGCGAAGGGGGAAGAGAAACTAGCTGAATATGTTTATGCACGATGGAGCAGGAATGCAGCGTATGGCAGTGACGCGAATGGGCTGGCTCTACCGGCGCTGTGGCCGTCTCCTGGGCTGGCCTTTCTGGTTCTGTTTTGCTGCGGCTCTTTTACTTCACCCCCTACACCAGATTCTGCTGAGCCTCTTTCCAAAATATTTCCTGGCAGCAGCTGATGGCTCGCAAGAATCCTGGTTTTTTTTCTTCTTTTTGCTGGCCTACCTACTCTGCCAGGTCGGAAGCCCAGCTGTGGGGCAGCGCTTTTCGCGCCTAATTTTTCGCTACCGTCTGGAGGAGCTGGGAGAGCTCTATGCAGTCTCCATAGCTCGCCCGCTGGCCCGCGTGGAGTCATCGGAGGGGCAAAAGCGCCTGGAAGAGGCCTTTATGGCTGTGGCGGGGGGGAATAGCCGGGGAGTCGAAGCCCAACTGGCGGCCCAGCTGAAGCTGGTCCAGCAGGGCCTTTCCCTGTTGATTTCACTGGGCTTTTTTGTCAGCCTGGGCTGGGTCTATACCCTGATTTTCATCCTCTGCCTCCTCGCCTACGGAGCCGTTTATCTTTATTTCCAGAACGGAGAGCGGACACGCCAGGAAAAATACAGCGAGGCCTATGGGCGGGAGGAGAGTCTGCTTCGTGGGCTCTGGCGTAGTAGGGCCGTGGCCAGCCTGCGCATGCTGGGGGCTCAGAAGGAGCTAGAGGGGCGAATTGCCAGAGAAGAGGAGGCCCAGCTGGACTACTTCCGTGAACGTGAACGCCGCCGCTGTAAGCAGGCCCTGTTCCGTCAGATCCTGGCCTTTATACGGGGCTTCTCAAGCCTTGCCTTAGTCCTCACTCAGACCCAGCTGGGCCTGGGGGACTTCCTGCTTTACCTCGGCCTCTTCCTGCGCAGTGACGACAGCCTAGAACAGCTGCTGACAGCCTGGCTGGACCAGCGGGAGCAGCGGACTTGGACGGAGGCCCTCTATCGCTTCCATGTGGAGGAGGTTCAGGAGCCTGCGGCCCAGGAAACATTTGATGGGGACTATGACATAGTCTTCGATCAGGTCTCTTTTTCCTATCCCCAAACCCCGATTTTTGAAAGACTGAGCTTCCGCATTCCCGAGGGGGCTCGGGTAGCGGTACTCGGAGCCAATGGCCGCGGTAAGACGACTCTGATTAAGCTGCTCTGTGGTCTCTATATACCAGATTCAGGAGAGGTCCGTATCGGGGGCAGACCCGCATCTGAAGCCCAGGCCGCCCTCGCCCTCGCGCCCCAGAATGCGGCCCTCTTTGCTTTTTCCATACGCGAAAATATCTGCCTTGGCCAGGAACGCGAGGACGAGGAAATCTGGCAGCAGTTAGAAGCCCTGGAACTCGCCTCGCGCATCCGCCAGGGGGGCGGTCTGGACCAGACTTACAGTCGGGCCCTCAGCGATGCGGGGATAGAGCTCTCTGGTGGTCAGAGTCAACGCCTTTTACTGGCCCGCATTCTTCAGCAGAGGCGACCTGTCCTGGTCCTCGATGAACCGACCGCCGCTCTGGATCTGAAGGCTGAGCGCCGCCTCTATCAGCTGTTGGAGCGGCAGGCCCGGGGCCACAGCATCATCTTTGTTTCCCATCGCCTGGCCACAACGCGCTTTTGTGAGCACATCTTGTTTCTCGGTTCAAACGGTCCTGTCTGGGGTTCCCACGAGGAGCTGGAGGCCCTATGTCCAGAGTACCGGGAGCTCGTTCGTATCCAGGCTAAGGCCTTTGAAGAGGAGCTAGAGCCATGAAGTCACCCTACGTCCAAGGAATAAGGCTCCTGCGAGAAGATCGCCGTCTGCTCTGGCTCATCTTCCTGGAGACCGGTCTGCAGGTTCTCGCTGATGCCGTTCCCATCCTCCTTGCGGCAAAAATCGCTCAGTACCTCCTGAGTGGGCAGACGGGGGCCCTGCCGGTACTGGCAGGCCTGCTGGCCCTCTACCTCATTCTGCGTCTCGGCAACCAGGTCCTGCGCAGTTGTCGCGTCGTTTCCGCCCAGTGCTCCAATATGGAGAAAAAACAGCGGATGATCTCCCAGCTTCTGGCTGTGGATTATCACTCTTTCATCGACCAACAGCTGGGCGGACGTTTCCGCGAAGCTCAGAACATCCTGCACTACAGTTACAATTACGGGGATCTGGCTCAGGACTTGGCTGGACAGGTACAGCTGGCCTTCCACCTCCTGCTGGGCCTCGTGTTTCTCTGGCCCCTGCTGACTGCCCTTGGTACCGAGGAGCAGGTTTTTGCCGCCTTCCTCTGCCTCGGTCTGCCCCTGCTCGGCCGCGCCTTCCTTCAGGCCCAGCTGAATCGACGCTACGGAGCGCAGCTCCGTCGGCATATAGAGGAACACAGCCAGGTCGAGCGCCGCCTGGCCTACGTGGTCCAGGAGCTGGTGTATAACGTCCTCAACTATCCCGTCTACAGTGTCTTTCAGCTCCATGATTTCCTGCGCCAGAAAATGGGGAAGGAACAGCGGCAGACTGTAGACTTTTTTATGGCGGTTCGGGGCATACAGATTCGCAAAGACAGCCTGCTCATGCCGCTGGTCCTCATACAGCACGCCCTGACTTATGCTTTCCTCTTCTGGCAGGCGCGGCAGGGTCTGGTCCCCCTGGCCTGGCTCCTGCCCTTCGTCCAGGCTTTGAACCTCTTTCAGACAGCCTTGCTTGGCCTGCAAAATGGACGGTCCGCTCTTGTACGCAATATCGGCTTCTTGAACCAGGTTGAGTCGGTACTGGGGCTGGAAGAGGAGGACAAGGAAGAGGGGCTGGACATCCCCGCAGGAGAGCCCAGCTGGGACTTCTGTTCCGTCTCTCTCCGCTATCCAGACCAGGAGGAGAAGGCCCTAGATAATCTGAATTTCCGTCTGGGCGGGAAAAAGTCTGTGGCCCTGCTTGGCGAAAATGGGGCTGGAAAGACGAGCCTGATTCTCCTGTTGGCAGGTCTCCTTCGCCCGACGGAGGGACAGATTTTGTATAAGGGCCTGCCTCTGGACCAGTTACGCAAGGCAGACTACCGCCGAGAGCTCGCCTGCCTCTTCCAGGAGGAGGGAGGGCTGGCCATCGACGGACCGAGCTTCCTGGCCCTGGGCGCTGCGGATCCCGAAGTGGCTCGAACGTACCTCCAACGCCTCGGCTTTCGGGACATCCAGAGATTCTGGGAGGCTCAGGACGTTGAAGCTCTGGGGCTCAGTGGAGGGGAGATGCAAAAGGTCCTGATTAGTCGTTGTCTGGCCCGCCCTGCCCAGGCCTATATCCTGGACGAGCCAAACAGCGCCCTGGACCCCCTCTCGGCACAGCGCCTATATGAGCAGAGCCTGGAGCTGGCGGGTGAAAAATTCCTCCTCTATATCAGCCATCAGCTGGGCTTCGCCAAGGGATGCCAGGAACTGCTTTTTCTGGAAAAAGGCCGTCTCCTGGGCCAGGGCAGTCACGAGGAGCTGCTCCGCTCCATCCCCTCCTACCGGGATCTATGGGCCCAGCAGCAGGCCCTCTACAGGGGAAGCTTGCGGGAGTCGGAGTCCTAGTCGCCAGGCGCTGGACAGGGCCCTCCTATCTTGGGACAATAGATTGAGGCTTTTCAGGCCAGTGCTTAACGATATCCGAAGGCGTGAAAGACCTGAGCAAGTCCTGCGTAAGGGGTCCAGCGGCCCTGTTCATGCTACAGTGAATCGGAGACAATTCAGCTATGCGTGTGTTACTGGTGGACGATGAGCGGATGGAGCGTGAGGGTTTGAAGTACCTCTTCGCCGCCCATGGCTACCGCTATCATTTTGAGGAGGCCAGGAACGGCAAAGAGGCTCTGGAGCTTTTGCAAAGAGCCGATTTCGACCTGGTGCTGACGGATATTAAGATGCCGGAGATGGACGGGATCGATTTTCTGCTCCAGGCTAAGGCGCTGCGACCTGAGGTGGCCTACATTATTTACAGCGGTTTTAGCGACTTCGCCTACGCCAAGGAGGCGATCAGCCTGGGGGTGGTGGATTACCTCGTCAAGCCCGTCAACGAGGCTGAGTTTCAGGCGGTCATTGCCAGAGTTGAGCAGACTTTTGCCGAACGTTCCGCAGAGCGTGTACGCCGCGCCAAAGTCTGTGCCCTGGGCGGACAGCAGCCAGCGGAGGAGGACCTGGGCGCAGTTTCCCCAGGCCGTGCCCTGGCCTTCTACCTCGGTAAGCCGATTCTGCAGGACGGGGCGGAGGCCTTCATAAACCTCACCAGGGACTGGCTCCCAGGTGCCGAGGTCTTTATTGAGAACGAGCAGGAGGGCCATGTTCTGCTGTCGGAAGAGTCTCTGCAGCTGTCGGAGGAGTCCTTGTCAGAGCGCCTGCGCCAGGTGCTGCAGCAGCTGGAACAGGAGACGGGGACCTACGCGCATTTCCTCCTTCTGGAGCCCCATACGGACGCCCGGAGCCTGGCCCATTCTGTGGCGGAGGGGCGGGCTTTTATGAACAGCCGTTTTTTCGCGGCCCGCAGTCTGATTATCGAGGACTTGAAAGGCTGTTCGGACCTGCTCTATCAGATTTTTTCCGAGATCGAGCACGACCTGAACCAGGGGGCCATACAGGAGGTGGACGCCCTGCGCCTGATGCTGGCGGCCCTGAGAGAGAAGCTGACCTACAGCAACCTCTATACGAAGTACAGCCTGCTGAAACATATGGAGCGTGCGGGGGGGAGACTCAGTCCCGAACAGATTGAGAACTTCATGCAGACAGACAGCTATGAGGAGCTGGAGGGACTGGTCCTGCAGGTCCTTCCAGAACTCGGTCAGGAGGAGGGGGCGGCGGGCCCTGAGGGGGCCGAGACGCTCAGCGAGGGCCAGCAGGCCGTGCGTCAGGCCAAGGCCTTCATGCGCAGACATTATGGGGAGCCCCTCGGTCTGGAGCAGATTGCGGCCTCGGTTTACCTCAACCCGAATTACTTTTGCCAGCTCTTTAAGCGGGAGACGGGACGGACGGTGATCACCTATCTGACCGAGCTCCGCATGGAGCGGGCCCTGGAGCTGCTGAAGGACCGTTCCCTGAAGGCTGGAGATATCGCAAGGGCCCTGGGCTATCGGAA
>JAEWGG010000012.1 GCA_023388435.1 Bacillota bacterium | reverse complement strand
CCGACGCCGACGCCCGAGCCGACACCGACGCCCGAACCGACGCCGACGCCCGAGCCGACACCGACGCCCGAGCCGACACCGACGCCCGAGCCGACGCCGACACCTGTGCCGACGCCGACACCCGAGCCGACGCCCGAGCCGACGCCGACGCCTGAGCCGAGTCAGCCAGGCAAGCCCAGCCAGCCGCCCAAGGGCACTAAGCCCCTGCCGAGAACGGGTGAAAACGACGGAAGACGAGGCGCCTGGGCCCTCTGTCTGACGGCCCTGGCCAGTCTCATCGGCCTGCGCTCAGCACGTAAAAAGAAGGACTGAGCAGCAGTAGACAGGGCAAAAAATTAAAAACCGCTGTTCCTCTTGCCAGTAGGAGGGACGGCGGTTTTTTATATATTGCGCTATTTTCTGAATAAGTGGTGGGGCAGGCTTTTACACTGGCCCAAAAAGCGTGAGCCCTGAGGCCCAAATCTTCCCATTATCCTCCTGGCTATGGTAGGATTATATGTATTCTCTACATGAAAGAGGGTACTGGGATGCAGGCAATGGAAGAGAAGATTCTCCGTGATGGCGAAGTTCGCAGCTCGGGTATTTTGAAGGTTGACTCCTTCTTGAACCACCAGCTCGACATTGCTTTTTTGGAGGAGATAGGCCAGGAGTTCTACGAGCTCTTCAAGGGACAGGACATAAGCAAGATTCTGACAATCGAGACCTCTGGCATCGCCATTGCCGTTATGACAGCACGCTACTTCCGGGTGCCCGTTGTCTTTGCGAAGAAGAGTGAAAGCCTCAATCTGGATGGTTCCTGCTACGAGAGCAGGGTCTACTCCTATACGAAGCAGCGTGAGTATCAGATCCGCGTAAGCAAAAAATACCTGAGCGCCGAGGACCGTGTCCTGATTATTGACGATTTTCTGGCCAAGGGTAAGGCGATCCAGGGGCTGCTCGATGTCATACGGCAGAGCGGCGCCGCTGTTGGGGGTATTGGCATAGCTATTGAAAAGGGCTTCCAGGGGGGCGGAGACCTCATCCGCAGCGAGGGCTACCAGGTGGAAAGCCTGGCCATACTCGATGAGATGACGGAGGACAGCATTCGCTTCCGACGTTGAGCCTTCCCGCTTGTAGGCGTGAATGAAAATCAAGAGCCGAGCCTGTTTATGAGGGCTCGGCTCTTATTGTGTTCCCGTTTTTCAAGGCTGGACCAAGTGTGCGGGCTACTTTTTTACATAGCGTGAGACTGGGAGGACAGGTCCCAGAGTCGGGCGCAGATATTATTGCCCCAGAAGGCCCCATCGGTGCTTAGACGGTAGAGGCCCTGGCTGTCCTGGTAGGCGTAGCCCAGGGTCTGTAGTTCGTCGAAGAAGGCATTCATCTGAGGATTTTTCAGGCGCTCCGGGTCGAAGTGGAGAACTTGCACCGTATCGATGGCCTGCTTGAGGCGGAAATACTCAGGATCCAGTTTCATGCCTTCAAAGCTGTCGAAGTTCTCAATGCAGTTCTGACGAAAGTCCTCGAGCTTAATCGGATTCCTCAGTAGGACCTCCCCCACAGATCCCCCTGCTCCTGCGCCCAGGGGGAAGGTGTCTTTACCCTCCAGACGGCGGCGAATATAGACGTAGCGGTCCCGACCTGGCCGGACACGTTTGCTCAGCTCAAGAAAGTCGTAGCTCCGGCTCTGCTCCACAATATGGCGGAACGCCTGGTAGTCACGCTCGCTGCTGTCATCCACGGTATAGTTGTGGATCGTGCGTCCAAGCCGGGACTGGTCCATGACGATCAGGCTATAGAAGGAGAAGCCAGCAAGGTCCAGGTCTTCGATGCTGCGCAGGTCCAGGTCGAGTTCGTCCATCGTCTGGCCGAAATAGTTATAGATCAGATCGATATTAATATTGTCAAAGCCGCTGTCGCGGAGCTTCTGCAGTTCTTTTCTGGCGAAATTTCCGTCGCCGCGGCGGCCGAGTAGCTTACGCCCGCGGTCAGAAAAGGTCTGTATGCCGATCGAGAGGCGATTGACGCCTGCCTTGCGTAAAATGTTCAGTTTCTCCAGGCCGAGGTCGCTGAGAGAGGTTTCAACGGAGATCTCCGCCCCAGGATTGACCTGGGTATTCTTGGCTATGGCCTCCAGAATTCTGCTGATCTCCGCCCCGCTCAGTACGCTGGGGGTCCCCCCGCCGAAGTAAATGGAGTCGATGCTGGACTCGCGAAAACGTCTGGTCTGACCGTAGCGTTGAATCTGCTGGATGACGAGCTCGGCGTATTCAGCAGGGGCTCTACCCAGGCTGCGGTTCATGTTGCAGAAGGAGCAGATATTGGAGCAGTAGGGGACGTGGATGTAGATGACCTGATCCGCTTGCCCGGCCGTATCCAGGACTGTGCTCAAACGCTCTGACCCACGCAGGAAACGGCCCATATTTTTGCCGATATGATGCGTCTTGATCCTTTTCTCAAAAAGCATTAGAACAGCTCCCTGAAGGCCTGGATGGCATTTCGCAAGTCCTCTTCATCCGGGTGTTTGGCAGCTTCCCTATGGCGCTGCATACGTTTTTCGTCCATTTTGTGCGGAGACTTTTCACCCATCTTTTTAAACATCTCCGTGAGCCGGGGATCAATGCGGCCCTGGCAGAGAAAGCTCGCCTTGACCTTGTTACCCTGGGCTTCGAGCATAGCCACACAAGTCTGCAGGGACTGTCTGGCATGTTCGGAATCGGGCTCAGCCCCGAGGGTCTGGAAGACGCCTAAGTGCTTGTCTTTCAGCTGGGCATAGAACTGCAGGGAACTTTGGTCGGCCGTGCCCTTGTCGTTCCAGTTCCCGAGGATGATGTAGTCGTAGCCCTCGAGTTTCGTCGGGTCGACTTCACGGATGTCCAGGATCTCGCAGGCGTAGTGCTGGGCGATGGCCTCGGCAACTTTTTTTGTGTTTCCGGTCCTGGAACTGTAGATGACGATATTCTTCATGCTTGCCTCCACTGCTTGGGGATGATGTGCGGGCAGCCGTCAAGCTGGATGATGTCCGCGTCAATATTGTAGACCTTTCGAAGCAGGTCGATGCTGATGAGTTGCCTGGGTTCTCCTGTGGCGACGATTTTCCCATCTTTCAGGATGAGCAGCTCATCGCTGTACGTGATGGCCTGGTTCAGGTCGTGGAGAACCATGATGATGCTCATACCGGTCCGCTTGTTGATCTTGCGGATCAGTTCAAGGATTTCCAGCTGAAAGGAGATGTCCAGATAGGTGGTGGGCTCGTCGAGGAGGAGGATATCGCTGCTCTGAGCCAGGGCCATGGCCAACCAGACACGCTGGCGCTCCCCTCCTGACAGCTGGGAGATCAGCTTGTCCTTCAGGTGGCTGAGGTTGACCTGGTCCAGGGCGGCCTGGACGATGGTGCGGTCATGCTGATTGGCTGTTTCGTACCATTTTTTGTGCGGCTGCCGTCCTATGTAGATGAGTTTTTCGACACTGAGATCCGCTGGGCAGCTGTTCTGCTGTAGTAAGACGGCGACCCGCTGGGCCAGTTCCCGCTGGGACAGGGTGCAGAGGTCCCGGTCCAGAATGCTGATCTGGCCACCGCGGTGGCGCAGCAGCTTGGCAAAGGCCTTGAGCAGGGTGGACTTGCCTGAGCCATTGGGCCCGATGATGCTTGTTATCCCGCCGCGCCGAATCGAGGCGGAGACCCGGTCGAGAACTTTTTTCTCCGCGTAGTTTACGGTTAAATCTTTGAAGTCTATGGCCCTATCCATGGTTTCTGCTCCGTCTCAAAAGGTAAAGAAAGAAGGGGCCGCCGATGACGGCCATGATGGTGCCGACTGGCAATTCGACGGGCGCGACAAGGGTCCGGGCCAGGGTATCGGTCAGGAGGAGGAAGGTGGCTCCACCCAGCATGGACAGGGGGAGCAGATACTTGTAGTCGGAGCCGACTAGCAGGCGGGCAATATGTGGAACGACCAGGCCGACGAAGCCGATGATGCCCACGGCGGAGGTGCAGACCCCGGCGAGGTAGGCTCCGAGGAGACTCAGGAGGATGCGCGAACGGTGGACGTTCAATCCCAGGTTGCTGGCCTTTTCATCGCCCAGGAGCAGGAAGTTGGCGTCGCGGATGCAAAAGAGGGATAAGATGAGCCCGAGCAGGATGTAAGCCGAAAAAATACGCAGGTCGGCCCAGGTCCTGCCGTTCAGCGTCCCGTTGAGCCAGAGCACGACACCCTGGATTTTTTCGCTGTTCAGCACGGAGATCAGACTGGAAGCCCCACCCAGCATGGCGTTGACCGCAATACCTGCGAGCAGGAGGCGGAGGCTGTTGATCCCATCCTTCCACGAGAGCATATAGACGCAGATTGTGGCCAGGATCCCGCCGCAGAAGGCGATCAGGGGGAGGTAAGAGGCGTAGACAGGAAAGAGTATCAGGACGAACATAATACTCAGGCTGGCCCCCGCAGAGACCCCGATAATGCCAGGGTCGGCCAGGGGGTTTTGCATCACGGCCTGGAGGAGGGAGCCCGCCACGGCCAGGGCCGCTCCGGTGAGCAGGGCCAGGAAGACGCGGGGCAGACGGATGTTGTGGACGATCTCCCACTCCGTATCCGTCAGCGCCCGGGAGTCCAGCAGGGAGCGCAGGGTGGCGGTGAAGCTGATCTTGATGCTGCCCATGCCGATGGCAAAAATCGTGGCGCAGAATAGAATGAGAAGGCAGATGCAGAAGACGGCCAGTTTTTTCTTAGTCATACGCGATCTGGGCCAGCTCCTCGAGGGCCTCGCCTACGTAGAGGTTGCCCGTGGCGGAGAAGTTTTTCTCACTGAGGTAGAAGATCTTGTCGTTCTTGACGGCGTTGACCTTTTTCAAGGCCTCATTCTTATCAAAAGTCGCCTGCACCATGGCCTTGCTGGTCTTGGGATCAGCGTGGTTCATCACCAGGATGATGTCGGGATTCTCACTGACGATGTTTTCCAGGGAGAGCGGGGCGTAGGCCTGGGGCAGGTCGGCTTGGACCTGGGGGATCTTCAACTTCTGGAGCAGGGAGCCCACGTAGCTCTTAGCACTGCCGACCATGATGGACTTGGGGGTGCCAAAAAGAAAGAGCACCTTGGGGGCCGACTTGCCCTCGCCCTTCTTGAGGGCGAGCTCAGCCTGGGTCTCAATCTCAGCTTTCAGCTTCTGGGCGGCCTCGCTCAGGCCGAGGCTCGTACCCAGCTCATCAATCGAGCTGAGGATGGAATCATAGCTGGAGAGGTCGAGGTACCGAGTCTTGATGTTGAGGGCTGAGAGGCTCTTCGCCGTGGCCTCTTCCAGGCTTGTCACAGAGATGAAGATATCCGGGTTAAGGGATTTGACGACCTCGGCGTCCGGTGTCCGAGGCTTGCCGATGCGCGGGGCATTCTGGTATGAGCCCAGGTCGTACTGTGAATCGGGTACGCCGACGACATTTTTAAAACCGAGTTTATCCAGGATCTGGGCCACAGCCACAGTTCCGGCGACAACCCTAATATCGGCCTGGGTCTCACTGGGGTCTGTGCCAGTTGTGCTGGCCAGTTCCTGACTTGCGCTGCCTGTGTAGGTCTCAGTCGGCCTGGCTTCCTGCTGAGCGCAGGCGGCCAGGCTGCAGGCCATGGCGCAGGAGAGGACGAGGCCCAGACCTCTTTTTACTAGATTCTTTCTCATCTTACTACCTCCCGATATTGGGTGTTAGTTACAGCTAATGACATGGCGGTCAGTATAGGACAATCCGGCGGCCCTGTCCACTTGCTAAGATCCTATTTTAACGGGGGGAAAATCTATTTAACAAGAACAAGATAAGGCTGCAGCCCGCTCTCTGTGCGGAGGGGGGACCACCTTCTGATCCGGGCCGCTGCCTGCGGGGCCCTGGCCCTGTGTTATCATGACGTGAACATGGCCGATCCGTTTCGGCTTAGGGGGACTACAGAGATGAGGGAGGAAGTCCATGGGGACTGAAGCACAGCGCGATCTGGGGCGCGGGGCCGCCCGTCGTCGAGGCGAGCCCGCAGATGGAGCCAGGCCCTCCTTTCCGGAGCTGTCGCCCGGCCTTTACCTCGTGGGCACGCCGATTGGCAACCTGGACGACTGGAGCCCCAGAGCCAGGGCCGTACTCGCTGCGGCGGATCTTGTGGCCTGTGAGGATACCCGCGTCAGCGGCCTGCTCTTTTCTCATTTCGGTATTACCGCGCATAAAATCAGTTATCATGAGCATAATAAGCGTCAGCGGGGGCTGGAAATTGTGGGGCGCATTCGTTCCGGACAGGCCGTGGCTCTGGTCAGCGACGCAGGTCTACCCGCAATCTCAGACCCGGGTCAGGAGCTGGTTGGGGCCTGCCGGGCGGAGGGCCTCTATGTGACGGCCATCCCCGGGCCCAGCGCTGGCCTGCTGGCTCTGGCCGCTTCGGGTCTCGATAGCAGGCATTTTTATTTCGAGGGCTTTCTTCCGAGGACGGGCAAGGAGCGTGCGTCACGGATTCAGGACCTGCTCCGGCGCAGCGAGACCCTCATCATTTACGAGGCCCCCCACCGCCTGTTGCGCAGCCTCCAGGACCTGGCTACAGCGGGCTTCGCCAGACGGCGTTGCTGCCTGGCCCGTGAACTTACGAAACGCTACGAGGACTACCGTCTGGCCAGCGTAGAAGAACTTTTGGCAGAGCTTGCAGACAGTGAGCCGCGGGGGGAATACGTTCTCGTCCTCGAGGGATGCTCGCCCACAGCTGCTCAGGTCCAGGGGCCAGATTCCGCAGCCAGCCAGGGCGAGGGCTCGCTGGCCCGCTTCTGTGGCCGCCTTGCAGAGGCCCAGAGCGCCCAGGACCTGGTCCGCATACTGCGGGAGGAGGGCGGTCTCAAGCGCAACCAGGCCTATCGCTATATAGAAGAGTTGAAGGAGATCCTAAAATGAAGCAACGAAGCGCGACGCAGGATGCCCCGTCTCCAGCCCAGGAGCCAGCCCAGGCCAATCTGCTGCCAGCTGCGGCTCGTCCCAGACCGCGGCGGAGCAGGTCGGGCGGTATAGGCCGCGGCTACGCCCTCGCTTTTAGTCTGCCCGTACTGATCCTGGCCCTGGCCTACTTCTGCTGCGGCTTCTATCCTCTGGGGGAGCGCACGCCGCTGACCATCGACCTCTACCACCAGTATGCGCCCTTCATGTCTGAGCTGCAGGATAAGCTCCGCTCTGGAGGGAGTCTTTTCTACTCCTGGAACATGGGCCTCGGGCAGAATTTTTACGCCCTCTACGCCTATTACCTGGCCTCGCCCTTTAACTGGCTCCTGCCCCTTTTCCCAGCCAGTGGAATCACCGATGCCGTCCTGATTTTCACTCTGGCGAAAGTTGGACTGATGGGCCTCGGCTTTTTTCACTTCCTCCTCCACAGCTTCGCCTCCCAGCCCCGCAGTGCAGTCAACGCCCTGGGTCTGCCCCAGCTCCGCCCGCGCTACCGCAGCCAGCAGGTGGGGGACTACCTGGCGCTGACGCTCTCCCTTGCCTACGCGCTCTCGTCCTATGCCCTCGCCTATAGTTGGAACCTCATGTGGCTGGACGTGCTGGTCTGTCTGCCGCTGATGCTACGCGGCCTGCACCGGGTTTTTGAGGGGCGCTCCTCGCTTTTGTTCAGCCTCTCCCTGGCCCTGGCCTTACTGAGCAATTATTACTGTGCATTCTTTGCCTGTCTCTTCTGCTTCTGTTATGCCCAGGCCCTGGTCTGGGGCTGTGGGCAGCCCCGCAGCATCCGTCTTGCCCCTGGATTGTCCAGAATTTTAAGGAGGGGGAAAAAGTCGCCAGATTCGGAGCAGGGTGAAGCCGAGCTGGCCTCGCCGGTCCAGGCTGAAGGGCTGGCTCAGACCACCCAGGAAACAGGCCCCGCCCAGACTGAGCAGGGGGCGGGAGCCCCCCCTGAGGTCCCGCATAGGCTTTCCCGTCCCAGCCTCGTCTGGACCTGGCTTTGCTACATGCTGCGGATGGCCCTGGCCAGTCTTCTTGGCATCGGTCTTTCTGCCGTCTTGCTCCTGCCCAGCCTCCGGGCCCTCAGCCTGACTTCGGCGGCGGGCGACCAGTTTCCGACCAACTTTCAGCTCCGCTTTTCTCTGCTGGACTTCCTGACTAAGGCGCTCAGCTTCAGCAAGCCGGACATCCGTGACGGCTTCCCGAACATTTATGCGGGACTCTTTTTGCTCCTCCTCCTGCCCCTGTACTTTTTTAACCGGCGTATCCCGAAGCGGGAGCGGAAGAGCTTTGGACTGTTGCTGCTGTTCCTGTATTTCAGCTTTAATCTCAACGTCCTGGACTTCATCTGGCACGGCCTGCATTATCCCAATCAGATTCCCTACCGTTTCGCCTTCGTCTACGTGGCCCTGGTCCTGATTCTGGCCTTCCGCAGCTTCCAGCACATCCGGGGCTGGCGGCGCGGCCTGCAGAGCCGCAGCTTTGCCCTGGCAGCCCTGGCCCTGGTCCTTCTGGAAACGGTGAAGTCGGAGCGGGCTGGGCACTGGCAGATTTATACCTGTCTGGGACTGCTGTTCTGCTATCAGCTCCTCTTGCGCCGCCTGCGTCGCAGCCATAAGGCGGCCCGCCGCTGGCAGGCCTGGACGGAGCGTCGGGAGGATCGGGGAGAAGAGCCCGTCCCGCCCAAGGACCTCCCATCCAAATGGCGGCGCCGCCGTCGTGAGGCCCTGTCCTTTCGTTATTACAGCTTCTGCCTGGCCCTGCTCGTCTGCCTGGATCTCTCGCTCAATGCCATACAGCAGGTGCAGCAAATCAGCGAAAATGAATATTACACACGCCGCCAGGACTTCATTCAGCAGATTGAACCGGTGCGGCAGATCGTTCAGGAGCTCGAGCAGAGCGATCAGGACTTCTGGCGTATGGAGCTGCTCCCGCAGATGACCAGTAACGCCCCGGCCCTCTACGGCTACCGGGGGCTCAGCCTCTTCTCCTCAACTTCGGGGAGGAGTCAGGCCGTCTGGATGCGCCAGCTCGGATATCAGGGCAACAATATTAATTCGTACCTGTATACCGCATCGACCCGCTTCCTGGACAGCTTCTTTGGCCTGCGCTACTTACTGAGCAAGGACAGGCAGCTGCGCAACGGTCAGCTGGAGGCCTTAGGCAAGAGCGGGGACTATTACCGCTATAAAAATGGCCAGGCCCTTCCGCTGGCCCTGGCCGTACCTCAGCGTCTGGCCCAGTTCCAGGCAAGTCAGATTGCGGACCCCTTCCGTCTGCAAGAGAGCCTGGCCACGGAGCTGACAGGGCAGACCAGGAGCCTCTACCGGCCCATGAAGGTGGAACTGCTCTCAGCCGCTAACTACAGCGAGGAGCAGCGTGAGCAGAATTCCTTGAAACTCAAGGCGGGAAGTCAGGACCAGGCAGGTCTTGTGCATCTGAAAATCAAGGCGGAACAGAAGGCCCTGGCCTATCTCTACCTGCGGGTGGAGGCGGATACGGAGCTCAGCTGGAGGCTGGAGCAGCCCCTGGAGGGGGATGCTGTAGAAGCTTACAAGCTCTCCGAGACACGCAGCGTTGGCTATGGCGAGTATTTCAGTCTGCCGGAGCTGGACAAGGACCAGACCCTCTTGATTGACCTGAAGACGGAGGCGGGCAAGTCCCGTGCGATCAGCATCTATGCTGTACAGGAGGAGACGGAACTCGTGAATCAGACCCTGAGCCAGCTGCAGGCCCAGGGGCAGGGGGGACTCTCCGTCCAGGATGGCCGGATCGAGGGGGAGGTCCGTGTCGAGGAGGGCCAGAGCCTTCTCCTGACCATGCCCGAGGACCCGTCCTGGGAGGTCTGGGTGGATGGGAGCCCGTCTAGTCTGAAGGCTCTTGACGGGGGGCTCAGCCTGCTGGAACTCAGCCCAGGCCGTCACAGCATCCGCCTGCGCTACCTGCCCAATGGCTTCAGGACAGGCCTGCTGCTGACCGTGCTTTCGGCCCTCTGTGTCCTGCTGCTCTGCTTCTGGGAGCGCCGCTATAAAGCCTGTTCCGCAGGGGGAGATGGGGGCCCTGCTGCCAGGTGGCAGCCTGGAGGGAAGCTGGTCCAGCCCGGGGATAGCGCAGGTCCCGGGCATGCCCCGGAGGGGGGACCAGAACCGTCCTGCTTGCCAGCTGAACGGAAGCTCAGGACGTCTCAAGCTAAAAATTTTTGAAACTGGGGGACGCAGGGCTTGACAATAGAGAAAAGACCCGGTAAACTACTTCTTGTTGTTAAGACCTGCGTCCTTAGCTCAGTTGGTAGAGCAACTGACTCTTAATCAGTGGGTCCAGGGTTCGAGTCCCTGAGGACGCACCACAATCTTTTCTTGCCCGATGTGATTTGGAGAAGTACCCAAGAGGCTGAAGGGGACGGTTTGCTAAATCGTTAGACGTGCAAGCGTGCGAGGGTTCGAATCCCTCCTTCTCCGCCAGTTCCGTTACTGACGGATACAGCTCTCCCGGTGGAGAGCTGTTTTTTTATTTGTTCAGGCTTTTATGGAGCCCTTCGGCACGGAGCTTTGGCAGGTCCCTCAAAGAGATTAATAAATTTAGTGCAAAAGAAAAGGCCCCTCCCAGAGCAGGGAAGGGCCCTCGGGACCGTGCAGTTCTGAGCAGCTCAGTTAGAATGTCACCTTTTCCCCATAGAAGGCGGCCGTGTAAATCTTCTTGATATCCTCGGCCGATGTTTCGCGGGGGTTGGTCAGGGTGCAGGCATCCTTGAAGGCGTTTTCACTCATGACGTCGAGCCGGGCCAGGAAGTCCGCCTCTGTGATAGGGGTGTTTTTGCCGTCTTTAATTGTGGCGCTGATCCCCACCTTGGCATTCAGCTTGCGAATCTCTTCGGCGATGTCCTCCACGCCGAGTTCTTTTTCGAGCAGCGCATAACGATCTGTGCCGCGGCGGTTGTAGTCGATGACATAGGGGAGGAGGATGGCGTTGGCCTCACCGTGCGTCAGGTGCCAGATGCCGCCGATCTTGTGGGCCATGGAGTGGACGATGCCCAGGGAACAGTTGGAGAAGGCCATACCTGCGATGGTCGAAGCGTTGTGCATGGCTGTTCGGGCGGCCATGTTCTGCCCATCTCTATAGGCCGTCTCCAGATTGGCGAAGACGAGTTTTATGGCTTCCAGGGCATAGGGAGACGTGTAGCTGTTCTGGGCGGTGGAGACATAGGCCTCGACGGCGTGGGTCATGACGTCCATACCGGTGTTGGCGGTGATGTGCGGGGGCATGGTAGCTGGCAGGGCGGGATCGAGGATGGCCAGATCCGGGACGATCTGCGGCGAGACGATGGGGTATTTGATCGCGTTTTCCGTGTCTGTGATGACGGTGAAGGCCGTGATCTCCGAGGCGGTACCTGAGGTGGAGGGGATGCAGGCCAGGCGGGCACGGGTGCGGAGCTTCGGGAATTTAAAAGCCACCAGATCCATGAAGTCCCAGTCGGGATGCTCGTAGTAGACCCACATGATCTTGGAGGCATCCAGAGCCGATCCGCCACCGATGGCGATGATCCAATCGGGGCCGAATTCGCGCATCTCACGGCCGCCGCGCTTACAGGTCTCGATGGAGGGGTCCGGTTCGACTCCGTCCACGATTTGAACCTCCATGCCGGACTTCTCCAGGATGCTCCTGGCCTTGTCCAGGAAGCCGTGCTTCTTCATGGAACTGCCGCCTGTGACGAGGGTGGCACGCTTTCCTTCCAGATTGGCGAGTTGCTCCAAGGCACCTTCGCCGAAGATAATTTCACGGGGGACGCTAAAACGTTGGCTTGCCATAAGTACCTCCTAGTACTGTGAAGGGCAAAACAGCGTAAACTGTGTTGGCTCCTTCAAATCGATATATTTTTAACTTATCATAGTCAACTAAAAAGTCCAGACCCAAACCCTCTCAAAATGCTTATTTTCAGCGAATTATAAGCCGCGTCACAAATTGATTTGTAATTTTTTATGATTGCCTGAAGGAAGAATAAGTAGGCTGTAACAGGGCGGAACTTCCGCTGTACCTTGGCCCTTTTTTGGTCTATTTTGCAATTGACGACCGGCCCCAAGTAGACCTAATATAGTAGGGCCTGTGCACCAGATGTGGATGGGTTAGCTCTGAGAAGGACTATATTTTGTGTTTTGCCCCTGGAGAGGCTCGGGAGCTCCAGGCCCCGTCCGGGCTGCGGACCGCCCGCGGGCCTGGCCGCTGTTGGCAGCAGGAGGCCTAGAGGCCGCAGAGGGCAGGACAGAAGGAATTACAGTAAACAGGAACGGAACTACAGTAAACGGGAGATGTGGAGATGCAGATAGAAAAGCGTAACGGGCAGTTTGAGGAGTTTTACCTGGACAAGATTGTGGCGGCCATGCGTAAGGCCTTTCGTGCGGAGGGGGAGCGCATCGATGAGGACGGTCTGGCTGCGCTTGGCCGGGCGGTGGAGGAGGCCATAGCCCAGGATCCTGAGAGCCGTCTGGGGCTCAAGGTGGAGCGCGTCCAGGACCTCGTCGAGGAGGCCCTGATGCGGCAGGGGCACTACCGCGTGGCCCGACGTTACATCCTGTACCGCAGCAAGCGCCAGGTCCTGAGATATCTGCGCCAGGACATCGTGCGCCTGCTTCCCTATCCCGGACTTGAGGCCTGCCTGGAGACTGTGCAGGACCACTTTCCCGAAGCGGCTTACAGCCTGGAATTTCTGAATGAAAAATTCCGCGCCTTCTACAAGGCGGACACGGCTGAGGAGGAGGCCATGAAGCTCCTGGTTCGTGCGGCCTCGGAGCTGACCACTGGCGAAGCCCCTAAGTGGGAATTCATCGCCGCCCGCCTGGCCGCCCTGCACTACCACCACAAGCTCCGCCAGCGCTGCCAGGAGCTGGCCCTGCACAACTTTGCGGAGAAGGTCGCCTACCTCGAGCAGGAGGGGCTCTATGGGGCCTATATTCGGGAGCACTACAGTGACGAGGAACTCCTGGCCGCTGCCGAGTTCATTGATGACAGCCGTGACGCCCTGCTGCCCATCTCGGCCTTCGAGCTGCTGACCAGCCGCTATGTGATTCGGGACTACCAGCACCGCCCGCTGGAATCCCCTCAGGAGCTCTTCCTGGGAATTTCCCTGCACCTGGCCATGAAGGAGGTCCCGGAGCAGCGTCTGCACTGGGTGCAGCGTTTCTATGACGCCCTGTCCCAGCTGAAAATGACCATGGCCACACCGACCATGTCCAATGCCCGCAAGCCCTATCACCAGCTGAGCTCCTGTTTTATTGACACGGTGCCCGACTCCCTGTCTGGCATCTACCGGAGCATCACGAATTTCTCGCAGGTTTCGAAGTTTGGCGGCGGCATGGGCCTCTACTTCGGGAAGGTCCGGGCCATCGGTTCCTCCATCCGCGGATTTAAAGGCGTGGCCGGCGGTGTGATCCGCTGGATCAAGCTGGCCAATGATACGGCTGTGGCCGTCGACCAGCTGGGCGTACGCCAGGGTTCGGTGGCCGTCTACCTGGATGTCTGGCACCGTGACTTGCCGGAGTTCCTGCAGTTGCGCACCAACAATGGCGACGACCGTATGAAGGCCCACGACGTCTTCCCGGCGGTCTGCTATCCTGACTATTTCTGGGAGCAGGTTCGGGACAATATGGATGGCGACTGGTACCTCATGTGCCCCCACGACATCTGGAATGTCAAGGGCTACCATCTGGAGGACTCCTTCGGGGATGAGTGGAAGGAGCGCTATCTTGACTGTATCCGTGACAACCGCATTAGCAAGCGGGTTCTCCCGATCAAGGAAATTGTGCGCCTCATCCTGAAGTCCCAGGTGGAGACGGGCACGCCCTTCGCCTTCTTCCGCGATACCGTCAACCGCATGAACCCCAATCCGCAAAAAGGCATAATCTACTGCTCCAACCTCTGCACGGAAATAGCCCAGAACATGCGTGAAATTGAGGAGGTCTCCGTGGAGGTCGAAACAGCTGAGGGCGATACGGTGGTCGTCGAGCGCACCAAGCCTGGCGACTTCGTGGTCTGCAACCTGGCCTCCCTTGTTCTGGGGCATCTGGATGTCCAGAATCCCCAGAGTATCCGGGACATCACGCGCACGGCCATCCGCGCCCTGGACAATGTTATCGACCTCAACTTTTATCCGCTGCCCTATGCCCGCCATACGAACCAGCAGTACCGTTCGCTGGGTCTCGGCGTCTCCGGCTACCACCACATGTTGGCCAAGGCCGGCATTAAATGGGAATCCGAAGCGCACCTGGACTTTGTCGACCGCGTGTTTGAAGAGATCAACTACGCCGCAATTGAGGCCTCCTCAGATCTCGCCAGGGAGAAGGGGCGCTATGCCCACTTCGAGGGTTCGGACTGGGATACAGGGGCCTACTTCGAGAAACGTCAGTACAGCAGTGAGCGCTGGCAGAAGCTGGCGGCCAAGGTCCATGAGCAGGGCATGCGCAACGCCTACCTCATCGCCATTGCCCCCACCTCCTCAACCTCCATTATCGCGGGCACTTCAGCTGGCCTGGATCCCATCATGAAGCGTTACTTCCTGGAGGAAAAGAAGGGCGCCATCATGCCCCGTGTGGCCCCGGACCTCAACCACGACACCTTCTGGCTCTACAAGCAGGCCCACCAGATTGACCAGAGCTGGAGCATGAGGGCCGCGGGTGTGCGCCAGCGCCATGTGGACCAGGCCCAGTCTCTGAACATCTATGTGACGCAGGAACTGAGCTTCCGGCAAATTCTGCACTTCTTCCAGTTGGCCTGGGAGTCCGGAGTCAAGACGATTTATTATTGTCGGTCCCTGGCCTTGGAGGTCGAGGACTGTGAGAGCTGCAGCGCCTAAGATTTTGCGGATCAGCAGGGGGCCTTCCTCGGGGGGAGGCCCCATAAAAGAAAGGATGCGTGAAGATGGAAATCACACGTAAGAAGCTTTTTAATGAGCACGGTGACATCGAACTCACCAAGCGCCGCATGGTGGGCGGCAACCCCACCAATCTCAACGACTTCAACAACCTGCGCTACAGCTGGACCTCGGACTGGTACCGCCAGGCCATGAATAACTTCTGGATTCCGGAAGAAATAAACATGAACGAGGATGTGCGCAACTATCGGCAGCTGGAGCAGGCGGAGCGCAAGGCCTACGATAAGATCCTGTCTTTCCTGGTCTTTCTGGACAGCATCCAGACGGCCAACCTGCCATACCTGGGCGAGTACATTACGGCCAATGAGGTCAATCTCTGCCTGAATATCCAGACGTACCAGGAGGCCATACACAGCCAGGCCTACAGCTACATGCTGGACACCATCTGCTCCCCAGACGAGCGGACGGAGATCCTCTACCAGTGGCGTGACGACGAGCACCTGCTGCGCCGCAACCGCTTTATTGGAGACCTTTACGAGGCCTTCCGCGACCGCCAGGATGTGGATACCCTGGTAAAAGTCTGTATGGCCAATTATATTTTGGAGGGTGTATATTTCTACTCTGGCTTCATGTTCTTCTATAACCTGGGCCGCAATGGGAAGATGCCGGGTTCGGTACAGGAGATCCGCTACATCAACCGGGACGAGAATACCCACCTGTGGCTTTTCCGCAACATCCTGCGCGAACTGAAGAAGGAACAGCCAGAGGCCTTTACGGATGAAAAGGTCCAGACCTACATGGAGATGATTCGCGAAGGCGTGCGCCAGGAGATTGCCTGGGGCCACTATGTCATCGGCGACGACGTCCAGGGCCTGAATCGGCAGATGGTCACCGACTATATTGAGTACCTGGGCAATCAGCGCAGCCGGGACCTGGGCTTCGATAATCTCTTCGAGCGCAACCATCAAGAGCCGGCCTCCATGCGCTGGATCAGCCAGTACAGTGACGCGAACCTGATTAAGACCGACTTCTTCGAGGCCAAGTCCACGGCCTACGCCAAGTCCACGGCCATGGTGGATGACCTCTAAGCGCAGCAGACCCTGCCAGTAATTTATTTTTAGGGGGACTGCCCTGTCCCCCCAATAGCGTGCTGCTGTCCAGGCGCTATTGGCCCTAGTCGGACGAGCTTCGGCTAGGGCGCTTCTTTTTTTTTATGGCCATTCACAGCTCGGTGCCCGCGCTGTGTGGAGCTGGCAGGAGGCTTGTCCCGGTCCTGACCTGCGGAGCGAGAGGATTAAAAAGCGCCTCCTGACCAGATAGGCCAGGGGGCGCTCAGTGTATGGTTAGGAGCTCAGATTAGAGCCGGCCCTTGGGGCTGTAGTCCTTGAGCAGGCGATTGTCACAGTTGCTGAGGTGATTCTTTTTCCCGCTGATGAAATCCAGTTTCAGACGCAGGGCCTCTTCCTCCCAGGTCAGGGCCGGGAGCTGGAGCTGCTGCTGCAGAGCCTCAGCCTCCTCGGCGTTGGCGGGACGGCCCTGCTCACGGGTAAAGGCGTGCTGGAGGGCGGCTTTCAGAAGGTCCAGGGCGAAGCGTGGGTTCTGGATGAGCAGGGGGCCCAGGGCATTGCTGAAAAGGGCCTTGTTCAGATAGAAGCCCTCCTCCTGGCTGTCTCCGCTGTTCCCGTAGCCGAAGAGAATGCGGCCGAGGGCCTGAACACCCGAGCTGGCGCGAGATTCCGCCCGCCAGCGGTAGTCGGCCATCTGGATCTGGGCCCCGATCAGGGTCTGTGTGCAGCCCAGGGCCTCGGTCTCAAAGACCAGGTCATCCCCATAGATATCCCGCCGCTCCTCAACGGTTATGGGGAGTATGCCAAGTCCGGGATAGGAGGGGCGTTCCAGGCGCTGAACCTGCTCCGCGAAGAGGGCCATGGAGGTCCCGCTCACCAGGAGGACGCCGCCCTCAGCAATATAGTCGCGCCAGTCAGCGCTTCGCCCGCGCAGCAAAGTGGCCAGGTGGCCCAGGGTGCTGAGATCGCCGGGGGAGACCAGAATGAGGTCGAAGTCGCTGGGGCGGAACTGGGAGAGGTCGGCACTGTCGATGTCCACGCAGACGTAGTCATAGCTCGCGTGGCGCAGCAGCTGGTGCAGGGCGAGAAGGTTGCCGCGGTCCCCGTGCAGGTTAAGCAGGTTCGGGCAGAGTCGGGCCAGGCGCAGTAGGGGGCGGAGGGCTGAGGAGGATGTGGCAATGTCGGCCTCGCTGAAACGGGAAAAACGGTAGAGCTGGGCTGTGAGGCCATTTCCCGCTTCATTTCTGGCACTCAGCGTCCGGGCCGTCTCCACGTCCTGGACTGGGGCCGGGCTGCTGGGCAGCGGGCCCGCCTGGGGCTGCGCGGGCTGTGCCCCGGACTTTTGCCGGCGCGCCAACTCAGGTTCCAGCTCCTCATAGCGGCCGAGGCGCATGATGAGGTAGACCGTGTTGTAGGGGAGCCCCGCGATGTAGTCCAGAATGTCCCCGGCTGTCTTCAGCGGCTGAAGCTCAATGAGCTCCTCGGGAATACCGGAGCTGCGGAAGTAGAGGCCTGCGTCGTAGCCTCCGCTTTCGGAGAGTCCGACAAAGCGGCGGGTCCGGCCTGTGAGCAGGGCCTGGACATCGCAGTCATAGGCGTAAAAAGGATTGTGGTAGTGGGGGAGGGAGAAGTCCTCAACGCGGTCCAGAGAGAGGAGGAAAGCGTTGTCCTGGGGCTCCTGACGGATAATGTTTAAGGCGCTCTGCAGGGTGTCGGGATTTTCCTGCTTGATGCGCAGATATTTAATGGTTTTTCCGGCGTATTCGAGGACCTCATAGCGCCCGCCAATATTTACGAAGCTGCTGAGGGCCTGGGGCAGGTTCTGGATTTCCAGGCCGAGAAAGTGCTGGGCGGTACAGAGGGCGCCAGCGTAGTTGTAGAGCATATGCGGCAGGAGGTAGGGCATCTGGAAGCCGACGCCCTGGAAGCGGAAGCTGCCCGTCTCAAAATCAATATCGCGGACCTGATCTTCGACTTCTTCCAGGCTGCTTCTTCCCGTCCCCTCAATGTGAAAGGGACCGATGCTGTCAAGGTTATAGTAGTCGTAGCGACACTCGCGGAAGGTCTCCGGATCGGGCCTGCTGCCGAAGCTCTGGTCCTTAGTGAAGGATTCGGAATTCCGGGCCACGCTGTAGTAGTGGACCGTACCGGCACGGCTGGCCAGGGCTGTGGAGGAGGGGTCCTCGTTGTTCAGATAGAGGGTCATGCCGCTGTGGATGAGCTTTTCCAGTTTGCGATAAATGAAGTCAGGATCGCCATTGCGCTGGACCTGGTCTTTTTCCAGATTCGTGATGAGCATCTGTCCGGCGGGGAGCTGGGGATAGATGAGGGGGAGATAGCGCTCATCGGTTTCCAGGATGCAGAGCTCCGTCTTCAGCTTGCCGCGCCAGTTCGTGTTGCGGATGAGGGCTGTGGCCACCCCCTCCAGAAGGTTGGCACCTTCGGGGTTGGTGCAGACGCTGTAGCCTGACTGTCGGGCGAGGTGCACCAGGAGGTGGGTCATGGAGGACTTGCCGTTCGTGCCCGTTATGAAGAGGGTCCTGTCCTTGGGAACAGCGAAGTGGGCGACCAGCTGAGGATCCAGAGCCATGGCCTTCTGTCCCGGCAGGTTGGAGCCGCGGGAGGGGTCAATGAGGCGGATGGCCAGATTGACCAGCTTGCCGAGCCACAGTGCAAGAATGAATCGCATGCGTGTACCAGCGCTTTCTACTAGGTTTTTTAACTGGTTTATTGTATCATTCCAGGATGCGTAGCACGGCGAGAAGGAGGTTCACGCATGGGAGAAAGCTATCCGCTCCTGACCATTGATGTGGCAAAGCTGCGGCAGAACGTGCGACGGACCCTCGACTTGGGCCGTCAACACGGCGTGGACTTCTGCTTCGTGACGAAGTGTTTTCGGAGCAATCCGGAACTGCTGCGGGAGATGGCCCGGGCGGGAGCCAGGGCCTTCGGTGACACCCGTGTGGAAAATTTACAGCGCATGGAGGGGATCGCGGAGGAGCGCTGGTGTCTGCGCATTGTGCCCCCATCTGAAGCCGCGGCCATTGTCCGCCACAGCGAGGTCAGCCTGAACTCCTCGTGGACGGCCCTTGAGGCTCTCCATGCGGCGGCTCGGGAGCAGGGGCGGCGGCATGAGGTCATCCTCATGCTGGAGTTAGGCGACCGGCGCGAGGGCTTCATGGCCGAGGACCTGCTGGCGGTCCTGCGCCGCATGCGGACGGAGCTTCCCCACCTGGTCTGCCGCGGCCTGGGCGCCAATTTCAACTGTCTGCACGGCGTGATCCCAGAGGCCGGGGTTCTGCAGAGACTACTTGACCTCGGCGCGGCCTGGCGGGCGGAGTCCGGCCAGGTCCTGCCCTGCTATTCAGGCGGCAATTCCGGATCCATGTACCTCCTGACGGAGGGGCGGCTCCCCGCGGGAATCAACAATCTGAGAGTAGGCGAATTCTATCTCTATGGCCATGACTGTTCGTATTTTCGACCTGTGGAGGGAATGGCCCGAGACCTCTTTATCCTGGAGGCCGAAGTCATCGAGAGTGGGGTTAAACCCTCCCTGCCTGAGGGGCCACAGGGGCTGGATGCCTACGCCCGTCGGCTGAATGTGGAGAATTACGGGGATATCCGCCGCATTTTGCTGGCGGTTGGCGGACAGGATCTGGGCCCGCGTCCACTGGAGGCCTTGGACACACAGTTGCGCTATGTCGCGGCCTCGGGGGACCACGCCCTCTTTGACGTCAGCGCTTCGGAGCGGAGTTTCCAGGTGGGAGACATTGTGCAGCTCAAGCTGGCCTACAGCAGTTTGAACTATGCTTTTTTGACGCCCTACGTGCGCATTCGCCTGCGGGATGGGACGGACTGCCGCTGGCTGGAAGAAAAATGAGGCTGCTGGCCCCATTCCTGTGCATTCAACGGAGCGAGAGAGAAACCTGACCAGGCGGTCAGGTTTTTTAGTCGCTTATGGGGCGGACTTCCGGGATGATAAGCTGGTCCAAGATGCCCTGGAACCAGGCGAGGCAGATGCCGTAATTGACCATGGGGACGGCCTGTTGTCGGGCGGCCTCCAGGCGTGTGAGGAGGTGCTGGCGGGTGAACATGCAGCCTCCGCACTGGATGATGAGGCGGTAGGGGCTGAGGTCCTCGGGAAAGTCGCGCCCCCCCACGATGTCAATCTGGAGCTGGTCGCCAAAGCGCTGGCGGAGGAGGCGGGGAATCTTGACTCTCCCAATATCCTCGTTGGTCGGCTCATGGCTGCAGGATTCGGCGATGAGGACGCGGTCTCCAGCCTGGAGCTGGGCGAGGCTGGGCAGGCTGGCACAGTAGTAGTGGATATCCCCCTTGTAGGCTGCAAAGAGTATGGAAAAACTGGTCAGGTTCAGGCCCTGGCAGACGCTGGAGGCAGGCCCGAAGACCTGGGAGTCGCAGATGACGAGGCGAATGGGGGTCTGCAGCTCCCGGCGCAATTGGGGAATCTGCTGCACATCGGCGATGAGGACCTGGGCACCCAGCTGCAGCAGCTCCTGGATGGTGGCGGACTGGGCCTGGATGAGGCGGCCCTTGGGGGCGGCCCGGTCCTGGGGCATGACCAGCAGGACATAGTCGCCGGCGCGGACGAGTCCGCCGGTGATGAGGCGGGGGGCCTCCTCCCGCCTGTGCTGGTCCAGGGCCTGTCGCAGGAGGCCCAGCAGGGCCTCAATACCGCTGTTGGCCAGAGCGGAGACGCTGAGGCAGGGCCTCTGGCCGAGCTTGGGCCCGAGAAGCCTGGCCAGGCGCTGGCGGCTGTCTGTCTGCTCCTCGGGGCTGAGCCCCTCGGATTGGTTCAAAACCAGAATCTGCGGGCAGTTTGCAGGAATGAGCCGGGCGTAGTGGAGGACTTGGTCCCAATAGGGGGGCGGGGCGTCCTGGCCCTTCTGGAAATCCTGGGCCGGGAGGACCAGCAGGGCGCAGTCCGCTGCCTGCAGGGCCTGCCGGGTACGCGCCACGCGTTCCTGGCCGAGGCAGTCCTCCGGGTCCTCGTCGATGCCGGCGCTATCGACCAGGGTGACAGCCCCGACCTGGCGCAGCTCCAGGGCCCGGCGGACCAGGTCCGTCGTTGTTCCGGCCTGGTCTGAGACAATGGAGACGTCCTGGCGGGAAAGCCGATTGATGAGACTGGACTTACCGCTGTTGCGCGGACCCCAGAGCACGATGCTGGGACGCTCGGCGAGGCTGCTTGAGGTCATGTTACACTCCTTGTACGGCGGCCCGAGCTTTCGAACCGCAGATTTTTCTTCAGTTGTTTTAGAATAATAAAAAGTCTAACAGAAAGCCCCAGCGGGACAAGGAGGCGGAGGCGTGGAGAAGAGAGGCGGTCGACTGCCAGAGTATCGGCGCTATTGTGGCGCATATCGAGACCCGGTACTCGTTTTGATTTTTTCGCTGATGAGTTTCGGGATCTACTACATCTTCTGGGCGATGAAGGTCTTCCGTGAGATTAACTGCTGCCAGCAGCAGCGTCGTCTCAAACAGAATATCTGGTACGTTATTATCCCCCCGCTGTTCTGGATGAACTGCTATCGGGCGGACCAGGCCCTGTTTGACCTGGATATGGTCGAGGGGCGCTTCCCCCAGTACCGCTTTCCCCTCTGGATACTTCTGGAACTTGTGGGCTTCTTATTCGGCCTTGGATATCTGGTGGCGGCCTACCAGATTCAGGACGCTCTCAACCGCCTCTGGGCCATCCGTGGTCAGGGCCTCCAGACGACATCAGGGGCGTATTCTTCCGCTGAACTCTATTGAGGGAGGCCCCGCGAGGGGGCCTTAACGTGGGGGGAGGAGGAAGGCCTTGAAGGCCCCATAGCCCGCGGCTTCGATTTCAGCTTCTGGAATGAAGGAGAGGGCGGCCCCATTTATGCAATAGCGCTGGCCGCCCAGCTCGCTGGGCCCGTCTGAGAAAAGGTGGCCCAGGTGACTCTGAGCCAGATCCGAATGGACCTCGGTGCGGAGCAGGCCGTGACTGCGGTCCAGCTGACAGCTGGTCACCCCCTGAAGCAGGGGCTTGGAGAAGGCCGGCCATCCACAGCCCGCATCAAATTTATCCAAGGAGCTAAAGAGGGGTTCACCACTGACGACGTCGACGTAGATTCCCCGCTCCTCACTTTTCTCGTAGGGGCTGGAAAAGGGCCTCTCGGTCGCAGCTTCCTGTGTGACCTGGTATTGCAGGGGGCTGAGCTTCACGCGCAAGTCCGCCTCGTCGGGCTTGGGGAACTGGGCGGGGTCAAAGAGCGGCTCCTTAAAAGCTGAGGGCCGGATGTGGCAGTAGCCGAGGGGATTTTTTACGAGGTAGTGTTGGTGGTAGTCTTCAGCGGGGACGAAGTGGCGCAGGGGCAGGACCTCCACCGCCAGGTCCTGGCCCAGCTGCTGGCGCTGCCAGGCGCAGACTTCCTGGATGATGGCCTGCTGGGCGGGACTATAGCTCGCGTCTGTGTCGTAGTAGATACCCGTCCGATACTGGTGGCCGCAGTCGTTTCCCTGTCGGTCCACTGAGAGGGGATCTATGACCTGGAAGAAACGCAGCAGGATTTCTGCTGGGTGAATCTGCAGGACGTCATAGACCAGGCGCAGGCATTCGGCGTGGCCCGTCTCTTTCAAACGCTCGTAGCTGGCCTCCGCTGTCTGGCCGTTGGCGTAGCCGACCTCGGTCTCGCGCACGCCGTGGATGCGGGCGAAGAAGGCCTGTAGGCCCCAGAAGCAGCCTCCTGCCAGGTATAGGGTCTGTAATTCACTCTGCTGCATGGTGTATCCTTTCTCGAAGCGCGCCAGCTGAACCGATAAATTCCGTACACGGGCTTTGCCAGCCCTAACTAGACAGTTATAAGGATAGCATACGCCCGCGGCCCGCTGGGGAGACAGAAGAAATTGACGCTGTTAGCCTTTCTGTTTAGAATCTATAAGTTAAAAGACATTTAGGCTGTCGCTGCCTTTTGTCGCCTCGTAAAACGGCGGGAAAAGAGGGCTGACAGGGATGAGAAGGGGAGCGTAAACAAGCATGGCGATGCGTGTGAGCAAGATGTTAGGTGAGCGGCTGAAGACGGCGCCAGAGGGCCCGGTGACCGCCAGTCAGATGCTGATGATTAAGGGCGGTTATATCAAGCCTGTGGGCAGCGGCATTTACAGTTTTTTCCCGCCCGCCCGGCGCATTGCAAAAAAAATAGAGAAGATCCTGCGCGAGGAAATGGACCGTATTGAGGGCCAGGAGGTGCTTTTCCCTGTCGTGATGCCGGCCAGTCTCTGGGAGGAGTCGGGCCGCTATGAGTCCGTGGGTTCGGAACTCCTGCGTTTCAGCGACCGCGGGGGCAATAAAATGGTCCTCGGTATGACTCACGAGGAGGCGGCGGTGCACCTCGCCCGCAACACGGTCAAGTCCTATACCCAGCTGCCGTTTATGATCTACCAGATTCAGACGAAGTTCCGTGATGAGCCGCGCAGTCGGGCCGGTCTCATCCGGGTGCGCGAATTCACGATGAAGGACGCCTACTCATTTCATGAGAGCCAGGAGGATCTGGAGGCTTACTACGCCCGCTGCTACGAGGCCTATGAGCGTATTTTTCGCCGCTGCGGCCTGAAGGAGGTCGTGGCCGTGGCCTCAGATTCCGGCATGATGGGGGGCAAGGTCTCCCACGAGTTCATGCTCCTGACAGACATTGGTGAGGACAGCATCGTCATCAGTGAGGGCAGCGACTACCGGGCGAATATGGAGGTGGCCCAGCGCATTCAGGATGGCTACCGAGGACGGGCTGGGGAGCTCCAGAAGCATGAGACGCCAGAGCAGAAGACCATCGAGGACCTGGCCCGCTTCCTGAACGTGGAGGCCCGGGACTGCTGTAAGGCCGTGGTTTACCAGAAGAATGCCGACGACAGCTATGTCGTGGTCTTTTTGCGCGGAGACCTTGAGGTGAATGAGACCAAGCTGCGTAACCTGCTCGGCTGTGAAGTCCATCCGGCCGTGGAGATTGCCCCTGGCAGTGGAATTGTGCCTGGCTTCATCGGTCCCCTGGGTCTGGATGGGGGGCTCTGTCAGGTCTTTGACGCTTCGCTGGCCGACCTGGAGGGCTTCTGCTGTGGGGCCAATGAGCAGGATCAGCATTACAGCGGCGTCGCCTGGGGCCGTGACCTGCCCCGCCCCGACTTCCACGATCTGGCAAAAGTCCAGGACGGCGACATCTGCCCAGTCTGTGGAGAGCCTGTGCTGCGCGTCCGCCGCGGCATTGAGGTCGGCAATATTTTTCAGCTGGGGCGCCGCTATTCCGAGGCCATGGGTATGCAGTATGTGGATGCCCAGAACCAGCTTCAGACCCCGATTATGGGCTGCTATGGCATCGGCGTGGGACGTCTGATCGCCTCGGTCTGCGAAGAATCGCATGACGACTACGGACCGATCTGGCCGATCAGCATTGCGCCCTGGGAGCTGGAGGTCTGCAATCTACGCGCCAAGGATGAGGCTGTGTGCCAGGCGGCAGAAGAGGTGGTGGCGGAGCTGGAGGGCCTGGGCCTGGATCTGCTCTACGATGACCGCGACCTGCGTCCAGGCTCGATGTTTGCGGACGCCGACTTGCTGGCCGCGCCCATCCGCGTCATTGTCAGTCCGAAGAATCTGGACCAGGGCCAGGTGGAGATTGTGAGTCGGGACAAACGCTTCAGGATCGTCTGCCCCCGCAGCGAGCTGGCCGCAGAGGTGCTGAAACTCCGCCGCCAGCTGTACGCTGAGCTGGAGGCCTGAGCCGCGCATACGGAGCGGCTATTGGATTAAGGAGAATACGCATGGACTATAAAGCACGTATCGCCCGCTGCATCTGTGAGCAGGGGGGGCTGGACCTGGCCCCTGAGGACTTGCAGACCTGGATTGAACAGCCGCCCCAGCGGGAGCTGGGCGACTATGCCTTCCCCTGCTTCCGGCTGGCCAAGAGCCTGCGCCAGGCCCCTCCAGCCATCGCGCAGAGCCTTCTGGAAAAAGTTGAGCAGAACCTGCCCCAGGGCCTGTCCCGCGTGGAGATTAAGGGGGCGTATCTGAACTTCTTCCTCGACCGCGCCCAGTCCGCCCAGGAGCTGCTGACACGAATCCTGGATCCGAACTTCGTTCCGGGCCGGGGGCCGGAGCGTGGGGAGACGGTGCTTGTCGAGTATTCATCGCCCAACATTGCCAAGCCCTTCCACGTCGGCCACGCCTTTAGTACGGTGCTGGGCGAGGCGCTTAAGCGTATTTACGGCCACCTGGGTTATGAGGCCCTGGGCCTCAACCACCTGGGAGACTACGGGACGCAGTTCGGCAAGCTGATTGCCGCCTACAAGCGTTGGGGCGATCCGGAGGCCCTGGAGCGGGAGGCCATCCCCGAGTTGCTGCGCATCTATGTCAAATTCCACGAGGAGGCTGAGGAACATCCGGAATTGGAGGATGAGGCCCGCGATTACTTCCGCCGTCTGGAACAGGGCGAAGCTGAGGAACAGGCCCTGTGGAGCCTCTTCCGCGAGGCGTCGCTTGAGGAATTTAAGCGGGTCTACAAGCGCCTCGGCGTGCGTTTTGACAATTACAACGGGGAGAGTTTTTACAGTGATAAGATCCCAGCTGTAGTCGAGTTGCTCCGCGATAAAGGTTTGCTGGAGGAGAGCGAGGGCGCCCAGGTTGTGCGCCTGGACGACTACAAGATGCCGCCGTGTATTATTCTCAAGTCGGACGGCACGACGATCTACGCCTCCCGCGACCTGGCGGCCATACTCTACCGCTGGCAGACCTGGCATTTTGCCCGCAATATCTATGTGGTGGGCTTGCCGCAGAGCCTGCACTTCAAGCAGGTCTTCGGGGTCCTGGAGCGGGCTGGTCAGGCCTGCCGGGAGGGCTGTGTACACGTCGGTTTCGGTACGGTGAAATTCCCGAAGGGCCAGGGGACTATGTCCACCCGGAGTGGCCAGGTTATCCTGTTGGAGGACCTGTTGAATGAGTCGGTGGCCAAGACCCGGGCTATCATCCGCGAAAATGCGGCGAATCGTGGTCAGGAGCTGGCGGAGGAGGACCTGGAGCAACTGGCCCAGGACATCGGCGTCTCGGCGGTGCAGTACGCCTTCTTGCGCAACGGGCGTGAGCGGGACATTATTTTCACCTGGGAGGACATGCTGGACTTCAACGGTGACAGCGCCCCCTACCTTCAGTACAGTTATGCCCGGGCCCGCTCCGTACTCCGCCGGGCGGGACTGGACGAGGCCGAACTGAATCAGGCTGACTTCAGCCTCCTGGCCGATGAGGAGAGTTTTGCCTTGTTGGAGGAGATGCGGGGCTTTGATAAGGCCCTGATCCAGGCCGCGGAGAACTATGAACCCTCCATTCTGGCCCGGCATCTGCAGACTATGGCGCGCAGCTTTAGCCGCTTCTACAGCAACTGTTCCATCCTGACAGCTGAGGAGGGGGAGAAGCGGGCGCGACTGGCCCTTCTCGCCGCCTACTGCAAAGTGCTTAAAACGGGCCTGGAGCTTCTGGGCCTCCGCGCCGTGGAGCGGATGTGAGGCGAGGCGCTGTGGGCGACAGGAGGCAGACACACGCGCGGAGCCGTCGTGGGCCTGCTGCACAGCCTGGTGGGACCCGATACTGGCCGGACTGGTCAGCTATCGGGTCCTGTTTGGCTTGGGAGGCTGAGGAGGCCAGCCCATCTGATCTGGCAGAGTTCTTGGCACAGGGCGGTCTGGCGGACTGGGCTACGGCCCAGGAGACGGGGCGGTTGGCAGTTCTCAGCGCGGCGGGGCAGGACCTCAGCCTGCGACTGGAGGAGGACCTGGAGACGGCGGCGGACAGTGTTCTGGCACAGGCTTTCTGGGACCAGGTTGAGGCCCACTATGCCCAGGATCAGGGCCAGATTTACCAGCTCTTGAATCTGCTGCTCGAAAATGGGGAGGATTGGACCCAGGAGACTGAGGCGGGGGAAGACAGGAGGGCTGTTTTTGCCCTCCTGGTGGAACAGGTGCTGGCGGCCCAGGACCAGGCGGAGGGCCTCTATGCCCTTATTGACCAGAGTCTGGCCCCCCTGCTGAACCCCCAGGATGTCCAGCGCCTCAGCAGCCACTTCGGCAAGATGCTGCTGCTGCGCTTGCACAATCGTCAGAGTGCCCAGAGCGCCTGGGCTCTGGAGGAACTGGAGCAAGAGCGTCTGCTGATGGCCCTGGGGCCCGTGGAGACCCCCCTCCAAGCGCTGCAGGCCCAGCTCCAGATCCTGCTTTTCGCCCGTGCCCGAAATGCGGACTGGCCAGCTGAGCTCTCCACACAGACCTGCTTCCCCCACGGGCGGGGCCCCCAGGGCCTGCTTCAGGCTTACCATAAGTCGCTGCTGGCTGGCTGGGAGCGGCAGGAGAAGCGTCTGCCACGTTTCTGCGCCCTCCTTGCGGTGCGCCAGGACCTGGCACGCAAGCTGGGTTTCCGGAACTTTGCGGAACTGAGCTTCCTGCGCGAAGAGCGCCTGGACTTCGATCTGCGGACCGTGGAGCGCTACTTGCAGGGGCTGCGCAGCAGCTGCATCCTGGCAGCTCGGGACTTTCGCCATGACTTGCTGGAACAGGGGGCCAGCTGGCTGGACCTGCTGAAATCTTCCGGGGACTACCTGCCCCCTGTGGACCTGCCGGAACCGGACCTGGCGGCCAGTGACTGGTCCCAGTTGGAGCGCTTCATAGGTCTGGTCCTGGAGGACCAACGGCGGCCTTTTGTGCGGGCTCTCCGTGAACGGGCGGCCTTTTACAGACTGAATCCTGGTCGGCCGAGTCCCGCCAGGGAGGGTCAGCCCCTGCTGTTCTGGGCCCTGCGCAGGCGGGTGCAAAAATCGAATCTCCAGCCCTGGTCGAGCAGCGAGCTGGTCTGGCAGACCCGCCTGCCCCTGCTCACGACTAACCTGGAACTCAGTGGCCGCAGTCTGCCACGCCTGCTGCGCCTGCTGGGCGAAGGCCAGGCCTATTTAAGCCACTACGGCCAGCAGAGCTCAGTCCTGGTGGCCCAGGCCAACGACGATCTTTGTCGTATCTGGGGGGAATCCCTGCTGGCCCTGTCCTGGGACCTCCTGCCCCGCCTCTTTCCTACCGAGGAGGAGGGGCGGCGCTACCGTGAGGCCCTGCTCTTACAGCATCTGAACCGCCATTGCTACCAGGGGCTGTTACTGGACTTCGAGTTGCAGGTCTACCGTGACGGACTCTCGACGGCGGAGGAACTGGATGCGCTCTGGGCCGAGCTCGTTCGGATCTACTTCCCCGACCTCGGCAGCCCAGGATCTGGAGGGGCCTGGGAGCTCTTTCCCCACTACAGCAGCATCGCCCAGCTCTGGCAGCGCCCCCTGGCCTCCCTGGGCCGGGTCTGGGGTGGAGATGCGGCCCTGGCCCTGTGGGAACAGGCCCAGGAACAGCGGTCAGAGGCGCTGGCCGCCTACGAAACCCTGGGGACCCTCGGTGCGGAGGACACCTGTATGCGTCTGCTCAGCCAGGCCCGCTATCCGGAGACGCTTTCTGGAGCGGCCTTAAAACGGCGCTGCTTCCGCTTAGTATGGAGCCTGGGACGATGATGCGGTGGACAGAGGCTTTTAGGGTGGCCATGCAGACCCTGATGGAAGAGGCGGGTTTTGACGCTGCGGAGTGCCAGAACTTTTACCAGAGTTTTGAGGAGGAGGCAGCTCGTGCCTTTCGCCTGAACAGTCTGAAGTTGGAGGGACGTCCGGAGGAGGCCCAGAAGATTCTGGAACACTTGCTGGGGGCTGGGGCAAAGGCCCCTGTCGCTGTGCCCTGGTCCCGTGAGGGTTACTACCTTCCTGCGGACTGTGAACGCCCCGGTAAGGGCCTGGCCTACCAGGCGGGGCTCTACTACATTCAGGAGGCCTCGGCCATGTTGCCCGCCGAACTGCCGACCGTCTGGACGGGGATGCGGGTCCTGGACCTCTGCGCGGCCCCGGGCGGCAAGTCCCTGCGTCTGGCAGCTCGACTGCAGGGGAGGGGCCTGCTCTGGAGTAATGACATATCGGACAGTCGCTGCCAGGCCTTGCTTCACAATCTGGAGCAGGCCGGGGTGGCGGAGGCCCTGGTCACGGTGGCTGAGCCAGGCCAGCTGGCCCGCCAGCTAGCAGCGGCCTTCGACCTTATCCTCCTCGACGCCCCCTGTTCTGGGGAGGGCATGGTCCGCCGCGACCCCCAGGCCCTGGCCTCCTGGGAGCGCTATGGCCCAGAGAGCATCCGCCAGATCCAGGCTGAACTGCTTGGCCATGCGGCGGAACTCCTCGCCCCAGGCGGCGAGCTTGTCTACTCCACCTGCACGTTTAATGTGCAGGAGAATGAGGGGCAGATTAAGGCTTTTCTGGAGCGGCATCCGGACTTCTCCGTCCTCCCCGCAGCAGAGCGTCTGCCCGCGGCGGGGCGGGACTGCGTATCCCCGGCCATCGATCTGCCTGGGGCCCTGCGCATCTGGCCGCAGCGGGCCGAGGGGGACGGACATTTTTGCTGTCTTTTGAAAAAATCTGCTGCAGCGCCGTGTCCGGAGTCCCAGGGCCTGGCAGGAGGCCCCCGCAAGGCGGGGACGGAACACAGGGGAGGCCTGGACTTAGACGGTCTGCGCCGCTCGTTTCTGACTTTTGCTGCCCAGCTCTTTAGCCCTGAGCAGTGTGCACTCTGGGCCAGCCGTCCCCTGGGAGACCTGCGCTCCTATAAGGAGCAGCTCCTGCTTCTGCCCCAGAACCTGCCTCGGCCCTGGACGGAGCTGGCTGAGCTGAAGGGCGTAAAGTTTTTGAAGACGGGCCTCATCCTTGGCCGCTATCAGCAAGCGAAGGGCCCTGCCGCCAGACGAGGGCGAGGGGGGGCCAGGCCGGGACGGCCTCAGGAACTGGGGGCGGGCCTGCGCTGGCGGCCGAGCCACAGCCTTCTCCTGTCCCTGCCAAGTGCGGCCTTGCAAAAACCGCTTATCTGGAGACCAGAGGAGGCGGAGGGGGCCCGTTATTTGGAGGCCTACCTGCGCGGGGATACCCTGGAATTGCAGGCTGCGGACTGCGGCCTGGACGGCGGGCAGCCGCCCTACCGGGCAGTCTGTGCTGAGTGGCCAGTCCTCGGCTGCCAGGCCCTGGGCTGGGTGAAACCAGAGGGTTCCCGAGCCAAGAATCTCTATCCACCGGCATGGCGGAGTCAGTGAGCTGAGATGGGGATCTGCGGGCAGCTGGGCCGGAGAAGCGACAGGGGATCTGCCGCTGTTGCTGCCGGCGTGTGAAAGGCACAGTAAGCAAAAAAAGGAGGAGCAGATGCAGCTGATTCTGGCGACCCACAATGAGCACAAGTGTACAGAACTTCGGGAGATCCTGGCTGGGGAGGGCCTGGACCTGGATTTGCGAAGCCTCCGTGACCTGGGCTTTGACGAAGAGATTATCGAGGACGGCCAGTCCTTTTACGAAAATGCGCGCATCAAGGCCCAGACTGTGGCCCGGAATTTCCCGGGGGCCTGGGTCCTGGCGGACGACTCAGGTCTGGAGGTGGACTGCCTGGGCGGAAGGCCGGGTATTTATTCGGCCCGCTACCAGGGGGAGAACACGGCCTATCCCCAAAAATGGGCTCGGCTGATGGAGGAGGTAGAGGCGGCAGGGACCAACCGTCGGGCCCAGTTCCGCTGTGTTATTGTCTGCCTGGGTCCCGAGGGCCAGGAGATTCAGGCTGAGGGCCGCCTCTGCGGCGAGATCGCCCGAGAAGCTCGGGGGACGGAGGGTTTCGGCTATGATCCGATTTTTTATCTTCCCGAACTGGGCCTGACCGCAGCTGAACTCAGTCCAGAGGAGAAGAACAGGCGCTCCCACCGCGGCATGGCCCTGAGACTTTTTGCCCAGCGTCTGCGCCAGGAACTGTCCCAGGCTGGTCTCAGTTAGGTCCTGAGAGCGCTGGATCTCGGCGGGGACTGGGGATTTTCGATACAATATAAAATCACTACACAAAATAGGCGGCGGGTCTTGGGCCCAGCCAACGGAGATAGAAAGAGGCCCTTGGAGGCCGTAGAGAGGAAGCGCGTGGTGGCTGAAGAACAGCGGGAGAAACAGCAGATGGGTCTGGGTACGGGCCAGCGGAGACGGTCTGAGGGCGATGGCCAGCGCCGCCCCAGAAGGCGGCGCCCAGAGGGCGCCCGCGAGGAACGTTCCGCTGAGCGGAGCACAGCGGGCCGCCAGAGTCAGGCCGCCCAGGGTCAGGGGGGACGACGGAACAATCGGTCCAGGCGCCCCTCTGGCTCCGAGAAGCGCTCCGAGCAGCGTCCAGAGCAGGCGGGCGCCCAGACGGGAGGCGAGCAGCCTGCTGTGAATCGTGGCTCCCGGAACCCGGGGCAAGCTTCCGGGGCGGAGACCACAAGCAGACCCCGCCGTTCGGAGCAGAATACCACGGGTCAGCGCCGCCCTCGCCGCTCGGAGCGGGGGAATCGCAGAGCTCCGGCCCAGGAGACTATTGAGGATATCCGCCGCGATAATGATCGTATTGAGAAAGAAATCTGGTTGGAGATTGCGGACATCCATACGGTGAAGCTGGACTGATGGCTGGCCAGCTTTTTCGGGACCTCCCCGACTTCGCTGAGGCGCCGTTTTACAGCCATTTGCGGGAGCTGCGTCAGGAGGGGCGCTGCTCCTTTCATATGCCTGGTGGACGGTGCTTGCCGGCCTGGCAGGACCTGGATACAACGGAATTGGAAGGGACCGGGGACCTGGCTGAGCCCTGGGGTCCGTTAGATCTTGCCCAGCGGCGGCTGGCGGGGCTATATCAGGGCCAGGCGGCCTTTTTTTTGACAGGGGGTTCCAGTGAGGGCCTGGCGGCGGCCCTCCTGGCCCTTTGTGCTCGGGGGGGAGCGGTGCTGGCGGCCCGTCAGACCCACCGCAGTCTGCTGCTGGCGGCCTGGCGTTTTGGCCTGCGTGTGTACTTTCCTGAGGGGGAGGGCGAGGCGGCAGCGGCGTCCGAAGGATGGCGTTCCCCCCTGGCCTGGCCCGGTCCTGCGGCCTACCGGCGCGTCCTGGAACGGCAGCCGGATATCCGCTGTCTCCTGGTGACGGCCCCGGATTATTATGGATATGTCCCAGACCTCGAAGCCCTGGAGCATTTGGCTCGGGACTACAGCCTTCCCCTGCTGGTGGACGCGGCCCACGGGGCCCATTTCCCCGCAGCGGGACGGCCGCTGCCAGCTACGGTCCTCGTACTGAGCGCTCACAAGACGCTACTGGCTCCGACGGGAGCGGCCTATCTAATCTGTCGGGACCCACGGTGGACGGGGCCCCTGCGTCAGGCTCTGGGCCTGTTGCGGGGCTCCTCGCCGCCGCTCATGCTGGCCGCCGCCGGAGACTGGGCCAGGGCCCAGCTGGAGCAGGAGGGGGCGGCCTGCTACCAGCGACAGTTGGCCTGGATGGAGGACTATCTAGGCGTTCTGCCCCCGGCTTGCCGGCGCGTGCAGGACCCGGAGCAGGACCCCCTGCACCTCGTGCTGGAGCTGGAACCTGACTACTCAGCCCTGGATCTGGAGGCCTGGCTCAGGGCCCAGGGGATAGACGTGGAATTCGCCGACCCCGAGCGCCTCGTCCTCCTGCCCTCTTTACAAACTGAGGCCGCGGACTATCAGCGACTGCGGCGCGCTCTGGAGACCTATTTCCAGCAGCCAGCGGGGTCCCGGCCCCCAGCAGCAGAAGTCTGGCACCTGCGCGCGACCTGGCGGCAGCTGCTCGGCCAGCTCTCTGGCTCTCGGGAGGCCTCCGCCATTCACAGCTGCTGGCCGGAAGCCCCTGCTCCCGTCCCACTGCCCCAGATAGAGGCCCCTGTCAAGCTTTACTCAGGGGAGGAGCTGTTGGGGCGTCGCAGCGCCCAGGCCATCACGCCCTACCCGCCAGGCATTCCCCTGATCTGGCCTGGGGAAGCCTGGACGGCTGAGCTGCTGAATTCCTGCCAGACCTGTCTCTCGGCGGGGCTGGGCTTCCATGGACTCCAGATGGGGGAGGGGCCTTGCAGGGCTATCAATCAGCTGAGTGCCTACTGTTATTTGGAGGATAAAGAGCGATGAGCGGACGCGGACTGCTGATAAGTTTTGAAGGCATCGACGGCTGCGGTAAGAGTACACAGCTGGCCCTTCTGGCCCAGCGCCTGGAGGCCGAGGGTCAGGCCTGCCTCTGCCTGCGCGAGCCGGGGGGGACGGCTCTGGGGGAGGCCATACGCGGCCTGCTTCTGGAAGCCCGGGAGACCGCCATTCACCCACGGGCCGAGCTGCTCCTGTTTAATGCGGCCCGGGCGGAATTGGTTGAAGAGCGCATTAAACCCGCTCTGGAAGCAGGGGTCTGGGTCCTCCTCGACCGTTTTGTAGATTCGACCCGCGCCTATCAGGGTGGAGGTCGGGGCCTCAGCAAGGAGGAGCTGGAGGCCACACTCCGATTCGCCTGTGCCGGACTGCAAGCAGATCTGCGCCTCCTGCTCGACATCTCTCCCCAGGAGGCCTTGAGTCGGCGCCAGCTCCGGGGGGGCGGACCCGACCGTTTCGAAGCTGAGGGCTTGGCTTTTATGGAGACTGTGGCCCAGCGTTATCGCCAGCTGGCCCAGGAGGATGAGGGTCTGCTCCGCCTCGACGCCAGCCAGGAGGCAGAGCTTCTGGCCCAGCAGGTCTGGGAGGAAATCCAGGCCCGTCGCCCTTGATTTTTGCTGCAGTTGCTCTATAATAGATGAGCATGTACGCAAACGGGGTGTGGCTCAGGTGGTAGAGCGCTTGGTTCGGGACCAAGAGGCCGCTGGTTCAAGTCCAGTCACTCCGACCACAGATAAGAACAGCCTTCCGAATTTTGGAAGGCTGTTCTTATTTTTTTTTTGCATAAAGCCTGGGGTCTGATCGAGCGGGCCTCAGTCCTGGTCCTCCGTATCGTTAAAGTCCAGCTGTGTCATCTCGAAGCCCTCAGTGGCGTCGGACTTAATCAGCACGCGGAGCGTGGCAAAGAGCAGGGCGAAGTCACTGCGCAGACTGTAGTTTTGCACGTAGTGCAGATCCATGCGCACCTTGTCTTCGAAGGAGGTGTTGTACTTGCCAAAAATCTGGGCATAGCCCGTGATGCCGGCCTTGACCTTAGTCCGATAACGGAAGGAGGGCATGTGCTCCGAGTAGTACTGGTGGTTCTCGATGCGCTCGGCGCGGGGGCCGACGATGGACATCTCACCCTTGAGCACATTGATGAGCTGGGGAATTTCGTCAATGCGCGTCTTGCGCAGGAAGCGGCCGATGGGCGTGATGCGGGGGTCGTGCTCCGTGGTGAGCTGGGCCCCGTGCTTTTCCGCATCGACAATCATGGAGCGGAATTTGAGGATGGAGAAGACGTGCTCGCCGCGGGTCACCCGGTCCTGGCGAAAGAAGATGGGGCCGCCGTCCGTACACTTGATAATGATGGCAGAGATGAGGAGGACGGGCGAGCTGAGCAGGAGAATCAGGCCGGAGAGCAGGAGGTCAAAAAGGCGTTTCAAGGCCAGCTGCTCCAGAGAGAGGGGACGATTCTTGATCAGGTAGACCAGGGAGTCGCCGATCTGTGTGTGGTGGGCGTGGTGCAGGAGAATGTCGTCGAGGGAGGGCATGACAAAAATCCGCTTGTTGTGACGGTAGCAGAAGTCGATGAGATGGCTGCGCTCGTCACTGGGCAGGCGGCCGATGATGCAGGTACCATGCTTGAGTATCGCCGCCTCGATCTCCTCCATCGGATCCGTCTCCTTGAAAATGGCGCTGATGATATAGCGCTCTTTCATACGGGCGAATTTTTGCATTACGTGCTGGTCCCACTTGTGCAGGGAGTAGACGATGACGGTGTCCCTTGCGGGGTAGAGACGGAAGTAGCAATAGTTTGCAAAGTGGTAGTACACCCAGCCAAGCAGGGTCTGGACGAGGCTGCAGAGGAGCAGGGGCAGGGGGGAGATCAGACGGCGTGAAATCAGGGCGATGATGAGGTAGGCGATAAAATTTGTCGACAGGAGGACGAGGGGCAGGGAGAACTGGAGTTCGCGTTTGCGCAATACGCCGATTCGGAAGAGTTCGTAGGGTTCCGCCAGGACGATGAAGAGCAGGATGTAGGCGAAGAGGCCCATCAGATAGCCCTTGGAGTAGAAGACCTCGTCCAGGTGGTAGTTGTAGGCGAAGTAGAAGAGCCCTGTGACAAGGGCAATCAGCAGACACTTGAGAAGGAACATGAAGCCGCGGCGCATGTCGCGAAGGCCGAAGTGAATAGCCATTAGCAGGAGAGCCTTTCTGTACTTTTAATTACGTTATTATAACGGAAGTCCTGTTCAGTCCCAAATTCCGGGCTCCCTGTGCTAGAATAGAGTGCATTTCTGTAGGTTTGGAGCCCATGCTTGTTGGGGGGACTGTGGGCCCTGGTGATGGAGTGTAGCTGTGGTGTTTGCAGGTATCTTCAGTTTCTTGGTCGCTTGGATCAGCGAGGCCCTGCGGGGTCTGGTCCACGGCTGGCTACTCTTCGGCAGCGGCACGGACGTCTTCCTGGCGATCTTCGATATGGCCGTGACTGCAGCCGTGCTCTACTTCGTCCTGAAGCTGATGAGCGATTCCAGGGCCTGGCAGCTACTTAAGGGCATACTCTTTATTGTGGCCCTGCTGATTGCCTGTAAACTCCTCGGCCTCAGTACGATTAACTACATTCTGAGCAATTCGTTATCCCTGCTGGCCATCGGCTTCGTCGTGCTCTTTCAGCCCGAATTGCGCCGGGCCCTGGAAACCGTGGGGCGCAAGTCCATCGGCTTTATCCACTTTTTACGCCCCAATGAGATTTTTTCCCAGCACAGCAAGCAGCAGGATATGGATCTGAAGCTGCAAAAGGAGATTGAGGCCCTGGTCACGGCCTGTGAGCGCATGGCCGCGGTGAAGACGGGGGCGCTCATCATTATTGAGCGGAATACGAAGTTGGGCGAGCTGGTCCAGGGCACAGCAATCATTGTGGATGCGGCCATCACCTCGACATTCATTGAGCAGATTTTTTACAAGGGCTCACCCCTCCATGATGGGGCGGTACTGATTCGTGGGGGGCGCATCTACGCGGCCCGCTGCCATGTCCCCCTGTCGGATACGTACCACATGCGCCGCGACTATGGCACCCGCCACCGCGCGGCGGTGGGAGCCAGCGAACTGGGCGACGCCGTGGTCCTGGTTGTCTCTGAGG
The DNA here is from genome assembly GCA_023388435.1 of Bacillota bacterium. GTDB lineage: Bacteria > Bacillota > Clostridia > Saccharofermentanales > Fastidiosipilaceae > JAEWGG01. The sequence goes on along the minus strand of JAEWGG010000012.1, from coordinate 5,242 downwards.
AACGTGGCCATATTTCTCTAGCGGTGGGCGGCCGCCTCTATCCGATGGAGAACGGAGACTCCCTGCGCGTGACCCTGGGACGCCTGCTGCTGGAAGAGGGGCAGACCATAGAGCAGGGCGGCCTCCGCCGCAGCCTGCAGCGGATTCTGGGGAAGAAGCCCGAGACGAGCATTGACGGTGTGGTCCTGCCGACTGTCAAGGCGGGGCGGCAGAGGCGGCAGAAATTTTTCTTGCAGCTGACCTCCGTTTTCCTCTCCATCTGCCTCTGGGCCTATGTGCAGACGAATATCAACCCCATCGTCAGCGTCAACCTGAACCGGGTCAATATTCAGCTGGAGGGCCTGGTCCAGTTGGAGGAGCTGGGACTGACCTACAGCCTGGCCGAGGAGCAGTCGGCGACCAATCTGCAATTTGCCGTGCGCCAGCACAATGCTGAGCGGATTAACTATGAGAGCGTTGAGGTGGAGGCCCGGATCGGCGACCTCGACTTGCAGCGTATCCGTGAGCAACTCGAGAAGCAGAAACAGGTTTCCGTGAGCATGGACCTGGCGGTGCGGGTGCGCGGTCTCGGGCAGGGAGCCTACGACCTGCGTAGCCGTGAACCCTCCCAGCTCCTCATCCTGCTGCGCAAGAGTGAATAAGCGAGGACCGTCATGAAGCGAGATAGGGCAGAGCGAATAGATCAGAAAATGAATTTTCATTCGGGGCGCTACGTGCTGCGCCTCGCTTTTATCGTGCTCTTCGACATCGCCATCGCCGCGGCCCTGCCGCTCTTTTCTTTGTGGATGGCCTATAATTTTAACCTCCACCCCCTGTCCTATGCCCAGCGTGACCTGCTCCTGGCCTTCATGCCCTTCTTCTGTGCCCTGGCCATCGTCGTATACTATGTGGCCCGGCTCTACTCCGTCATCTGGACCTATATCAGCATCGATATTTTTTATCGGGGCGTCCTGGCAGATCTGTTCCTGCTCCTGATTCAATTTTCCTACATCTGGCTCAGCCGCGTGCACTTCCCACTCAATTTTTATTTTATTGAGTTCCTGCTCTTCACAACTCTGACTACAGCGAATCGCTTTTTTTACCGATCGGTGGTCTTTCTCATCAAGAGCCTCAGCAGCTGGCCTTACAGCCAGAAGCGCCGCCGCGCCCTGCTGATCGGAGCCGGTGAGGCCGGGCATGTGCTCATCAAGGAGGCCAAGACCTCCGACGCCCTGGACTTCCGCGTGGTGGTCGCGGTTGACGACAATCCCAATAAGCACAACCGCTATATCGAGGGTGTAAAAATCTGTGGCGGACGGGATAAGATCCCCGAGCTGGTCCGCCGCTACGGCATTGATGTGCTCATTCTGGCCCTGCCTACGGCCCAGACTCTGGAACGGCAGAAAATTCTGGCGATTTGTCAGGATACAAAAAAGGACATCCTCATTATGCCCTCGGTTTCCGAGATGATGAAGGCTGAGGGGCAGGATGACGCCAGGGTGCTCAGTCATAAGCTCCGCAATATTCGCATGGAGGACCTGCTGGGCCGTGAGCCGGTGGAGGTCAATGTGCGGGAGATCGCCCGCGACCTGTCCGACAAATCTGTGTTGATCACGGGAGCGGGCGGATCCATCGGCAGCGAGTTGGCCCGGCAGATCGCGAGCTTCAGCCCCGCCCATCTTATCCTCTTGGATATTTACGAAAACAATATCTACGACATCCAGATGGAGCTCCAGCGCCGCTATCCCAACCTGCACCTGACGGTGCTCATCGCCTCGGTGCGCGACGCCCACCGGGTCAAGACAATTTTTGCCCACTACCGCCCGCAGTATGTCTACCATGCGGCCGCGCACAAGCATGTGCCCCTGATGGAGCACAATCCCAATGAGGTGGTTAAGAACAACGTCCGCGGCACCTATCTCTGCGCCCATTATGCCGCCCGTTACGGGGCCCGGCGCTTCGTCCTGATCTCCACAGATAAGGCCGTAAATCCCACGAACATCATGGGGGCCTCGAAGCGGCTCTGTGAGATGGTGATTCAGGATCTGAATGAAAAGAGTCCGCGTACGGACTTCGTGGCTGTGCGCTTCGGCAATGTGCTCGGTTCCAACGGCAGTGTCATCCCCCTCTTCCGCAGCCAGATTGAGCAGGGCGGGCCCGTGACGGTGACCCACCCGGAGATCATCCGTTTTTTCATGACCATTCCCGAGGCCGTCAACCTGGTGCTCCAGGCCGGTTGCTACGCCTGTGGGGGAGAGATTTTTGTCCTGGACATGGGTGAGCCAGTCAAAATTCTGGACCTCGCACGCAATATGATTTACCTGGCGGGCTATGAACCGGAGAGGGACATTCAGATTGTCTTTACGGGCCTGCGGCCTGGAGAGAAGCTCTACGAGGAGATCCTGATGGAGGAGGAGGGGCTAAAGCGCACGCCGAATCGCAAGATTTTTGTCGCCCGCCCCATCGACTTCGAGCATCAGGGCTTCGAAAAACGCATTGAGGCCCTCATGGACCTGGCCTGGCGCGACCAGCAGGGCTCGGCCATCCGTGAGGCCATTTCACGACTCGTTCCGACGTACCACTATGCGGCGGCCCCGCTCGTGGAGTCTGAGGACTGGGAACAGCTGCCAGAGCAGCTGCTGGAGACCCCCGCCGAGGGTCTGCCCCAGTCGATAGCGGAGGGGGGAGAGGCGGATGCTTGACTGGAGCGGGAATATAGCCCTGCACATCCTTCTGGCCTGCGTCTATGTCCCGGCCTTTGCCCTGATGGTGCACCGTGGCGGCCTGGCCCGGGGCCTGGCTCCCAAGAGTCGCCCCCTGCTGTGTTTCGTGGGGGTTTATGTCCTCTCGGTGCTCTTCTCGAATCCGAATAACATTAAGCGGGAGCTGACAGTCATTCTGGTCCTCCTGATGTTCCTGATCATCCTGCCCTCCTACTTTCATCGCAGCCTCCGCTCGGAGTCCGTGGGCCGCTTCCTGCGAGGAGGGCAGTTGCTGCTGATGCTGGCGGGGAGCTTGGCCTCGGCCTTCGGTGTCACTGCCTTTCTGCTCAACTTGCGGGGCAGCTTTGTTTTCCAGGGCCTGGTGCTGCTCTATGGCATGGTCAAAAATCGGCTCTGGGTGGCCTCCAGCCCTAATGTTCTGGCGGGCTTGAATCTCCTGGCTATGTGGTCGGCGCTCTGCTGGATGCTCCGCAACTGGGACATGAAGCGGAGGCGGGCCCTGCCCTACATCCTGCTGAGCCTCGTCCTGGCCCTCAACCTGGCGGCCTTTGTTCTGGCTCAGAGCAGGGCGACCATTCTGGCTTTCCTGACGCTGGCGGCCCTGTTGGCGAGTCTGCTCCCTGCGGCCTTCGGCCGCCTCCGCCCAGGTCTCAGGCGCTGTGCTCGCGTCCTGACTGCCGGACTTGTGGCCGTCTTCTGCTATCTCATCATGATGCAGACCTCGGCCCTGCTGCACCGCCTGCCAGCCTATCTGTATTCCGAGTTCCTGCCACGCAGTTTGGGTGAGCAGCTGCTCAGACGCAGCCCACAGACCATGCCCGGGGCGGCGAATCGCTTTTTCCCACCCAATGAGGACTTCGATGGTGAGCCCAGCGGGGCCAGGGATACCTTTGACAGCCTCTTCGAGGGGGAGGGGGTGGAGGGCCACTCCTGGAGTGCCCGCTATATACTCTGGGACTACGGGCTGAACTACGTCAAAGAGTCCCCTGTCATTGGACAGGGTATCGCGACGCTGCGCCAGAAAGCCATACGCGACTTTCCTCCCAATCGCCTGAACAGTTACCTGGGCGGAGGCTTTCACAGCAGCTATGTCAGCACCCTGGCCTATACGGGCATACTGGGTTTCTGTTGCATGGCGGCATTCCTGCTCTATCTTCTCTATAAGATACTTTGCTACGCCCTGCACCAGGAGGGCCACTACTACGAGAAAATGCTGATGCTGCTCATCCCGGCCCTGCTCTGCCGGGAGAGTTTGGAGAGCGTCTGTCTCTTTGGCTTTTACTACGAGGGTCTCTGTTTCTGGCTTGTGGTGGGGGCCAGCCTCTATTACCTTGAGCGGGACGGCTTCATCGATGCCCGACCTGGCCTGTTTCCGATCAGGAGCTCGCGAGACGTGCCGAACTGAGGTCTTGCGGCGTGTTGTGTGAAAAGCGCTGCGCCTTTTGCGCTGCGCTTTTTTTGGGCGCTGAAAATATAGAACTTTTTGGAGCGAAATTGCGCACAGAGCATATTGCAGAATGAGTTAGCCAGGAGTAATATTTGGTTGCTCTTAAATAACTCTCTGTGAGGTGGCCTATGTGCGATGGTGAAACTAGCAAGCTGCGCGCCCTTAATTGGCGGCAGATAAATCATGTTCGAGGACTTCGTAGGACGCTGGTTCTGGGGATTCTTATGTTCTGTACAGGCCTCCTGGGCCCCTGTCTGGGGCTGAGGGCGGCGGAGACAGAAGAGCAGGAATTCACCGTCCCTGTGCGCCTGATGCATGCCTATGAAGAGGGCAAGGAATCAATGGGCAACCCGGCCATGGGCCAGACCGCCAGCGTCCGTGAAACTGCGGATGGGGCCGAGATCACCCTGAGCTTTGAGGCCCTGGACTTCATGGATATGCATGGCCACCTGCTCAAGATCTACAGCTGGGAGGGGGAGGCGAAGGCCCAGGTGGACGGCAGCTGCCGTGAGGCTGAGGTGCTGGAGACGAAGGAGGAACCAGGCCTCGATGGACGACTGACGACTTTTCCGAAAAAAGTGAAAATCAGGCGCTCGAAACTTCGTGAGGGGGCCTTTTACGTCCGGGTTCGCGTGGATGCCATGGATGCGATCTCCGGCGGGGAAGGTTCCGGGGAGCAAAACGCCAAACTGGTTTTGGATTACAGTCAGGCCCCAGCAGCGCTGGGCGGACAAAGCGCCGCTGCAGGCGAAGAGCCAAGCAGCCGGAATGCGACTGTGGAAGAGCAGGCCTCCGCTGTGGACTTGAGCCAGCTCAAACCTGGGCGCTACACCCTCCCGGTGGCCCTCTGGCACCGCTATGAGGACCGCCCATCCATGGGCAATGCGGCCCTGAATCCGCTGGCGATGATCGAGGTGAAGGATCAGCAGGTTTATTGCAACTTTACCGTGCATCCCCTGGCGGTGAGTGGAATTACGGCTTCCCTGCTGACGTTTCAGGCTGAGGATCAGGAGGGGAAGATGCAGTTTGCGGAAATTGTGGAGCGCAAGCTCGCTGGCGACAAGCCAAGCCAATTCCGCTTCCCCCTCTATCA
>JAEWGG010000015.1 GCA_023388435.1 Bacillota bacterium | reverse complement strand
CGCCCAGCTGCGCTCCAGGACTGGGGAAAAATAGTTATTCAATTTTTCCGTGCTTCCAGGCCCGTGCTGCGAATTGCCTGCACGTGATTGCATATACCTCCGAAGTTCTAATCCCGTCCGTATTGTCTGGATTTCTCTGCTAAAATATACAGATTTACTGAGTCTCTATTGTCTCTGCGAGTGCCTTAAACCGAAGAACAAAGCCTGCTTGTCCCTGTCCGTAAAATAAGCAAAAGTGTATTTTTTTATTTTTTTGCATATTGTAAAAGTCTGTCTTCATAGTGTTACATAAGAATGCTTGTTATTAGGAGGCTTTTCCCCTAGAATACGTCTGTTACGATGCATACGTGTCTCCCTGTATGAGCACGTGCGAACCTATGGAGAGGTGATTGGGATGAGAAATCGTCGGTGGAAACAACGCCTGCTTAGCCTGCTTCTGGCTTCTACGATGCTGGCGGGCCTGTATCAGCCCCTGGGTATCCGGGCCGATGCGGGTCTGGGGAATAAGTTCTCCGTCACGCTGGTGGACGCCAGTACGGGCAGGGTGATCAGCGACAGCGTGCCGATCGAGGACAGCCAGGTCTCGGACGGGGCCCTGACGGGCAATGTCCGTGTGGGAAGCTCGGAGTACAATTCGCTGCGCATCTATGTGAAGAACGGGAATAAGGAGCAGACGGTGCGGAGCCTGCGCCGTGACGGCGACAAGGTCTGGGTGACCCTGGACAAGGTCCCCGCGCAGTCGGCCAAGCTCTACTACCCCGTCGCGGATTCCGAGAAGATCATGGTCGACGCCTACAACATCGGCCAGACTGTGCGCCTTATTTATAAGGAAGCTAATGGCGATGTGGCGGTGGAGGGCCCCGCTACGGCGGAGATCTCCGGGGGCATGGCCACGGCCCGCTTCACGGTCTCCACCCCGCGCAACATGTATCCCGAGGTGAGCCTCAGCAATGGCGGACGGGCCACAGTCAGCAAGGTGAACGACTTCTCCGTGGTGACTCGGGACGGCCGCTATGCCCGCACCATCTGGCAGTACGAGATCAAGACCCCGCAGACGGTGACCATCACTGCCAGCGCCCGCGCCCGCAGCTCGGTGCGGGTCAAGGCCTACCGCCCCGACGGCAGCAGCTCGCCCGACCGCACGGGGCTCAGCAATGACTGGCAGATCGGCTATACCTATGCCGCCAAGACCGCCCAGGACCGCTACGACTTCCCGGCGGCGAATAAGTCCATCGACATCGAGACGGCGAATGGCACGGGCGTGGAGGCCGGAGATGAGGTGACCCGCAGCTACAACTCCACGGTCAACTTCCACGTCTACCACGACCGCACCTTCGATATGAACAACCGTCAATGGGCAGCGGGCCGCAGCAGCTTCTCAATCTTCCTGGCGGCCGTGCATCTGAATGGCCAGAGCTTCGGCGCCCCCCAGCCCTTCGGCCGCTTCGGCAAGGGCTTCTATGAGGGTGTCGTCAAGGGCTATCCGGTGGCGGGGTCCAATTACAAGAATAACCCCCCCTACTACGAGAGCAGCGGCGGTATCGTCAAGGCCCCCTGGATCGTCAACGCCTACGCCCAGAACCAGGGCTACGACCCCTACTGGAACAGTGGTGATAATAACAGAGGCACGAAGGGGGAGTTCTACCACTGGTACTATCAGGAGATCATGGGCAAGGCCCTGAACTGGCCGAACAATGTCAGCGAGACCTACGTGCAGACGGGCCCCCTGGCGGGCTCCACTGTCCGCATCACCCTGATCGACGCCAAGCCGGCCAAGTGGGCGGGGCCCCTGGCCAGCATCCGAAACGGGGAGCGCCAGCCGACCCTGACGGAGGAGTACACCCGCGACTACACGAATCTCCTGGCGAAGCGCAGGGCGGATTCGTATATTGGGGCTGGTGAGCGCACCTCCAGCTGGAAGAATGGCTGGGACGGCAGTGTGTCGCCCAACGGCTACTGGAACTCCATGCGCACCGTCTATGCGGTGACCATCGAGAACCTCCAGACCGACGTGGACCTGACTACGGAGTGGTTCACCAGTGACAACGTGAAGGTCGGCCTCTACAACAATGTCGGTGTGGAGAATGTGGAGACCTTCGCGGGCCGCCTGGGCTATGGCGGCTCTATCCCCCCGAGTAGTGAGCAGAAATGGAGGCAGCTGGCCGGGGCCGAGGCCTATATCGAGACCCGTGGCCTCCAGGGCAGCTACGCTGACAGCACCTTCGGAGCCCGCAGGGCCCACAATACTAACCCCCGCGTCTTCCTCCGCGGCGACGTGGTCAACGGCTATACGGATCCCGAGTACGTCGACAAGACGGCGGTCTTCCTCCAGCGCTACGGCAACCAGGAGGCCACGCAAGAGAAGTTTAAGACCTCCTTCTGGTCCAAGCCGACCCCCAGGGCCAAGCTGCCTGGTAGCGAGCGTATGTGGGGCTTCTATGGGGAGTACCCCGTCTTCGCGAGCTCCGACATCCAGGTCGATGGCGGTGGCGGCGGAAGTAATAAGAACGTCTCCCACTACGGCGGCATGAATATTGTCGGCATCAGCGCCAAGCTGCAGCCCGTCTCGCTCAGCTATGACCTGGGCGGCGGCCAGATTGCCAATCCTGGGAACTACCAGAGCTACAACCCGGACACGAATCTCAGCTTCGACGTCAAGGGCCGCACGGTCATCCACGTGGGCACGGACGTGCCGCGCATGGACGGGGCCATCTTCAAGGGCTGGCGCGTGCAGTACGGCAAGGACGGCAGCGGCTGGGACACGGACTACGATCTCCTGCTGCAGCCCGGTGAGGACCTGCGCATCGACCTGACCGCCGCCCAGCGCAGCCCCGGTTTCAAGGCTGCGACCAGGGACAATCCCAATCAGCTCAACGGCGTCAAGGTGGTCAGCAAGCGCATCACCGAGATCGACGGTACGGTCAACTTCAACAATATCCGCCTCCAGGCGGAGTGGGCCCTTGACCCCAGCAACCTGGGCAACGGCGACCGCTTCATTGTGGTCCGTAAGCTGACGGACGCCCAGGGCCGGAGCAGCAATCAGTTTGCGGACAGCTTCATCGGCCTCCCGGGCATGTATGCGGACCTCCAGGAGAGCCAGGCCGAGCTGGCCCCCGAGACCCTGACCGTGGGCCAGGGCTCCGCGGCCAAGACCTATTACCGCGTCCTGAGCGCCGAGCAGCTTAAGCCCAAGTTCAGCGGCATCCTGCTGCCCGAGCAGGGCGGCCGCAGTCCCGTGCTCAGCATCGAATACCGCGAGCAGACCCTGGCCGACAAGCTCAGCCCCGTGGGCGGACGGATAAGCCTGCCCGTGGGCACGAATCTGACGGATACGCACGCCAAGAGCCTGGTGAGTTTCCCGACGGAGGGGCATCCCGAGAACGCGGAGGCCCAGCCCGACAGCTATACCTATGCCTTTAAGCAGGGGACGGCCCCCGCCGCGGACGCCCAGTCTGTCGGTGAGACCGCGGTCACGGTCCTGGTCACCTACGGGGATGGGAGCAGTGAGGAGGTCCAGGCCCACATCGACTTCAAGAGCCAGGCCGACTACTGGAAAGAGCAGAACGGCAATAAGCTGCCCGAGACCCAGACCCTCATCTTCAACTACAACGAGGATCGGACGAATAATCCGATCAAGGCCGAGGACTTCCTGACGGCGGAGGCCAAGAAGAAGCTGACGGGCGTGACCTACAGCATGAGCCCGGAAGTTGACCTGCAGCCTAAGGTGAAGCCGAATATTACACCCGCCGCGGACGCCGCAGATAAGACCAGCTACCACGAGCGGGAGCACACAGTCACCATCACCTTCGGCGACCAGTCCAAGCTGGAGCTGAAGGGGGTGAAGTCGCGGGTCAGGTCCGCCGCGGACACCTTCAGTCCCCAGCTGGACACGGCCAAGGTCGTAAACGGCGTCCTGACTCTGGACAAGGGGGCCTCCGTCTCAAGTAACGGGGCCTACCCCAAGGGCCTGCTGGATCCCAGCACGCTGGACGGCGTGCCGGCGGATACCATCTACGACATCCGCCCCACCTTGGATACCTCTGCCAGCGTCAGTGAGAAGAGCGAGACCCTGACCGTCCTCTACCCCGATAAGACGATCGATTCCCTGCCCCTCAAGCTGACCGTCCTGAGCATGGCGGAGAAGAATCCGCCACTAAAAACCCAGACCCAGGAATTCGACTATGCTTCGAAGCCTGTCCTGACCTATACCAAGCAGGCGGCCAAGGGGAGCAACGATGCGGACCTGCCCGCCGCAGCCCTCCTGATTGAGCCTGAGTACCTGAAGAATCTGGAGCCTGGAACCCAGGTCAGCGTGACGGCCATCAACACCACGCCCAAGCAGAAGGCAGCAGCCTCTGGCAAGCACGAGCAGACGGTGCGGGTGACGGTGACCTTCAGCGATCAGAGCACGCTCGAGAAGGACCAGGCCATCACGGTGAAGACCGCCGCCCAGACCTTCAGCCCGCAGCTGAAGAACGGCAAGATCCTGACCTTCAATATGGGTGAGGACCTGACAGCCAGCTCCGCCGAGGACAGCAAGCTGAACAAGGCACAGGCGGCAGCCAAGGCGGCCGTGACCTTCGGCACGGAAAAAGGCGCGGACTATGTCGCCGCCATCGGAGGTTATGATTTCCAGACAGCCCCCAATACGGCCGTGGAGTCCACCCAGGGTACGCCCAATAAGATTGTCGTGACCTACCAGGATGAGTCCAAGGACGAGGACCTGGACGTGCTCATCGTGGTCAAGAGCGAGGCCACGCGCTGGAAGGAAGAGCACAGCCAGACGAAGCTGAACACGCAGGACCAGACCTATGACTACAACGAGGACCGCGAACACAACGAGGACCCCAGTAAGAATAAGCCTATTGTGGCCGCCGACTTCCTGACGGCGGAGCAGCGGGCCCTCCTGCCTCAGACGGCCCAGGTCTCCATGAATCCGAATCAGATCAACCTGCTGCCGACCACGGAGCCTGGAAAGGCTGAGAGCGACGGCGTTCGCTACCACGTCACAGAGCTCAGGATCACCCTGAGCTTCAGCGACGGTTCGAGCCTGAGCGAGACGGCGAAGGCCCGGGTGAAGTCGGCTGCGGACACCTTCGATCCCCAGTTCAAGCAGGAGCGCTTCACCCTGTCTGAGGACGGGCGAACGCCGCTGCTGACCCTGAGTAAGGACGAGAAAGTCGGCAACGAGGTGGCCTATGCCAAGGAGCTCATCGTTGCCAAAACACTGGAGCGCGTGCCGGAGACCGCCATCTATGCCATCCGCCCCAAGCTGGACACCACGGCGCCAGTGAAGGAGCGCGGGGAGAGGCTGACCATCCTCTACCCCGATAAGACGAGCGACCCCCTCCCCTTCAATCTGACGGTAGAGAGCGATGCGGACCGCTTCTTGAAGCAGTTCCCAGACGGTCTCCAGGGCCAGACTCAGAACTATGACTACAGCCAGGATGTGCCCACGAGCTACAGCAAGAAGGCGGAGGCTGGTAAGGATGACAGCGACGCCAACGAGGCCTCCAAGCTCCTGAAGCCGGCCCAGCTGACCGCCCTGCCCAAGGGTTCCGCCCTGACGGTGGAGGGCCTCAACACCAGTCCGACCAGCCCGGCTGCGCAATCTGGCAAGCACGAGCAGACGGTGACGCTGACACTGACCTTCCCCGACAAGTCCACGCTGACGGTGAAGCAGGGCGTGACGGTCAAGACGGCGGCCGACACCTTCGAACCCTCCATCAGCGATCAGACGGTCAGCTATGGGACGACCCCCAGCGCCGAGACGCTCAAGGGCCTGACGACGGTTCAGCCCGGGAAGCAGCTTCCGCCGGCGACAACGGTGACCCTGCCCCAGCCCTCAACCTACAATCCGCGGCAGCGTGATGGGAAAGCCCAGACCGTGAACTTCCTCGTCACGTATCCTGACCAGAGTTTCGAGACGATGCCTGGTAAGATCACCGTCCTCCAGAATGCGGAGGCGGATCAGAAGGAGCCTGATGTCACAGCCCTGACCGTGCCCTACGGTTACCAGAAGGGTACAGAGGACCTGAAGGCCCAGATCACGAATAAGGACGAGCTGGACGCCAAGAGCTACAGCCAGGATTGGAGCACGATTGACACGAATACACCGGGTAGCTATCCCGATGTGGCGACCGTCACCGTGACCTATAAGGATGACACCAGCGACACCGTAAACGTGCCCGTGACCGTCCTCTCCGCTAAGGACAGCTTCGATCCCTCGGGTAAGACCATCACGGTGGACTTCGGCCACAGCCTGACGAACGCGGATGCCGAGTCTGCGGTGGACAAGGGCCAGGGCCTGCCCCAGGGTACGAGCTACGAATTTGTGGATCCCCTGGTCAATACCCAGCAGCCTGGGCGGCAGCCCGCGAAGGTCAAGGTCAGCTATCCCGATGGCACGTTTGATACCGTGGATGCCTGGGTCGTGGTGCGCGGCGAGGCCGAGACCTGGACGAAGAATAACGGAGCGCTGACGGCCAGGACCGAGATCATCTACGACTACAACCAGGACTTTGGCAAGGAGGGTTTCCAGGCCAAAGAACTGCTGGATACGGCCAAGGCGGCGACCCTGCCCAGCACGGCGGCAGTCAGCCTGGACAAGGACGTGAACTTCGTCCCGACGCAGAAGCCTGGCGACAAGTACAACGGCGCCGACTACCACAAGAGCGAGCACAAGCTGACCGTCACGTTCTCGGATGGCAGCAAGCTGGAAAACATCCCTGCAGTCGTCCGCGTGCGGACGGCGGCCGATACCTTTAGCCCTGTGCTCAAGGCCGATCTCTTCAGCAAGGCCCAGGACCAGAAGACCGATCTGCTGACCCTGAACCAGGGTGCACAGATTGATGACGAGGCCGGCTACGCCAAGGGTCTGCTGGACCCCACCTCCCTGAATCGTGTGCCCGAGAGTACGGGCTACGACCTGAAGCCTGACCTGGATACCAGTGGGTCGATCCAGGAGAAGGACGAGGCCCTGACCGTAAATTATCCAGATACGACGAGCGACACCCTCCCCTTCAAGCTGACGGTGGAGAGCGATGCGGACCGCTTCTTGAAGAAGTTCCCGAACGGTCTCCAGGGCCAGACTCAGAACTATGACTATGGCCAGAGTGTGCCCGCGAGCTACAGCAAGAAGGCGGAGGCCGGGGCTGACGACAGCGATGCCAACGAGGCCTCCAAGCTCCTGAATCCGGCCCAGCTGACCGCCCTGCCCAAGGGTTCCTCCCTGACGGTGGCGGAGCTCAACACCAGCCCGACCAGCCCCGCTGCGGCATCTGGCAAGCACGAGCAGACGGTGAAGCTGACACTGACCTTCCCTGATGGGTCCAGCCTGACAGGGACACAGGCTGTGACGGTCAAGACGGCGGCCGACACCTTTGAGCCCTCCATCAGCGATCAGACGGTCGGCTATGGGACGACCCCCAGCGCCGAGACGCTCAAGGGCCTGACGACGGTTCAGGTTGGGAAGCAGCTTCCGCCGGCGACAACGGTGACCCTGCCCCAGCCCTCGACCTACAATCCGCAGCAGCGTGATGGGAAGGCCCAGACCGTGAGCTTCCTCGTCACGTATCCTGACCAGAGCTCGGAGCCGATGTCCGGCAAAATCACCGTCCTCCAGAATGCGGAGGCGGATCAGAAGGAGCCCGTGGTCGAGGCCCTGACCGTACCCTATGGCTACCAGAAGGGTACAGAGGATCTGAAGGCCCAGATCACGAACCAGACCGAGCTGGACGCCAAGGGCTACAGCCAGGATTGGAGCACGATTGACACAACTGCACCGGGCAGCTATCCCCAGGTGGCCACCGTGACAGTGACCTATAAGGACGGTACCCGCGATACGGTCCATGTCCCCGTGACCGTGCGCTCGGCGGCAGACAGCTTCCAGCCCACCGGCAAGACGATTACCGTGGACTTCGGCCACCAGCTGACGGACACGGATGCGGAGGCCGCGGTTGACAAGGGCCAGGGTCTGCCCCAGGGTACGAGCTACACGTTTGTTGCGCCCCTGGTCAATACCCAGAAGGCGGGGAGACAGGCCGCGAAGGTCAAAATTACCTATCCTGACCAGACTTCCGAGACCGTGGATGCCTGGGTTGTGGTGCGCGGTGAGGCCGAGACCTGGACGAAGCGTTTCGGCAATCTGACGGCCAAGTCGGAGATCATCTACGACTACAACCAGGACTTCGGCCAGGAGGGCTTCCAGGCCAGGGCTCTGCTGGATGAGACGAAGGTCCAGAACCTGCCCAACACGGCGCAGCTCAGCTTGGATAAGGCTGTGGACTTCGTCCCGGCACAGAAGCCCGGTGACAGTTACAAGGGTGCCGACTACCACAAGAGCGAGCACAAGCTGACCGTCACCTTCTCGGATGGCAGCAAGCTGGAGAACATTCCCGTAGTCGTCCGCGTGCGGACGGCGGCCGACACCTTCAATCCGAGCCTGGATCCGAGCAAGTATCCGGCGGAGGGCGGACAGACCCTCACACTGAACTACAGACAGCAGGTCGCTGACTGGTCGGCGCTGGCTAAGGACCAGCTGACGGGCCTTGACCGTGTTCCGGAGTCGGGAACGACCTACAGCTTCAATCCGCAGCCCGATACGGCGCAGACCCAGCAGGCCAGTCCGGCCCAGATAGTCCTGACCTACCCGGATACGACGGTGGACCGCGTGGGCCTGAACATTGCGGTGGAGAGTGATGCGGACCGCTTCCAGAAAGCGCACGGCAAGACGCTGCTGACGCAGTCCCAGACCTTCGACTACGCCCATCAGCTCAGCGCGGATGAGGAGAAGAGCCTGATTGCTGAGGCCCAGCGCAATGCGCTCCCTGAGGGTAGCAGCGTCAGCCTCACAGGCCTTGACACCAAGACCAAGACACCAGCCAACGCTCCGGCGAACCAGGAGACTAAGACCCTGCATCAGCAGGCGGTGACGGTGACGGTCAGCTTCCAGGACGGCTCCACTCTGAGCAATACCGTCCAGGTCTATGTGAAGACGGCGGCGGAGACCTTCGCCCCCACGGCAAAAGTCGATACGGTCAGCTTCCATGTAGGCGAACGTCTGGAGAAGACGGTGGAGGGCAGCGAGCCTGCCGTGACCCGTCGCCAGCAGGCTGCCAGCCAGGCGGTGGAGTTCCCAGCGAATAAGGACGGCTCCGCCTATGTCCTGCCTGTGAACGAGGATGGCTACCGCTTCGCTAAGACGGTGGACACGAGCAGGTCCAACGCACCGGACGGCCAGACCATGGACATCGAGATCCACTACCAGGATGGCTCTGTGGGCAAGGTGGAGACGACCGTGCTGGTCGAGTCCCAGGCCGACATCTGGAAGCGGACGAACAACAAGAGCAAACTGACGGCAGTGCCGCAGACTTACGACTACGGCCAGCGTCTGACGGCTGCGGATCAGCGGGCCATGATTGAGGACATCTCCGACCTGGGCCAGGTGACGCTGAGCATCGCCCCAGAGGTGAACACCAGACCGGAGGCCGGCGGCCACAATCAGACGGTGACGGCCACGCTGCGCTTCAGTGATGGTTCGAGCCTGGAGTCCGAGCCAATCGCGGTGACGATTCGCACGGCGGCGGACACCTTTAACCCCGAGCTCTCCGCCCTGACCGTGGGCTACCAGCAGAGCCCCAGTCTGGAGGAGCTGAAGCGCTCGATCAGCGACGCTACGAAGCCTCAGCCGAAGAATCTTGAGCCCAGTGATATCCAGAATGTGGAGCTGACTGCGGACAGCAACTTCAATCCAGAGGACCAGTCGGGCACTCCGCAGCAGGTGAGCTATACCATCACCTATACGGATGGTTCTACGGAGACGGTGCAGACGACGATTACCGTCTTGCAGAACTCGGACAAGATGACTTATGAGCCGCAGGTGGAGCCGCTTGTTCTGCCCTACGGCGCGGACCTGCCCGACCTGGGCCAGCAGATTACGAACCAGTACAGAGACGGCGGCGAAAATCCTGAGGGCACCCTGCCTCCTGGGACCAGGCTGGTCTCCGACCCGAATGGCATAGACACGAAGGTGCCAGGCCAGTATACGGGCCGCGTGCAGCTGACCTATCCCGATGGCAGCCAGGAGACGGTGACGGTCCCAGTGACTGTGAAGACGGCGGCGGAGAGCTTCAAGCCCGTCCCGGACAACGGCCTGGTACTGCCTTTCGGCTCTGTTCCGACGGACAAGGATGCGGCCAAGACCATCCGGCCCAACGATGCCGATGGCAAGCCCCTGCCTCCGGGCACGACCGTCCGCTTCAAGGAGCAGCCGAACACCGGCAAGACGGGTGAGCAGGAGGTCACCGTCACGGTCCGCTTCCCAGACGGCAGCGAGACGGATGTCACGGTAACCATCACCATTGAGGATGAGGCCACGACTTGGGAGAAGGAGCACGGCAAGCTTGAGGGTCAGGATCAGAGCTTTGGCTATGGCCAGGTGCTGACGGCCAGAGACCACGAGGGCTTCATCAAGAACTTTGAAAGGCTGCCCGCGGGCGTGACGGTCGAGGTTGAACCCGCAGTCAATACGAAGCCCCAGACCCCTGCGGAGCGTGAGCAGCAGGTGACGGTGACCGTTCGCTTCAGTGATGGCTCGGAGCGCAAGGTGACGGCCAGGGCCAAGATTGGTCCAGCCAGCGACTACTACCAGCCGCAGGCCAATGGGAAGATCGAGGTGCCCCGCGGCAGCAAGCCCGGACCGACAGAGGCGGAGTCGGCCATCATCACGACAGATGAATCCGGCAATCCCCTCTTCCCAGAGGGTACGCGCTTTGACTTCAAGGACCCGATCGACACGGCGACACCTGGGGACAAGGCTGGTATCGTGGTCATCACCTATCCGGATGGCAGCACGGCCGAGGTCCCTGTTACCGTCCATGTCAACAGCGACGCGGAGACCTTCTTGAAGCAGAATCCCGCAGGGGTGAAGACCCAGGATCAGGACTTCCGCTACGGCGAGCCTGTGACGGACGAGAAACTGCGCGGCTTCATTGAGGACGGCCAGCAGAAGGATCTCCCTGAGGGGACGACCGTCAGCGTGAGCCCGGAAATCAACACCCGTCCCTCCAAGCCGGAGGAGCGTGAGCAGTCCGTCATCGTGACCATCCATTTCCCGGATGGCTCGACCCTCCAGAGTGAGGAGCCCCAGCCCAAGGCCAAGATTGGTCCGGCCAGCGAAGGCTTCACGCTGGAAGAGAATCCCGAGCGCTTTGAGCAGCCTGTTGGCACGGTGCTGGGTGACTACCCCGAGGGGGGCGTCCCAGACCGCGACCCCGCCGCTGTGGGCCGCATCCAGCTGAAGGACAAGGACGGCAATCCTGTCGACCTGCCTGAGGGGGTGACGGTGCGCTATAAGAATCCTGTCGAATTGCAGGAGCCTGGCAAGCACAGCGCCATCGTGGAAGTCCGCTTCCCGGACGGCAGCAGTCTGGAGCGTGAAATCACGGTCTGGGCGCTGAGTGAGGCCGAGATTTTTGTCAAGGAGAACGGCGAGCTGAAGGCCCGTGACCAGAGCTTCGACTACGGTCAGGAACTGACGGAGCGGGACAACGAGGGCTTCTTGTTCCCCGAACAGCTCCAGAAGCTGCCCAAGACGGCAAGAATCGAAGTCATCGCGCCTGATAATGCGGACGGCAAGATCAATACCCGCCCGCGGACTGAGGCTGAGCGCCAGCAGCGCGTGGAGATCCGCGTCATCTTCGCGGACGGTTCTGTACTGAGCGCCACCGCTAAGGCAATCATTGGCGGACAGGCTCAGAGCTGGCTAAAAGGCCAGGGTGGCCAGCTCCATCTCCAGGAGCAGACCTTCCCCTACGGCCATGAGGTCAGCACGGAAGACAAGTTGAATTTCGTTGTGAACCGTAAGGACCTGCCTGAGGGTGTCCGTGTTGAAATTCATCCGGAGATCAACACCAAGCCGGGTGAGGAAGGTCCCTGGACCCAGTTGGTGGAAGTGGAACTGCGCTTCCCCGATGGCTCAAGCATCAGAGGCCAGGTGCAGGTGCACATTGAGAAGCCGGCGATCCAGCCGACACCAGCTCCCACAGCAGCGCCGACGCAGACGGGCCAGAAGCCTCTGCCCCCCACGGCTACGGCCATCCCGAGAACGGGTGAGGCCGCGCTGCCGGGCCTGGCGCTGACACTGATCATGCTGTCGTTCATCCTCCTGGCGATCAAGCGCCGCTCACAGGAAGAGGACTAGGCGCGACCGGTTGAGCTGATGTAAAAGGGGGCTCCCCCCCTGTTGTGAACTACCTCCCATTTCTTGGACTCAGAAAATAGGAGTCCGAGGAATGGGAGCTTTTCTATGTCTGGCGCTATGCGAGGCACACATGAGCGCAGATTCAGCGGAGCGTAGCGGCGAGCTGCGGGAAAGGGGCTGGGGACATGGCGAGCATAGCCCGCTTTTCATAAAAAAAAGGCACGCAGCATCGTGCGTGCCTAATGGTCAATATTGGGGGCCAGACCTTACAAAAGTTCAGCCAGACAGTCCAGGGCCTCATCAATCGTGGCGACGCGTCGCCAGACGCGCTGGTGCTGGGGATTGGCGATGCTGATGCTGTGGCGGACGGCGTCGAGCATGGGCTGGTCATTGGGCCCGTCACCC
Organism: Bacillota bacterium; assembly: GCA_023388435.1. GTDB lineage: Bacteria > Bacillota > Clostridia > Saccharofermentanales > Fastidiosipilaceae > JAEWGG01. The sequence goes on along the minus strand of JAEWGG010000015.1, from coordinate 47,417 downwards.
ACTGCGGCCGCACGTTCCGCGCTCAGTCCCAGCAAGTCGAGCAGGCGCTGTACGGCCCGTCCCTTGTCCGTGCCCCGCTGGGCGAAGTCGATGCAGTCCTCGTGGCGGTAGAGATCCAGACAGTTCAAGCGCGCGCCAAAGCGCTCCTGGATTTCGGCACTCAGAAGGTCCAGCGCCTCCTCCATCCGCCCGCAGTGCTCCAAGGCGCGAAAAGGGCGTTCAGGATGGGGGTAGACTGGGAATACGGCCCCGCCTGTACGATTGTCCTGTATCCAGACATCTGTAGGGTGCTTCTGACGCATGTAGTCCTTGATTTCCTGCATCAGCTCCAGAGCTTCGGGATCATCGGCCAGGACTTCCTGGTAGATGGCCGGGAAGCCTGATCCCAGTTGCAGTTCGCCGCCATTTCCCGCAATGAGATGCAGGCGGTCCAGACCCACTTGGCGGGCGAAACCGTTCAGATAAGTCAGGGGCTTCCCGGAGCAGATGGCCAGGTGCAGCTTGTGTGTATCGTGCCAGTTTCGCAGACGTTCCAGTGTGCGCTCCGACGCGGGAGCCTCACGTGGACAGAGGGTGCTGTCCAGGTCGAAAATACAGATATCCAGCAGAGTTTTTTGCTGCATAACACCGTTCCTTCTTATCCAATCTGCGGCACTGCACTGCCTCCCCGCGCCAGGGTCTGGCAGGTCACCTAAGGCTGGCGGCCGCTGTGGCCGATGGGTCGCCCAGGGCCGGCGGGCCGCTGTGTACAGTAGTCGTTAGGGCAGCTGGTCGTAAACGGCCTTGCCGAGGCGGGCGTAGCAGTCCTGAATGCTCTCACTGTCGGCCCCGTTCACCATGCAGACCAGGATGAAGGACTTGTCGCCCTGGTAGAGCAGGGCCTCGTTGCGCAGCTTGGAAAGGACGCCAGACTTGTTATAGATCCGGCCAGAAGGCAGCTTGGAGCCGAGATGGGAAGTGTCCGAACCGTGCATCAGGCCCAGCATTTCCTGGCTGGCCTCGGCGCTGCAGAGCTCCCCAGATGCCAGCTTGCGGTAGAGGAGGCCCATATCCGCCGCACTCATCAGATTGTCCTCCGTCCGACTTCTGGCAGGGCTGCCCAGGGCGCGGCCCATGTGTCCGTGCTTCATGCCCAGCTGCTGCATGTAGAGGGATACACCCTCGCGTCCGCCCACCTGATCGGCCAGGTAATTGGCGGCGCTGTTGTCACTGTCTTTCATCAGATACGCCAGCAACTGGCGCAGAGTGAAGCTGCGCTCAGAGCCTGAGGCGATGCTGCCCGTGCCCGCTGAGAGGTAGGATTCAGGAACGGTGTAGGTCTTGTCCAGCCCCAGTTCACCACGTTCTACGGCAGCGTAGGTGGCGGCCATGACGGCGGCATTGATCAGGCCGCCCGCGGGTTGGGCTGACTGCTCAGACTGGATTTCCAGCCCTGTCTTGAGATCGCAGAAATAGTAGCTGTATTCTCCACCTAAAGCGCCCAGCATGTCGTCCAGACTCTTTTTGAGCGCCGGGAGCTGAGGCTTGGGCTCGGCCTGGCTGGCCTGGGCCGCTGTGGCCCCGGAGGTCTTTGCTGTTGTCCCGGTATTCTTCTCAGTAGCCTTGGAAGCCTCTGTCGCCGTGCTGCCCGTCGTGGCCGCTTCAGCGGACGTGGCCTCCACGCCGCCCTCCTCCTTGGGAGTCTCTGCCGTCGTCAGCTCGGCCTTCTTCTCCGCTGTTTCCTTAGGCGCTGCGGCAAAAATCTGTCGCCTGGCGAGCCAGGACTCGGGGTCCTGGGCAGGACGCCGTCCCAGACCCAGCCAGAAGCAGAAGACTACGAATAAAACAAGCAGAATCAGTAGACTTGCCACATACGTGAGCACACGTTTCATAAGCCACCTCAAATTGGATTTATATGTGAAATTGTATCATGCAGCTGCGGAGCTTTGCTTCCCAATAGGGTTTTGTCAGGCCCTCCTATGTTAGGATAAAGAATAACAAAATTCGGAGGACAGACGATGAATCAGCACATGATCGATACCCAAGGTCTGGACCAGGCGGGGCTGGACCTGCTGGAGGCCCCAGCTCTGCGCTATTTTCTGGACTATGTCCGCTATGCCACGCAGGCGGATGAGCAGTCCGAGACCTGTCCAAGTTCCAGCGGGCAGTGGGATCTGGCCCGCCGTCTTCTGGCGGATTTGCAGGACCTGGGCCTGGAGGCCCAGATTGATGAAAACGGCTATGTGATGGGCCGCCTGGCTGCCAGTCCTGGATGTGAGAAGGCGCCCACAGTTGGCTTTATCGCCCACATGGACACGGCCCTTGACCTCAGTGACGCGGGGCTTCGGCCGCGGGTCCAGCTCTATCAGGGCCAGCGCTTGAGCCTCGACCCCGAAGGGCTCTACGGCCTGGATGAGGAGACCTTTCCCCAGCTGAAAGAGCTTCGCGGCAAGCACCTGGTGACCACCTCGGGAGATACGCTCCTGGGGGCTGATGACAAGGCTGGGATTGCGGCGATCATGGGGCTTTTGGAGCAGTTGCAGCGGAGGCCGGAACTGCGCCACGGGGCGGTGGCAGTCTGCTTTACCCCCGACGAGGAAATCGGCCGCGGGGCCTGGCTTTTTGATGTGGAGCGCTTTGCTGCTGACCTGGCCTATACCATTGACGGCGGGCCGCTGGGCGAATTGGAGAACGAAACCTTCAACGCCGCCTCCGCCCAGATTCATATTCAGGGGCGCAGCGTCCATCCCGGGACAGCCAAGGGCCAGATGGTCAATGCCGCCATGCTGGCGGCAGCCTTTATCTCGGCTATGCCTGAGGGCGAGAGTCCTGCAGATACGGAGGGGCGAGAGGGCTTTTTCCATCTGAGCAGCCTGCAGGGGGGTGTGGAGGAGGCCCAGCTTCACTATATTATTCGGGACTTCGACAAGGCCCTCTTTCAGCGCCGTAAAAATCAGATAGAGAGCCTGGTCCAGCACTTTAATGAGACCCTGGACAGTCCCCGCTTCAGCTGCCAAATTGAGGACCAGTATTACAATATGTACGAGGTCATTGAACGGTATCCGGCGCTTATGGACTTGGCCCGCCAGGCCATGGAGGACTGTGGCATCCAGCCCATCGTGCGTCCGATTCGTGGCGGCACCGATGGCTGTCAGCTCTCGTTTAAGGGCCTGCCCTGCCCCAATCTCTATACGGGCGGCAATAATTTTCACGGCCGTTATGAATACCTCTGCATCGAGGACTTTTTGAGCCTGCAGGACTTCCTGCCCCGCCTGCTGGAACTCTATGCCGACCAGTCGCGTGACGAGCTGATGGCGGGGAACTGAGGGTGGCAAAAGTCTGTAGCTGACAGGGGTCTGAGTGTGGAACAGCTTTCTCCGCAGCGGTCCGCCACCTGAGCGAGGGCGGGAGAAAAGCGCGGAGGCGGGACTTTTCACTGGAGAACGAGATGGCGGAACTACGTGGAGTCAAACTAAACTACAACTATGGTCAGGCCCTCCTGCGTCTGGGCACACGGGATGAGCTCCTGCCCCTGGCCAAGACACAGGCCGCTCTGGAATTCTGCCAGGAGCTGGATCCACAGTTTCAGTATCGCCTGGTGACGGTGGGCGATTTCCGTGAGGCTCGGGAACTGCGCTATCAGCGCTCCCAGTCCAGCTCGCGCATGAGTCAGGAGCAGCGCCTGCACGACGACCTGCAGTTGCTGGTCCAGTCCCTGCGTGAGGGGGAGATCGACTTCTTTCTTGAAGAGTTGCAGAACCTGCCCTTTCAGCTGCCTAAAGATCTGGAACTGACCTGTTTTCTGCCGCGCAATGACGCCCGGGATATATTGGTGACGAGTGAGCGTAGCAGTGCGGAGGATCTGGAAGCGGGCAGCCTTGTCGGCCTCCGCGGGGAGCGGCGGGAGTCCATTCTGCGCCGCCTGCGCCCCGATCTGGTCCCCGTCCAGGACTGCGGGACGCCACAGGAGCTGCTGGACGCGGTGCGCCAGGGGCGCTATGCCGCGGCTGTGTTGGCGGCTCAGGACCTCCAGCATTCGAGTCTGAGCCAGAGGCAAAAACGCCTGTCCTTTTATCCCTTTTCCCTCCGACTGTTTTGCCCTGCCCCCGGTCAGGGACAGATGGTTTTTGTCGGCCTGCGCTCGGCTGCAGCGGAACAAAAACGCGTCCTTGAGGCCTTTGAGACGGAGCCCCAGCTGCGGGGGCACGCCATGTTGGAACAGGCTCTGGCCCGCCGTCTGACGGGGGGAGGTCAGGATCTGCGGCGTCTGGCAGCGGTGCATGTGCGGGAGGAACTTGGGGGCCAGACCGTGCTTTTTGCAGAGAATACCCTCGCTGCACCCCAGGGGCGCGAGCCTCTGTACCGGCAGTTGAACCTGCCTGGTGAGCGCCAGCCGCGGGCGGAATTGCTTGAAGCCTGCCTGCGCAGTCTGCTGGGAGAGATCCATTTCGTGGGGATTGGGCCCGGCCTGCTGCGGAGCCTGACGGCGGAGGCACAAGAACGCTTACAGCGGGCGGATTTGCTGGTTTATGACAACCCCCTGTCGGAGCTGCTTCTGGCCCAGTGCGACTACAGGGGCCGCCTCCTGCGCCTGCCGCTGCGGGAGGAGCTGAGGAGTCCTGCGGAGCTGGATGAAGTGGTGGCCCAGATGGCTGCTGCGGCCAGGCGGGGCCTCTGCGTGACGCGCATCTGTAGTGGGGATCCCTGGTTTTTTGGCCCGGCTATCCAGGAGGTGGCCCTCCTGCGGGCCCAGGAACTTCCGATTCAGATTTGTTCTGGAGTCTCGACGCTCCATGCGGCGGCGGCCTATGCGGGAGCCCCGCTGACGCTGCCGGGCTTCAGTGAGTCCGTGCACAGCTTCAGTGGGACGCGCTGGATCCAGGACTTCCTGGACCGGGGGCAGAGTGCAGGCCAGGCCTATCAGCATGTTGCGGGTCTGCCTGGGACACTCGTCTTTTTCGACCCCATTACCTGTCTGCCAGAACTGGCCCAGGGGCTGCTGTCTGCCGGCAAGGCCCCAGACACCCCGGCCCTGCTTGTGGAACAGGCGGGTCTGCCGGGTCAGCGGCGGCTGCTCTGCGCCCTGAGCGAGCTGGCGGCCCATGCGGTGCAGCAGCGCTTTCTTCCACCCGCTGTTCTGTTAATTGGGCGGGCATTCAGTCAGCTGGAAAAGTTTTCCTGGTGGCCCCTGCCTGGTCTTTTGCAAGGACGTTCTCTGTTACTGCTCAAGAGCCGTTCCCAGGACAGCCAGACAGAGGCCCTGCTGCGGCAGTTGGAACAGCAGGGGGCGGCGGTGCTGGCCCTGGAGCTGGTGCGCCACCCGGAGGAGGCGGACTTCAGCCGACAGCGTGAGCAGGAGGCCCGGCGCCTGCTGCGGCGGCTGGAACGGGAGCGACTTCTGGAGCGGGGAGAGGTGACCTTTGCCTTTAGTTCCGGTTCTGCGGTGCTGGCCTTCCGGGAACTGCTTGCGACCCTGCATTTTGACCTGCGGCGCTTGGGGAAGGCACGGATTGCTGCCTATGGACAGTCGACGTTAGAAGCCCTCCGCAGCATGGGTTTGGAGGCGGACTTCGTGCCGCCAGTGGCTGACCTGGAGCACCTGGCCGAGGGCTTGGGGGAGCGCCTGGGCAAGCGCGAGTGCCTTGTCTATGTGCGCGGACAGCTGGGTTCGCCGATGCTGGGTATGTACATGAAGCTTTACGATCTCGACTACTGTGAGCTGGTGGCCTACGAGAGCGTGTACAACGAGGCGGCTGAGGCGGCGATTCCTGGCCTCCTCCCGGAGATGGACGCCCTTGTTATGGCGAGCCCTGCGGCGGCCCACGCCTTTTGGAATCTGGTGGAGGAGCGGCGCCTGGACTGGCCGGGTCACTGCCCGCTGATCTGCCTCTCGGAGGCGGCCTATTCCGCCTGTCAGAGTCGCGGTCAGAGGGCGGAGCTCTGGCAGGAAAAACCACAGAGTGTAGAGGAATTGACGGACTGGGTCTGCCAGCTGCTGACGGCGGGAGCACAGGGCTCTGGCCCGTCAGCCAGCCCTGCAGCGGAGCGGAACTCTGGGCGCAGTGGACGGCAGAAGAACGCCCAGAAACAGAGGATTCAGCCCTCTGGTGCCGGACTTCCACAGTGGTCCAGGGGGCGTTTCCAGGGGCAGGTTGCGGCGGAGCCTGCACGTGGTGGAGGCGCGAAGGGTATTCGGACTTTTGAGCCCAATAACAGGCGTAGGAAAGGAAAGGAGGAGCGGGGATGATGGCTGCGACAGAGGGCTTCTTAGCCCAGCAGATGGCCGAGGCCAGACGGGCCGTCCAACTTGAAGAGGGCCAGCATCTTGGCGGGCTGAGCCAGGGCCCCGCGGCGCTCTGCCTGGCGGAACTCCAGACGGGGGGCTGGGCGACGCTGTTCCACATGGCTTTCTTGAGTTTGCTCAAGGAAGAGGGCCTGCGCTTACAGGCCTTCCACACGGCGGGGGGGAAGCTTCTGGCAGGCCTGGAAGGACTGATGACTGGCCGCCCGGCCCGCATGCTGGACGCCTGGATCTACGATCGAGAAACTCTGGCCTACCTGCTACGCAAGCAGAGCGAGGGCTGCCGCCTGGCAAGCCTGGAAGGGGCGGGGGGCTTTTTCGATGGGCTGAGTCCGGATGAGGCCCAGCGCCTGGGGACGAGTCCCGTGCGGGCGGACAGTTTTGCTCCGGGTTCCCTGGCCTCTCTGGCGGCCCAGCTGGGACTGCCAGTCATCCTGGTGCTGCCTGTCCAGTCGCGGCCGGACAGCCTGGCGGTGCAGGTCCAGGGTTTCCTGCAGCGCTACGAGGAGGCGGGCCGCCCTGGCCTGGCAGGCCTGGCGCTGACGGAGATCGGGGACGAGGACTTTCCCCGCTATAAGCAGGACCTGGAAGCGATGACAGGGCTGCCGGTCTGTGGCTACCTGCCTCCGCTGGAGGACTGCGCCCTGCCTCTGAGCCTGGGCGATCTGGGGAATCCACAGGCCGCGCATTGGGGCCTGCTGCGCCAGGCCCTGAGCCGTCTGAATCGGGCGGCGCGCGGGCGCCTGGATACGGAACTGTTGCTGCGCCTGGCTGAGGGGGCGGCAATACCCCGGGCGGAGTTTCCCTCAGGTCTGCTGGCCTTGCAGCGGCAGACCTCCAAGATGGGTACGGTCCGTCTGGCGGTGGCCTTCGATGAGGCCTTTGCTGGCTACAATCAAGATAATCTGGAACTCTTGGCGGAGTCCGGGGCCCAACTGGAAGCCTTTAGCCCGCTGTCAGACAGCGGCTTACCTCCGGACTGTGACGGACTTTATCTGGGGGGCGCCTACCACGTTGGGATTCTCCCTGAGCTGAGCAGGCGACAGCGTCTGGGACAGCTGCTCGCCAGGGCCGCAGAGCGGGGGCTTCCAATCTACGCGGAGGCTCAAGGCTCGGTTTTTCTAAGCAGCAGCTTTACCCTCGATGGGCGGCGCTATCCCATGTCCGGCCTGCTCAAAGCTGAGAGTCAGGCTGTGGACGAGCCGGCCCAGCCCCGGCGGCGTCTGGCACGTCAGGGGGGCGGTCTGCAGCTCAGTCTGGCCACGGACAGTGGTCTGCCGCAGGGCAGTTCTGCCAGGGACCTGTCTGCGGGGAGCTACTGGCAGCCTCAGTACTGTCGTGTGGATAGCTCACTCAGCGCCATGGTGATGGAAAAAGGAGATTCCTGGTCTGGGATAGGTCAGCCTGGCATCCTGGCCGGTCCAGCGGCCAGACAATTCCTCTGCCGCCAGGCGGGGGAGAGCTTCCAGGCAGGGGCCAGCGATGCCCGGATCCACGCCCTGGCCCTGGAAATCCCATTCTATGCGGCCCCGGACCTGGTGGCCCGCTTCCTGGATACGGCCTCCCGCTATCAGCGGGAGCGCCGGGGGCTGATTTAGCGGCCACAGCAATGGAGCGGCAAGATTAGTCCCAGTTAGCTGGGCAGAGAAACGGCGTTCAGACAGACTTTTGTCTGGGGGCTAAATTGACGCTGCCCAGTAGAGGGCTCTATAATTTACCCTACATGTCTACGAGTCAGAGAGCCTCTGTGAGGGCCGAGATTCATGGGGCAGGATTGGAGGATCTATGTACGAGAAATCGCAGGTGGAACAGACCGTTGTGGAGCGCGAGGAAGCCGTCTTGCGGCTTTGGCAGGAGCTGGGGGTGCAGGAGCGCCGCAGCGCCCAATTGGAGGCTGAGTCCACGGGGGAGTACGTGATTTATGATGGTCCGCCCACCGCGAATGGCAAGCCGCATATAGGCCACATTCTGACCCGTGCGATCAAGGACGTCTATCCGCGCTTCCAGGCCATGCAGGGCAAGCGCGTTCAGTTTAAGGCGGGCTGGGATACCCACGGCCTGCCTGTTGAGCTCGAAGTGGAGAAGCTCCTGGGCATCGATGGCAAACCGGAGATCGAGGCCTACGGAATAGAGGCCTTCATCCGCAAGTGTAAGGAATCTGTCTGGAAATATAAGGACGAGTGGGAGCAGATGTCGGCCCGCGTCGGATACTGGGCGGATATGAAAGAGCCTTACGTCACCTACGAAAATAACTATATTGAATCGGTCTGGTGGAGCTTGAAGAAGTTCTGGGAGCAGGGCCTGCTTTACGAAGGGCATAAGATTGTGCCCTACTGCCCGCGCTGTGGGACCTCCCTCTCCTCCCATGAAGTGGCGCAAGGCTATAAAGATGTGAAAGAAATGTCCGTCTTTGTGCGCTTCCCTGTGCGTGGCGAGCAGGGGACCTACCTGGCGGCCTGGACGACGACGCCCTGGACCCTTCCTTCCAATGTGGCCCTCTGCGTCAATCCGGATGAGACCTACCTGCTCATTGAGCTGACTCAGGAGGAGTCCTGTGGCTGCGCTTGCGGCTGTTCCTGCGGCTGTTCCCACGAGGCCCATGAACACGGCCAGGCCCATGAACACGGCCAGGCCCACGGGCACAGCCACAGACATCCAGCCCTTCCAGAGGGGCGCTACTACGTTGTGGAGAGTCTGGCTGAGCGCGTTTTCGGTTCGGACTTCCGCGTCCTGCGCCGCTGTCGGGGACAGGAATTGGAAGGTCTGGAATACGAGCCGCTTTTCCCCTATGCCCGAAACACGGTCGAGGCCAGCGGCAAGCGGGCCTGGTATGTCACGGCAGACAGCTATGTGACCACCGCCGACGGTACGGGCATTGTCCACATCGCCCCCGCCTTCGGTGAGGACGACGCCGCCGTAGGCCGTCGCTATGACCTGCCCTTTGTGCAGCTGGTGGCCCCCGATGGGAAAATGAGCGCTGACTGTGAGGACCTCGCAGGGGTCTTCTGCAAGGATGCGGACCCCCGTATCATGGAGAAGCTGGCCGAGCGGGGCCTTCTCCTCCTGGCTGTCCCCTACGAGCACAGCTACCCCTTCTGCTGGCGCTGTGACACGCCGCTTATCTACTACGCCCGGCACAGCTGGTTTATCCGTATGACGGAGCTGCGCCGTCAGCTTGTGGCCAACAATGAGGGCGTCAACTGGATCCCGCCCTCAATCGGCAGCGGCCGTTTCGGCAACTTCCTTGAAAATGTTGTCGACTGGGGCCTTTCGCGTGAACGCTATTGGGGCACACCCCTCCCCGTCTGGATCTGTAAGGACTGTGGTAAGCTGCACGTCATTGGTTCCATAGAGGAGCTGAAGTCCATGGCCGTATCCTGTCCTGAGGATATTGAGCTGCACCGGCCCTATATCGATCAGGTGGAGCTGCACTGCCCCCACTGTTCCGGGGGGCGCATGCAGCGCGTCAGCGAGGTCATCGACTGCTGGTACGACTCCGGATCCATGCCCTTCGCCCAGTTCCACTATCCTTTTGAGAACAAGGACTATTTCGAGTCGCACTTCCCCGCCCAGTTCATCTCGGAGGCCCTGGACCAGACCCGCGGCTGGTTCTACTCCCTGATGGCCATCTCCACTGGAATTTTCGGCAAAAGCCCTTATCAGAACTGTGAGGTCCTGGGCCTGGTTCAGGATCGCAACGGTCAGAAGATGTCCAAGCACAAGGGCAATGTGGTTGATCCCTGGACGGTGCTGAACAAGCAGGGAGCGGACGCCCTGCGCTGGTATTTCTATACCAACTCCAATCCCTGGCTTCCCAGCCGCTTCTCGGACGAGGCCCTGATGGAGGGCCAGCGCCGCTTCCTGGGTACGCTCTGGAACACCTGTTCCTTCTATCTGATGTACGCCGAGATCGACCAGTTCGACCCCAGCCAGCACAGCCTGCGCCAGGAGGGCCTGCCCGTCATGGACCGCTGGGTGCTCTCTCGCTTACAGAGCCTCACGGCGACCGTCACGGAGCGCCTGGAACACTACGATGTCACAGCGGCGGGGCGCGCCCTGGACGCTTTTGTGGATGAACTGTCCAACTGGTACGTGCGCCGGGGACGTGAGCGCTACTGGGCGGGGGCCATGGACCAGGACAAGATCGATGCCTATATGACGCTCTACACGGTCCTGGAGCAGCTGCTGCGCCTGGCCGCACCTTTTGTGCCGTTCATTACGGAGAGTATGTATCAGCGTATTGTCCGAGCTGTGGACAAGCAGGCCCCCCTGAGCGTGCACCTCTGCCGCTGGCCCCAGGTGGACGCCCGGCGTCAGGATGCCCAGCTCGAGGAGGAGATGTCCAAGCTCCTGCAAATCGTGGGCCAGGGCCGCAGCGCCCGTAACATGGCTGGCCTGAAAAACCGCCAACCCCTGCGCAGGCTCTACGTGAGCGGACTCAGTCTGGACTCCGACTTCTGGCAGCTGGCCCTGGATGAACTTAATGTCCGCGAATATCATGAGATCAGCGACCCTGCTGAACTGGAGGACTATGCCTTTAAGCCGCAGCTGCGCAGCCTGGGACGCCGTTTCGGCAAGCGCCTCGGCCAGGTGACGGAGCTGCTCCGCCAACTGGATGGCCGTGCCGCGATGCGTGAACTGAAGACGACGGGGGCCCTGACGCTTGTTCTGGACGGGCAGGAGGAGCGCCTGACAGAGGAAGACCTCCTCGTTGAGACCCGTCAGGCGGAGGGCCTGGCCTCCGACAGCCAGCGTGGCGTCACAGTGGCCCTGGACACGCAGCTGGATACGGAACTGCTGGAAGAAGGCCTGCTGCGCGAACTTGTCTCCAAGCTGCAGACCATGCGCAAGGAGGCGGGCTACGCCGTGACGGACCGCATTGTCGTGAGCTATGCTGCGGAAACGGAGCTGGCCGACCTCCTGGCCCGCCGTTCGGCGGACATCCAGGACGACGTCCTCGCCCTGAGCATGCAGGCCGAGGAGACGCTGGGGCAAGACCTGGATCCCGCCGCTTTGAAAAAGGGGCAGGAGCAGGCTGGACGCTACATCAAGCGCTGGAGTATTAACGGACACAGCGCCACCCTGGCCACCCAACGTCAGGAGCACTGAGATGTTCCGTCTGTTTAATGGCAATATTGACCTGGCCGCCTACCTCATCCAGCTTCTGGTGCTCTTCGGCTCGCTCTGTGTCCACGAGTTCAGCCACGCCTGGACAGCCTACCGACTGGGGGATAGTACGGCGGCCCAGATGGGCCGCCTGACCCTGAACCCGCTGGCCCATATGGACCCCCTGGGCAGTCTGATGATCATCATGGGGGCCCCCATCGGCTGGGCCCGTCCCGTCCCCGTCAACCCGAGCCGTTTCAAAGCTGGTTGCTCGCTTCGCCGCGGCATGGCGCTGACCTCAGTGGCGGGGCCGGCCAGTAATCTTGTGCTGGCCTTTATCGGCTACTTCTGCCATTCTCTGCTGCGCGTGCTGCTCCTGCTCAGTCACGCGGTTCCGGGAGCTTTCGGACTCGCCCTTCTGAGGTACACATCGCTCTTTTTCATCCTGCTCTTTCAGCTGAATATTTTTCTTGCCGTCTTCAATCTGCTGCCCCTCCCCCCGCTGGACGGTTCGAAGATCTGGTCCATCTTTTTACCGGACCGCCAGTACTATCAGCTCATGCGCTATGAGCGGCAGATAGGTCTGGCCCTGCTGCTCGTGGTCTTTTTCCTGCCCCAGGTGCTGAGGAGGGTCCTCGATGTGGTCGCCTGGCCCTTTATCCAGCTCATCTCAGTCCCTCTGGACTGGTTAGTCAGCCTGCTTACAGGAGGTTTAGTCTAGTGTCTGTTCCCGAGGGCCAGCTGCGGCCTGAAGCCCAGACAGCGGCGGGGCGCGGCCCCCAACTTGAATTGGGGGACTTCAGCGGGCCCCTGGATCTGCTGTATTTTTTAATTGAATCGCAAAAAATTGATATCTATGATATCCCTATTGCCAGCATTACGGCCCAGTACATGGCCTACCTCTCGGGACTGGATAGCCTGGACATGGACCTGGCCTCAGACTTCCTTGTTATGGCGGCGAGCCTGCTGGACATCAAGTCGCGCATGCTCCTGCCCCGCAAATGCGATGAGGAGGTGGAAGACCCGCGCCAGGACCTGGTGCTGAAGCTGCTGGAATACCGCCGCTGCAAGCTCATTGCGGAGCGCTTGCGCCGGGAGGAAGAACTCATTGCAGGAAGCAGACGGCGGCTGCCGTCCACGGCACAGGACCTGGGGATTGTCCTGGAGCGCGTTCCCGAGCAGGAGGAGCAGAGCTGCCGCCCCGAGCGCTTCTGGCGGGCGGCTCAGGCGGTGGAACGCCGCAATGGCCTGCGCTTCCAGGACCTCTCCGAACGCCTGCAGCACATACTGCGCCGCGAGCGTGTCAGCCTGCGCAGCAAGCTGCGCCAGATTTGGCGCAAGCTCTGTGAGCGGGGGAGTTTTTACTTTTCTGAACTTTTTCCCTATGCGAGTTCCCGAGCCGAACGGGTGACAGGCTTCCTCGCCCTTCTTGAGTTGCTGCGCGGAGGGCGGATAGAAGCCGAGCAGCGCGACAACTTCTCTGCGATCAAGCTGAGTCTGGCAGCTGGCCAGGAAGAAGGAAGTCAGGCTTTTTCGGACTGGTTGGAAAAGACTTACAGGGAACAGGAAGGGGACTACGAGCAATGAGGCGTTACGGTGAGGAACTGCGGGCGGAGTTAGAGGCCCTGCTCTTTGCTGCTGGCGACCCTCTGGACCTGGGGCAGCTGGCACAGGTGACGGACTGTCCAGAGGCTGAGCTTCAGGAGGTGCTGGAGCTCATGGCCCAGGACTATGCCCAGGATACGGGGCGGGGGCTTTTGCTGCGTCGGGTGGAGCAACGCTACTTCCTGGCCACGAAACCGGAGTACAAGGAGGTCCTGGAGGCCCTTTTCACAGCCCCGAAAGATTCGCCGCTCAGCCAGGCCGCCTACGAGGTGCTGGCGGTGGTGGCGTATAATCAGCCCTGTACGCGGGCGGAGATTGAGGCGGTGCGCGGCGTCAATTCGGACCATGTGCTGGCCAAATTGGAGGAGCGGGGACTGGTCGCCGTCAGCGGCACGCTGGACGCCCCGGGCAGACCCTCGCTGTACTGCTGCACAGAGGCCTTTTTACAGCGGATGAACCTCAGCTCAACTTCTGAGCTCCCCGCCATGGAATTGCTGATGTATGGCAATTTGCGTGACCTGGAGCAGCAGCTGGAGGCCAGTCGAATAGACACCCGGAGCCCCGCGCAGTTGAATGGCCCCCAGGATGAGGCGGCGGAACGACGTGAGTGAAAAAACGAGGAGGGCAAGCAGCATGAGAATCGCCATCGACGGTCCCGGCGGAGCAGGGAAAAGCACCATCGCCCGCGCCCTGGCCCAGCGCCTGGGCTATTTCTATGTGGATACGGGCGCGATGTACCGCTGTTGTGCGTATTGGGCCCGGGAGCAGGGGGTGGACCCAGGCTCTCCCTCCGCCGTCCGGCAGATGATGGAGGAGATCCCCCTCCGTGTGGAGCGTGGGGCCCAGGGCCCGGAACTACGCCTGAATGGGCGGGCGCCTGGTCTGGAGATTCGTAGCCCTGAGATTTCGGAACTCGCCTCACAGATTTCGGCTGACCCGGCCTGCAGGGCTCGGCTGACAGCCATTCAGCAGGAGATTGCGGCCCGGCAGTCGGTGGTCATGGATGGGCGGGACATCGGCACGGTAGTTCTGCCCGAGGCCGAGCTGAAGATCTATCTCACCGCCTCCGCCCCTGAGCGGGCCCGCCGCCGTTACAGGGAATTGCTGGAACGGGGGGAGGACGTCGCCTATGAGGATATCCTCCGAGACCTCGAAATCCGCGACCGCCGGGACAGCGAACGGGCTGTGGCCCCCCTGCGCCCCGCCACGGACGCAGTCATTGTCGACAGCGATAAACTGGGTGTTGAAGAGGTGCTCGAACGCATTATGGAGGCTCTGGCCGCCGTTCAGGCGGGAGGACAGAATGCCGGACGAGGGGAGGCCTGAACACTGTGTCCAGCAAGCCCGTCGGATTCTGGAAAAAAGGTCTGCAACGCCTGACGGTCGGGATCTGCTACGGCCTGACCAGGCTCATCTACCGCCTGGACATTCAAGGCCAGGAGCACATTCCCAGCGCGGGGCCCTATGTGGTGGTCTCCAACCACCAGAGCATCTTTGACGTGCCCATCATGTTTCACCTCATCCGCCCCTATCCCCAGGTCCTTGCCAAGCAGGAGCTTTTCCGGAATCCTCTGGCCCGCTACTTCCTCCGCCTGATGGGGGCGGTGCCTGTCGATCGCCAGCAGGCCGGGACAAGGGCGGTGCGCGACCTCATCCACATCCTGCGCTCAGGGGGGATTGTCGGCCTCTACCCCGAGGCGACGCGCATCCGTCGGGGCAAGGTGCCCGGCTCCGTGCGCCCCAAGGCCGGAAGCCTGTTCATCGCCCGCCGCCTCGGCTGTCCCATTTTGCCCCTCGCCATCGAATACCCCCTGCGGGCCTTTCACCGCACCAGGGTTCGCATCGGCCCCAGCTATCGTGTCGAAGCGCTTGAAGAGGGGCAGAAGCTCAGCGAGGAACAGTTGGGGCAGCGCATGATGCAGCGGCTCTACGCCCTTGTCGATTATGACTACTCGGAGATCCCGATCTCCAGCGAGGAGGAAGTCCCATCGTGACCCAGGCCCACAGACCGCAAGTGCCCCCGGAATTCTACCCGGCAAAAGTCCTGCGCGCCGCCCATGCCGGCTATTGCGGCGGAGTGGCCCGGGCCACGCGCCGGGCCTACCAGCTGATCGCTGAGCAGCCGCTCGAGGATCCGCCGCGCCAGCTCTACATGCTGGGTGAACTCATTCACAATCGCAGCGTCACCGACGATCTCAAGGCCCAGGGTATGGCCCTCGCCGACTCGCCCGAGGACCTGCCCAGCGGCAGTCGGGTGCTGATCCGCGCCCACGGCATAGCACCGCAGACCCGCAGCCTGCTGGAGAGCCGGGCCTGCCAGATCGAGGACGCCACCTGCCCCTATGTCACCAAGATTCACCAGCTGGCCGCGAAGGCCAGCCAGGAGGGCCGGCGCGTCATCCTGCTCGGCGACCCGAAGCATCCGGAGGTCATTGGAATTGTTGGTGCGGCGGGGGGACGGGCCACCGTTTTAGCTTCCGTTGAGGAGGCCCGGAGCTGGCAAGCAGAAGACGCTTCATACGTCTTGCTGGAGCAGACGACTTTTTCCAGAAAGAGCTTTGGCGAAATTCGGGAAATACTTAAAAATAAAATTGCAGGCTGTGAAATTTTTGATACAATATGCGAAGCGACATCTTTACGCCAGAGCGCCGCACAGGATTTGGCGTCGAGGGTGGATCTCATGTTGGTCATTGGGAGTGAGACGAGCTCAAATACCCGAAAGCTTTATGAGATTTGCCAGTCGCACTGTGGTGAGAATTATCTAGTGGAGACCCCAGATGAGCTGCGAGACCTGTTGGAAACAGGTACACTGGCAGGGAAAACAGTAGGGGTGACTGCGGGAGCTTCGTCACCCGAAAGCATCATCAGGGAGGTTTTTCACATAATGAGTGAGAACACAAACGGAAACGTGCAGGAGACCATGGAAGAGCAGCAGACCCTAGTTGAGGGTACCGCCCAGGAGGTTTCCCAGGAAGTCAAGAATGTCGAGACCGGCGTGGAGGCCGCAGCGACGGAGCAGGAGCAGCTGGCTCCGGCCACCGAAGAGGCTGCCGGGCAGCCCGCGGAAGAGGCCGCCAGCGAGAGCGCTGAGGAGAGCGTCGAGAGCATGGGTGATATCAGCTTCACCGACGCCATCGACATGATCCCCCAACTGAAGCGTGGGGCCATTGTCTCGGGCGTCATCGTCCGCTATGACAGTGACTACGTCTACGTGGACGTGCGCGATAAGTCCGAGGGCAAGATTCCGATGCATGAGTTCCGGAACCTTGACTTCGATCTGGACGAAGCTGTGCGCAATCACGAGGAGCTGGAAGTCTATGTCCGCTCCATCCGCAACACGGATATGGGCAAGGAGATTCTCCTGTCCAAGGCCCGCGTCGACTATGGCAAGTACAAGGCCCAGGTCGAGGAAGCCTATAAGAACAAGACCCCGATCACGGTCAAGGTGGTCAGCATCGTCAAGGACGGCGTCATCGCCAGCTTCGGCGGCGTGGACATCTACATCCACCGCACGCAGCTGGAACTGGGCATCGTCGAGGACCTGGAGCCCTACAAGGATCAGGAACTCGAGATTCTGGTCACGCAGTTTGACGCCGAGCGTCGCCGCCTCCGCGTGGCGGGTTCGCGCCGTCAGCTCCTGAACCGTGAGCGCCGCAAGAAGGCCGAGGAAGTCTGGGCCAACATTGAGATCGGTGACATGTACGAGGGTGTGGTGCGCAGCCTGACCAACTTCGGTGCCTTCGTGGACATCGGCGGTGTCGACGGTCTGGTCCACATCTCGGAACTGTCCTGGAACCGTATCAAGCACCCCTCCGAAGTCGTTAAGGTGGGCGACGTCGTCCAGGTCTATATCAAGGACTTTGACAAGGAAAACAAGCGCATCAAGCTCGGCTACAAGCGCATCGAGGACGATCCCTACTATAACGTCGAGGAGCGCTTCCCCGTCGGATCGATTGTCCACGGTAAGGTCATGCGCATGCTGAACTTCGGCGTCTTCATCCAGATCGCCGAGGGCGTCGACGCCTTCTGCCACATCTCGCAGATCTCCAGCAACCGCCTGAACAAGCCCGACGACGTGCTGAGCGTCGGCCAGGAAGTGGACGCCCGCGTGGTGGATGTCAAGAACGGCGACCACCGCATCGGCATCAGCATCCGCGATGTGGCCCCGATCAACAGCAAGGATGGTTCTGAGCCGGTGATCAACACCCGCAAGACCCGCAACAATGAGGAAGTGGCCACCTCCTACAGCGATGCGGACAAGGACAGCAAGTCCTCCGACTTCTCCGCCCTGTCGGGCATGCTGGAGCAGCTGGAGGGTGACAAGGAATAAGCCTGTTTCCCGCGGCTGGCCCCAGGGCCTCCGGTGCTGACAGCCTGAACAGACCCCCGTTTTCTGGGACCGCGACTCTGCCCGGCAGAGGAGCTCCTCCGAGGCGGGGGTTTTCCTGTGCTATGATGGCCACAGAGGATATATCCATAAGGAGTGAGCGATGGACGAACTGTTTTATTCCCCGCTTTGCCCCGCCTGCCAGGAGCTCCTGGCAAGCCCCGATTTTGAGGCCCGTTTCGGACAGGCCGAAAAAATTGATATTGGTGCATCCATGGCGAATCTGAAACGTTTTCTGACCTATAGGGACAGCTTGGAGGCCTTTCGCCCCATGAAGGATCTGGGCCGCGTGGGCATCCCTGTCCGGATCAGCGGCGGGAGGAACGTGGAATTCTTCGGGGCCTGAGCTCTTGTGCCCGGTCCAGAATCCGAATCTGTAAGGAGAGTCTATGCCTGAGATTATTGCCCACAACGGCCAGCACAGTTACTCGGTGCACATTCGTAACGGCCTGCTTCAGGAGCTGGGTCGCCACCTGGCTCCGCGTTACAAAGGCCGCCGCATCCTCGTCGTCAGCGATGAGCAGGTAGCCCAGCTCTACTTGTCGCCCCTGCTCCAGAGCCTCTACCAGGCCGGCATCGCCACGGCCTCCTGCTGCCTGCCACCAGGTGAGCGGGAGAAGAACATGCACAATCTGAACCGCATTTATACGGCCTGCTACATGGCGCAGATGAGCCGCAGTGACGCAATTCTGGCCCTGGGAGGCGGGGTTGTCGGCGATCTGGCGGGCTTTGCCGCAGCCACCTACATGCGCGGTCTCGGTCTGATTCAGGTCCCCAGCTCCCTTATCGCCCAGGTCGATTCCGCCCTTGGTGGGAAGAACGGCGTGGACATGCCCTTTGGCAAAAATATGGTGGGCACGACCTATCAGCCGGATGCCGTGTACATCGACCCACTCGTTCTGCGCAGCCTGCCTGCGGAGGAGATGACGAACGGCATGGCCGAGGTCATCAAGTATGCGGCGATACGGGATACGGAGCTCTTTGCGCGCCTGGAGCAGCACAGCCTGGACCTGGAGTGGGTCATTGGGCGCTGCTGCAGCTTGAAGTTGGACATCGTACGCCGGGATACGGGGGACCATGGGGAGCGCATGATTCTGAACTTCGGCCACAGCTTCGGCCACGCTCTGGAGCGCATCAGTAACTACGAAGTCTACAGACATGGCGAGGCCATTGCGATTGGCATGAACCTGGCCTGCCGCCTGGGTGAGCGTCTGGGCTATACCAGCCCTGAGACCCGGGAGCGCATCGCCAAACTTATCCAGAGCTACCACCTGCCCCTGGAGTCAGAGGTCCTGGAGGCTGAGGAGGTCTTCGAGGCGCTGAAGACGGACAAGAAGCGCCGCGGGGAGCAGCTGAATTTTATCTTTGTCGAAGAGCCCGGAAAGACACGCCGCCAGGCCATTTCCTATGAGGTTCTGGAGCGCCTGCTGCCCCCGCTGTTCAGCTGATGGACGGGGCGCTCTACCTCCAACCTGGCCCCTGGCGGGGGCGGCCTCAGCTGCCGCCTTCCAAGAGCCAGCAGCAGCGGCTCATCCTCGCGGAACTGGGTCTGGCCCTGAGCCAGGGGAGAGCATCCATAGGCAAAAGTCAGGAGCTTCTTGTTCCCCCCTCTTCTTCCGAGGATGTGCGGGTCTTTTTCCGCGCGGCGGAGGACCTGCTTGCAGGGCGAGACAGACTGGACTGTGCGGAGAATGCCTCCGCTCTGCGTTTCCTGCTGCCTATGGCGGCGATGGCGGGGCGGGAACTGGACTTCTGTGGCCGTCCGCGGCTCCTGGAACGGGGTTGGCAGGGACACGTTGGGCCCCTGTCTCGCCTGGCCTATCGCCTCGAGGCCCCATCTGAAGAGCGATTGTGTCTGCGGCGGCTGGGGGGCGGCTCTCCATGTCCGCCCGCCCCGTCGGGGTCGAGCGGGACGCGCCTTTGTCTGACCCTGGAGGCGCAGCAGAGTTCGCAGTATTTCACGGGCTGGCTCTTCGCCCTGGGCCTCAGCCCCCGTCCCTGGCGGCTGGATGTGGCGCAGGCGGTGTCGCTGCCCTATGTGGAGCTCTCCCTGACCCTTTTGCGGCGCTATGGCTGGGCGCTCCGCTGTCAGCGGGACCATAGAGGGCGGCTGCTGTGGCTTGAGGGCCCAGCCAAGGCCTGGAGCCAGCCTGCCAGGCCCCACAAGCTTCCGGAGATAGAGGCGGATGCCTCGGCGGCGGCCTGCTTCTACCTGGCCCGACACCTGGGTCATCCCCTGTCCCTGGACCAGCCGTCACAGCTACAGGGCGATGGGATGATTGTCCCCTTTCTTGAGTATTTGTCCTCAGGTTCTGAGGCGGTACCAGAGAGCCTGGGCTCGCTGGTCCTGGGCCGGACGGCCGAGGCGGGCCTCAGCTGTTCCACGGCCCAGCATCCGGATTTGATCTTCCTCCTGGCCATTGCACTGGCCAAAAAACCAGGCCTGCACTGCCTTAGCGATCTGCATCGCCTGCGAAAAAAAGAGTCAGACCGTGTGTCGGCGACGGTGGAACTGCTTGCGGCCTTCGGTCTGGAGTCCTGGATTTCTGCGGAGGAGGGGCGTCCGGAGGAGGAGCGGCTCTGGATTCGTGGGCGGGACTTCGGTCCCCGTTGGCTGGGGGCTGAGGGGCTCAGCCAGCGGGGGGCCCTGCCCCGGATTGCAGATCATCGCATACAGATGGCAATGGCCATCCTGGCCTCAATGGCCCAGAGACCCTGCGCCATTCCGGAGGCGGATTCTGTGGGCAAGTCCTTTCCACAGTTCTGGACCGTTTTGGAAGGTCTGGGAGCAGGGATTGAGAGGTGCGAACGTGAGTGTATATAAAGGACAAAAACTGACGCTGAGCCTTTACGGCCGCTCTCACGGACCCGGGGTAGGGGCGGTCCTGACGGGCTTCCCACCAGGGGAAGCCCTGGGCCCCGACGTCTGGATGGAGGACCTGGACCGTCGGAGACCCCAGGGCCGCCCGGGTGAAACACCGCGTCGGGAGGCGGACCAGCCCGAAGTCCTGGGCGGCATATACCGTGGTCACAGCTCAGGCGATCCCCTCCATTTTTTTCTGGCGAATACGCAGCAGCGCCCCGGCGACTACCACGCTCAGGCCTTGCCGCGCCCCGGTCACGCCGACCTCAGCGCGGCCCTGCGCTACCGGGGCTACCAGGAGACGGCGGGAGGGGGCCATTTCTCGGCCCGCATCAGCGCCGCCTGGGTAGCTGCGGGGGCCTGCTGCCGCGCCCTGCTCCGCCGCCACGGAATTGACATTTTTACGGAGGTCATCCAGCTGGGGGCGCTCAGGGCTCCGCTGCGCGGGGCACATGAAGCGACTAGCGAGGCTGTGGACTGGGCTGAACTGGAGGCCCTGCGCCATGAGCCCCTGCAGGTGCGGGACCCGGAACTGCGCCAGCGCATGCTCCAGGCTGTGGCTGAGGCGGAGGCTGCCGGAGACAGTTTGGGAGGCCGTCTGGAGGCCTGGGTGCGGGGCTGGCCCGCCGGCCTGGGAGGCCCCTATTTCGAAGGTCTGGAGGGGCGTTTGGCCCTGGCACTCTTCGCCGTTCCCGCTGTGAAAGGTCTGCACTTTGGCCAGGAACTGGAGCCTGGCGAGCAGCGGGGCAGCCGTTATAATGATGTGCCCTACCTCCGTTCCGCAACTGCGGACCTGAGTAGACGCTATGGACGCAGGACGAACAACAGCGGTGGTATTGAGGGTGGCATCAGCAGTGGGGAAGCGCTGCGCATGCAGGTGGATTTTCGCCCCACCGCAAGCATCGCTCAGCCTCAGGAAACCTGGGATCTGAGTGGGGAGCGCAGCCTGCACTGGGCCTTCCAGGGGCGACATGACAGCTGCTTGCTCCTCCGCGCGCCCGTGCTGGTGGAGGCGGCTCTGGCCCTCGTCCTGGCGGACATCCTCCTGGATTCGGAACATTATCAGGCCGCCCGCCCCCGCTGGCCCCTGCTAGGTCCAGGGCCGAGAGCAGAGCGGGGGCCAGATCCGGAGCGGGGGGAGCCTGCTCGCCGCCTCCTCCTGTTGAACGGGCCCAACCTGAACTGTTTGGGCCGGCGCAAGGCGGAGCATTACGGACAGTTCAGCCTCGCTGACCTGGAGGAGGAATTGCAGGCCTATGCCAGGGCGCGGGGCTGCCAGCTGGACAGTGTTTGCTCCAACTACGAAGGGGACCTGCTTGAGGCCATACAGAACGCCCAGCACCAGGGCTATCAGGGCCTCCTGATCAATGCGGGGGCCCTGACGCACTATTCCTATGCGCTGGCAGATGCCCTGGAGCTTTTTTCAGGGCCGAAAATTGAAGTCCACATATCGGATGTTGAGCAGCGCGAAGCCTTTCGCCGCAGGTCCGTGCTGCGCCCCCAGTGTACTGGTCTGGTCAGCGCTCTGGGCAAGCAATCATATTTTAAGGCCCTGGACCTGGTTCTGGACCAGCTGGACGGCCAGGCTGGAGAGGAGCGTAGGTGATGGGCGAGGAGGGGAGAAGCGCAGCGCTGGAGGAGCTGCGCAGGCAGATCCAGGAACTTGACCGGGACCTGCTGAGACTTTTTTGTCGGCGCCAGGCCCTGGCTTTACAGGTGCTTGAAGCCAAGGGGCCCGGCGCTCCCGTCAGGGTGCCGGAAGTGGAGGCGAAAAAAATGGCCGCCCTCCCCGCCCTGCTGGCGGACTTATCCCAAACCGGGGACTGGCCCGCGAGTTTGGATAGGGAAGGGTCCCTGGACTGGCTGCTCGCGGATAGTCAGAAGTTTTTAGCGACGTTGATGGCGCTGTCTCGGGAGCGGCAGGAGGCGCAGCGTAACGTTTAATTTTGAGTAAAAAAAATAAAACAAAAAATTCAAAAACTTTATTTTTTTTTTTTTTTTTGCACAGGAAAAGATAAATTTAGTTTTTTTCTCTTTATCCAGCTGTGCTATAATGGCCTCACACAATCTGAAAGGGGCAGTATATGAAGGGGATTCTACTGGCGGGTGGTTCGGGTACGCGCCTGCATCCGATTACGAAGATGATCTCGAAGCAGGCCCTGCCGATCTACGATAAGCCGATGATCTACTATCCGCTGTCCACGCTGATGCTGGCAGAGATACGGGATATTGTCATTATTTCTACCCCGCGGGATATCAATTTCTTCAGTGAGCTGCTGGGGGATGGCTCGCAGCTGGGACTGAATCTGAATTACGCCATCCAGCAGCAGCCGAAGGGTATAGCCGAGGCCTTTTTGATCGCTGAGCGCTATATTCGCGACGAGCACTGCTGCCTGGTCCTGGGCGACAATGTGTTTCACGGTCAGAATTTCCGCCAGACCTTGACTGAGGCGCGGAACTTTAAAGAGGGGGCGCGCATCTTCGGCTATCAGGTTTCGGACCCCTCCCAGTACGGTGTCGCGGTTTTTGATGAGGCTGGCTATGTCAGCCGCATCGTCGAGAAGCCGCAGGAGCTCATTTCCCACTGGGCGGTGCCGGGACTTTATTTCTACGACAGCCAGGTTGTGGAGATCACGAAGCAGCTTCAGCCCTCGGAGCGCGGGGAGCTGGAGATAACGGCAGTCAATAACGCATACATGGAGCAGGGCCTCCTGCATCTGACGAAGCTCAGCAGGGGGATGGCCTGGCTGGACACTGGTACGGTGGACGGCATGATGGAGGCCCAGGCCTATGTGGCTTCCATCCAGAAACGTCAGGGCCTGGCCATTTCCTGTGTGGAGGAGATCGCCTACCGCCTGGGCTTTATCGATGTGCACCAGCTCTGGAAGCTGGGGGCTGAGCTAAAGAGCAGCGAGTACGGGAAGTACATCCTGCGTATTGCGGAGCAGGGGGAGGCCCGGCGTCCACAGGATAAGCAGATAGACCCTTCGGAATCTGGATTGGAAGTGCATAAGGGATGAGACCTGCGATGGACTGTGACTTTGCTGAGGCTCGGGAGACGGGCCTCACGTACTGTAGGGAACTGCTCCGTTCCTGGGCCAGCGTGGAGGAGAAGCCTGGGGAGCTGGCGGCGATTGAGGACTGGTACGAGGGTTTTAACCGCAGCCTGGAGGTGAACATCGAAGAGGCCCAGTATGGCCCGGAGAGCGAGTGGTACTACGACTCGGAGACGGGGGCCATCCGCCGCCGCAAGGGGGCTTTTTTTACCATTACGGGCCTGCGTTCCGGGGACACAGAACAGCCTGTTATTATCCAGGACGAGATCGGATACCTGGGGATTCTGGTGCAGAAGCGCCAGGGAGTCTGGCGCTTTCTGATGCAGGCCAAGATTGAGCCCGGGAACGTCAACAAGATTCAGATTTCCCCGACCATCCAGGCCACGCGGAGCAATTTTCTCCAGGCCCACGGCGGGCGGCGCCCCAATTACCTGGACTATTTTCTTGAGGCGGAGCGCTACACCATCCTCTACGATCAGATTCAGTCCGAGCAGTCCTCACGCTTCTACGCCAAGCGTAACCGCAATTTTCTCCTCCTGCTCCCGGAGGGTCTGGAGGTCGAAGAACAGCCCCGCTTCCGCTGGCTCAGTCTGGGCCAGATCAAGCGGCTGATGCGTCGGGACAATATTGTCAACATGGACAGCCGAACGGTGCTCTTCGGAGTCTACAGTCTGCTCGCGGGCCTGGTCCAGAACCTGGAGCCTGCAGCAGTGCGGGACTTGGACGAGGAGGGGCGGCAGGTCTTTTCCACCCCCGCATTCTGGACCTCTCTGGTCCTGGCGCCCTGGCAGCAGGAGCGTATCACTCAGATTTATCGCCATATCAACAACTACAAGATGCTGACGGCGCCGCGGCGTGAGCTCTGCCCCTTGGGAAGTCTGAGCTCCTGGTCTTTTGACGGGGCCCGCTTCCATTCTGAGGGCGCTGACTTCGAGCTCATCTATCGCCGCATAGCCATCGAGGACCGTGAGGTTCGGTCCTGGGAACAACCTCTCTTCAAGGCCTGCGGCAAGGCCCTCTTCTGTCTCCTGAGCCGCGAGACGGGGCGGGGCGAGATGGAATTCCTGGTCCACGCCACGGCGGAACCGGGCTGCCACGACCATATGGAACTTGGGCCCAGCTGGCAGGTCGAGGCCAGTGCTCGCCAGAATCCGGAGCAGGGCCTGCCCCGCTGGATCGCTGAGGGTCTGGCGGCAGGGCGGCTCAGACCCAGCTACCAGGTCACGCTCTCCGAGGAGGGTGGGCGCTTTTATCATGAGGAGAATGAGAACCTCATCGTGCCCCTGAACGCGGAGCAGGAGGCGGAACTGGCGGACTTGCTGACTGCGGAGCAGGGCTATTTCTGGCTGAACCTGCGGGAGCTGGCGAGTCTGGGCCTGATTAACAATGTCATTAACATCCAGTTGCGCAATCTCCTGGCGCTCTGGGAAGCCAAGGAGGAACGGCCATGAAAATTGGCATACTCGGTGCGGCAGATATTGCGTATAATCGTTTTCTGCCGTCCTTACAAAAGACGCAAGCATTCAGCTGTGCGGGGGTAGCGGCCTATCGGGGAGAGGACCCGTCCCGGGCCCGGCGCTTCACGGAGACCTACCAGCTCCCCGTTTATGAGAGCTATGAGGCCCTGATTGCTGACCCGGAGATCGATGCGGTCTATGTCCCCGTCCCCCCGGCCTTCCATGCCCACTGGGGACGGCAGGCCCTGGAGGCGGGCAAGCACCTCCTGCTGGAGAAGCCCTTCACGGCCAGCCTGTCGGAGACGAAAGAGCTCCTGGCCCTGGCAGAGCAGCGGCAGCTGGCGGTGCACGAAAATTACATGTTCGGCTTCCACAGCCAGATTGAAACCGTGAAGAACTGGATTCAGTCTGGAGAACACGGCCAGGTCCGCCTGCTGCGGGCCGCCTTTGGCTTTCCCCTGCGCCAGACTGGGGACTTTCGCTATAAGAAGTCCATGGGCGGCGGGGCCCTGCTGGATGCGGCGGGCTATGTGCTCCGGCTGGCGAGCCTGCTCCTGGGGCCTGTGGAGCTGCTGAGCAGCAATGTTCAGGGCCTGGAGGGCTTCGAGGTGGACATGCAGGGGGCGGCCAGCTTGAGAGGGCTGGAGAATGGCCTGGTCTACCAGGGGGCCTGGGGCATGTCCCATTTCTATCAGTGCGCCCTGGAGTTATGGACCAGCGAGGCCAGGCTCAGCACGAATCGCATTTTTACTGCACCGGCTGACTACGAGCCTGTCTGGATAAAAGAGACCCAGGGCCAGCGTGAAGAACTGCGCCTGCCTGCCGACGACCACTTCCGCAAGTCCATTGAGCAGTTCCGTCGCCTGGTCGACGCACCGGCTCTGCGGGAGGGGGCCAGGGCTGAGATCCTGCGCCAGGCTGAGTTGGTGGAGGCCGTGCGGCGGGGGGCCCGACAGGCCTGAGAAAAGAGAGAAGATTTTCTGAGGGAGCGTTATGATTCGATTTAACAAAGCAAGTATCACCGAGCTGGAGGAGCGCTATGTGCTGGATGTGCTGCGCAACGGCATCCTCTCGGGTGACGGCAAGTACACCAAGCGGGTCTATGAACAGTTCAGGGAACGCTTCGGCATAGAGCGCATGCTGCTGACCACTTCGGGGACGGACGCTCTGGAACTGGCCTCCCTTCTGGCTGAGCTCCAGCCTGGGGACGAGGTCATCACGCCCTCTTTTACCTTTTCGTCTACGGTAAATGCCTTCTTGCTGCGGGGCGCGGTGCCGGTCTTCTGTGACATCCGCCGCGACACCTGGAACATCGACGAGACCAAGATTGAGGCCCTCATTACGCCGCGGACCCGCGCCATCTATGTGGTGGACTATGCTGGCGTGGTGGCTGAGATGGACACGATCAAGGCCCTGGCCCAGCAGTACAATCTGCTGATTATTGAAGATGCGGCCCAGGCCGTGGGCTCCACCTACAAGGGACAGTATGCGGGTACTCTGACAGAATACGGCTGCTTCAGCTTCCATGAAACAAAGAACTACGCCATGGGCGAGGGGGGCGGCCTGGTCGTCAATCGAGCGGAGGAACTGGACCGGGCGGAGATCATCCGCGAGAAGGGGACGAATCGCCGCCAGGTGCTGAAGGGCCTGGTGGACAAGTACACCTGGCACGACATCGGCTCCTCTTTCCTGCCTTCGGACATTCTGGCCGCTGTCTTGTCCGCACAGATGGAGCGCTACGAGGAGATTTTCGAGCGGCGCATGGCTGTTTGGAACTGCTACCAGGAGGGGCTGCGTGCGCTCGCTGCGGAGCAGTATCTGCGCTGCCCCGTCATCCCGGAGCACTGCACACACAACGCCCACATGTACAACATTGTCCTGCCCAATGACCAGGTGCGCTCCCAGTTGATTGATGACTTGAAGGCTGAGGAGATCGTGGCGTACATCTGCTATGTCCCCCTGCATTCCTCTCCCTATGGCCGTCGCCTGGGGCACAGCATCGAGGAGTGCCCCATCACTGAGGAGATGGGGCGCACCGTGCTGCGTCTGCCCCTGTATGCGGATATGAGCCTTGAGGACGCCCAGCGCGTCGTCGCGGTGACGGAGGCCTCGCTGCGTCGCCAGGGGGTGAAGGCGTGACGTCGCAGGGGACAGGGAAGCAGGGGGAGCCAGAAGCCCTGGAAGAGCTGATCCAGGACGCCCTGGCCGAGACCCCGGCGGAGACCTGCTCTGATGTGCGGGGGACGGGGGAACTGCTTCGCCAGACCCAGTCCAGAAAGGCGGGGCGTTTCTGGTTTTACTTCGGTCTCCTCCAGTTCGCTCTTTTTTTCTATTCATTGAGTGGTATCTGCTCGAAATTTGCGGCGCGCCGATTGGCGGAGACCGGGGGGCAGGTCTTCGACCTTGTCTTCCTCGGCTGCTTCGCCCTGCTCTTCGTCATCCTCTTCGGCTACGCCCTGCTCTGGCAGCCGATACTCAAGGTGATGCCTCTCACACTGGCCTATTCCAGCAAGGCCGTGACCATCATCTGGGGCATGGTCTGGGGACTCTGGATTTTTGCCGAGCGGCTCAGCTGGAATCACATTCTGGGTGCTCTGATCATCATTGCCGGCATCTATTTTGTGAATGCGAGGGACTGATATGGCGGCATCGATTACACTGCTTCTATTCTCCTCGCTTATCGCCTCGCTCTCCCAGGTCCTGCTCAAGCGTTCGGCCCAGAAGGAGCACCGCAGCAGGCGGGCGGAATACCTGAATCTGCGCGTCCTCGTGGCCTATGGTATGCTCTTTGTCTCCATGCTGCTGACCATGCTCTCGCTGCGGCGCGTGCCCCTGTCACTGGCCCCGGTCATTGAGGCTTCCAGTTACTTTTATGTGGCCTTGCTCAGCTACTGGCTTCTCGGGGAGCGGCCCGGGCGCAAGAAGGTACTGGGCATCGCTCTGATTCTCATCGGCATCATCGTCGCCGGCCTGCCCCTGGGCTGAGCGCCATTTAAGATTATTTGAGGAGGGAAAAGCTATGGCACGCATTCTGATTCTGGGTACCGGAAACGCCCAATATGACGTCTTAAAGCGGGCGCAGGAGTTGGGCTTTGAGGTCTACGCCTGCAGTACGCCGAGGCCCAGCCACGACCTGCCCTTTTGGACAGGCTACCGTGAGATCAACATTACCGATGCCGCTGCAGTGGGGGCCTACGCCCGCGAAATTGGAGCGGACTTCATCTATTCTGTGGGTTCCGACGTGGCCATGCCGACTGTGAGCCAGGTCAGTGAGGAGCTGAACCTGCCCCACTTCATCAGCTCAGAGACCGCAAGGCTCTGCAATAACAAGCAGCTCCTGCGCCAGCATCTGGGGCACGACTTCCCCGGAAACCTGCCTTTTTGTATCCTGCGGGATGAGGCGGATTTGGCAAACGTTGACTTTTTCCCGGTCATCGTCAAGCCGGTGGACTCCCAGGGGCAGCGGGGCATAAGTCAGTGCCGGAAGGCTGAGGAGCTGTCCGCCGCTTATCATAAGGCCCTGGAACACAGCCGCAGTAAAGTTGTCATTGCGGAAAAACTCTTGGAGGAAGCCTTCGAGATCTCGGTCAATGCCTATCTTTACAATGGCGAGCTGCTGGTCTTTGAGCCCAGTGACCGCATCTCCTACAGCGAGTTCCCCGGCGGCATCATCAAGGAACACTACCTGCCCTCCCAGCGGCTGACCCGGGAGCAGGAGGAGAAGGTTTACAGCCTGGTCACCCGCAGCTTGCACAAGCTTAGCATTTTGAATGGGCCCGCCTACTTCCAGATTATGATTGAGGGCGACGAGGCCTATCTTATTGAAGTCACGCCGCGGCTGGACGGCTGCCACATGTGGCACGCGCTCTACTGTCACAAGGGTCTGGACCTGCTGACGGCCTCGCTGGAGCATCTCAAGAGCGGCAAGAAGCCGGACTTCACAAAGGCGGAGGCCAGGAATCACCATGTCTGCCTGCACTTCCCCTGCCAGCCCCCAGAGACCCCGCTCAACAAGGCCCGGCACCAGCTGCCCGCTGACCTCCTGCACCTGCACTGGTATTATGAGGAGGGTGAGCCGCTGCGCCGGATGAACGGCTATATGGAAAAGGGTGGCTACTGGATTCGTGCCTATCGGGAGGACTAGTGCGTGAAATACAGCATCGTCATCGCGTCATACTGTTCGGAGCTGTTTTTGGAGCGAACACTGGACGAGCTTGAAGCCGCTATGGCAGGCTTCGGCTACACGGACTTCGAGGTGGTTGTGGTCAACGACGGCAGCCCCGATCGGAGCTGGGAGAATATGTGTCGTCTCACGCAGAGCCGGCCCTGGTTGCTCTGTGTCGACCTGGCCAAGAATGCCGGTCAGCACAATGCCATACTTACGGCCCTGCGCTTTGTGACCGGTGACATTATCATCAATATGGATGACGACCTGCAGACTCACCCCTCCCAGATTCAGAAGCTCGTGAACAAGTTGGACGAGGGCTACGACGTGGTCTATGCGGCCTATGGAGACGAGCAGTCAAGGGGGCTTAAAAAAGTCTTCAGCCGCCTGCACAATAAGGTGGCGCGTAAGCTGATTGGGAAGCCCAAACAGTTGGAGGTTACCAGTTTTTGGGTGGCAAGGGCCTTTGTTGTCGACCGTATAACAAGTTTTGAGTCCGATCGTAGTAACATGCAGTCCCTTTTCGTGCGTACCACTTCTCGTATTGCTAATGTTCAGGTTCAGCGTTTTGAACGCAGCTGCGGGCAGTCTGGCTATACACTCAAAAAATCCCTCAAGCTGTGGTCCAGTATTCTGAGTTTTTCCGAGTATCCGCCTGTCGCGCTTATAAAAATGGCGACCATGGCGTTTTGCGCCGGGAGTCTGCTCTTTCTCTTTTACCTGATCCTCGATATGAGTCTGGCCTGGGGGCACCTGGCCTATGTGTTTTTGCTCTATTTCATCTGGGCCTGTTTTTCGGCCCTGGTGGCTCTAATGGGATATACCTTGATTTTTGTCATGCGCACATTAAAAATAGTGATGGCCAATCCCCAATCTGTGGTGCGAGGTATTAGTTTGCAATCTCGGCTGGGGCATGAAGCCCAGCTGGAAAAAGCATATAAAGATAAGCGTGAATGGCTTAGTCATACACAAGTGATTGAAAGGGTAGACTAGATGGCGCTACGGACTGTTTTAGTTGGCGGGGCTGGTTTTATTGGCAGTCTACTGAGCCAGGAACTAGTTAAGAGTGGTGTGCAGGTCAGCTGTGTGGATTTCAGAGGATTGAGGGAGCGTTGCTGTAACGAATTTGCAGATGAGCTGGCCTGTGGACTATATCGCTTCGTAGATGCAAGCGATGAAAAAGAGATTGACTTTCAGCTGCAAGGGGCGGATGCTTTGGTTCTGCTGGCGGCAAAGCGTTTGAATAAGCAATTTACCAGTGCGACAGCGGTGGAAAATCTATCGTTAGCTGAGAGCTATTTTTACCGTGCGAAACAAGCGGGTTTACGGAACATTGTATTTTTGAGTTCTATTGGTGTTTATGGTTGCCAAGGAGGATATCCTTGGCGAGAGGAGATGGCAGGAAAGGTGGAAAACCTGTATGCCTTGTCTAAGTGGCAAACGGAACTGCTGGCGGATTACTACAACAGGCGCGAGAATATGGCCATTAAGTCCCTGCGTCCAGCTCAGGTTCTTGGCCTGGGAGAACGCCCAGGCTTTGTACTGAATACTTTTATTGAACAAGCTTGGAGAGGTGAGCAGCTACATATTTATGGAACTGGTTCTGGACGCAGACAATATATTTACATCTATGATCTTGTAAGGGCAATAGTTCTGGCTCTTGAACATCCTGAATGTAAAGGAGCGTATAATATTGCCTGTGCAGGCAGTCTATCCATTGTAGAATTGGCAGAAAAAATTCAGGCCGCCTTCGGACGCTCTTTACCTCTGGTTTACGAACCCTATCCAACTGAGGATCTCGGACACTATGAGATGGAGGTGAGTAAGGCTAAGGAAGACCTGGATTTTATTGCTGAGTTCACGGTTCCAGAGGCTTTGGCTGACATACATCGGGAATTGAAGAGCAGAACGGACAGGGAGAACGGGATCCTTGAAAAAAAATAGCCCAGAACAGCATAGCGAATTTAAACATGTGTCGGTCGGTTCAAATGCCGTAATTTCAAACCAAGGGAGACAGAGAGTTCCTTTGGGGAGAGACGCTCTGTCTTTCGGGCTGAGCTGTCCCCCAGCTAGTCGCTTTGTAGCATGGCCCAGAGCCGCACAGGCCAGTTTTTTGGTTTTGCTGTTTATACTACTGGCCTATCCTTTTTACCACAGCTTTCTAGGTATTGATATGGGTGATACTGGTTTTCATGTGTATCATGATCTATACCTTCTTCAGAGTCCCGACATTGTGGGTATGAGCAGTTTCCTGACGGATATGATCGGCGGGCTGTGGCTGCGAATTTTTCCTTTTTGGGGACTTTGGGGACTGAATTTCCTGGAGGTGCTTCTTGAATATTTTATCTGTGCTGTGGTGTATATTAATCTGCGCCATTATTTGTATCCACATGCAATTATGCTCGGACTGTGCCTAGCTTCCATCGCTTCGCGGACCTATCTCAACACCTTCAATTATCATCAGCTACATGCGATTTTGGTAGCTCTAATTCTCATCTGTATCTTTCGTGCCTTACAGCAAAATTCTTACCGCTGCTCGTTAGTGGCAGGGATTATTTTTATACTGGATGTTGGGGTGCGAATGGCCAGTGTGACACTCATTAGCTCTTTGGGATTTTACTGCTTCTGGTTGCTCCTCAGCGCTGAGCCTTATAGATTGAAAAAATTGTGTAAGCATATGACCTATTGGTTTGTGGGCTCCGCACTGATGGGTTTGGGGATGTTGCTTTTACTTCGAATCGGGGGGCTGCTGCAGGCCGCATTTAAAAATGTTATGCGCCTCAGTTCCATGGCTAGTGACAACGAAGGTTCATACTCGTTTTCACGTCTGTGGAACCTTTTTACTCGCGCGATTAAAGATTCCTTATCGTTAGGATTTAGTTTCTTACTTATTACTATCTTGCTTATTGTGGCAAGCACCCTTTTTTATTCTAGTGGAATCCGAATATACAAGGCGCTGAGAAAAAATTTTAGACGTAAGAATGTCTCTACAACACAGTTTGTCCGAGAGAGTACAAACGAGCGTATTAAAAGCAATATGCGCAGGGAGGTCCTCATGCTGATTTTTTCGCTGGGACTATTTTTGGGGACATATTATTTTTATCGCTTGAGTATGTCTTCTATGGTGCGCATCCTGCCTTATCCGCAGTACACGATAGCTCACTACTATGTTCCAGGCATATTTTTTAGTGTGGCAATCCTTCATTTTTTACATGGTTTCAGTCAATTGGGTAAGCGATTTTCTGAGCAGGGGAGATACTTGCTGGCGCTTCTGGCTATTGTCCACCCACTCTATGTGATTGCAGGCTCAAATACGGGCATAAAGCACAGCGTCATAGCCTTGTGGCTTTTAGCCCCACTGACCCTTGATATCGCCTGGAGGTTTTATCGGGCAAGATGGTGGACAGGTTGGGGGACTAGGTTTTTAGAACCTCTAGGATATTCCTATAGTCCGAAGAGTCGCTATTTGGCGGCGCTATTAATCGTATTGGTTTTTAGCAAAATTTTTATTGTGCTTCCCGTCAATGTGAATAATTTTGATTCGCCTAGACGTAGGGAACTACATTATAAGATTGACAGCCCTAAGATGCGATACCTGCTGACAACACAGACGCAGGCGGAGGCGGTTAACCACGTTCTGAAGCAGTTTGATGCTCTCAGTCTTCAGGATCAGGGCGTGAAGCGTCCGCTGCTGATCTGGGGGGGATCTCTACTATACTATTACTTGTTAGATCGCCAGGCCATGGGATGGATTTGGCCTTCTGGGCCTTCTGTCACAGAGCGAATGTTGCAGATCCAGTTATTGGAAACCCAGATAGAGCGGAAAGATTTACCCGATGTGCTACTTTGTTTAACGGATAGTAACAGGGGCTTTGATCTCGAAAATTACCAGAAGCAGAGGTGGGAATATAAGAGGACTTGGGCTAACAATCCCAAGCAGAATGTACTTATTGAATTTTTGGAGCGTTATGAGTATCAGCTGGTTTTTGAGAATAAGTACTACGCTATATTGCGACCTTACACAGAGGGGAGCTTTCTAAATATGGACTATAGGGTGCTGTTCTCTGAAGAGTGAGTGTAGCATTTGTGGAGGTAAAAGTATGTCACAGCAAGTAAAAACTGTTCTCGTCACTGGGGGAGCCGGCTTCATCGGCAGCAATTTTATCCGTTACTATCTCCAGCAACATCCGGAGGACCAGCTGCTCAACCTGGACGCCCTGACCTACGCTGGCAATCTCGCGAACTTGGCTGACCTGCCCCCGGAGGCGAAGTACCACTTCGTCCATGGGGATATCCGGGACCGCGCCCTGGTGCAGCGGCTTTTCCAGGACTATCCGATTGATGCCGTCATCAACTTCGCCGCGGAGTCGCATGTTGACCGCAGCATCGAGGAGCCGGAAATTTTCCTCAGCACCAATGTCCTCGGCACGCAGGTCCTCCTCGACGCCGCCAAGCAGGCCTGGAAGCTGCGCCCAGAGGATAAGTACTGCATGGAGTACCGCCCCGGACTGCGCTACATCCAGGTGTCCACCGATGAGGTTTACGGTTCTCTGGGTAAGGAGGGTCTCTTCGAAGAGGGGACGCCTCTGGCTCCGAACAGCCCCTACTCTTCCTCCAAGGCCTCGGCTGATCTGCTGGTGCGCGCCTACCACAAGACCTATGGCCTGCCCGTCAACATCACCCGCTGCAGCAACAACTACGGCCCCTACCAGTTCCCCGAGAAACTCATTCCGCTGATGATCCACAATGCCCTGAACGGAAAGGAACTCCCTGTCTATGGCGACGGCTTGCAGATCCGTGACTGGCTCTATGTTGAGGATCACTGCTCCGCCATCGACACCGTCCTCCACAGGGGGCAGGACGGGGAGGTCTACAATGTCGGTGGCAACAATGAGAAGGCAAATATTGAGATCGTCCGTCTCATACTCAAGGAACTCGGCAAGGGTGAGGAGCTCATCCGACACGTCAAGGACCGCCCTGGACACGACCGACGTTATGCCATTGACAACAGCAAGATCAGTAAGAGCCTCGGCTGGACTCCGGCCCATGACTTCGAGACCGGCATCCACAAGACCATTCAGTGGTATCTCCAGCACCTGGACTGGGTTGAGGAGATTGTCTCTGGAGCCTACCGCGGCTACTACGAACGCATGTACGGACAGCTCTGATATCTGGCCCAGAGCGCTATCGTTGGGGGAGAGAGTCCCCTTCCCCAGCTGCGGCCCCGGCGTTCCCGGGGCCTGCGGCATACTTGGCCCTCTGTGCCCCCGGCGCGGGTCCTGGCCAGGGCCCGCGAAGCAGGAAGAAAAAAAGAAGGTGCGGATATGAAAAAACGTGTTATGCTCGTCTTCGGAACACGCCCCGAAGCGATTAAAATGTGCCCCCTGGTCAAGGAACTGAGCCAGGATGCCCAGCTCGAGGTCCAGGTCTGTGTCACGGGTCAGCACCGGGAGATGCTGGATCAGGTACTGGAGGTCTTCGACGTCCAGCCACAGTATGACCTGTCCATCATGAAGCCTGGCCAGGACCTCTTTGACATCACTCAGAACATTCTGGCCCGCATCCGCTCGGTGCTCCAGGAAGCCCGGCCCGACCTCGTCCTCGTCCACGGGGACACTTCGACCAGCTTCGTCACCGCCCTGGCCTGCTTCTATTTACAGATTCCTGTGGGCCATGTCGAGGCGGGCCTGCGCACCTATAATCTGCAGTCGCCCTTCCCAGAAGAATTTAATCGCCAGGCGGTGGGGCTCCTGGCCCAGCTGCACTTCGCCCCGACGGAGCAGGCCCGCCAGCACCTGCTCCAGGAACATAAGGACGAGCGGCAGATCTACGTCACAGGGAATACGGCTATTGACGCCCTGCAGACGACGGTCCGGGCCGACTATCAGCATGAGATCCTGGAATGGGTGGAGGGCAGCCGCTTCGTCCTCATTACAGCCCATCGTCGGGAGAATCTGGGCCAGCCCATGCGCCAGATGTTCTCCGCCATCCGCCGCATTCTGGATGAGCATCCCGACGTCAAGGCCGTCTATCCCATCCACCTGAATCCGAAAGTTCGCGAAACAGCCCGTGAATTTTTTGCTGACTGCCCCCGACTCCGCCTGATAGAGCCCCTGGATGTACTGGGCTTCCACAATCTCATGGCCCGCTCAGCCATCATTCTCACGGACAGCGGCGGAATTCAGGAGGAGGCCCCCTCGCTGGGGGTTCCGGTCCTTGTCATGCGCGACACGACGGAGCGCCCCGAGGGCGTGGCTGCGGGGACACTCAAGCTCTGCGGGACCAGTGAGGAACGGATTTACAGCCTGTTTAAAGAGCTGCTTGAGGACGAGGAAGCATATCGGGCCATGGCCCACGCCGCCAATCCCTACGGTGATGGTCGGGCGTCCTGGCGCATTCACCAGCACATCAGGGACTTCTTCCAAATTCAGGGCGAGGCCTAGCTTATGCGCATCGCTGTTTTTCTTCTCCACCTCCAGCACGGCGGGGTGGAGCGGGCCCTGTCCGACCTGAGTTCGGAGCTGATCCGCCAGGGCCACCAGGTGGACTTCTATGTGACCTACGAGCTGGGCCCGCCGGCCTATGCCCTGGATGCGGGACTAAACGTCCACTATCTGACACGCCGGCGGCCGAATCGTGAGGCCTTTCACCAGGCCTTGAGGCGGCGCCGCCCCCTGTCCATTTTGCGAGAAGCATCTTCCGCCCTGCTCACGCTCTGGCAAAAAAAGCGGAGCTTTCGGCGGGCGCTGAGGCGGGCCAATCGGGAGGCGAACCTGCTGCTCTGTACCCGCCATGAGCAGAACTGCTACCTGGCAAAACTCCCCCGTAAGGCCCTGCGTATCGGACAGCTGCACTTCGATGTTCCCCCAGACTCCGCCCTGTTTAAAGAAATAGGGAGAGCCTATCTGGGACTGGATGCGCTGACGGTGCTCAACGCCCAGCAGGAGGAGGAATTTCAGGCCCTCTGGAGGGGGGAGGAGGCTGCTCCGCAGGTCTGGTCCATGCCCAATTTTCTCCCGGATGCGTATTTTGAGGAGCGGGTGCCTGAGGAGGAACTGTCTCGCGTAGAGGAGGGCCAGCCCCCCAGAAATCCCCTCGCTGCGGCCCAGCAGGCGGCCCGCGAGCGCCTTCATCTGCGGGCGATCAGTGTGGGGCGTCTGGAAGCTGAGAAGGGCTTCGACCGCCTCCTTGAGATCTGGGCGGCCTACCTGGACACGTGCAGTTCCGAGCGGCGTGCCGCCAGCTGTCTGGAGCTGATCGGCGACGGCAGCTGCCGTCGCGCCCTGGAGGCCCAGGCGCGGGGTCTTGGAATTGCGGAGCAGGTATCTTTTTGTGGTTACTGTTCGGCGGAGGAGACCCGCCGCCGCCTCGCCCAGGCCCAGGTCTATCTCATGTGTTCGCGGACCGAGGGCTTCGGGATTGTCCTCCTGGAGGCGGCGAGTCAGGGCCTGCCCCTGCTTGCCTACGATGTGCGGAGTGGCCCGCGCAGCATTATTGTGGACGGGCTGAGCGGTTATCTGATTCCGGATGGAGCTCAGGAGGTCTTCGTACAGCGCCTACAGGAGCTGGCGCGGCAGCCAGAGCTCCGGAAGCGCCTGGGCCAGGAGGCCAGGCGCCAGTGCCAGCGGCGTTTTAGCGCCCAGGCCCTGGGCCGCCGCTGGGCCGATCTCATCGCGCAGCTGGAAACGGGGCGGAGGGCCTGAATCCAGGGGGGCCAGAGCTCCAGGGCAGGGCCCTCCGTTCTGGACTCGGAGGGGCGCTCTGCTATAATGGCGGAAAAGCTCAGGAGGTGCTCCCGTGGCCTATATTTTTCCCGAAGAATCCCGTACATTCAGTGAATTCCTGCTCGTCCCCAATAAGACGCGCAAGGACTGCCAGCCGCAGTTTGTGGATCTCTCCACCCCGGTCACCCGCTTTCGCAAGGGGGAGCAAGCCCGCCTCAGTATGAACATTCCCCTCTGCTCGGCCAGCATGCAAGCCGTTTCGGACCACGGCCTGGCCATCGCCCTCACCCGTCTGGGCGGACTGTCCTTTATCTACTGTTCACAGCCCATTGAGGAGCAGGCCCAGATGATTCAGGCGGTGAAAAAATTTAAAGCGGGCATCGTCGTCTCCGATACGAATCTCACTCCGGAAGACCGCCTGCAGGACGTATTGGACATCAAGGCCCGCACCGGCCACTCCACCATCTCCGTAACCCACGATGGGAGCGCCCATGGCAAGTTGCTGGGGCTCATCACCTCCCGCGACTACCGCGTCAGCCGCCTGTCCCCCGACACCCCTGTGCGGGACTTCATGCGCCCCCTGGAAGAACTGGTCTGTGGCCAGGAGGGAATCAGCCTTGCGGAGGCCAACGACATCATCTGGGAGCACAAGCTGAACCAGCTGCCTATTGTCGATGCTGAGGGCAGGCTCCTCGGCCTCGTCTTCCGTAAAGACTACGAGCAGCACAAGGCCTATCCCCAGGAGCTGCTGGATGGCAAGAAGCGTCTCATCGCTGCGGCGGGTATCAACACCCGCGACTATGCCGAGCGCGTTCCGGCCCTCGTGGAAGCCGGGGTGGACCTGGTCTGCATCGATTCTTCGGACGGCTTCAGTGAGTGGCAGGAGGAGACCCTCCGCTGGGTCAAGGAGCACTATCCCGACCTGCCAATCGGCGGCGGCAATGTGGTGGACGCCGAGGGCTTCCGCTTCCTTGCTGAGGCAGGGGCCGACTTCGTAAAAATTGGTATTGGCGGCGGCTCAATCTGTATCACCCGCGAACAGAAGGGAATCGGCGTCGGCCAGGCCTCGGCGGTCATGGCCGTGGCAGAGGCCCGGGACGCCTACTATCAGGAGACAGGAATTTACGTTCCCATCTGTTCTGACGGCGGCATTGTCTACGACTACCACATGAGCTTAGCCCTGGCCCTCGGTGCAGACTTCATCATGCTTGGCCGCTATTTCGCCCGCTTTGATGAGTCCCCCAGCCGCATGCTCCTGCATAAGGGAATGTATGTGAAAGAATATTGGGGAGAGGGCTCAAACCGCGCCCGAAACTGGCAGCGCTATGGGCACTCCGACGACAAAAAGGGACTGGCCTTCGAAGAGGGCGTCGATTCCTATGTCCCCTATGCCGGCAGTCTGGAACAGAATCTGGAAACGAGCATGGCAAAAATCAAAGCCACCATGTGCTCCTGCGGGGCGGTGAGCCTCAGGGAATTTCGTGAAGGCGCCCGCCTCGTCCGCGTGTCGGCGACCTCGATTGTCGAGGGTGGGGCCCACGACGTCATCCGTAAAGAGGGCTAGCTGGAGTTTTTATTGGAATGTTTGCTATAATTAGTCGTTTGCTGATTCAGCTGAATATTGGCTCGGGTACGGGTCAGAGAACAGAGGAGCATCTATGAATCAAAAAGGTGTTTTGGACTTGGCTTCATCCGTGCAGAGCACACTGCCAGAGTCGGAGCTGCAACGGCTCCGGACGATCATCCAGAATTTCGGTCTGGCAGGGGAGCTTGTCGCCCTCGACCGCTACGGCCAGGGGCACATCAATGATACCTACCACCTTCAGGTCAGGTCGGGGGGAGCGGATGAGCACTACATCCTCCAGCGCATCAACCAGCGCGTCTTCCCGCGGGTCACTGAGCTGATGGAGAACATCTCCGGGGTCACTGAATTTTTGAGGAAAAAGCTGGAGTCCCTGGGCCGTGACAGCCGCCGGCAGACCCTGACCTTTCTGCACAGCGGGGAGGCAAAACCTTACGTCCGGGACGAGCAGGGTGAATATTACCGTCTCTGCTACTTTATCGAGGATTCCAAGACCTATAACATGGCCGAGTCCGCGGAGCTGATGCGCGGCAGCGGCCAGGCCTTTGGCGACTTCGCCTACCTCCTGGGTTCCTATCCCTCGGAACGCCTGCACGCCATCATTCCAGATTTTCATAATACACTCAAGCGCTATGAGCAGTTTGAGGCGAGTCTGGCCAAGGCCGCGCCTGAGCGTCGGGCCCAGGCTGAGCCGGAGATCGCTTTCTATCAGGCGGAGCGCCCCTGGGCCGCCAAGCTGCAAGCGCTCAAGGACAGCGGCAAGCTGCCTCTTCGCGTCACCCATAACGATACGAAGCTGAACAATGTCCTCTTCGACGCGGCGGAGGACCGTCCGCTCTGTGTCATCGATCTGGACACGGTCATGCCCGGTTCCTATGTGGACGACTTCGGCGATTCCATTCGCTTCGGGGCCTCCACGGCCGCTGAGGACTGTCCGAATCTGGATGAGGTCCACTTCGACCTCGAACGCTTCCGAGCCTATACCGAAGGCTATCTCAGCCAGGCCGCAGACATTCTCAGCGCGGAGGAGTTAGAGGCCCTGCCACTGGGGGCTATGATTCTGACCTATGAGTGCGGAATGCGCTTCCTGGCGGATTTCCTGGATGGGGATCACTACTTCCATGTCGATCCAAGCCGTCCTCTGCATAATCTGGAGCGTTCCCGCACACAGATGAAGCTCTATCAGGAGATGAAGGAGCAGTATGAGGCCATGCAGGCCATAGTCCAGGAAGCTGCCGCTAAGGCCCGAAACGCATAGGCTGATGTGGAGCAGAGGCGCAAGTACCCGCAGAAGAGGGGGCTGCGCCTTATTTTTATCCCAGGAGAAATAGGGAGGCAAAAAAATGGACAGACAGCAGCTGGCTGCGGCTTTTCGGAAGACTTATGGGGCTGAGGCGAAGGACTTCTTCTTCTCGCCGAGCCGCATCAATTTAATTGGTGAGCACATCGACTATAATGGCGGGCACGTGCTGCCGGCGGCCATTGGCATGGGCACTTATGCGGCCGTCCGTCCGAATGCGGAGGGCCTGCTTCGCCTGGCCTCCGCCAATCAGGAGGAGGTCTATAGCTATAAGTTCCAGGACCTGCCAGACTACAGCCCGGAATTGGGCTGGTCGGCCTACGTGATCGGGGTGATTAAGGCCCTGGAGCGACGCGGCATTCAGACGGGGCCTGTGGACATCTACGTGGCAGGTAATATCCCCGTGGCTTCGGGCCTGTCCTCCTCAGCCTCGCTGGAACTGCTGGTCAGTGTGATCATGGACGGGCTTTATAACGGGGGGCAGGCCGACCCCATCCAGAGAGTGCTGGCAGGCCAGGATTGTGAGAATCACTATATGGGCCTTCTGACGGGGATCATGGACCAATTTGCCATCGGTATGGGACGGCAGGAGCGGGCCATGCACCTGGACTGCGCCAGCCTTGACTATCGCTATGTGCCCCTGGAGCTGGGCGGCGAGACCCTTCTGGTCATCAACAGCCGCAAGCCCCGCCGCCTTGTTGAGTCCAAGTACAATGAGCGCGTGGGGGAGTGCCGTGAGATTCTGGACCGCCTCCAGGAGCGCTGGAGGGACTTACAGCATATTTGCGAATTGGGCATGGGGCGCCTGGAGGAGGGGCTGGCCCTTTTCGCCGGGGAGGACAAGCTCCAGCGCCGCCTGCGTCACTGCGTGACAGAGGAGGCCCGTGTGGCCGAGGCCCTGGAGGTTCTGGAAGCCCGGGATTGGGTGGGCCTGGGCCGTCTGCTCCGCGCCTCACATGCCTCCTTACGTGACGACTATGAGGTGACGGGCGCGGAGATGGACAGCATCGCGGCCCGGGCCAACGCTTCAGCAGCCTGCTATGGGGCGCGCATGTGCGGAGCTGGCTTCGGAGGCTGCGCAATAGCCTTGCTGAGGGCCGGAACGGATGTGGAGGCCTTCTGCACGGACCTGCTCCGGGCCTATCACGAAGATACGGGGCTGGAGGGGGAGGCCTTCCCCGTGACGGCGGCCCAGGGGGCGGGGCGCTACTAAGCGCAGAGCCCTGTCTCCAGACGAAGCGCATCGTTAAAACCCACTGGCATCTTGCCGGTGGGTTTTTAGCGTTTGCGCCAACGCAAGCGGGGACAGAGGTGAACAAAGAGGCGCATTTCCCTACTTTTCAAAAAGTTAGCATTGGGTTACATTGGGTCTGAGGTAGTCGCTGTTTACCTCTCAGAGACCCATGCGCACAGGGGGCAAAATACGATGAGCAGCCAGACCCAGCCCAGGCAGGCAAAAAAGCCAGTTCTGTCAGCTACAAAAAGACACATTGTGGAGGTCGCCTCACAGCTCTTTTTTGACGAAGGCTATCACAAGGTCGGGATACGGCGCATCGCCGCCGCCGTAGGGCGATCTTCGGCTGCGATCTACAAACATTTTGCCTGCAAGGAGGACATTCTCGCCGCCGTCTTATCGGACTGCCTCGCCTTCTTTGAAGAAAAAGATGCGGACTATCTCGAACGCTTTAAACGGGACCTGGAACGCAATAAAGAGGACCCAGAAGCGATCCGCGCCCTCATTTTCGACCCGAGCGATTCACGGGCCTGGACCGAGGCCTTCTGGACGCATCGACGAGAGTTCCGCTTCATCTTTTTCGACTCTAAGGGAACGCGCTATGAGAATCTTGCCCAAAAACTGGCGGAGTCCGAAGCTCGCAAATCCTTTGCCTGCCTGAAGCTCTTTGCGGACCGCTCCAGTCGCGCGCGCAAGCTGCGCTACGAAGACTACGCGGCCCTCGTCAGCGGACATGTGGCGACCTACGCCTTCGCAATCCGGGGAAGCCTCGACTACGGGCGCTTCTGCGAGATCGTGGAGACGAGTAACTGGCTCTATACACAGCTTTTCTGGAGTTTCATCATTCCCGATTCGCTGCTGGAGCAGGAATTCAAACCCGTGAATCGTGCATTTATGGATCAGGGCCATTTGCATAATGAAAGGAGTCTCAATGAACAGGACCAAGCATGAACGCCTGATGTCGGATCTGGAAAAGTTGAAACTGGACGTTCCTGTGGAGGTGCGCCGGCGCTTTGAGGAGCAGATTCGAAAAAGTCAGGAAAAGCCCATTAGCATCTCCAGCTTTAACAAAGAATTGAAAGCGCTGGTTCCAGGCTATGCCTCAGCGATGAGGCTGTCGACATTCTTGGCCTGCCTGGGTGAAATTCTCTGCTTCGCCTCCTATTTTTTTGCGGCCTACGCGGGCTCCTGGCTGCTTTCACAATTGGGGGAAAGCGGGATCCGCCAGTTCTCAGGGCTGCTGCCCTATGCGGGGCTCGCACTTTTTGCCCTCCTCTGCAGCCTGGTCCTGAAGGGCTATTCATCCATGATTTCCCATAAGTGTGCATTTCGCTCCCTGGGAGTCCTGCGCGAGAAACTATACGATAAGCTCAATAAAATCCCTGCAGGCTATCTGGTCACCCATTCAGCCGGCTCGGTTAAAAATCTGATTGTGGAATCGGTGGCCGCCTGTGAGGACTGGATAGCCCATGTCACTCCGGAGCTGCCCAGCCGCATGCTGCACCCGCTCTTCGCGGCAGTCATCCTCTTCGTTCTGGACTGGCGCCTGGGCCTGAGCCTCTTCGCGCCCTTCCCCCTCCTGGCGCTGGGAGCGCTCTTCCTCTTCCGGCGCGTGGAGACGCGTCAGCGTCTGTGGAACGCCTCTTATGCGGAACTGAATGCACGGACCCTGGAATTCATCCGTGGCATCCCCGTAATCAAGGCCTTCCTCCGTGACGACGCCCTCTATTCGCGCTATTCCTCAGCTGCGAAATTTTATCATGACTCCACGCGGGCCTGGTGGAGACAGAGTTGGCCAGCGATGGCGCTGATCAACGCCACGCTTGCGGTCAGCCATTTCGTGACCCTGCCTCTGGCGTTCTGGCTCTACGCGCAGGGGCAGCTTCCGCCCCACACCTTTATTCTGGCCTTGATTTTACCG
The DNA here is from genome assembly GCA_023388435.1 of Bacillota bacterium. Classification (GTDB taxonomy): domain Bacteria; phylum Bacillota; class Clostridia; order Saccharofermentanales; family Fastidiosipilaceae; genus JAEWGG01. The sequence goes on along the minus strand of JAEWGG010000015.1, from coordinate 4,737 downwards.
CTTGCCATCCTGCCCAATGTCTACGCGCTGACGTTGAGCTTCGAGGTCTTCACGATGGTGACGTACAAGTGGCGGGAGATCCGGGAGCTGCTGAAGCACAAGGAATTTGAGCGGCCAGATGCGTGTCAGAGAAAGAGCCTGGATCCACAGCGAGGCGCAGAATTTGAGGATGTGAGCTTCTCTTATGAAGAGGGCGACGAGGTTCTGCATCACGTAAGTTTCACTGCGGAGCGCAATCAGGTGACAGCCCTGGTCGGTCCCTCAGGATCCGGGAAATCCACCCTGGCCCGCCTCCTGGCCTCCTACTGGGACCCCGACAGCGGTTCTATCCGCCTGGGTGGCGTACGTATACAGGAACTGCCCTATAAGCAGCTGATGGAGGAGATTGCCTACGTGGCGCAGGAGAGCTTCCTCTTTAACTGCTCCATACGCCAGAACATAGCAGTCTCGAAGCCGGACGCCACAGAAGAAGAGATTATCGCGGCGGCGAAGGCTGCACATGCTCACGAATTTATTATGCAGCTCCCCGATGGCTACGAGACCAGCGGCGGGGATGCGGGTTCCAAGCTTTCCGGAGGAGAACGCCAGCGCATCGCTCTTGCCAGGGCCATTCTGAAACCTTCACAGCTGATTATTCTGGATGAGGCGACGGCCTATGCGGATCCCGAAAACGAGGCCCTCATTCAGGAGGCCCTGTCCACGCTCACCCGTGGGAAATCCCTTCTGGTAGTCGCACATCGGCTCAACACCATTGTCGCAGCCGATAAAATCGTCGTTTTAGAGAAGGGCCGTGTGCTGGCAGAAGGGCGGCACGAGGACTTGCTGCTGAGCTGTCCCCTCTACGCCCGGCTCTGGGCCCCCTTTGAGCAGGAGGATTGATTATGCAGCTCCTTAACAAATACTTTCAGTTTTCTGGTGTCCATCGGAAACAGCTTAAATTAGGCCTGTTCTTCCTTGTGCTGACACACCTGGCAGCCATCGCGAGCTTCTATGCTTTTTATACGGGTTTTTACCTCCTGCTTTCACAGCAATTGGAGGGGCGGGTCCTCATCCTGGCCGCGATCTTGCTCGGCTCCATTCTCTTTCAGTTCATCTTCGGCTGGCTGTCGCAGATTAATAGTGCAGGGCTCTTTTTTACCTGTGCACGAGACTTTCGCCTCCAGATGGGGGCGCGCTTGAAACAGGCCCCCATGGGCTTCTTCGCCTCGCGGCGGCTCACGTCAATCCTGACGGCCCTCACCCAGATTTTGCAGGGGATTGAAAACTATGCCACAATGCCCCTGCAGTTTGCCACACAGGTCCTGGTGTCCTCCCTGGCAATCTGTCTGGGCATGTTCTTCATGCATTGGCTTGTCGGACTGGTCTCTCTGTTCCTGATCGCCCTGCACTTTCTGATCTACAGCTGGGGGGTCAGGGCCGCACATGCCGATACGGTGGCTGCGCGCAGAGCGCAGGTGGAGCTGTCCGATGCGGTGTTGGAAGGCGTGCGGGGTGCACATGTGCTCAGGGCCTTTCCGCTCTTGAATGAGGACTTGCAATCCCAGATTCACGACCAGGTTCACAGGCGAACGCGGGCCTATGCCCAACAGCAATTTGCGCTGGAAAAGACTTTTGTAAAAATCAATACGCTTTTTAACACACTGGTACACGTCTCGTCACTTTTCGTGACCTTGCTGAGCTTGTATCTGTACACACAGGAGGCCATCAATGCGACGATGAGCCTGACGGTGGCCGTCGCTTCCAACATGCTCTTCCTGAGCCTCGGGCCGCTGGTCAACAACACAATACTAACGAACAAGGTGCCCGGAGATTTCGAGTACCTGGAGGATGTTCTGGACGTGCCTGCGCTCAGGGATGGAAGCATCTCAGAGGCGCCAGTAGCGGATAGGAAAAGCATCTGTTTCGACCATGTGAGCTTCTCCTATTCAGCCAAAGAGAAGGAGCAATTAGAGGAGGCAGACTATGTGCTGAAGGACCTGAGTTTCTGCATCGAGGCAGGTTCCAAAGTGGCCATTGTCGGCCCCTCGGGCTCAGGCAAGACGACCATCATCAATCTGATTGCCCGTTTCTGGGATCCGCAGCAAGGGCAGATTCGCTATGGAGACGAGCGCATTGACAACTATTCGATTCGTACGCTCCTAAAGGATCTAAGCCTGGTCTTCCAAGATGTGTACCTCTTTGACGATACCATTGCGAACAACATCCGCCTCGCGAAGCCAGAGGCGAGCGATGAGGAGCTTGTTGCAGCGTGTAAGCGCGCACGCTGCCACGACTTCATCATGGAGCTGCCCCAGGGCTATGAGACCTATGTCGGTGAAGGCGGCTCCCGTCTGAGCGGGGGAGAGCGGCAGAGAATCTCCATTGCGCGCGCGCTGCTTAAGGATGCGGATATCATCCTCATGGATGAGGCCACCTCAAGCGTCGACCCGGAAAACGAGCATGAGATCATCGCCGGACTAGAAGCGATCTGTCAGGGCAAGACGGTTGTCTCCATTGCACATCGGCTGTCCACCGTTCGCAGGGCAGATAAGATTCTGGTGATCGAGGACGGGCGTCTGGTGCAGCAGGGGACCCACAGTGAACTGCTGCGCGAAGAGGGCATCTATAAGGCCTTCATCGAGGCCCGCGAGAAGGCGAGCAGCTGGACCCTGGCCTAGTTTTGTGCCGCGAAACGCCGTGGTAATTTCCCTGTATCAGCCAGGCCCCTTTTAGTGAGGGCCTGGCTGATACATTTTGTGTTGCCTTATTTTTTTTCACGTTACAATATGCACATGCATCACGATCCTGTATCAGGCTTGTTCGAGTTCGCGCATGGCGTGTGCGAGGAGGTCCTGGGCTGTGGCTTGGGTGATGATTTCAGAAAGCTTGCCGCCGTAATGAACTTCCTATGAAAGACGGGATTGTAGGCTCCAATCCCCGCTTTGATCCATAAGGAGAAATCTCATGAAACAGACGCGATCCTTCTACCTTCGCCTATCAAGCTTTATAAGCACGCTTCTTGCATGCTTTGTAGCTGCTTTGGCTAGTCCTATCTGGATTCCTTACGCTCTTTCACCGACTCAAGAGATCATCAGAAAATACAGCATGTTCGATCTTCGTGTCGACGCAATCGCAACGAGGCCCTTCACCGCTTTAACTGCCATCTTCCTTATGCTTATCCTCTTGCTCCAGCTGCTTAGTTTTTGGCAAAAGAATAAACATGGTCTTTTGATATCCACGACGATTCTTTATGGGCTCAGCATAGCCACCCTTCTTGTTCCTGCCATCGTTTGGAGTATCCCCAGATGGAATGGATGGTTGATTGTCCTTTGCCTGCTACTGGCCTTTGGATTTGTATGCCACCTTTTACTATCACGTAATGTGAGCCTCAAGGAAACCGCAAAATCATAATACGACTACACGTGGTCACTTGAACAATTAGCGCTAAAAACCCCTGATCTACCAGCGTTTTCACCCAACAAAAAAGCTCCCTCTAAGGGGAGCTTGCACAATCGGTACCGTGTATCAATTGAGTGTCTAAGTGGACGCTTAGTAGGTGCACTTGATACGTTTTGACGCTTCTTGGCTGTGGGGCTTATGTGGGTGCAGTTGAGGTGTTGTGTGCAGTTCTCATCGGATGCTCAGATGATGCTCAGATGATGCACAATACCACTTTATAAAGATCAAGCTGGTTGTTTTAATTTTGTTAGTAGACCTTCTGATACCCTTGATATCACCCGCTGCAGGCTCGACATGCACTTACCTTCAAGACCAATCTTAGACCAATAGAACTATCAGCCCAATCTTGCCTATCACCTCCTTTCCTCGACAAAGTCAAGAATGTAGGATAAAATGAAGCTACAATCTCTTGCGGGAGGCAGCTATGTTGGTTAACACAAAAATGCTGGTATCGATGCGCGATGTAAACCAAAACTTCTCTAAGATCGCGCGCATGGTAGAAGAACAAGGCTCTGTAGTTGTTTTGAAAAACAACAAACCTCACTTGGTGATCATGAACTTCCACGAACTCGAAGAAGAACATGGTCAAGATCAAGAACTCTCAGATGATCTGTTCATGGAGCTTGGACAAAGCTTTGCTGATCAGTACGAACAGGCTATGACGGAGCTTGCTAAGTAATGATTCGTATTTCCAAAAAGCAGGTTATTGCCTACCATGCATATCTGATCGAGCGCTTCGGTGGCATGCCAGGTATTCGAGACGAGGGTATGCTTGCTTCTGCTCTCAGTGCCGCGTTTGCTACTTTTGATGGCGATCTGCTTTACCCGGATCCGCGCCAGAGAGCAGCAAAACTTGTCCAAGGCCTGATCTGCAACCATCCATTCAATGATGGAAACAAACGCATAGGCGTAGGTGTGATGGGCATTTACCTAAAGGCTGAAGGCATACTACTTCAGGCTAGCAATGAGGAGCTGATTGAGTTTGGCCTTCATGTTGCCACAGACTCTAACCTTGAGTGCATTATCGATTGGATTCATGCACACACCTGCTAGATGGCTGTAGAGATCACCTTATCCACGAAGACCTATAGGTATGGCTGAGACCTTGTGCTTCGATGTCTATTTATCTGTTCGGATGAACTGGCCGATGATATGGTAGGAGGTAATTGAACTGCTGTTTTCTGATCTCTCTCATAAATTGTTTCTCCAGCTCGTTACCCTTGAAGAAGACGGATTCGCTTTTGGTTAATTGGTGGTGGATCTTTTTGTGAGCGATAAGCTCAAGAGTGCATACGTAGT
>JAEWGG010000021.1 GCA_023388435.1 Bacillota bacterium | reverse complement strand
AAGCGGAGTGGAATAGAAAACACGTGTTTGCAAAAATCTCTAGATAGAGTATAATTTATCTACATAGAGATAAAGGAGGACTGACACATGTCCCGAGACCGCCTGGCCATCGTCATTGCCCTGCATCGCATAGTCAAGCGACTGGACCGCAAGACGGCCCATCTCCTCCAGCCCTACAGGCTGAGCCTGGGTCAGTTTGCCATTCTTGAGGCCCTCTTGCACAAGGGTCCCTTAACTGTGGGCCAGGTTCAGGAAAAAATTCTCAGCAGCTGCGGCACAATTCCCCTGATTCTTCGCAATTTGGAAGGGCGGGGTCTCATCCACCGCTGTCAGGATCCCCAGGACAGGCGACGCTCCATACTGGAGCTCAGTGGCCCAGGCCGCGAGCTCATCGAGGAGGTCTACCCCCAGAATGAGGCCCTGCTCCTCCGCGAGCTGGCCTGCTACAGCGAGGAAGAGGGGGAAGTCCTGCTCTCTCTACTAAAAAAACTAAAGGAGGAAGACCATGGATAGACAGGTTCTTGAACAGGTACGGGGGTATCCGACACAGGATGGGGCAGGTGTCCAGCTCTGTCGGGTACTGGGTCCCCAGACCGCTGAAGTCTTCGATCCCATCCTGATGCTGGACTCCTTCGACAGTACGAGCCTGAGGACTACCAGGCCGGCTTCCCCCTGCACCCACACCATGGCATCGAGACGATTAGCTACGTGCTCGAAGGCTGCATGGAGCACCGGGACAGTCTCGGTCACCAGGATGCGGTGGGGGATGGGGAATTACAGTGGATGACGGCAGGTTCCGGCATCCTGCACGAGGAGCGTCTGCCCGCTCGGCCACGGCTGCTCGGGGTGCAGGTCTGGCTGAACCTGCCCCGCCGGGACAAGCTCTGCCAGCCCAGCTACCACCACATTGGCAAGGAGCAGATTTCCGTCATTCCTTTCCCCGGTGGGCGCGTCCATCTCCTGGCCGGCAAGTACCAGGATCAGGAGGGCTTCATGGCCGAGCACCTGCCCCTGAATTACTACGATGTGGAATTGGAGCCAGGGGCGGAATGGGCCTGCCTGGGGGATCCCGAACAGTCCCTCATGCTCTTCACCCTCCTGGGTGAGGCCGAGGTCCAGGGGCAGCGCATAGGTGAAAAGACCGCTGTCAAGCTCTCAGCGGGGGAGCGCCTGGGCCTGCGTAACCCGGGAAAACAGACGGCCCGTGTACTCTATCTCAGTTCCCGCCGCCTGGGTGAGCCCATAGCCTGGGGCGGACCCGTGGTCATGAACAGCCGCGCAGAGCTGGAGGAGGCCTTCCGGGAGCTGGAGCAGGGACGCTTCTTAAAATCTGGAGTCGACTACAGCTCGGGCGATTAGGACGAGTGGCTCAGGGCCAGGTGAGAGAAGGAGCTTTGCCCAGAAGCAAGCATTCAAATAAAAAGATAAAGGAGAAACGATATTATGAGCATTTTGACATCCCTCGCCAAAAGACGCAGCTACTACGCACTGGGGCGTGAACTCCCCGTCACGGAGGAGCAGATCGTGGACAGCATACGCCGTGCGACGGAGCTTGTACCTGACGCCTTCAACATGAAGAGCAGCCGTGTGGTTGTCGCCCTGGGACAGCGTCACGAAGAGCTCTGGGATGCGGTTGAGGCCGCGTTTGAAGGAAAGCTGCCCCACGAAAAAATCGAGGGCTTCCGCCAGGCTGCGGGCACGGTGCTCTACTTCTACGACCGGGAGACCCTGCGCCGTATGCAAGAACAGTTCCCGACTTATGCGGAGAATTTTCCCGTGTGGGCGAATCAGTCCAGCGGTATGCTCCAGCTCAGCGTCTGGACCGCTCTGCGCGATTTGGGCCTGGGGGCCTCCTTGCAGCACTATAACCCGGTTATTGACCTCAAAGTCCAGGAGCTCTTCGACCTGCCGACAGACTACCAGCTTCTGGCCCAGATGCCCTTTGGCCAGATTCTCGCGGAGCCGGAGCCGAAGCCGGCAGAGGACATCGACCAGCGAGTCCAGATTCGGCGCTGAGATTTTCGCCTCCTAGCTAAGCAAAAGACTTGACAGTTGCGGGGAATTCTGGGAATATATTCTTCGCGTCTATGGAGGTAGCTATGCCCATATCACTTCGGGACCTGCTGCGGCGGGCCGAACAGAGCGAGCGACTGACTGGTCCCCTGGCCTGGCCAGAGGCTTACAGCCTGCTCTATGGGGCGGAGGCTACGGGCCCACTTCTTCTGGATGGGACCCTGCGGCACCGACAGTACGGACAGCTCGTCTACGAAGGTCGTGCCGACCTGGAAGTTCAGATGCCCTGCGGCCGCTGTCTCAAGCCCTGCCCCCTGCATCTGGGTGGCGAGCTGAGGCTGGAATTTTATCCGGAACAGCAGGCTGAGAGTCTGGCGGAGAACGACGACTGCTTCTTCTATCAGGGGGAGCAGCTGGAATTGGCCGAGGCCATACTTCAGCGCTTACAGGAGCAGCTGCCCACCAGGCAGCTCTGCAGTGAGGACTGTGCGGGGATCAGCCCCGTTGCGGCTGAGGAGTCGGCACCGGAAGGGCAGGGGGCCTTCGGAGCCTTGGCTGGACTTCTGGAACACCTGCCTTCGGGTGAGGTGGAGACTGATTGAGTGAATACGCTAGTGGCCCCTCCGTGTGGGCCGCTACTAGGGATAGGAGGAACGAACATGGCAGTACCTAAGAGCAGATGGTCGAAGGCACGTTCGCGCAGACACCGCAACAACTGGAAGGTGGAAGTGCCGAACCTCAGCAAGTGCCCCCGTTGCCACAGCCTGAAGATGCCCCATCGTGTCTGCAAGAACTGCGGTTACTACGATGGTCAGCAGGTTGTCGCCGTGAATGAGATGAAGTAAGCATCCATTCGAGACACTGAGACACAGTCGGGACAGATGAGGAAGCAGCGGGCTCTAGAGTCTGGCTGCTTTTTTCATCATGGAGAAGGATGAATCTGGTTTCAGAAGCGGAAGGGAGGCAGTGCGATGCGGAGACAGGCGATTGTGGCCGTAGTAGGACGGCCCAATGTGGGGAAGTCCAGCTTTTTTAACTGGCTGGTGGGCAGCCGTCTGGCCATTGTGGATGACATGCCTGGCGTGACCCGTGACCGGCTCTACGCGCGCAGCGAGTGGCAGGGTCGCCCCTTCACTCTGATCGATACAGGGGGAATTGAGCCGGAGTCGGAAGAACTGATTCCGCGGGAGATGCGGCGGCAGGCGGAGATGGCCATCGACATGGCCGACGCCATCCTTTTTATCTGTGATATTAAAACAGGCCTCCACCCCGAGGACCAGGAAATTGCGATGATGCTGCGTCGCTCAGGCAAGCCCATCCTCGTCCTCGTCAATAAGTGCGACGATCCGGGAGAGCCACCCGCGGAGTTCTATGACTTCTATCAGCTGGGTATCCCGGACGTCTTCTCCATCTCCGCAGCCCACCGCCTGGGGCTCGGGGAGGTTCTGGACTGCCTGATCACCAAGCTCCCAGAGCTGGAGGAGGCGGAGGCGGAAGAGGGGCTGCGCGTGGCTATCATCGGCCGTCCCAATGCGGGGAAGTCCTCCCTGCTTAACCGCCTGGCTGGGGAGGAGCGGGCCATAGTCTCCGATATTGCAGGGACGACCAGGGACAGCATCGATTCGGAACTGCACTATGGCGGTCGGACCTACGTCTTCGTCGACACGGCGGGGCTGCGGCGCAAGAGCCGTATCGACAGTGCTGTCGAGCACTACAGCATCATTCGGGCCATTGCGGCCATTGAGCGGGCCGATGTCTGTCTGATTCTGATCGACGCGGAAAAAGGGGTCACCGAACAGGATACGAAGGTTGCCGGGCTGGCGCATCATGCGGGTAAGGCCTGTATTTTTGTGGTCAACAAGTGGGATCTCATTGAGAAGGAGACGGGCACCCTGGAACATTATCGCGAGGAGCTCCTGGGCCGTTTCCGCTTCATGGACTACGCGCCGGTCCTCTTCATATCGGCTCGGACGGGCCAGCGCTGCAAGGAGCTCTACCCGCTGATTGATGAGGTCTATGCCGAGGCACATAAGCGGGTGCCGACAGGTCAGCTCAACGATTTTATCGCCGAAGTCCAGCAGCGCGTACCGGCCCCGCAGTACAAGGGGCGCCGTTTGAAGATTGCCTATGCCACTCAGGTGGCCGTGGCCCCGCCGGAGTTCATCCTCTTTGTCAACAGCCGCGAGCTCCTGCACTTTTCCTATGACCGCTATCTGGAGAACCAGTTCCGCCGTAGCTTTGGCTTCAAGGGGAACCCCATTCGTCTGACCCTGCGTGAGAAGGGGGCGAAGGAGGACCTGGCTGCCCTGCATAAGAAGCGCAGCGCCCGGCGGAGCAGGCCGGAAGAGGGCGGCGGAGGCTCAGCAGAGGACTGAGTTTGGCAGGAGCTGTATAAAAGAATAGATTTAGCGACAGCAGGGGCTTCGGGCCCTGCCAATGTGGAGCGCTTTTCGAGGAGTAGAGAAGAAGACGATGGCAGAGAATGAGACTAAGGGTGGATTTAATCTCGCCCAGATGACGGAACAGGAGGCCCAGGCCCTGGGTTATGAGAATCTCCAGGCCCTGCAGGCGGCCCTTGAAGCCCAGGAGGTCCTGGCGGATCTGGGCCAGGAGCTGGAGGCTGAGGAACTGCGCAATATTGCGATCATCGCCCATGTCGACCACGGTAAGACTACCCTGGTCGATGCCATGCTGCGCCAGTCGGGTACCTTTCGCCAGAACGAGCAGGTGAATAAGCGGGTCATGGACTCGGGGGACATCGAGCGCGAGCGCGGCATCACCATCCTGGCGAAGAACACGGCCATCCGCTATGGCCAGTACCGCATCAATGTGGTGGATACACCGGGCCATGCCGACTTCGGCGGCGAGGTGGAGCGCGTGCTGAAGATGGTTGACGGCGTTCTCCTCGTCGTGGACGCCTATGACGGTCCCATGCCCCAGACCCGCTTTGTGCTGAAGAAGGCTCTGGAGCTCCGCCTCCAGCCCATTGTCGTTATCAATAAGATTGACCGCCCTGACGCCCGTCCGGCCGAGGTGGAGGATATGATCCTGGAACTCTTCATGGAGCTGGGGGCGGATGACGAGCAGCTGGACTTCCCCGTGATCTACGCCTCGGCCCGCAACGCCTACGCCTCGCGGGATATGGCTGAGGCTCTGGAGGGGCGGGCCAAGACGATACTTCCTCTCCTCGAAACCATTGTCAACGAGATCCAGGCCCCTCAGGGAGAGTCGGAGGCCCCCCTGCAGATCCTGGTTTCCAACATCGTCTCCGACCCCTATGTGGGCCGCCTGGCCATCGGCCGCATCGAGCGGGGGCGAGCCGAGAAGAACCGTCCGATCTGCGTCTGCTCCTATGACGACAACAGCCAGCAGCAGGCCCGCATTGTCAAGCTGATGCGTTTTGAGGGCCTGAAGCGGGTGGAGGTTGAGCAGGCAAAAGTCGGAGAGATCGTCTGTCTGGCTGGAATCCCGGAGATCAATATCGGAGATACCGTCTGCAGTGTGGACTGCGTGGAAGCCCTGCCCTTTGTCGACATCGATGAGCCGACGATCGCGATGACGTTTAGCGTCAACAACAGTCCCTTCGCCGGACAGGAGGGCAAGTTTGTGACCTCGCGCCACCTCCGCGACCGCCTCTTCCGGGAGATGGAGACCAATGTGAGCATGCGTCTGGAGGAGACGGAGTCCCCCGAGGCCTATGTGGTTAAGGGCCGTGGAGAGCTGCACCTGTCCATCCTTATTGAAAATATGCGCCGTGAGGGCTACGAATTCCAGGTCTCGCGGCCGAGTGTCATTGTGAAAAAGATTCAGGGTGTGGACCACGAGCCTGTGGAACAGCTGCTGATTGACGTGCCGGAGGAATATGTCGGCGTGGTCATCGAGAAGCTTGGTCAGCGCCGGGCGGAATTGGTAAATATGGCTCCGCCGGAGAAGGGCTACAGCCGTCTGGAGTTTACCTGTCCCTCCCGTGGACTGATCGGCTACCGCAGTGAATTTTTGACCGACACCAAGGGCAATGGTATAATGAACAGCATTATTTCTGGCTTTGAGCCGTGGAAGGGCGAAATTTCTGTGCGCAGTCACGGCGTCCTGGTGGCCTGGGAGCGGGGCACTGCTCTGACTTATGGCCTCTATAACGCCCAGAGCCGCGGCCCCCTCTTCATCCCCGCGGGCACAGAGGTCTATGAGGGCATGATCGTCGGTTCAAATCCCAAGAGCGGGGACATTGTGGTCAATGTCTGCAAGAAGAAGCATGTGACCAATATGCGGGCGGCGGGTTCCGATGAGGCCCAGCGACTGGTGCCGCCGACCAAGATGAGCCTGGAGCAGTGTCTGGAATTCATCTCGGACGACGAGCTGGTCGAAGTGACCCCCAGTTCGATTCGCATGCGCAAGCGTATTCTGAATACGGAGCTGAGAGCTAAGGCCGATGCGGCCAAGAAGCGTAGCTAGAGACGGAGCCTTGCATGCTTTCCAACAAGTTGAGACGAACGATACAGATCGCAGTCCTAATCCTGGCCATCGTCCTGTTTATTGGTCTGGGCCTGGTTTCAGGTTACCGCTACATCCTGAATCAGGAGAAGCGCCTGAAGTCCTTTGACCAGCAGATGAAGTGGGCCTCCGAGCGTGAGAAGGCCTTGAAGGAGACGGTTCTGGCTCAGACGAATGAGGCCGGAGAGCAGATTGGGCCGAAGGATGCGGAGGGCAAGCTGATTCCCGCCTCCCCGACTCTGACCCCCCTGCCGAGCATCCCCCAGGCGGAGCAGGTCGCCCTGAACAGTGAGAGTCCAGGGGCGGTGATGATTTTTGTGAAGGTCGGCGATACGCCCCAGGCCATCGCCAAGCAGCTGAAGGAGAAGGGGATCATTTCGGACACCACGGTCTTTAACCTCTTCGTCCGTGTCAACGGCTACAGTTCGGCCTTTCGCCAGGGCACGCACTTCGTCCGCAAGGGCATGAGCTATGACCAGCTGACCTACATACTCTCCCAGGATCCGGCGAGCAAGACGGTGCGCATCCAGGATGGGAGCAGCTACCTGGAGATTAAGGAGACCCTGAAGAAGAACGGCATTTATGTCAATGATGAGGAGCTGGACCGGATGGTCAAGCAGCCGAACGACTTCATGGACTACGACTTCGTCCGCGCCATTCCCGGGGTGAACAACGAGGGGGCGAAGAAGGATAAGAAAGAGGCCGAGGCCCAGGCCAAGGAGGAGAGCAAGCGCGACAACGCCCTGGAGGGCTACCTCTTCCCGGACACCTATAAGTTCGATATGAACGCCGACAGCGAAACCATCCTGCGGACTTTTTTGAACAACTTCGAAAACCGCGTCGATGAGAAAATGATGCAGCGTGCCAAGGAGCTGGGCTACAGCATGGACCAGATCCTGACCCTGGCCTCGATTATCCAGAAAGAGAGCGGCAATGAGGCGGATATGTACCGGATTTCCCGCGTCTTCCATAACCGCCTGGAAAAGGGGGTCCGCCTCCAGTCCGACGTCACCGTTCACTATGCGCAGCGGAAACTGGGACTGAAGATCAATGTGATTCCCTCCCAGGCAGACCTGGATCTGCAGGACCCGTATAACACATACGTGAATGACGGTCTGCCCCCGGGCCCCATCGGTTCGCCCAGCCGTGCGGCGATACTGGCGGCCCTCTATCCGGATACTAAGGACATGAACACCATGTACTTCCTGGCAACTCTGGACGGTTCGGGTACGACGGTCTTTGCCGACACCTATGAGGAGCACCAGGCCAATATCGCCAAGTACCTGCAATGAGGCCCAGCCTTAGGCTGAGAGGCCTAGAGCCAGCAGTGTCAGGAGACCTCCTTGCAGCTTCCGACCCGGAGTCGGAGCCGGGGAGGTCTTTCTCCGTACACTGGCTGGAATGAATTAGAGATAGAAAAGAGGAGAGTCCCGTGGCCGAGCAAAACAGACAGCGCATCGTCGCCCGTTACGAGGAGTTGGGGGCGGCCATGTTGGATCCGCAGGTTCTGGCCGATCCCGAACACTACTTGCGTCTGGTCAAGGAGCACGCCGCCCTGGAGGAGCTGGCCCAGGCCATCCAGGCCCAGGAGGCCTGTCTGGCAGATATCGAGGTGGCGCGGGAGCTCCTGTCCGAGGCGGAGCAGCCCGAGGAGCGCCAGGCGGCCCAGGCTGAACTGAGCAGCCTGGAGGCTGAGTCCCAGCGCCTTGAAGATCTGATTCAGGAGGCTATGGCGGATCAGGATCCCCGCGACAAGAGGGACATACTTCTGGAGATTCGTGCGGGGGCCGGCGGCGATGAGGCAGCCCTTTTTGCGGCTGACCTCCTCCAGATGTACCAGGCCTACGCGGACCAGAAGCAGCTGGGAGCCTCCGTCTTAGATGCGACCGAGACGGAATTGGGCGGTTACAAGAATGTGGTGCTGGAAATCCAGGGCCAGGGCGCCTTTAGCCTCTATAAGTACGAAAGTGGCGTCCACCGTGTCCAGCGGGTCCCCCAGACAGAATCAGGCGGACGCATTCACACCTCGACCTGTACGGTGGCGGTCATGCCCGAGGTCGATGAGATTGACTATGAGCTGAATATGGCAGACCTGCGCATCGACACCTATCGGGCCTCGGGAGCGGGTGGCCAGCACGTCAACAAGACCTCCTCAGCGATCCGCATCACCCACCTGCCTACGAATACTGTGGTCACCTGTCAGGATGAGCGCTCCCAGCACAAAAATAAGGACAAGGCGCTGAAGGTCCTCCGCAGCAAGCTGCTTGAGATGGAGCGCAGCAGGCAGGAGGAGGAGACGGCGGCTCTGCGCAAAGATCAGGTGGGGACCGGGGACCGCTCGGAGCGTATTCGAACTTATAATTTTCCGCAGAGCAGGGTTACGGATCACCGTATCGGCCTGACCCTGTATAAGCTGGATGGCGTACTGGCAGGGAACCTGGACGACCTGGTTCTGCCCCTGCGTGAGGCGGAGAAGGCCGCCCAGGTGGAGGCCCAGGAATGAGGACCAGGATTATTCGTATTGCGCCCGAGGACTGGGCGGATGACGGGCGTCTGGCGGAGCAGCTGGCCCCGGCGGCGGCCTGCCTGCGTCAGGGCGGCCTGGTCGCCTTTCCTACAGAAACGGTTTATGGCTTGGGGGCCTCGGCCTGGGATCCCGAGGCGGCCCGTCGCATCTATGCGGCAAAGGGCCGTCCCCAGGACAATCCGCTGATCGTGCACGTGGCCCGGAGCGAGCAGCTGCTCCCACTCTGCCGGGAGCTCCCGCCCCTGGCCCAGGCCCTCTTTCGCCGCTTTGCTCCCGGCCCCTTTAGCTGCATCCTTCCCAAATCCCCCAAGCTGCCCATGACGGTGACTGGCGGTCTGGACACGGTGGCCCTGCGCATTCCCAGTCACCCTGTGGCCCGCCGCCTCCTGAGCCTGGCGGACCTGCCCGTGGCGGCTCCCTCCGCCAACCGCTCTGGCCTGCCCAGTCCTACGGAGGCCCAGCACGTCTGCCGGGACCTGGAAGGACGGGTGGACTACATTATTGATGCCGGTTCCTGTGATTTTGGCCTGGAGTCCACCGTTCTGGACCTGAGTCAGCCCCGTCAGCCCCGCATTTTGCGGCCCGGGGCCCTCTCTGCGGAGGAGGTCCTGGACTTCCTCCAAAACTGCCCGGACTTCCAGGCGGAGGCGGGCTGGGAGCAGCGCTTACTGGAGCCTGGCCGCCAGCGTCCAGAGTTGGGGGCTGGTGAGCGGCCCCTGGCCCCGGGTATGAAGTACCGCCACTATGCGCCGAAGAAGCCCTTGCTCATTGTGGAGAGCCTGGCGGAGGCGGAGGCGGCCATCCGCTTGCGGCTGGAGACGGAGGGGACTGAGCAGCAGGCTCCACTGGCCCTCTATGTGGCTGCCGACTGGGCGGAGCACCTGCGCCGTGTCCTGGGGACAGGGCTCTGGGCCAGGCTTCGCCCCGTCTGGACCTTCGCCCCCGAGGCGGAGCATCGGGAGGCGGCCCAGAAGCTCTTCTGGGCCCTGCGCAGCTACGATGAGAGCCCGGCCCAGCTCCTTCTCGTCCAGGCCCTGGATGAGCGCGGTCTGGGGCTGGCCTATATGAACCGTCTGCGCAAGGCGGCCAGTCCTCAGCGGGATATCCAGCCAGAGACAGCGGTCGCGGCCGCCAGGGGTAGAGGGGAGATGAGTCTATGAAGCAGGTGATTTTTGTCTGTAGTGCCAATACCTGCCGCAGCCCACTAGGTGAATATATTTTTGAGCAGGAGGCCCAGGAGCAGGGCCTGACTGGCTGGTCTGCCAGCTCGGCGGGCCTCGCCGCCTGGGAGGGGGAGGCCATGTCGGACTTCTCCGCCCAGCTGCTCCAGGAGAACTATCCTGAGCTCGACATTTCCCGCTTTCGGAGTAAGGCCCTCCACAGGGAGGATGTCGCCCAGGCTGAGCTCATACTCTGCATGACTGAGGGCCATCGCAGCGCCCTCCTGCGGGCCCTGGGCCCAGAGGAGGGGGCGAAGGTCCACAGCCTCATTGCCTATGCCCGCGGTCTGGAGGAGGGGGCCGAGGCAGACATCTATGATCCCTATGGTGGGGACATCGGCGTCTATGCGGCCTGCTTCGGCCAGATTCGGGACTGCGTGCGGCGCATTGTGCGTGAGCTTAAGTCCCGGTCCTGACTATACATGGAAAGTCTTGGGGGGTATGCACCAGAGATGCACAAGTTCTTGTGCATCTCTGGTGTTTTTGTCGGTTTTTGTCCATAATTAGCGAGTGGAAATTTAGTTTTTATTCAATAATTTTCCCGTGATTAAAAAGTAAAAATCCAAAAATGCGCGGAACTTACTGGGCATGTATCAAGTATATCCTTTAGAAATGACAAGATTTTGGACAAAATAGAAGTCCCCAGCGCTGAGGAGGGCCGGGGGTGGCGAGCAGCTGCAGCTCCTTGAGGTGGGGGCTGTACCTGGCTCTAAGTTTTGTCTGGTGGAAGGAGTATGCTGTGAGAAGTAAGGAATTGCCGTTCTGGACGGATGAGGAGCGCAGTAGGCACCTCATTGGATTTTATGTGACCTGTAATCAGCGTGAATTGGGGGAGAGGCTCTATGGAGTCCTGAGACAGCAGGGCTATCTGGGCTACTTCGACGCGGCTGGGCGTATCAATTTCGTACTGGACGGGGCGGACCTGGAGCAGACGGGCCGGCAGATCACACGCCTGGCCTCTGCGGGCTTGGGCCTGGAGTCCTCCGCTCCCAGACCTCAGGTTACGGCCCTGCAAGAGCCCGCGGGAAGCTATCAGCTGCGGGGGGCGGCGACTTGCCCGGACGCTTCTGGACAGGGGGCTTCCCAGCAGCTGGACAACCGAGCTCTGGAGCAGGAGACCTGGTCCATCTTAGAGCGCCGGGGCTTCAGTCTCTCCCTCAAGGGCACCCGTATTCTGGCCTACATCCTACCCCTGGTCTACCGGGATGAAGGCCTGCTTAACGGAATCTATAAGCAGCTCTACGCCCTGGCAGGCTGGCGCTTCGATATGAGCCCGGAGCAGGTGGACCGCGTGCTCCGCTATGCGGTGCGGGCGAGCGGTCTGAAGTGTTCAAACCGGGCAGTCTTACAGCTTCTGCTCCGAGACCTGAGCGGGGCCCTCGACGCTTGCGAAAAGGGAGCTCAGCCGCTATAATATCTGGGTACTGTCTCCGTGGCCTAATGGATAAGGCAACAGTTTCCGGAGCTGTTGATGCGGGTTCGATTCCTGCCGGGGACGCCAGATCAGGCCCAGTTCTGAAGTTTCAGGACTGGGTTTTTTGCGCCCGATTTTTCCCCTAAATACCTGGTGCGAGCAGCTCCAGCAAGGACGTGTACACGGGCTTGGAACTACACACCTGGGCTATAATGGGAAGAGAGCACTTGGTCAGAATCCTTTTATCGGAGGAGAACTTATGCAAAGCCGCACGTACCGCCGCCTGTCCTGGATCCTGGGCCTCCTGTCCCTGCTGATCTTTCTGACAGGCCTTACACTCATCTACATCTTTGTCATTCGCCCGCAGCAGGCTGTGGGTGCCGGGAGAAGCTCCGCAGGGACGGAGGCGAAGAAGCTCCCGGGCCACGACGTCCAGCTGCATGTGAAGCTGGAGATTAACGAGGCCTGGGATGAGGATGCCAGCCCCATACTCCTCCACGTCCGAGGCCAGGCCGCGGAGGATGAGTCTGAAGTGGAACGCTATGTCCTGCTGAGACGAGAGTCTGCCCAGACGCAGCCGCTCAAGCTGGAGCAGCTGCCTGCAGGCCGCTACCAGCTGAAGGCGACTAGCCCGGTCACGGCCACAGGCCAGATTTACAAGACCCCCACGGAGCAGAGTTTCCAGATCAGCGAGGGGGGAAAGCTGGAGCTGGATGCTGGGTCAGAAGCGCTCAAGCTTTCCTTCGAGCCCAAGAAAGAACCGGCCACACCCGAGGAGATTGAGGCGATACAAAAGGACTTCCAGGACGCCCAGCAGAAGCTCGGCAAGGAGCTAGAGAAGCAGCTTGAGAGTCTCGACGAGGCCCTGGGCGACCTGGCCCAAGCGCTAAAGGACTACCAGAAGCGGGAAGCCGAGCTGAAGAAGGTCCAGGAGGAGGCGAAAAAGGACTATAAGCAGGTCTTCTACGGCGAGCTCTGGAGCTTCGAGACGGCCAAGGAATATGCGGATTGGCTCATTCAGCGGGCCGATGCGGTTCTGGCGGGAGATGTGGCCGTGGCTCCGGGGGAGGATCCCGAGGCCTATGCGGAGGAGCTGGCTAAGTCGGCGCGGCATCTGGTCAAGCGGGTCCAGGAAGGTTCCACGTACGAGGCCGAGCTCTACAATGACAAGCCGCGACCCTATTATGAATTGATTTTTGACCGCCTCCTTGAGCTTAAGTATTACGAAAATCCTGTGGATACGGTCGCTTCCAAGAAGATGTGCAGCCGCCTGGACCTCCCGAGCAGGTGGGAGCGTGATGAGCGGAAGCTCAAGCTCGCTTATAAGGGCCAGGAGCTCACAAATCTCACGCAGTACGAGGGAAAAATGGCCCTCGTCGGCATATCTAAAAAATTGGTCAGGCTTCCTGGAGACATCACGATTGCCCTGAACTCGGTACTCGCCCAGGACGCGGAGCTGCTCTGGGTGGGCGAGCCCCTAGTCCAGCCCCGTCTGAACTGGAAGCAGAAAGCGGTGAAGACGACTGCGAACAAGGAGCAGGGGAGCGGCAAGGCCCAGGTCAAACTGGACTATCCCCTGAACTTATCTTTTTCCATTGGGACTGGATCCTCCTACCACCAAGCTCTGCACTTGGTAGATGAGCATCATCTGACGTTTAGCCTGTATGAAAAAGATGGACTGGCCAGCACCGAAGAGCACCTCAACGGTACTATGAGCGTTATGGAAGATCGTTTTACCTATGAGCTGAAGGAGTTTTCCTCAGGAGTCTACCAGCTGACACTAAAAAAGCGTATTGGCCAGCTGGAGGAGAAGGAGGAGATTAAGGATCAGATGCTCGTAAATCAAAAATCAGGTTTCTGGGATAAGTACATCGGCAGACCCCTGATGCTCTACGGCCCAGGTCGGCTGCCTGCGGAAGCTCGCCCTGAATATGTGTATCTCAATGAAGAACGCTTAGCTAAGGGATATTCCTTGGTTTTGGAAAAGGGGAAGTGCATTTTTGTAGAAAGTTTGCAAAAGGACTAGGAGACCTCTTGCACTGTGGCCCGCCTGGCCCATGCGGGCTGCGGACAGACTGAGCGCCCATTTCCTGGACCAGGAAAGAGGCGCTCTTCACTATGGCTGTACGACAGCTTACGGCGGACTCAGCAGCCTGGGTCCAGCCTTACATCAGCTGGCGGATCAGGCCCTTAATGTCTTCGACACTGGCCTCTTTCGGGTTGCCCGGGGCGCAGGCGTCCGCAAAGGCTGACTGGGCCAGGAATTCCAGGTCCTCCTCCTTGATGGCGGGGAGCTTGGTGGGAATGCCGACGTCCACACTCAGCTGGCGTACGGCATCGATGGCCGCCTGGCGGTACTCTTCCTGACTCATGGACCTGGTATCCACGCCCATGGCCTCCGCGATGGCCTTGTATTTCTCCCCGCTGACATCGGCGTTGTAGGCCATGACAATCGGTAGCATCATGGCGCAGGCCACGCCGTGGGGGGTGTCATAAACCGCGCCCAGGGTGTGGGCGATGGAGTGGGCGATGCCCAGGCCGACGTTGGAGAAGGCCATGCCCGTGACGAACTGTCCCAGGGCCATGCCCTGGCGGCCCTCCTCCTCGTTGGCCACTGCTCCGCGCAGACTCTTGGAGATCAGGCGGATGGCTTCGAGGTTCAGGCAGTCCGGAAGCTCCCAGGCAGCCTTGGTCGTGTAGCCCTCAATGGCGTGGGTCAGGGCGTCCATTCCCGTGGCTGCGGTCAGGCCCTTAGGCATGGTGGACATCATGTCGGGGTCGACAACTGCAATATCCGGAATATCATTGGTGTCCACACAGACGAACTTGCGCTTGCGCTCACAGTCTGTAATCACATAGTTAATCGTCGCCTCCGCCGCTGTGCCTGCGGTGGTCGGTACGGCGATGGTGAAGACCGTGCGATGCTTGGTGGGGGCCACGCCCTCCAGGCTGCGCACGTCTGCGTATTCGGGATTGTTGATAATGATGCCGATGGCCTTGCCCGCGTCCATGGAGGAGCCGCCGCCAATTGCGATCATGTAGTCGGCTCCGCTCGCCTTATAGGCGGCCACGCCAGCCTGGACATTCTCAATTGTGGGATTGGGCTTGATGTCAGAGAAAATCTCATACGCCATACCCGCCTCATCGAGCAGGTCGGTGACTTTTTTCGTGACACCGAAGCGTACGAGATCGGGATCCGTGGCGATGAAGGCTTTTTGGAAGCCCTTGGCAGCTACCAGACCAGGGATCTCCTTGATGGCGCCCTTCCCATGGTAGGAAACGGCATTGAGTACAAAACGTTTGACGGCCATGTGTGTGCTCCTTTTTAATTTACCGTGACTTTTACCAAGGAAAGATGCTGATATTCCTCGGGAAAAGTTCGCTTTGCCCTCTATTGTAGCAGATTGGAGCAGTTGATTTGGCGAAAGTAAATAAAAAGTTTTCTCTGAGGGCTAGACGCCATCCCCCTACTTGCTGACGGCGGGCCTGGCCTCCTGTTTATCCGCAGTGCCTCCGCTGTCCAGCTCAGTCCCCAGATCCAGGTGCCGGAGGGCTTCTAGGCGCGTGGCAAAGGAGCGCACAGCACAGTGCAGACTGTAAAAGTGGGGGAGCCGGGCCTGCTGCTCGCGGAGGCCTTCGAGGCTCTTACTCTCCACGGCCAGCGGTTCAGTGAGGGCCTGTTCCAAACTCTGGCAAAAATAATTGTGCAGACGGGCCACATCGTCCTCAGCTTCGGCGAGGAGGCCAGCGTAGAGGCGCCCCAAATCCTGAATACTTAAGACGGTTTTGAGGCAGCTGATAAAAATGAGTTCCGCAATGTGTCTTGGCTGGTAGAGCTTTCCCTCGGGTGGAGGCAGGAGTCTGGCCTTGACATAGTTGTTGACCATGCTCTTGCTGAGGCGCTGGTCCTCCGTGTCCAGTCCCAGCTGGGCCAGTTGCCCGTTGCAGTAGCTGATGACCTGGTCCAAGTAGAGGCCGATTGGGGGAAGATATTCCCAGCGGGCCAGCTGGCCCCTTGATTTCTGTTCCATAGCCCCATTATAACAGAGCGGTTTCTTCTAGCTGGAAATTAGAGCTTAGATTAAAGGGAGTTGAGAGTCTAAAAACTCTTGACAAGGTTTATTCAATTGTTTAATCTAGTTTTAAATACTAGGTTAAACGAGGTGTAGAAACATGAGCCTTCTGAGTTATATTTTTGGTGATTCCGTGATGAAGGGTGTGGTCCTGGATGAGCATGAGGCCCGCTATCGCCTGCTTCCGGAAACGGACTGGAAGGCTCTTGGCGGCGATATTGCCCTGGACGTGAAAAATCGCTCCCACTTTGGTTGTACGGTGGACAAGGGGCTTCGCGTCGTGAAAAAGGCCCTCGCCCGCGGCCCGAAACCGAGCTTCGCCCTACTTGAATATGGGGGGAATGACTGTGACTTTCACTGGGAGGCGGTGGCTGCCAATCCCCGCGGTCAGCATGAGCCCAGGACGCCCCTACCTCGCTTCCTGGAGATATACGAGGAGCTGATCGACTACCTGCGCGCCGCGGAGGTAGAGCCTGTCTTGATGAATCTGCCGCCCATCGACGGCAGCTATTATCTGCGTCATATCGTGGAGCAGCGGGGGCTGGATGAGGAGGCCCTGTTGGAATTCCTGGCGGGGGATAGTAACCAGATCTGCCGCTATCAGGAACTCTACTCACGGCAGATTGAGGCCCTAGCCCGCCGCAAGGACCTGCCGCTCTTCGACTGCCGTTCCGCCTTCCTGGCTGCGGCGGACTTCCGTGCCCTGATCTGTGCGGACGGCCTGCACCCCAACGCCCGCGGCCACCAGCTGATCTATGAAAGTCTGCGCCAGTTTATTCGGGACTGGGCCAGCCAGCGCCTGGAGGGGAGGAGCCGCCAGCGCGGTCTGCTGGCTGGGACCCTGCTCTGAGCGACTGCAGTTTGGATGCCTTGTAGCTTGCCCAGGGTAACTGCGCCTCTGGGCAAGGAAGACATTCCAGGGGAGGAGTGAAAAAATTTTTTCAAAAACCAGGGAAAAAGTGCTTGACAGCTCCAGAGACGCTTGCTATACTACATGAGCGTGTTACGGAGATAACCTACTTCGACAGCACAGAAATGGCGGTATAGCTCAGTTGGCTAGAGCATGCGGTTCATACCCGCAGTGTCGTAGGTTCGAGTCCCACTACCGCTACCACACGGCCCGTTGGTCAAGCGGCTAAGACATCGCCCTTTCACGGCGAAGACAGGAGTTCGATTCTCCTACGGGTCACCAAATGGGTGCTTAGCTCAGCTGGTTAGAGCGCATGCTTCACACGCATGAGGTCGTTGGTTCGAGTCCAATAGTACCCACCAGTGAAGCAGACACGCTTCACAACACGCGGGATTAACTCAGTGGTAGAGTGTCACCTTGCCAAGGTGAAAGTCGCGAGTTCGAATCTCGTATCCCGCTCCACTGGATGACCGCCTATGGCGGTCATTCCCATATCTGGCGCCATAGCCAAGTGGTAAGGCAGAGGTCTGCAAAACCTTTATTCCCCAGTTCGAGTCTGGGTGGCGCCTCCAGTGCGACCCGCTTCCCTCCGAGGAAGCGGGTTTTTTTATGCCTTGTTCGCGGCCTTCGCCCTCCTCTAGAGCTTTTCGCCACCACAGCATGCCGCAGCAGAGAGCCAGGCTCGGGGGCAGCCAGGATCTAAAGATTTTCTTAAAATTCCTTTTTTACTGCCAGAACTGGGCCCTGTGCCACAGATTCTTTACGCTTAATTAAGTTTTCTTAGTGGGGGGCGACCTAGACTAGGCATGTCAGAATGACTTCAGACAACAGAGGAGGACCTATCGATGGGCATTATTGAAGCCAGAGATGTCAAAAAAGTATATGGTGAGGGCCAGGCCGCAGTGCAGGCCCTGCGCGGTGTGGATGTGAGCTTCACCGAAGGTGAGTTTACGGCCATTATGGGGCCCTCAGGCTCCGGTAAGTCCACCCTGATGCATGTGCTCGCGGGGCTGGACAGGCTCTCGGGAGGTGAGGTCCTCTTCGCGGGCCGGCCCCTCTCGCGCATGGGGGACAACGAGCTGACCCTCCTGCGCCGCGAGGAGATTGGCTTTATCTTTCAGTCCTTTAATCTTCTGCCGATGTTTACGGCGGAACAGAATATCCGCATGCCCCTGACACTGGCGGGGAAGCGGGCGGATGAGCAGTGGTTCCAGGAGCTGGCCAGCGTCCTGCAGATTGAGTCCCGCCTGACGCACCGGCCGAGTGAGCTCTCCGGTGGCCAGCAGCAGCGCATGGCCATCGCCCGGGCCCTGATCAGCAAGCCCAAGGTGATTTTCGCCGATGAGCCTACGGGTAATCTGGACAGCGTGACGAGTAAGGATGTGCTGCAGCTGCTGCGGAAGCTGGTGGACCGCCTCGGTCAGACCGTCGTCATGGTCACCCACGATCCTGTGGCCGCCACTTATGCGGACCGTGTCCTGATTCTGGCCGACGGGGATATCGTGGCTGAGCGCCGACAGCCGAGGGCCGAGGAGCTGAGCCAGCTCCTCCTGCGCCTGATGGAGGAGAGTCGCCAGGCCGGAGCGGCTAAAAGCAGCGCAGCAGGGCTGGCAGAGCAGACTGTGAGCGGGAAGGAGGGGCTTTGATGCGCCAGAAATCTCCACGCAGACAACTGATGCGTGAGCAGCGCCGTCTCCTGATTCCGACGCGCATCGCCATCATCATCTGTGCCATATTCTTCAGCTTTTCGCTGATTGTTGCGAAGTTCCTGTCCTCCTCGCTGGTTCAGGCCCGCCTGACAAAATTTGACGGGGCCAGCCAGCGCCTGCACAGGGAAGATGTGGATTCGGAGCAGCTGCAGTACAAGGACTGGGAGCAGTTCCGCAAGCGTCTGCCCGAGGGCCTGGGGGCCTGGCCGGATGTCTCCTTGAATGCCGAACTCTCGACGGAGGACCTGGGGACTAATAATGAGCGGTCCAGCTATGTGGGCAGCCTGTCCCTGAGTCCGGACGTGAAAGAGGAGGGGCCCTACAATATCATTGAGGGCCGCCTGCCGCAGGAGGGGGAACTGGTCTTCAACAAGACCCTGGCTGACTTGTGGAACGTGAAGTTGGGCGACGATATCTATGTGAGCGTCACCAGCTATAAGGGGGAGCTTCCGGAGCGCCAGACCCAGAAGTTTCACATCGTCGGCCTGAGCAAAACCATACAGGGGAAGTTCCTTTACGAGGGCATCTACCTGTCCAAGCAGGATTTCGAGAAGTTTTACCTGGCCGATACGAACAGGGCTGAGAATACGATTCAGGATATC
This sequence comes from Bacillota bacterium, assembly GCA_023388435.1. Lineage (GTDB taxonomy): Bacteria > Bacillota > Clostridia > Saccharofermentanales > Fastidiosipilaceae > JAEWGG01. The sequence continues at coordinate 32,429 of JAEWGG010000021.1, read as the reverse complement.
TATCTCTATGAGCACGGGCGGAGCCTGCAGGCGGAAGACCTGCCCGCTTTGGGCCTCGACAAGTACAGACTGGAAACGCGGGCCGCGGTTGAGGACAAGATGCAGCGTGAGTTCTTTGGCGAGAAGGCTGTCAACCCGATCAGCGTGGTGCTCCTCCTCTTTGTCATGATTTCCGTCCTCGTTTCAGGTCTGATTATCTCCAACACCTTCCAGGTTCTGGTGGCCAGGCAGCGCAAGACCTTTGCCCTTTTCAGAGCCATCGGAGCGACCAAGCGTCAGATCTATCACTGGGTACTCGCTGACGGCCTCTCCCTGGGCCTCATTTCGAGCCTTATTGGCGCGGCCCTGCCCCAGCTGCTCGTCTATGGACTCGATAAGGCGGGTGTGACTGTCGGTGGCATGCACCTGCACGGCCTGGCCTCCCCCCGCCATCTCCTCCTGCCTGTCCTGGTGCTGACGGCCTTCACCCTCCTCTCCGTCCTGGGCTCGGCTCGCTCGGCGACCCGCGTCCGCGCCCTGGAGGCCCTGCGTCCCCTGGAGCTCATCCAAAGCCCCCAGGCCCGCCGCCGTCGTGGCGTATTCTCCATACTGATTACGCTTCTTGGCTTCGGCGCCATGGTCCTGATTAGTATCATGATTCACATGGATGTGAAGCGGCGCTTGGAAATTAGCCAGGATCGCTATATCTCTATCTTTTTACTGGGCTTCCTGGCAGCTACACTCTGTCTCCTGGGTCTGATTTTCTCCGCAAAAATCTGGATGCCCCAGCTCCTGCGCTTCACGCAGCGGGTCGCCAGGCGCTTCTCACCGAGCTTCCAGATCGCCTCGGCCAATATTCAGAAGAATCCCCGACGCTCCTCGCTTACGGGCCTGGCTCTGATGATCGGTGTGGTGCTGGTCTCGACAATCACAACGGGTGCGGCCAGCGTCGAACGCAGCATGCAGTACACCCTGCAGAAGCGCCTGCCGGTGGACATGCGCCTCAGCCATGTCAAGGAAGTTGCGGGAATTGACAGGGTCCTGGAAAAACACAAGGACCTCGTCCTGCACAGCCTGCACATGGAGACCGTTTTGGCCTCCAGCGAGCAGGGGCAAGAAGATTTTGACAAGGCTCTGAAGCTGATTCTCATTCCCGACGAGGGCCTGAAATCGGTGGTCCATGGTGGAGCAGAGAGCTTCGGCCCCAATGAGCTCTGGATCGGCGCGGACTGTCGCGAGACCTTCGTGGCACGCTTCGGCCACATGCCCCAGGATGGCGAGACCGTGAAACTGTACTTCGCTGAGGGCCAGCAGGAGCAGGACTTTACGCTGCGTGTCGCCAGGAGCAACCTGCCGACAAGGAGCAGCCGCGGCCGCATGCTCGGCTATGTCCGAGCCCAGGACTTCGCTTCTTATCCCAAGGAAGATAAGGAGATCTGGCTACGCATAAGAGAGGACTCCCAGCTTCAGGAGCTGGTGAAGCTTGCTGAGGGCCTGTCGGCTGTGGGCGGCGGCTTTGAGTCCGAGGGGGCTATCGTGCTGCGCATTGCGCTAAAGGTCGTTATCCAGACCATCATGTACGTCATGTTGGGCCTGGTTGCGGTGGCCCTGCTGATCGCTCTGATTGGCATTAGCAACACCCTGATGCTCGCGGTGTTGGAGCGCCAGACCGAGACGGCAACCCTCCGTATCATCGGCATGAGCAGGTCCCAGCTCCGCCGCAGCCTCAGCTATGAGGCCCTGCTCCTGGCGGCCCTGGGCACAGTTTCGGGAATTGTTCTGGGCATTCTCTTCGGCATCTTCGGCACCTATTTACTACTGGGCTACAGCCTTGTCGGAGAAGTGTACTTCGCCCTGAACTGGCCCCTGCTCCTCATCGTCGTTGGACTTGCGGCCCTCTGCGCCTGGCTGGCCAGCATCCTCCCCGCCCGTCAGGCCCTCAGGACCTCGCCCATTGAGGCGATGGCGGACTGAGGCCATAATAGCTGCCCCGTCTGAGGCTCAGTGAGGAAAAAGAGAGTCCCGCAGTTCCAGAGATGGACTGCGGGACTTCTTTCATCTGTACCGTGGCCCGTCAGCACCCAGTGGGCGGCGCCGTCTGGGCAGAGGGCTTCTAACATAAAAAAGACAGCGGAGCAGATTCCGCTGTCTTAAGCTGGTGACCCTACCGAGAATCGAACTCGGGATTCCGCCTTGAGAGGGCGGCGTCTTAACCGCTTGACCATAGGGCCGAATGCTTGACTAGTATATCAGCAAATCTGAAATCGCGCAAGCCTTTTTACCCACTTGTCAAAAAAGTTTTTTGAACTATAATTGAGGAGAACGCATGGTGCAGTTGAGAGGCACTGGAATTCGTTCCAGTGGAGGAGGAAGGACTGCTCCCTGCGTTTATTTTTTGCCTGAATTATTGCTGTGGTACCGGAGCTTCAAAAAATTGCCCGGACCCGTTTCCAGGTCCCGAGAAGAGGCCTGGAGAGAAGAGAGGAGCTAGGGATGGATAACTATAATGCGGAAGTGACGAAGGACATGGTCATCGCTGACCTCTTGGAGATCGATGAGGGCGTGGCCCCCATCCTGATGGTGCACGGCCTGCACTGCTTCGGCTGTGCGATGTCCGCTGACGAGACGCTGGAGGAGGCCTGCATGGTCCACGGTATCGACATTGACGCCCTCCTGCACGATGTGAACCGCTACTTTAACGAGGGCTCACTCTACGAGTGAGTCCGCACTGCGGGAAGTGAGGAACTAGCGTGGAGCCAATCCGAGTTCTGCCCGCCCGAGAACAGGTGGCGGCAATCCTGCGTAAGGCCATACTGGCTGGTGAGTACCAGTCAGGTGAGTTCTTGACCCTTGACCGTGTAGCCGAGCTGGCTGGGGTCTCGCGTACGCCAGTCCGCGAGGCCTTTCAGATTCTGGCCATGGAGGGGCTGATTGCCCTGCGCCCGAACCGCGGTGCCCAGGTGCGGGAGCTGACAGCCGAGTCCATCCAGGACCACTTCTCCCTCCGGGCCCTGTTGGAGGAGGAGGCGGCCAGACGGGCGGCCCTGGCCGCCCCTGCCAAGGGCTGTCCTGGCCTGGATCAGGCCTTTCGTCGTGAGGCCCTGGCCTGCCAGCTGATGGATCTGGAGCTTTTTAAGGAAAGTAACGAGGCCTTCCATCTGGCGGTCTGGGAACTGGCGGGCAGTGAGCGCCTTCAGATGCTCCTGGGACAGCTCTGGAATGGGACGGCTCTGGACGCCGAGCGCATGCGCGGAGAGTATATGGAGCGGGCCCACAAGGAACACGCAGAAATCTATCAGGCCATCCAGGCCGGAGAGGCGAGTCGCGCCCAGGAGGCCATGCGCTCCCACCTGCGCCAGAGTGCCGAGGCGGCCCTGGCCCGCTTCTGTGAGCTGCAGCAGAGCTCCCGTACGGAAGGGGAGAGGGCCTAGCCCAGGGGCATGGAGCTTGGGATGGGAGATTCGAAGCAGCAGTGTTGTAGCCGGAGAGAGCGCTCGGATTCGCGGCGTATCGGCATGCTTTTGGCCCTGATTTCCGGGGTCTGTTACGGTGTGTATTCCGCCTTTTTGACCCAGGCCATGGGGACGGGGCAGTGGGCCCGCTGGCCCCGCGAGGGACTTCTGTCAGCCTATGCGCTGACCGTTCTCCTAGGGATTTTGGCCAGTACGATCAACGACCTGCTCTCAGCCCTCTGGTCCCTGCTCATGCTCCTGCTGAGGGGAAAACTTGGGGGGCTGGCCCCGGCCCTGCGCAGCTCATCGGGGCGCATCCTCCTGGGCGCGGCCCTCGTGGGTGGCCCCCTGGCTAGTGCCGCCTATGTCATCGCCCTGCAGCAGGCGGGCTCCCTGGTGATCCCGATTACGGCCCTCTGTCCTGTGATTGGGACCCTGCTGGACCGCCTTTTCTTTAAGCAGGCCATACGTCGGCATATGTGGCTGGGTATCGGAATCTGCCTTGTGGCCTCGGTCTGTATTGGGGCGACGGGGCTCAGTTTATCGCTGACGCCGATGCGCACGCTGCTGGGCGCTGGCCTGGCCCTGTTCGCGGCCTTTGGCTGGGGGCTGGAGGGCTGTGTGGCCGGCTTTGCCACGAAGGCCCTGGACTATGAACTGGGTATTAGCATCCGTCAATTCACTTCGGGTCTGACGAATCTGCTCCTGCTTCTGCCCCTGGCCTCCTGCTTTGATATCCGGGGCCTGGCCCTTTATCCCGACTTGCTACAGGGGGCTCTTTCAGATCCTCCCTCGCTGGCCATCTTTGCGCTCAGCGGATTTTTTGCCCTCTTTGCCTACAGCCTCTGGTATAAGGGAAACAGCCTCTGTGGCGTAGCCCTGGGTATGGCCTGTAATGGCAGCTACGCCTTCTGGGGACCGTTTTTTTGCTGGCTGCTCCTGGGTGTTTATGGGGGCCAGACTGGCTGGGACCTCCACCCGCTCAGCTGGCTGGGGGCCCTGCTCATGGTTCTGGGCATTTTTATCATCGCCGTGAATCCCCAGGATTATCTCCGCAAGCTCAGGAGGCGGGCGTAAAATTTGGCTCTATACCAGGTAACTGCCGCTTCCAGCTGAGTTCTTAGAAATACCTGTTCCCCACGTAGAAAAAAGCCCCCAGCAGTCCACAAATGCTGGGGGCTTTTGATCTGGATTTCCGAAGCTAAGTCAGGCCAGGTCCTTAAGCAGGTCGTGCATGTCCCGCTCTTCCATGGCTTCCAGGTCGGCGGCCACAGCCTCGCAGAGGCCAGGCACAGCGCTGAGGTCACGTCCGGACCAGAAGTCCGTCTTGGACAGGACCCGACGGGCGCGTTCCTCCGCGCTCAGATTCTCCGCCCAAATCTGGGCAAAGAAGTCCAGCACGGACTGGTCATCTCGCACGGGATAGGCCCCATCCTTGCTGCGCTGGCCCTGATTGCGTCCATCCTCCTGGCGGCGAATCTTATAGAAGCGGATCAGGGCCGCCAGGGCGAAGACCAGGCGCCGCGGGAGCTGGCCCTTCTGCTCGACGAATTCGAGGAGGGAGGGCAGGCAGCGGGCGTTGAACTTGGAGCAGGAGTTCAGGGAGATGTCCAGGAGCTTGTGCTTGATGTAGGGATTGGCGAAACGGTCGTTCACTGCGGCTGCAAAGGTCTCCAATTCCTCTCTGGGGAGGTCGAGTACGGGGATGACCTCCTCGTGCAGCAGACGGTTCATATAGCTGCGCACGGCCTCATCCTGCATAAAGTCCAGGACGTGGTCGAAGCCGGCGAGATAGGCCGCCAGGACCGTAGCTGTATGGGCCCCGTTCAGGATGCGGACCTTGCGCTTTTTATAGGGGCGCACGTCCCTGGTCCAGATCACGTTGGCGTCGGTCCTGTGTACCGGGAGCTTGTCAGCCCAGGCCTCGTCCCCCTCAATGACCCAGAGATTAAAGAGCTCCGAAGTGTCCAGAATCTTGTCCTCATAGCCGAGGCGCTCGCTAAATTGGGCGGCCTCATCACGGGGATAGCCTGTCACGATGCGGTCGACCAGGGTGCTGGTAAAGTGGTTGGCCTCCTCAACCCAGCGACAAAAATCTGCTTCCAGCTCCCAGTCCCTGGCGTACTGGAGGACGATGCGTCGCAGCTCCGCCCCGTTGTTATCAATCAATTCCACCGGCAGGAAGAGCAGGCCGTGACGGCGCTCGGGGTCGCGGTCAAAGGCCTGGTAGCGGGCGTAGAGGAAGGCGCAGACCTTCGCGGGGAAAGAGAAGGGCGGCCTGTCCTCAAGCTTGTCTCCCGCATGGTAGCTGATGCCGGCCTCAGTGGTGTTGGAGACGACGACTTCCAGGTCTGGGGAGGCGGCCAGCTTCATCAGCTCCTGGTAGTCACTGTAGGCGTTGATACAGCGGGAGACGGAGCTTATGGTCTCGATCTGTTCTACGGGGCGGCCCTCCTCGGCTCCGCGCATGACGAGGGTGTACAGGCCCTCCTGCTCGTTGATGAACTGGCGGAGCACGTCTCCACCTTCAATGGCCTGGCAGAGGACGATGCTGCCCTGATAAATGCCATCCCGGTTGGCCTTGTCAATCATCCAGTCCACAAAGGCGCGGAGGAAGTTGCCCTCTCCGAATTGGAGGATGCGTTCGGGATAGTGGCCGAAGCGGCGCTGAACCTTGTCTTGAATTGCTGGCATAATAGCTGTGCTCCTTTCGCTTTAGCCCCTTATTGGAGGCTGTTTAGAGGGTAACTCCCTGCTTAAAAATGGCCATGTCATGGAAGCCGGCCTCCTCGGACTTCAGCTTCTGTCCGGAGGCGACGGAGAGGACGAGGTCGAGGAGGCCCTGGCCCAGCTCGTCCAGGCTGACACCGTCGACCATGGTCCCGCAGTTGTAATCGATCCAGTTCTTTTTCTGCTCGTAGATGCGGTTGTTGGTAGAGATCTTGAGCGTGGGAACCGGGCAGGCAAAGGGCGTGCCTCGGCCTGTGGTGAAGAGGACCATGTGGGCTCCTGAAGCGGCCAGGGCCGTGGCGGCGACGAGGTCGTTGCCAGGGGCGCTGAGCAGGTTTAAGCCGTGGGCCTGGAGGGGCTCACCGTAGGCGAGGACACCAGAAATAGGGGCGTTCCCAGACTTTTGCGTACAGCCCAGGGACTTGTCCTCCAGGGTGGATATGCCGCCCTGCTTATTGCCGGGAGAGGGATTTTCGTAGATTGTTTGCCCGTGGCGCATGAAGTATTCCTTGAAATCGTTGATCAGGGCCACTGTCTTGTGGAAGAGTTCCTCGCTGCTGCAGCGGGCCATGAGCTGGGTTTCAGCGCCAAACATCTCGGGCACCTCCGTGAGTATGGTGGAGCCGCCCTGGGCGATCAGGAGGTCTGAGAAGCGTCCGACTGTGGGGTTGGCCGTGATGCCTGAGAGGCCGTCTGAGCCGCCGCATTTCAGCCCCACAACCAGCTCGCTGGCCGGGATTTCTTCCCGCTGAAACTGGCCGGCATAGGCGGCCAGCTCCTCCAGGAGCTCCAGGCCCTCGGCCAGTTCGTCAGTCGAATCCTGGCAGTTCAAGAAGCGCAGACGGGCCTGGTCATAGTCGCCGAGATAGCCTTTTAGGACCTCAATTCCGCTGTTTTCGCAGCCCAGGCCGAGGACGAGGACGGCCGCGGCATTAGGGTGCTGGATCAGGGCTGAGAGAATTTTGCGCGTGTTTTCCTGGTCATCACCCATCTGAGAGCAGCCATAGGGGTGGGGAAAGGCGTAAACCGCCTCCACGGAGCCGCGGACGAAGCGCTGGCTGCCCTGGCGCTCCAGATGTTGGGCGATGTTGTTCACACAGCCCACGGTGGGGATGATCCAGATCTCATTGCGGATTCCGACCCTGCCGTCGGGGCGGCGATAGCCCTGGAAGTGGCGCTGCTCGCCAGCGGACAGGGGAGCGAAGTCGGGTTCATAGCGGTAGTCCAGGACCTCGCCCAGACCCGTTCGGATATTGTGGGTGTGAATCCAGGTCCCCTGGGGGATGTCCGCGGTGGCCAGACCGATGCGGGCACCGTACTTGATGATGGCCTCGCCCTCGATCAGGGAGCGGAGGGCAATCTTGTGCCCCTGGGGGATGTCCTCCTGGCAGACCAGGTCCAGGCCCTCGGGGAAGTGGAGGACCTGTCCCTTCTCCAGGGGCTTCAAGGCCACGGCAACATTATCTTTCTCGTGGATGCGCAGGCAGTTTTGCATAACTTTCCTCCTCAATTTTGACCCGCACTACAGAGCTTTCTGTTGGGCCAAAAGTTTCGCGGAGCCAGGGGCTGCTCCGCCTCTGGCGGGGCCTTGTCGGAGCCTCTGTTTCAATCGGGTGTAAACGCTTACATATATTTTCGCATCTTTTTATGCGCTGTCAAGACTTGACCCCGTTGGGCCCATGTCTCAAACTGGGAAACATATGGCCTGTGCGGGCTGGAACGTGAGCTCCGCCCTGCCGCCTTGACTTCAGCTGAGCCAGGAGTGCAACACTGTGAAGAGTCCAAACATCTATGATATTGCCAAGCTGGCGGGGGTCTCCATCGCCACCGTCTCCCGTGTGGTCAACAAGAGCCCGCGCGTCCGGGAGGAGACCCGACAGCGGGTGCTGGAGATCATGGAGCAGCAACGCTACACACCCAATGTCTTCGCCCGCGGTCTGGGCCTCCAGTCCATGTCGACGATTGGGCTGGTCTGTCCCGATATCTCCGATCCTTTTATGGCCCAGTGCCTCTCTCTCTTGGAACGCAACCTGAAGGAGCATAACTACAGCTGCCTTCTGGCCTGCAGTGGCTTCGGCCTGGAGGAAAAGAGCCGCTGCCTGGAGAATCTGCTCACCAAAGGCGTCGACGCTCTGATCCTTGTCGGCTCCCACTATTCGGGGGAGGGGGAGGCCGTGGCCTGTATCCAGCGGGCGGCGGAGAACCTGCCAGTCTTTATTATTAATGGGCGGGTCAGTGGTGAAAATATTTATAATTTTTACTGCATGGACTATGAGGCCTGCTATGAGGCCACCTGCTACCTCCTGCAGAACGGCCAGGAGCGCATTCTCTTCCTCAGCGATTCGGAGTCATACAGTGCCCGCCGCAAGCAGGGGGGCTACCTGGCGGCCATGCAGGATGCTGGGACAGCGGAGCAGAGTAGGGGCCTCGTCAGTCTACAGAGCCACGATCCTGAGCTGGGTGCCAAATTGGCCAGGTGTCTGGCCGAGGGCTGGGATGCCGTACTGGCCAGTGAGGATTCCCTGGCCATCGCGGCCCTCAAGGAGGCGCAGAAGCTGGGACTCCGCGTGCCAGAGGATCTGGAGATTATCGGCTATAACGACCTGGACTACGCCCGTTACAGCCAGCCGGAACTGAGCAGCATCAACAACCACCGCGAGCAGCTCTGCCAGGGGGCCAGCCAGATACTTCTGAGGCTCCTGGCCGGGGAGGTCTGCAGCGAGCACAGCTTCCCCGTGCGCTGCGACCTTGTGCACCGTGGAACCACGGCGTGGAAGGGGCCGGGCCTATGAGGGCGGAGCGACCCTTTATGCGCTGGACAGACCTCCTCTGTCTGAGCCTTATCTTCGGCCTTGCCCTGGCCTATTTCTTCTGGCCGCGGGAGGCGGGTTCGACGGGGCGTCTGGCTCAGATTGACTTCGAGGGTCGGGTCGTCATGGCCCTGCCCCTCCACGCTGGGCAGGAGGAGCGGGTCTTTTCCCTCCCAGGCCAGGAGCAGGTAGAATTCAAACTCTATAAGGATGGGAGTATTGCCTTCTACCACGCCAACTGCCCGGACCAGATCTGTGTGCGCACGGGACATCTGAGTAGGGTGGGGGACTTCGCGGCCTGTGTGCCGAACCGCATGAGCATCCAGATTCTCCAGGAGGAGGGGGGAGACCAGGCTGAGGCCCCAGACCAGGTCATTGGCTGAGGACCTGGCTCTAGACTGGGCCGGATATTAAGAAGCAGAAAGAGCGCCTCCGGCCCTCGGCTCGGCGGCGCTCTTTCTTATCCTGGCCAGCTCCGTTAAGTCGCTGTCTTATGAACTCACTCCCACTCAATGGTCCCGCAGGGCTTGGGGGTCCAATCATAGAGCACGCGGTTGATGCCAGGAACCTCCGCCGTGATGCGGGAGCAGAGGCGACTCATCAGGTCGGCGGGTAAAATAGCAACCTCGGCAGTCATGGCATCCACCGTATTGACGGCGCGGATGATACAGGGCCACTCATAGCAGCGCTGGCCCTCGCGGACACCCACGGAGCGGAAGTCGGGGACGACGGTAAAGTACTGCCAGATCTGCTCATCGAGGCCTGCCAGGGCGATCTCCTCTCGGAGTATGGCATCTGAGACGCGCAGGGCTTCCAGACGCTCGCGGGTGATGGCCCCCGTGCAGCGCACGGCGAGGCCAGGGCCGGGGAAGGGCTGGCGGTAGACCATGTCATGGGGCAGACCCAGGGCCAGCCCCAGCTCGCGGACCTCATCTTTGAAGAGCATGCGCAGGGGTTCCACCAGACTGAAGCCCATTTTTTCCGGTAGTCCGCCCACATTGTGATGGGCCTTGACGCCCGCTGAGGTTCGGGTTCCGGATTCGATGATGTCGGGGTAGATGGTACCCTGGGCGAGGTAGTGGATGCCCTCGTGCTTCTTGGCCTCGTCTTCAAAGACGCGGATGAAGGTCTCACCGATGATGCGCCGCTTCTGCTCGGGCTCGCTGACACCGGCCACAGCATCTAAGAAGCGTTCGGAGGCGTCGACGTAGACCAGCTGGGCGCCCAGGTGATTGCGGAAGACATCGAGAACCTGCTCAGACTCGCCCTGGCGCAGGAAGCCATGGTTGACATGAACCGAGAGCAGCTGCTCCCCGATGGCGGCGTGGAGCAGGGCGGCCACGACGGAGGAGTCCACGCCTCCGGAGAGGGCCAGGAGCACGCGCTCCTCACCGATCTGCTCACGGAGCTCCTGGATGAGTTCGTCTTTATAGGCCTCGAGGGTCCAGTCCGCCTGACAGCCACAGGCCTGGGCGAAGCGACTCAGAATCTGGCCGCGGCGCTCACGGTTCTGGGGCCACTTAGGGGCTCCCTGGTGGTCGACGCTGAGGATGGGTAGGCCAGATTCGTAGATGGCCTTGGAGGCCTCGATCTCCGTGCCGGGAACGGCGCGGTTCGGTCCCCCGTTGAGAATGAGGCCCTTGAGGCCGGATATGCGGGCCAGGGCCTCCTGGTCCAGGTCGTGGGGGTGAATTTCCGTAAAGTAGCCCATCTGGCGCAGTTGGCGGGCGATTTCCGTGTTCTCCCGGCTGCCCAGATCAATGATGGCGATGCGGTCGTGTACCATGTCTTCCTCCCAAGTCTAGCGGCGTTAGCGCTGTTCCTTAACTAGTCCAATTGTAGCACGGACTAGAAGTGAGCCAGGGAGGCTGGGGAAAGTTCTTTTACCTTTCTTCCCCCAAAATCCAGATAAGCACAGGAATATCCGCTCGTCACAGGCCAGCGCCCCCGATTACAAACTGGGTTCCTGGTTTAAAAATGAAAAGCTCCCAGTTCTCAGTAAAAGAAATGGGAGGCAGTTCACTTAGGGATTCTGAATGCGTGCCAGGCGGACTTGGACTGGCTGGCAATCAGCGGTCCAGCAGTTCCTGGGCCCTGGCGACGAGAGCTTCGACGGTGAAGCCGAAGTGAGCGAAGAGTTCCTCGGCCTTGCCGGAGAGGCCGAAGCTCTCCATGCCAATAACTGCCCCATCCAGACCGACGAAGCGGTACCAGGCCTGCGTGTCCCCGGCCTCAATGGCCAGACGGCGGCGGCAGTTCCGGGGCAGCAGGGTCTCCTGGTACTCGGGGGACTGTTCCAGGAAAAGTTCCATACAGGGCATGGAGATCAGGCGCAGGCGGCAGCGCTCAGCCAGCTGCTGATAGGCCTCAAGGGCCAGACTGACCTCAGAACCTGTGGCGATGAGGATGAGTTCGGGTTCCGCCCCCTGGCAGTTTTCGGCGAGGATGTAGGCGCCTTTTAGGGCCTCAGGGCCGCTCTGCTGGAGCGTCGGCAGCCCCTGGCGGGAGAGGGCCAGGGCGTGGGGCAGACGGCTGTTAAGCGCGTGGGTATAGGCTGCGGCGCACTCGCGACCGTCAGCGGGCCGCCAGGTGTAGATTCCGGGCATGCTGCGCAGGCAGTTGAGCTGTTCGATTGGCTGGTGGGTGGCCCCGTCCTCTCCCAGACCGATGCTGTCATGGGTGAGCACATAGGTTACAGGAAGCTCCATGATGGCCGCCAGGCGCATCGCTGCCTTCATGTAGTCGCTGAAGACAAGGAAGGTCGCACAATAACTGTAGAGACCGTGCAGGGCCAGGCCGCTGGCCATACAGGCCATGGCAAACTCGCGGATGCCGAAGTGGATGTTGCGCCCACTGAAATCCCCCGCAGCCATCCAGCCCGCCTCCTTCTGAGTGGTCAGGTTCGAGCCGGCGAGGTCGGCTGAGCCGCCCACCCAGTTGCTGAAGCGCTGGCCAATACGGTTGATGCAGGTCTCAGAGCACTTACGGGTGGCGACTTTCCCTTCAAAGTTCCAGAAGTCCTGATCCTGGCTGAGGTCGGGGGCCTGGCCGGAGAGGAGGTCCAGGAAATCCCTGTGGAGCTGGGGTTCTTGCCGGGCGTAGCGCTCCAGGATTTTCTGCCACTGGGACGCATTCTGGACCAGTTCGCTGCGGCGCTGGGCAAAGTGCTGACGGACCTCCTCAGGTACGGCGAAGGGCTCATCCATAGGCCAGTTCAGCTTGGCACGGAGCAGGCGGACATTCTCCTCACCGAGGGGGGCCCCGTGGCACTTGGCGCTACCCTCGAGCGGGGAGGCGTAGCCGATCTGGGTGTGGACAACAATCAGGCTGGGGCGGGCAGTCTCGGCCTTCGCGGCTTCGATGGCCTCGGAGATGGCCTGGACGTCATTGCCGTCAGCGACTTCCAGAGTCTGCCAGTCATAGGCCGCAAAACGGGCCTGGACATCTTCGGTAAAAGCGAGCTCCGTCGAGCCGTCGATGGTGATGCCGTTGCTGTCATAGAGGACAATCAACTTGCCCAGGCCCAGGGTGCCTGCCAGGGATGCCGCCTCGGCGCTGACCCCCTCCTGGAGACAGCCGTCGCCGACCAGGCAGTAGGTATGGTGGTCGATCAGAGGCAGGCCCTCACGGTTGAAGCGGGCGGCCAGATGGGCCTCGGCGAGGGCCAGGCCGACGGCTGTGGCGAAGCCTTGTCCCAGTGGGCCCGTCGTGGTTTCAACGCCCTGGGTGAGGCCGTATTCCGGATGCCCGGGGGTCAGCGATCCGAGCTGGCGAAAACGCTGGAGCTCCTCGATAGGCAGGGGGTAACCATAGCTGTGCAGGAGGGCATAGAGCAGCATGGAAGCGTGGCCGGCTGAAAGAACGAAGCGGTCGCGGTCAAACCAGTCCGGCTCGGCAGGATTATGTTTCAGGTGCTTCTGAAAGAGGGTGTAGGCCATAGGAGCCGAACCCAGGGGAAGGCCTGGATGTCCCGAATTGGCCTTCTGGACGCCGTCGACAGCGAGCAGACGAATGCTCTGGATGGCCAGACTCTCAAGAGCTGATTGCTTCATAGTTCCTCCTCAATAGGGGGCCGGGCCAGTTGCCTACTGCGCCCCGCTCAGTTCTGTGATACGCTAAATTTTAACAAATGTCCGTGTGGAAAGCAGTCTAAATGGCTGGGCGGCGGGGCAAAATCTCCCTGACAGCCTCCATTCTGCCCCCCACCAGGTGCTAAATGATTGATTTGGGCGAGCTAGAGTAGAGCGAATAGAGAAGGAGGACCCTATGTTCCAGAAGGATCCCGCACGCGCCCCAGAGACCGGCCCGCGCCGCCAGCAGTCCAGACCATCCGCTCCGCGCAAGGCCCGGCGGCGTCGGAGTCCCTTCGTCTATCTGTGTCTCGCCCTGGTCCTTATCCTGGCCCTGGTCCTCAGCCTGGTCTCCGTACCTGGAATCAGAAGACTGTTTGTTGGGCCTGGCCCCCAGAGTCTACTCCTCCTCCAGCCCTATAACCTGCGCGCCGAACCCAGCCAGGACGGGACCCGTCTGGCCATCCTGCCCGTGGGGGAGCTGCTTGATATCGAGGCGGAGGTCACAGGTGAGGATACCGCCTATGGGCAGCGCTGGTACAAGCTGCGTTACAGGGGACTTGAGGCTTATCTCGTCGTCGATGCGGGGGGGCAGCGCCTCCTGGAGCGCTCCCGTTTGCAGCGGGCGGACAAGGTACAGGAAAATGCGGACTGGGAGACCCAGTTGGCAAGCTTCCCTACGGCCTACCAGGATCGCTTGGACGAGCTGCACCGCCGGCATCCGAACTGGCAGTTCCAGGCTGTACCCGTGGATAAGGGCTTCCAGCAGGCCGTCGAGGAGCAGCTGGAGAATGAGGCCCGCAACCTCCTGCCCCAGTCCAGCTTCTATAGCTATATGCTGGCGAATAAAACGGTCTATGACAGTCCGGACTGGTCCCCTGTGGGGGAGGCGGCTCTGACCTACTTCATGGATCCGCGAAGTTACCTGTGTGAAAGCCTGATTTTTGCCTACGAAGATGTCGGTTTCCGTCTGGAAGGAAAGGAGCAGGAAGAGGAGCTGCGGGCCCTCTATAAAGGGGTTCCAGAGCTGGAGGACCTGGTTCCGGAGCTCTTAGAGGCAGCTGAGAAAAGCGATCTCTCCCCCCTCTTCCTGGGCAGTCGCGTCCGACAGGAGCAGTACACGGGCCAGGGGCTGGCGGACACGGCCCTGGGCACACGGGAGGTGGATGGTCGGACGGGCTTTTATAACCTGTACAACATAGGGGCCACAGGTGGTGCGGAACCCAGAGATGAGGCCCTGCGCTTCGCCCAGACGGGGCGGGGGCTCAGTGCGGAGGAACAGGCCCGCTACCTCCTGCCCTGGGATACCCGGCAGAAGGCACTGGTGGGTGGGGCGCTCTGGATACGTGACCACTACACCAGGGAACAGCCGACCCTCTATTTGCAAAAGTTTAATGTGACGGGCGATCCCAGCCACCAATATATGCAGAATGTCCTGGCCCCCACGGAGGAGGCCGAGGCCCAGTTCCTCAGCTGCCTGCAGAGCGGCCAGTTCAGTCGGAGGCGCCTGTTTCGCATTCCCGTGTTCCAGGACTTGCCCGCGGAGCATGCCTTCCCCAGCTGGGATTGAGGAAGGCGTGGGGAGGACTCAGGCGACGGAACTACCGCTGACTTGCGCTGCTGGAATGGCTGGCGTTTCGACTTCGAGTATGCGGGGGAGCCTGTCTGGCAAGCATTTCAGAGGCTTGCCGCCTCCGCCTAAATACGTATAAAATAAGGCGCTATGGAAAAAAACTGTGTACACCGTAGAGGTCTGGGCCTTTTTAAACTGCTGCTGGCCATCCTGATTTGTGGGGGCCTCTGCCTGCCTGCTCCAGGGCTGCTCAGGGCGGAAGAGGCGGCCAAGGACAATTCGGTGCTTTTGAACTGGGAAGAGCTCAGTCAGATGAACAATCTGCAGGAGTTTACCGCGAATCTGCTCGGCGAGGCGGCTGAGGACTACAGGGCCTTCCGCCTCCTGGTCAATTATAATCGGGAACTTCTGGAACTGGTGGGTGCCCAGGTCCTCTATGAGGACGGGGTGGAGACGGCGACAGCTGAGATTCAGCCAGGCTTGGTCCAGTGTGACGCTCGGGCCCGTGAGGGTTTTCGACTGTTGAAAGGGCGGAGGGAACTGGTCTCGCTGCGCTTTCGGGTGAAGCGCGCGGGTGACAGCCAGCTCCTTCTGCAGAGCAGCGCCTTTGAAAATCTGGAGGGTAAGGCCATTCCGAGTACCCAGACACAGACGGCCCAGGTACAGGTCAGCGAGGCTCTGCTGAATAAGAAACAGCTGAATATTCAAATCAAGGCCTCGCGCTATCTGCCGTACTACGACCAGACCCAGGATGGCCGTCCGACACGCAATCGTCTGGCCTCGACCACCCGCAATGAGTCCTTGATAACAGCGGGTCTTGACACCAGCGGAAGCACGAAAGCGAGTCTGACTCAAGGGAGCAGTGCGACCCTGGCGGTCACGCTGGGCCAGGACGCGGTCCCGAATGAGGCCCCGGCCACATCGGAGGGGGGCCAGAGCCCCCAGCGACGCAAACTGGTCGTCGTCGCCGGTATCGGCCTCGTCCTGGTGCTTTTCCTGATCGTGCTTATGCTGATTTTTCGCCGTTTTGACAAGCCAGATTCCGAAGACCAGAGAGCTGCTGAGGACCGGCCAGAGCTGGAGGAGGGGACGGCGGGCGCAGATGCTGCTGGGACTGACGAAGAGCAGGGAGCTGCGGCGTCCAACACAGGGGAGGATGAAGTGGATGAAACGAACTAAGCGTGTGCAAAAATGGCTGACTGCGAGTCTGATTCTGAGTCTGAGTCTCGGTCTGACTCTGGGTACGCCGCTACGACTCAGGGCGGAAGAGGTCCAGCCTCTGGAGGCGCTGCAGCCGCTGGATCCCGATCCGGAGCCGACTGATGGGGAACCTGTAGCGCCTCCGACGGAGACTCCTACCGAGCCCCCAACGGAGGCGCCTACGCCCCCCAGCCCTCCGCCGACGGAACCCAGTCCCCCGCCTTCGGAGGAACCCGGTGAGGAACCGGTGATTCCGCCGGCTATTCTGGATCCGACCCCGGAGCCGGAAAGCGACCCGGATGCGACAGAGGCGCCGGAGCAGACGGAGGCCAAGCGCTATGAGGGAGAGAATTTCCAACTGCTGCTCAACGGCCTGGATCGCAAGACCTACCACAGCAATACGGTGGCCCAGCTGGAGAAGCCGGAGGATTACAGCAAGGTGACCTACCCGCTGATCGACGGCAAGGAGATTGAGGCCCTGAGCTCGGAGGAGAATCAGAATCTTCCGCTCGTCTATTTGAGCGAGGGCCAGCAGTCTCCGCGACTCTACCTCCTGGACGTGTCCAAACGCGCCGTCTATCCCTATTACGAGCCCTTGGAGATCACGCTGGAGGGGGATAAGAAGGAGCGCATTTATCCGATCTCCCTGCTGCGCCCTGAGGCGGACTTCCAGTTTACGACGCGGAATCTCGAAAATAAGCTGATTTCAGTTCTCGAGGGGCGGCAGGGCAGCCAGACCCACATTCTGGTCCAGGTTCTCAGGGACCGCCAGATGAAGCTCTTCCAGCTTCTGGGGGACCGTCCCCCATATAAGCTCGAGGCCTACAGCAAGGCCCTGCTCCAGACAGAGACGAGCGCCACGACCACGGCGGCGACGAGCGGGCCCACGTTGACCACAGCCCCCGCCCCGGAACCGCAAAAGGCAGGGATTCCGATTTTTGCCTATCTGGCCATGGGGCTGCTCTTGCTGCTGATGCTGGGCGGAGGCTTCTACCTGGCAGGCCCGCGCCGCAAACTGTCCGATGAGGACAGCCTGGAGGAGTACTGGGACGAGACTGAGGCTCTGGGACAGGCTGAGCTTCGAGATTTGGAGCCGAATAACTTCGACCAGGTGGACGACTATTTTGCCCAGAAACCAGAGTCGAAGGAGGGGGCCAGGTCTGCCAGCCTGGGTCTCAGACGTCCAGAGATCCGCCTGCGCCAGCCGGGGGAAGGCCTGGCTGCGGAGGAGGGAGAAGACGATGAGTATGAGCGCTAAGTCCAGACGGCCAGCACGTGGCCAGAAGACGCCAGAGTCAGCCCTGCGGCAGGCTCTGGCGTCGCGTTATATGCGCTTGCGTGAAGCCCAGGACCCCACAGGCCGCCTGCTCTGGAAGATTTTCTTCCTGGGCCCCCTCCTGCTCTTGCTGGCCTCCCTCGCCGCCTGGTCCTATGGGGCCTCCTGGATCTTCCTGCCCCTGGCCCTGGCCCTCGGTCTCCTGGGCCAGGCCCTCTTGCTAATCCTGCCTCCTAAGGTCTCCAGCTATCTGCTCTTTGGCCTCCTGACGACCCTGGTGGCCCAGCTCAGTTTTAACGGGGTGAACCTCCTGCTCTTCGGCAGCCTGGAGGGCGGTGGCGGACTGTCCTGGATCTGGGCCCAAACCCTGTCCTGGATTCTGGCTGTGACTTTTGCCTTCCTCAGCAATCGGCACTATGTCTTCTGGGCCCAAAAGGGAGCCTTCTGGCCGGAGTTTGGACGCTTCGTGAGCGCCCGCCTGATTTCGGGCCTCGGCCTGGAATACGGCGGCATGCTCCTGCTCGTCAACGGCTGTCATTTCCCGGAGGCCTGGTCGAAACTGGCCCTTTCGCTCCTGGTCATCCTCGTGAATTACATCCTGGCCAGACACTTTGTCTTCCAGGGAAAGGGGAACTGAGATGGGCGGAGTCAAGAGCTCTGGGACCGCCCCGCGCTATGCCTATGAGCCCGGCCTGGAGCGGGTTCAGCAGCTGCTCGACCAGATGCTGGATCCGGCCTACCGCCCGCACTATGTCCATGTGGTGGGCAGCAACGGCAAGGGCACGACAGCTTTCTGGACGGCCTGCCTGGCCTCCCTGCGGGGGGAGTCTGTAGGTCTCTTTCACTCGCCCTATCTGGACGAGGCGGCGGAGTCTATTCAGGTCTGGAATGGGGGCCAGCCCCAGAGTCTGGCCCCAGAAGAGCTGTCCCCACTGTTGACTCGGGCCCAGGAAATCTGTCCCCAGGCCACGGAATTCGAGTGCCTCCTGGCAGCGGCCCTCTGTTACTGGAGCCAGCAGGGCTGCAGTTTTTTTGTCCTGGAGGCGGGGCTGGGGGGGCGTCTGGACGCGACCAACGCCCTGTCCTGGCCACCTGCGGTCCTGCTTTTCACCGCCCTCGGACTGGAGCATCAGAATTATCTGGGCAGCGAATTTCGGGACATCCTCTGGCATAAGACGGGAGTGTTAAAGCCGGGCATCCGGCGCACGTACTATCTCTGTTCTGAGTACAACAGTCCAGAGCAGCTGGCGGAGCTCAGCAGGGCCATCGAGGCGGAGGCCCATGTTCTGGGGCTGGAAAGCTGGGCCTGTCGGGGCGGGGACCTGAACTCGGAGGTCTGGGCTACAGCCGCAGCTTGGGGGCCCTGGGTGGCTGAGGACTTCATCCTGGCCCTGAGGGCCGTCTATGGGGACTGCCTGCCCAGTCGGGAGGAGCAGGCTCAGCTCTTCGCCCGGTGCTGGACCCAGCGCCCAGTCCTGCGCCAGACCTGGGAGGACCAGCCCTTCCCGGCCTGCTTTGATGGGGCCCACAATCCCCAGGCCCTGTCCGCTCTGTCGGAGATGTGGCAGCTGCGTTATGAGCAGAACCTGAAGGCGGCCGCAGCAGGGGCTCTGCCTGCGCCCAGACTCTGCCTTGTCATTGGCCTCCTGGCGGACAAGGACGCGCAGGCGGCGGTGGACTTGCTGGCCCGTCTGCCAGGACTTGAAGCCTGCATTTGCACGGCGGCCCAGGGACCCGATCTCAGCCGTCCGCCCCAGCTTCCCCAGGCCCTGGCCGCCATCTGGAAGCGACGGCTACCCAGCCTTGCTATAATGGAGTGCAAAGACCCGGCGGAGGCCTGGCGAGATGTCTGCCAGCTGGCCCGGGAAGGAAATTGGCAGTTCATTGTCTGCGGCTCCTTCTACCTGGCCCGTGAATTGGCCGCCCGCCACGCCCGCCTGTGCTTTCGTGCGAACAATGAGGAATGACCCGATGCGTTATATAAGTACCCGCAATGAAGATTTGGCCCTGGAACCCAGTGCCGCCCTCCTGCAGGGCCCGGCTCCGGATGGGGGTCTCCTGGTCCCTGAGGAGCTTCCAGAATTTACGGAGCTCGAATGGGAGGACTTGAAGAAAAAAGACTTTCCCCGCCGCATGGCCTACGTCCTGGCCCAGTTTTTCCCCGACCTGCCGGAGCAGGACTTAGAAGCGCTCTGCTGTACGACGTACACGGAAAGCGTCTTCGCTGTGTCCGGACCCAGGGTGGAGCGCCTGAATCCCTACCGCTCTGACGCCTATATTCTGGATCTGAGTCGGGGTCCGGCCGCCAGCCACCATGACTATGTCTGGCAGCTCCTGCCCGGGCTCTGGAAACTGGCCGCCCGCTGCCAGGGGGAGACCCGTGGCCTGGATATTCTGGCCGGTCCTCAGACCGAGGCGGCTAGAGCCGCCCTCCTGGCCCCCTGGACGGAGGAGCGGCTCTTGGCCCTCTACCCCGCCGGCAAGGGACGCTCCCTGCCTCTGGTCCAGGAGGGAATCAATACCCTGCCCGACCGCCGTCGAAGGCAGGAAGGCCAGGAGCTGGAGGAGGCTGTGCCAGGAGGCGGGGAGGAGCCTCTGAGCTCTGAGTCGGAACAGGAACTGCTGCCAGAGCAGCTCCGCCGCCAGGCCTGGGCCCTGCAGGCCAGGGCGGATGAGCTGGGCCAGCAGCTCTGCCAGTCCTATCTGCAGCAGCAGGAGACCTGGATGGAAAAGAGCGGCAGGAGGCTCAGCCTCGTCGACAGCCGTTCCTGGATTCACATCGCCGTGGCCATCGCCCTCTTCTGTGCCAGCTACGCCGAGCTCCGTGCCACGGGTGAGCTGGAGGCGGGAGAGGCTCTCAGCTGGGCCCTCCCTTCGATAGATGGTAGCCTGGTTCTGGCTGCTTTTTATGCCCAGCAGATGGGTCTACCTACAGCTAAAATTATCTGCAGCAACAATCAGAACAACAGTCTTGCGGACTTTTTTCACAGTGGTGTTTACAGCTGCGAGAAGGCTCTGCAGTCCAGCAGCGCCCCCGAGTCTGACCGCCAGTTTCCTGAGAATCTGGAACGCCTGCTCTTCTTTCTTTCCTACCAGAACGGTAGCTATGTGGCTGAACGTATGGAGCAGCTGGCCCAGGAAGGGCAGTTCCGCGTCGGCCCGCAGATGCTCAAACAGTTGCAGGACCACTTTGTCGGGGCCTTCGGCGACGAGCGCAGCATAGGCCGCAGCCTGCCAGAGAGTTACGACCACTGGGACCGAGTCCTGGACCCTCACAGCGCCCTGGTCGTCAATGCCGCCCAGCGCTACCGTCGCCGCTCCGGCGACAGCCACAAGCTGGTTTACTGTGCGGCCTACAGTCCCTTTCTCTACGCCCCGGCGGTCTGCCAGCTGCTCTGGCCTCGCGCCAAGAACCAGAATTGGAGCCTGGCCCGTTCGCTGCGGAGTCTGGCTCGGGAGAGTGGGCTGGATGTCCCCGCCTTTTTGCTGGAAGGTCTGGGCATGCAGGCGGTGCGCCAGCTGGCCTGCCGCGACGCCTACAGCCCGCCGATTTTCGACTACCTCCCGGAGGAGGTGCTGGAGGAGCAGCGGCAAAAGTACATGGGCCTCCAGACGGAGGCCGGCAGCGAGCGTCGGGGCTACCGCCGCAAGCAGATGCCGGTGGCAGCTCTCTTCCCAGAGCCGGAGGAGGAGCCCGAGCTCCCGCCCCGGCGCCAGAATCTTCCGCGGATTCACTATCTGCACCAGGGGGCCCTGGAATCTACAGTGGAGGCCTGGTTGGCGGGGACCAGGCCCGAGATCTCCGCGGGCTGAGTCCAGTCAGACGCTGCAGGTCTCGGCTAACTGCGGTATAATATTACTTGTATGCAAGTTTAGGCTAGGATGCTGTCCGAACCTGAGGCCCTGACGGCAGGGTCGGAGAATAGAGGAGGTTTTCATGAGAATTGCCCTACTGAACGAATTTAGCCAGGCCCCTAAGAACACGATCATTCTGAACGAGTTGAAGAAGGTTGTAGAGCCGATGGGCCACGAGGTCTTCAACTGCGCGATGGAGAAGCCTCTGAAGGACCAGGATGTCCCTGAGGCCTATACGGAGGACAACCCCCGCCTGACCTACCTGCACCTCGGTATCCAGGCCGCCCTGCTCCTGAACTCCGGGGCTGCGGACTTCGTCATCTCCGGCTGTGGCACGGGTCAGGGCGCCCTGATGTCCCTGAATATGTATCCCGGCGTCATCTGCGGCTACTGCATTGAGCCCACGGACGCCTATCTCTTCCAGCAGATCAACGCGGGCAATGCGCTGGCCATCCCCTTTGCCAAGGGCTTCGGATGGGGGGCGGAGCTGAATCTGAACACAATTTTTACCCGCGCCTTCTCCTCGCCCAAGGGCCAGGGCTATCCTGAGGCTAATAAGGAGTCCCAGAAGCGCAACGCGGCCCTGCTGAGCGACTTCAAGAAGCGCGTGGCCAAGCCGCTGGTCGAGGCCCTGAAGGCCCTGGATCAGAACATGGTCAAGGAGGCCCTGATCCCCCGCTTCCTCGAGTGCTTCGACTCCGGTTGCAGAGATGCCGAGATCAAGGCTTATGTGGACAGCCTTCGGGCCTGAGACACAGCTGTTAAAAGACCTTTAGCTTAGAATTACACAGCAGAGCGGCTGCCCTGAAACGCGTCCACGGAGTCCTCACGGGACGGGATAAGGCGGCCGCTCTGGCCTGTTTGGGGGCCTCTGGCGGCCGCGGGACTCATTGACTTTAGCTCTGGGGGTCGCTATACTCTTTCTGCTATGTAAAAATGGAGGTGGATATTTTATGTCCAAAATGACGTTTCAACCGAAGAAGAGACAGCGCAAGAGAGTGCACGGTTTTCGCAAGAGAATGCTGACCTCCGCCGGCCGTCTCGTCCTCAAGAGAAGGAGACAGAAGGGCCGCAAGCAGCTCAGCGCCTGAGTTCTGGGCCGTGCCCCAGGCTGCGGCTGTGCCGGCGCTTTTTACCAATTCTGAGAGTAGTAAGGGGATGGCGGGCCTGAATCTGAGCGCAAATAAACGGAAGCGGATCAAGCGCCGCAGTGATTTTTCCCGTGTCTTTCGCCGGGGGAAGTGCCAGGCTGGCCGCTACGTCCTCGTCCACTATATACAGCGGAAGAGGGGTCCCAGGAGACTTGGCGTAACGTCGAGCAAGCTGCCCAACGCCGTGGCCCGCAATCGGGCCAAGCGCCTCCTGCGCGAGGCCTACCGCCGTTTTGAGGCGGAGCTGCCAGCGCACACGGATCTTATACTAGTCCTGAGGGCGCCGCGGGGCCTGCCCACGTACCGCGAGGTGGAGGCGGATCTCCAGCGCCAGCTGCGACGGGCTGGACTCCTGGCAGAACGCTCATGAAAGCCCTGCTCATCCGACTTATACGCTGGTATCAGCGTCGGATTTCTCCCGCGAGACCGCCCTGT
The DNA here is from genome assembly GCA_023388435.1 of Bacillota bacterium. Taxonomy (GTDB): domain Bacteria; phylum Bacillota; class Clostridia; order Saccharofermentanales; family Fastidiosipilaceae; genus JAEWGG01. Next base: position 9,898 of record JAEWGG010000021.1, on the reverse strand, counting down.
TGCCGCTTCATTCCGACCTGCTCTCAATATGCTATTGAGGCTCTCGAATACTATGGCCTCTGGCGCGGGAGCTTGAAGGCGATCTGGCGCATCCTGCGCTGCAACCCCCTGTCGAAGGGTGGCTATGACCCCGTTCGTCCGGATGAGCGGCCGTCCCGGGCCGAGTCCCCGATCCCGAGGGGGATGACGGGAGAAGAAGAGGAGAAGTCTTAGCTAGACATGAACGTTTATACGCCCCTGACCATGAGCATTCTGGATCCGCTCTATGTCCTCTTTGGCTGGATTCTGCGCCTGCTCTATGGATTTGTTGCCAATTATGGCTGGGACATCATCATTTTTACGGTGTTCTTCCGTGCCATCATGATTCCCTTTTCCATCAAGAGCCATAAGACTCAGCTCAAGCAGATGCAGCTGGGGGAGGAACTCAACGAGTTGCGCCGCCTCTATGGCGATGACCGCAACGGTTTTTCCATGGCTCAGATGGAGCTCTTCAAGAAACATAAGATTTCGATGATGGGGGGCTGTCTGCCCTCACTGGTCTCCCTGATTGTGGTCCTGCCGATCTGGCGTATCATTTCCCAGCCCCTGCATTTCATCATGGGTGTGGGAATGGATAAACTGGGGCAGCTGGGTCAGAAAATGGTGGAGCTGGGACTCGTCTCCCAGGATGCCCTGGGCGGCTTGAACGGTCTGGATATTCCCATTTTGCAGGCCCTTGGCAGCAGTGGGGAGGCCATGAACTATGCCGTGCAGAATCAGATCATGGGTCCGGACCAGCTGATTAATCTGAATTTTCTTGGACTCAATCTCGGCATGCGACCGAGTTTCAGTCCGAGCCAACTCTTCGGGCCAGAGAGTCACATCTACCTGCCCCTGCTGATTATTCCTGTTCTCGCGGTGATTACCTCATTCCTGACAGGCAAGGTCATGCAGTGGACTTCACCGACTTTTATTCAGGCCCGCCGCTCGAAGGAGCTGGCCGCGAAGAATCCAGCCCGCGATGTGATGCAGGACCAGACCCAGGGCATGATGAAGGGTATGAATCTGATGATGCCCCTCTTCACACTTATGACGGTCTTTGGAACCCCGGCGGCCATGGGTCTATACTGGGTCGTGGGTAACGTGATGATGATCGCCCAGTCCTATATTTTCTACTATTTCTACACCAAACCTGTCTTCCGTAAGATAAAGGAACAGGGGTCCATGGAAATCCTGGACTCTGGGAGGAATAAAAAATGATGAGTTCTGTCGAAAAGACGGGCAAAACCGTTGACGCTGCTGTATTCGCCGCCCTGGAAGAGCTGGGGGTGACCATAGACGAGGTCATCGTCGAGGTTCTGGAAGAAGGGGACAACGGTATTCTGGGCATTGGCCGCAAGCCGGCCCGGGTTCTGGTCACCCTGGACCAGATTGATGAGAGCCTCGCCCGCAGCGACCTGCCGGATGAGGATGACGAGCGCCAGTATGACTACGAGCATGCGGACCTGAATAGTGAGAACTTCCAGGATCCGGGGATGCTGAGCAACGAAGATCTTGAGGAGGACGCCGACTACCTGCGCCGCAGCAGCAAGGAGTACTATGGCGACCACGAGGACTACGGAGACCAGGAAGATGAGGAGCTGGTGGCCGCGGCCCGGGAGTATATGGAGAACATCCTGGATGCCCTGGACATCCCGGCGGAGCTCCAGATTTACGTACAGGATGGGAAGCTCTATGTGGATGTGGACGGCGAGGACGTCGGGGCCCTGATCGGGCGGCGTGGAGAAACCCTGCACGCCCTGCAGTACCTGCTTTCCGTCTCCCTGCCTCAGACTGAGAGCCGTGAGCACCGCCGTGTAGTTCTGGATGTCGCCGGTTATCGCGGACGCCGGGAGAAGGCCCTGGAGGCCCTGGCCCTACGCACGGCGGAACGTGTGGTCCGTGTGGGCAAGGAATATGTCATGGAGGACATGCCAGCTGTGGAGCGCCGCGTCATCCACGCCACCCTACAGAATCATCCAGGAGTGCGCACGACGAGTGAGGGCCAGGAACCTCATCGCTACGTGGTGCTCATTCCACTGAATAAGGAGCGACATGAGGAGCAGACAGACGGGGAGGCCTGAGCCTGACTGGGAGACTCGGTCGCTGATTGCGGCTGAGGCCACAGCGGCGGCTAAGGCTGGCCTGGCAGTAATTAGACTCTGCGGCGAGGGCGCTATAGCCCTCGCTGACAGAGTTTTTATATTTGGCCCCATCCGGCCCCTGGATATGCAGGGGCGGCCGTTGGGCTCCGGGAAGCCTGGCGGATCGCCTGCTGACTTTTCTGGCGGGACTTCTGCTGAGCCGGGCCTGGCCAGTGACCTGGGGGAGCCGGAGTCTCCCGGAGCAGGACGACGCAGCCTCCTGAACCTGGCCGGCTATCAGGCGGCCTATGGGCACCTCCGTGAGCCGGAGACAGGGCGGGTCATTGATGAGGCCGTGGTCTTGATCTTTCGTCGTCCCCACTCATACACGGGGGAGGAGACGGTGGAGTTCAGCGTCCACGGAGGCCGCGTCTCGGTGCGCAGACTCCTCGAGACCCTCTACCGCCTGGGGGCCAGAGCGGCGGAGCCTGGGGAGCTTACCCGCCGAGCCTTCATGAATGGGAAGCTGGATCTGGCCCAGGCCGAGGCGGTTGCGGAGCTCATCCAGGCGGAGTCCCTGCGCGGCCAGGAGCTGGCCCTGTCCCAGCTGAGCGGCCAGTTCTCCGCCCATTTCGCGGCCCTGCGCCAGCGTCTTTACCAGTTGGTGGCGGAGCTGGAAGTGGGAATCGAGTATCCGGAGCACGAGGACTTCGACTTCGAGGAGCGGATTCTTCCCGAGCGTCTGGAGGCTCTCAACGCAGACCTGGAAGTCCTGTGCAGCAGCTACCGCCAGGGCCGGGCCAGTCAGGAGGGTCTGCGCGTCTTACTCACTGGTGAGGCTAATGCGGGAAAGTCCAGTCTCCTGAATTATCTGAGCCGGCGGGACCTGGCTATCGTGACGGATATCCCGGGGACGACGCGCGATCTCCTGGAGAGTCGCTGTCACTTGGGCGGAGTCAGCGTCCGCCTGACGGATACGGCGGGCCTCCGCGAAAGTGCGGATCCGGTGGAGCGGATCGGCATTGCCCGGGCCCGCGAAGCGATGGCTGAGGCCGACTATGTGCTGCGCATTCTGGATCCGGAGCAGCTCCGAAGCTTGCAGCGGGACCAGGAGGCCAGGGCCAGGCTCCAGGCGGACCTGGAGGCCCTGAGCTGTCCCTACAGCCTGGTGCTGAACAAGCAGGATCTCTGCGGCCCAGCTGATGAGGAGGCCCTGCACAGGGCCCTCCATGAGCTGCTGCCCCCAGGACGTCGCTCCCAGGCTGACAATCTGCCCGAGCCTGAACCTGATCAGGCTGCTGGCCGAGCTGCAGGACTGGGGGGCAAGCCCGAGATTCCTGAGACCCTGCTGGTCTCGGCTCACAGCGGCTACGGCATGGCTGACTTGGAGGCGGCCTGTGCGGCGGTCTATGAAACCCTGGGAGGGGGCCAGGCTGCGGAACTCATCCTCCACAATGAGCGCCACTACGCCCTGGTCCTGCGGGCTCTGGACCTGGGGCGTCAGCTCTTGAAGGACCTTCCTGGCCTGCCTCTGGACATCTGTTCCCAGGGCCTGCAGCGCATGGCGGAGATCCTGGCTGAACTGAGTGGCGAGGCGGTTCATGAAGCGGTGCTGGACGAGCTGTTCTCCCGCTTCTGTGTGGGAAAATAGGGGCAGGTCCCGAGGGAGCTTTTGTCCCCAGATCATAGGTGAAAAGGAGGCGTGGCCATGGTGGAGGCCCGATATCGCTCCTGGGCGGACTGCAGCCAGGAAGCCCAGAATTATGTCTACGGCCACTATGACCTGCTGGTGATTGGGGCGGGCCACGCGGGCTGCGAGGCGGCCTATGCGGCGGCCAAGCTCGGCAGGAGCACGCTGCTCCTGGGAATGAACCTGGACAGCCTGGCCAACCTTCCCTGTAATCCCAGCATTGGCGGGACGGCCAAGGGGCAGCTGGTACGTGAAATTGACGCCCTGGGCGGCTTGATGGGGGAGGTGGCGGACCTGGCCTGTATCCAGTTCCGCATGCTGAACCGTTCCAAGGGACCGGCGGTGCTTTCCCCCCGCGCCCAGGTGGATCGCCGCCTCTACTCCAGCCTGATGAAGGAGCGCCTGGAGGCCTGTCCCAATCTGGAACTGCGCCAGGAGGAGGTCACGGACCTGCTTTTTGACAGCGAGGGACGGGTCTGCGGGGCCCTGGGGCGCTTCGGGGCCCTCTACGGAGCGCGGCGTATCGTCCTGGCTACCGGCACCTATCTCCGCTCCCGAATTGTGATCGGTGAGCGGACCCACGAGTCCGGGCCCGACAATCTCTTTCCTTCCAAGCTCCTCGCCGAGTCCCTGGCCGCGGCCGGGGTGGGTCTCCAGCGCTTTAAGACAGGAACCCCTGTGCGCGTCAACCTGCGCCAGGTGGATTGTTCGCTCCTGGAGCGGCAGGAGGCAGATTCAGAGCCGCTCTGCTTTAGCTTTCGGCATGAGGATGGACGCCTCTGTCGCCCCCTCCGTCAGCGCCCCTGCTATCTGGCCTGGACCAATCCCCAGACCCATCAGCTAATCCGTGAGAACCAGCAGCGCTCCCCGCTTTTTACCGGCCTTATCGAAGGGGTGGGCCCCCGCTATTGTCCGTCGATTGAGGACAAGGTCCGGCGCTTTGCCGAGCGTGAGCGGCATCAGATTTTTGTTGAGCCGATGTCTGAGGGCGGCTATGAGATGTACCTCCAGGGCCTGTCGACCAGCCTGCCCCAGGACGTGCAGCTGGGGATACTGGGAAGTATTGCAGGTCTGGAGGGGGCCCGTATCCAGCGCAGTGCCTACGCCATTGAGTACGACTGCCTGGCCCCGGGAGAGCTACGCCGCAGCCTGGAGCTGCGCCGCCTGCCAGGGGTCTACACAGCGGGCCAGCTGAACGGCTCTTCCGGCTATGAAGAAGCCGCTGCCCAGGGCCTGCTGGCGGGGCTGAATGCGAGCCTGTCTCTGGATGGGCGGCCGCCGATTATCCTGACCCGTGACCAGGCCTACATCGGCGTGCTGATTGATGACCTTGTGACCAAGGGCACACAGGAGCCCTACCGCATGATGACCTCCCGCGCGGAATACAGGCTCCTGCTGCGCCAGGACAATGCGGATCTGCGTCTCAGCCCCCTGGCCATCGAGCTGGGACTCCTGGATGAAAAGCAGGCCCAGCGCTTCAGAAAAAAGTCGGAGCAGATCAGCGCCGAGCTCCAGCGCCTGCGCAAACTGCGCATCCTGCCTTCCGAGGCGAACCAGGCCTGTCTGGCGGCCCTGGGCAGCAGCCCTCTGCGCGGAGGTCTGGGTATGACGGAGCTGCTTCAGCGTCCTGAATTGAATTATCAGAATCTTGCCCCTCTGGATCCTGAGCGGCCCGAACTGCCCATCTCCGTTCAAGAGGAAGTGAATATTCAATTGAAGTATGAGGGCTACATCCGCATGGAGGAGGAGCGCCTGGCCTCCTACCGCCGTCTGGAGGCCAGACCCATACCCGAAGATTTCGACTACAGGCAGCTGCGGGGCCTGCGCCTGGAGGCCCAGGAGAAGTTGGCCCGCCTCAGGCCGGAGACCCTGGCCCAGGCCGCCCAGATATCTGGGGTGTCCCCAGCAGATATCAGCGTCTTGTTGGTCCAGCTCCGGGCCCAGGCCTCGGGGACAGAGCAGGGGAGGGAGGACTAGTATGGCAGCGAAGCAGGCAGGGGACGGAAGCTTTTCCCCTCAGGAACTACAGCGGCTCCTGGCGGGGGAGGACTTCGAGGCCTTCTGGTCCAGGAAGGACGAGGAGCTCCCGCGGGTTTGCAGCTTCCTGGAATTGGTCTGGGAGACGAACCAGCAGATGAACCTGACGGCGTTCAAGGACAGCCTTTCTTACGCCTATCTGCACGCCTGGGACAGTCTGACTTGCCTGCCCTGGCTGCGCTCCGAACAGGAGGAGCGGGGCCTGGCTGAGGTCTGGGACCTCGGGACGGGGGCGGGCTTTCCAGGTATGGTCCTGGCCCTCTGTCTGCCAGAGGTGAACTTTGTTCTAATCGATGCCCTGGCAAAGCGCTGCGCCTTTTTGGAGCGGGCGGCCCAGCAGCTGGGCTGTCAGAATGTTCAGGTCCTCCACGCCAGGGCCGAGGACCTGGGTAGGGCCGCAGCTTATCGGGGACGTGCACCCTTTGTTGTGGCCCGCGCCGTGGCCGCCCTGCCCACACTTCTGGAGCTGGCCCTGCCGCTCTGTCGCCAGGATGGGGCCTTCCTGGCTATGAAAGGTCGCCCCGAGGCCCAGGAGTTCACGGAGGCCCAGCAGCTCCCCCGCCTCCTCGGAGCCGAACTGGAGCGACAGACGGACTTAGAGCTGCCAGTCTTTGACCAGGTTCGGAGTTTCTGGCTCTTCCGCCAGCGGCGGCCCTGTCCCTCACGCTATCCCCGGCACTACGGGCAGATAAAGAAGAAACCCCTGTGCGGAGTCTGATTTTGCCCAGCGGCAGAGGCTGAAGACCCCGCGCCCCAAGACCCTGTCCCCCGCCAGCTCTGTACCGCAAAAACGGCCAGAGAACGGGGGATTTGTGCTATAATTAAACAGTTCACATATGCCTGAAAACAGTCCAAAAAGAGGTGTTTTTAAGTGCCTGTTAAGAAGAAGGCGGACAGTGCCGCTGTAGATAAATTATTTATCGATTACGTCCATAATATAGTGCCTGTAGACCTCGAGCAGGAGATGCGCAAGTCCTTTATCGACTACGCCATGAGCGTCATTACGGACCGCGCCCTGCCCGATGTGCGCGACGGCCTGAAACCTGTGCACCGCCGCATCCTCTACTCGATGTATGACCAGGGCTTCACCCCCGACAAGGCCTACCGTAAGTGCGCCACGACGGTCGGCGATGTCATCGGTCGCTTCCACCCCCACGGAGACGCTGCGGTCTATGACGCCCAGGTCCGCCTGGCCCAGGACTTCTCAATGCGTGAGATGCTGGTTGACGGCCACGGAAACTTCGGCTCCCGTGACGGCGATGCCCCGGCCGCCTACCGCTATACGGAGGCCCGTCTGACGCGCATCGCCATGGAGATGATGGGCGACATCAATAAGGACACGGTGGACTTTCGCCCCAACTATGACGAGCATGAGCTGGAACCAGAGGTCCTGCCGGCCCGCTTCCCGAACCTGCTGGTCAACGGCAGTACGGGTATTGCGGTGGGTATGGCGACCAATATTCCGCCCCACAATCTGAATGAGACCATCGATGCGGTGATCTGCCGCATGGAAAATCCTGGGGCCGAGCTCGATGAACTGATGGCCCACCTGCCGGGCCCAGACTTCCCGACAGGGGGGACGATACTGGGTACCATGGGCATCCGCCAGGCCTATCAGACGGGGCGCGGACGCATCGTGGTCCGGGCCCTGGCGGAGATTGAGGAGCTGGCGGGGGGCCGGCACAAGATTGTGGTGCGCGACCTGCCCTATCAGGTAAATAAGGCCCGGCTGATTGAGCGCATTGACGAGCTGGTCAAGCAAAAGAAGCTGGACGGGATCTCTTTCGTCCGCGACGAGTCGGACCGCAACGAGGCCGTGCGCATTGTCATTGAGCTCAAGCGTGATGCCAATCCGAACGTCGTGCTGAACCGCCTGTACAAGCACACACAGATGCAGGAGGCCTTCAGCGCCAACATGCTGGCTCTGATTCCGGACGAGCAGGGCCTGCTGGTCCCGAAGCTGGTCAGTCTGACGGAGGCCCTGGACCACTACATTGCCCACCAGAAGACCGTCGTACTGCGCCGCACACGCTTCGAGCTGGATAAGGCGGAGACGCGCAAGCACCTGATTGAGGGCCTGCGCATCGCTATCGACTATATTGATGAGGTCATTTCGATTATTCGGGCTTCGCGGACGGAGGACGAGGCGAAGCGGCGCCTGCAGGAGCGCTTTAGCTTCTCGGAGCGCCAGGCCCAGCACATCGTGGACATGCGCCTGGGAAGGCTGACCGGCCTCGAGCGTGAGAAGTTGGACCGCGAGTTCGAGGAGCTTCTGGCGCGCATTGCGGGGCTGAGGGAGATCATTGAACAGGAGTCAAGGCTGATTGAGGTCATCCGCGAGGAGCTGGAGCAGATTAAGAAGCGCTACGGCAACCCGCGCCGCACCCGCATCGAGCAGATTATGGAGGAAATCAGTGACGAGAGCCTGATTGCCGAGGAGACGGTAGTCCTGACCAAGACCCGCTTCGGCTATGTCAAGCGCCTGCCTCTGAGCACCTATGAGAGCCAGCACCGCGGGGGCCGGGGCATCAGCGGCATGCAGACACGGGAGGAGGACTTCGTAGATACGCTGCTGAGCAGCTCCACCCACGCCACGGTGCTCTTCTTTACGACCCGCGGCCGCGTCTTCCGCCTGAAGGCCTATCAGATTCCCGAGGGCGGTCGACAGGCTAAGGGCATGGCCATTGTCAACCTGCTGCAGTTGGAGGCGGAAGAACGTGTCCAGGCCATGCTGGCCGTGCAGGACTTCACTGCAGACCAGGACCTGGTTATGGCCACGGCCCAGGGCCTGGTCAAGCGCACCAGCCTCCAGGCCTTCGCCAATATTAACCGGGCGGGTCTCCTGGCGCTGAACCTTCGGGAGGGGGACCGCCTGGTAGGCGTCTGCTGTGCCCGGCCTCAGGACGACTTGCTGCTGGTCACCGCCGGGGGTATGTCCATCCGCTTCGCCCTGGAAGACGCCCGCCGTGTGGGCCGAAGCGCCATGGGTGTGCGGGGTATCAACCTGAGGGACGGAGACCGGGTGGTTGGCCTGCAGGTTGTAGACGAGCAAAAACAGCTGGTCCTGGTCACTGCTGGCGGTCTGGGCAAGGCCCTGCGCTTCCCCGAGTTCCGCCGCCAAAAGCGCGGCGGCTATGGTCTGCGCTGCTATCCCGGTCTGGACAGGCTGGGACCTGTTGTCGGTGTGGCCCAGGTCGAGGAGAAGGAGGACATCATCCTGATTAACGATGCGGGGCTCGTGATCCGCATTGCGGCTGAGGAGTTGCCGAGTTATAGTCGCTACGCCCGAGGCGTGCGCCTGATGCGCAGCCAGGCTGGACAGGTCGTAGACATCGCGGTGGTGGAGCAGGATGAGGAGGCCGAGAAAAGTCACATCATTGAGGAGGATTTGAGTCCTGAGGAGCTGGAGGCCGAAGCCCAGGCCGCCTCGGAGGAGCTTCCGGATACGGGGGATCAGGTGGAGGCTGGAGCGGATGAGGCAGAGGACCTGGAGGAGTCCCGCCGCCAGGCGGGCCTGGATGCCCTCCTGGAGCGGGCCGAAGAGGACGCCCGTTCACGGGGGGAGGACTAGGTCGCAGAGCTTCGCTGAGAGAAGGGAAGTGTAGCAAAAAGAGGACAGGTCTGACCTGTCCTCTTTTTTTGGGGGGGGGGGAGGCTAGTCTGGCGGAGCAAATCGCTAAGAACTATGGGCTGAAATTTGTTGTTGAGGGCTGGAATGAGGACCTGGACAGCGGCAAGCGCTACTACCTAAAAGAGGGAAAGCGATTGACTGGCCTCCAGAAGATTGGGAAGGACTACTACCTCTTTAGTACCCGGGATGGGCGTAGACTGGTGGGCAAGCAGCGCTATGGGAAGCGCTATTAATCAGTCCAAGCGCTAATAAAAAAGACCAGGAGAAGGGAGGCTTCTCCTGGTCTTTTTTATTCTCTGTATCCCTGTTTTGGCCGGGATAAAAAAAGGGGCCTCCCTATGAACTGCCTCCCATTTCTTGGACACAGAAAACAACAATCCAAGGAATGGGAGGTTTTCTATGTCCATCGATAAACGATGCAAGCATGACAGAATGCTC
>JAEWGG010000009.1 GCA_023388435.1 Bacillota bacterium | reverse complement strand
AAAAAGCTTATGGAGGTAAAACCCGAGGGAGCAAGACCCATCTTACACTCGGATATGGGCTGGCAGTACCAACATGAGGCCTACCGAACGATACTGGCCCAGAATGGCATTGTTCAGAGCATGTCCGAAAGGGTAAGTGCATGGACAATGCGGCAACAGAGCAGGTCTTCGGCCATCTGAAAGATGAATTCTTCCGAGGTCGAGACTGGGAGACATTTGAAAGATTCAAGGCTGATCTGGAAGCCTACATCCACCACTGGAGCCACGTAAGACGCCAGGTAAAACTGAAGGGCCTGACCCCGGTCGAGTACCGAGACCAAGCCCTCCATAAGGCTGGCTAGCGATTTTATTTATCGCTTCCAAGTTTTGGGGTGCAGTTCAAAAACCATGCATTCCCTCGCTTGTATTAATCAAGTTGAAGCACTTCAACTTGTGCTTCATTATTCATCCGCTTGCAGCCGATAGGACTGCTCCACGATCTCCATGATCTGATCGACGTCCGATGTGTGCTCCATATACAGCTCAACATCGCCGTTGCCCCATCTGCCAATACCGGTTACATCTCGGCAGATTCCATTCGGATCAATCACTTCTGAGAACTTCATATTCACTGAAATACGAAGTCTCTGTTTCTGGAATACGATATCCACGAAATTGGTATCCAGCTTATAGGCTACATACAACTTTTTGAACTCACGCTTTACATCGGGAGAGAGGTTCTGAATTCTGCGATCCAGAACTTCAAACAGCGTTTTCGTGAAAACGTTCGTTTCATAAGTTTCAAGGCTGTAGCGTTCTGCCGGTTTCTCCACGGTCTGATACGGAGCAAGCTCTGCAGCTGTCATATCCGGATAAGCCCAGATCTGCTTAGCTTTATCCGCCAGCAGCGCAGCACGCTCTTTTATCGTTTGCTCATTCCATTCATTAAGTTTTACGACATAAGCATTCAAGCGGAGTGCGCTCTCTTTAAAGCCGCCCTCCATATCCATCTTAACCATAAACGGATGGTCGCTCATTTCAGAATTATACGCAGTGAGCGTCAGGTTACCGATAGTGTGCAGATAAGTCTTTTGCACCTCACGCCAGTTCGCGCCAAGCATCTGCTGCCACTCTGGGCTTAGACTGCTGTTTTGCGGCATTATATGTTCAATCGTATAGTTCTCGATGATAATCGGCGCTTTGTTGCCGTAGTTCTCCAAATGGCTGAGGATAAAGTTACGGGAGCGCATGGTGTAAATATCTCTCGATACAAAGGCCGCCGCAAATTTATCATCATCTGGGAACTCTTTATAGTCATTACGCATAACGAAAAATGCCTTGATGGAATTGACATAGTCATCAGGCTTGATTTCATTTTTCAGCGTGGCGAACGTCTTATTCAGAGAGTTTGTCGGTATATCACAGATGCTGCGACGGAAAACATAGCTGATACACAGTCTGATGATCAACTTCAGGTCATCCTCAGAAATGATGTCCTCGGCATAATCATTATGTACTTTAAGTAGGAATGGATAAGATACCTCCATTCGCAGATCGTTGATATCTTCGTAAAGAGACTTGAGTGCTGGATTGCTGCTCCGCTTGAATACCATATCCGTATAGTATTTAGCATAAGTGAGCAGGTCCTGACATAGCTCCCTGATAGTGCTAAATTCGCAATTCAGGTGGTAGAGCTTGAATTCCTCATATACACGATCCTGCTTCGGAATGCGCGTAATCTTCATGGTCAGATAATCTCTGAAGAATCTGTCCATAACGGAGTCTTGCGTCTCATAAACGAACAGCAATTCCATCGGACGCCAGAGGTGCTCATAAACATATGTCTGCTCAGTAGGCTCCAGACCCATAAGAACATAGTTCCGAATCAAATCGGATTCAGACAGTTCTTTACCTGTGGAATTCAGGCTCTCAAAAATAGCCTGCGCATCATCCACAGATCGATCCAGCGTTATATTTACGATCTGCAGCTTGCCTATGGATTCGTATACCTCAGCAGGCTGTAATTCTTTATCCGCAATCTTTCCGGCAAAGAATTTATAGTTGTCCAGCAGCTTTGAGCGAGTGTCATCCGGAATAGGCTTTTCTTCCACAAGCCGCATCAGGATATCCCGGTCAGTTTCCGTCAGAAGCAGTTTGTAGCGTTCATGGCCGCTTTCGTACTCATTCTTCAAAAGCATATTATCGATGCGTCGGGCATTGATGGTGGTGTCTTCCGGATTTTTGATTGCGTAGTCACGCAGGGCAAGCAGGAGTAATGACAACGTGGTCATTCGCTGCTGGCCGTCTATAATCATATATTTCTGGACACCAGTCGGCATTGCTTGTTCCGCAATATTCACGATGGAACCTACAAAATGGCCCACTTTGCCCTTTTTCTGCATCTCAACGATATCATTCCACAAGCGTTTGCATTGTTCGATATCCCAGCTGTAATACCGCTGATAAACCGGAATTAGAAACTGCTTGTTTCCGTTTAATATCTCGTAGATGTTACCTTTACGTGCGTCCATATTCTACCTCCAAGAATCAATCTTTCTTTCCATATGGTGCAGGTTCTTCAGCAACCATACTCAAATTCTGTTCATGGCGAAAGGAATAATTAACCACCTTATGTTCGCGCTGTTCCATATCTGCGTTATCCGTCCACAGCTCACACTGTGTCATAACGGTCTGGACTGCGTCGTCCATGCCTTCCGGTGGGTAGCGATGTTTCTTCAGGAGCTTCTTAATCATCATACGCATCTTTGCTCTGGCGGAGTCGCGTTTCTGCCAGTCGATGGTGCGATTCCTGCGCAGGGTATCTGCCAGTTCTTTTGTGATAGCAATCAGTTCTTCATTCTCATAGAAGTCCTTAATCGCCTGCGGCTTTGTTAAGGCATCATAGAATGCCAGCTCATCCGCTGTTAGGCCAAGCTGGTCACCTTCTTTCTGTGCTGCAGCGATCTGTTTTGCCAGATTGAGGAGCTCTTGAATGACTTCTTCGTTTGTGAGCATACCGTTCAAATAACGGTTCATTGCGCGTTGTATGATCTCGCTGAATTTCTCAGATTTAACCACGTTGGTACGACGATAAATCTGTACCTGTTCCGCTATCAGCTTTTTCAGCAATTCGACCGCGAGGTTTTTCTCCTTCATCTTGGATATTTCCTCAAGGAACTTTGCATCAAACAGGGAAAACTCCTCGGATACATCAGAGAACAGATTAATAACGCCTTCGCTCTTTACGCTCTGGCTTAGAAGTGAATTAATCCTTGCATTCATTTCCGGCAGCGAGATTTTCTTTCCCTCGCCCTGATTCATAAGACGCATAACAAGTACGCGTACTGACTCGAAGAAGGTCGCCTCGATTCTCAGGGCTTCCTCCACCAATGAAGAACAGAGCGACAGAGCCTGACGTAGCATAAGCGCTTCCTTCAAGAAATCCTCACGTTCACGTTCTTTATCAACCGCAACTATAAAGTTGACCGCGCCGCTGATGGCTCTTGAGCGCTCAAGGTCGGTGCCGGTAGTAAACTTGGAATAATCGTATCCGTGGAAAATGTCGCGGCAAATAGACAGCTTCTCCAGGAATTTCGGATAGGCCACCTTCGCTACATCCGTATCACCGTAGTTCTTCTTATCACGGGAGGTGTAATCGTTCATCGCTTCTTTCAGTGCAGCCGCGATGCCGACATAGTCAACTACCAGTCCACCTTCTTTATCCCCGAAGACACGATTAACGCGTGCAATTGCCTGCATAAGGTTATATCCCTGCATCGGCTTATAAACATACATGGTAGCCAGCGAAGGGACGTCAAATCCCGTAAGCCACATATCGACTACGATGGCGATCTTCAGCGGGCTTTCATTATCTTTGAACTGCTTTGCAAGCTCGTCCTTGTGACGCTTGTTTCCGATAACAGCACGCCATTCCTCCGGGTCCTTGTTACTTTCTGTCATTACAACAGCGACCTTTTCCGTCCAAGAAGGCCTAAGCTGCATGATACGGTTATAAATTTTCATCGCAATAGCGCGGGAGTATGCGACAATCATCGCCTTGCCAGTAAGCAGGTTTGCACGATAGTTTTCATAGTGATCGAGAATGTCATCAACCAGAGAAGCAATTGTCTGGTCATTTCCGAGAATGGCTTCCATCTGGCCAAGCTCACGTTTGCTCTTGGCGATAACGTCTGGATCGGCATTATTAGCCATGATGTCGTATTCGGTATCAATCAGTCGCAGCGTAGCCTCATTCAACTTCAGTTTAATAACGCGGCTCTCATAATAAACCGGACGGGTAGCTCCGTCCTCGACGGCCTGCGTCATATCGTAAACGTCGATATAGTCACCGAAGACCTCGCGGGTGCTTCTATCATTCATGGAAATAGGCGTACCGGTAAAGCCAATGTAAGTAGCATTCGGTAAGCTATTACGGATGATTCGTGCCGTTCCGATCTTTATCTTACCGGTCTCGGCATCGACTTTTTCTTTCAAGCCATATTGCCCGCGATGCGCTTCATCAGCCATAACGACAATATTCCTACGTTCAGACAATGGCTCGTGGGATTCCTCGAACTTCTGCATTGTGGTGAATATGATGCCGTTTGCTTGTCTGCCATCAAGCAGCGATTTCAAATGCTCCCGGCTCTCCGCATGCATCGGCTCCTGACGCAGGAAGTCCTTACACTTTGCGAACTGTCCGAAGAGCTGATCGTCCAGATCGTTGCGGTCAGTAAGAACTACGATAGTAGGACTGTCCAGAGCCTCCTGCAGTAGATGCGCATAGAAAACCATAGACAGTGATTTTCCGCTGCCCTGCGTGTGCCAGAACACACCACCTTTTCCGTCGGTCTCGGTAGCGTGTTTCGTAGATTCTACTGCCTTATTGACCGCGAAATACTGGTGATATCCGGCCAGTATCTTAAACTGCTTCAACCCTTCATTGGAGAAGCAGATAAAGTTCTTAATGATATCCAGTAGACGTTCACGCGCAAAGATGCCCTCGAAGAAGGTATCAAATTGCGCATACTGCGTATTCTCGTAGCTTCCATCCTTCGTCTTCCACTCCATGAAGCGGTCCTCGCCGGAAGTGATGGTTCCTGCCTTCGAGGTCAGGTGGTCACTCATAACGCAGATGCAGTTATAAATGAACATCGACGGGATCTCTTGCATGTAGTTCCTGATCTGCAGGTACGCTTCCGAAGCGTCGGTTTCTTCCCGTGATGGAGACTTCAACTCTACAAGTACAACTGGAAGGCCGTTCAAGAAAAGAAGCACGTCGGGACGCTTGTTACTGTTTTCATTAAAGGTCCACTGGTTCGCAACGATAAAAGAGTTATTGTCAGGATTCTTATAATCAACAAGGTACACGAGGCCGGAGCGTTCCTCGCCCTTGACAAAATAACGCACTTCAACACCATGCTGAATGTAATCCATGAAGACCGCATTCTTCTGGACCAGCTCAGCATTTTCAAAGTTTTTCAATTTGAACAGCGCGTCAGTGATGGCATCCTCCGGCATAGAAGGATTCAACCGGTGCAATGCAGCTGTAAGCTCATCTTCGTATAGAGGGCTGTTAAAATCCCTCTCAATATCAGGGCCGTAAACGTGACGGTATCCCATTCCTTGGAATAGCTCTATGATGGAATTCTCATAGTCAGTTTCCGTATAAAATCCTGACATAACAATCGCTCCTTTGTATGTACTATCTATCATGATACCCTTTTCAGGGCACTTCGCTTATTACGCTTATGTTGCTCCCGTTCAAACGAGAATTTACAGGCGCAAGTTAAAGCATTGTTTCACGCCATGTTTATATCTTCTGAGGATCGTTTAAGTTGGAAAAACGGTACTTTCTCCGACTTAATCGAGTCCACATTAGGTGGAGACTGGGGAAAAGAGTATCCTACCGGTAATAATACCGAGATGGTCTATTGCATCCGTGGTGCTGATATACCGGAAGTTAAAGCCGGTAACAAAGGGAAAATGCCAACTCGATATATCCTTCCTAAAAATTATGCGGCTAAGCGTCTGCTTCCGGAAGATATCGTAGTGGAAATCTCCGGTGGCAGTCCCACACAGTCCACTGGCCGTGTCGCAGCAATTTCACAATCTCTGCTTGATCGATACGATAAAGGAATGGTCTGCACCAACTTTTGTCGAGCCATAAAGCCGAAGTCTGGTTACAGCATGTTTATCTACTACTACTGGCAACATCTTTATGACCGAAATGTGTTCTTTTCGTACGAAAACGGCACAACAGGCATTAAGAATCTCGACCTATCAGGATTTATCACAACAGAAGAAATTGTAATTCCTCCGTTTGAGCTAATCCAAAAGTTCGACGACTATTGCCAGATCGTATTTGATCAGACCTTTGCGAATGGCCTCGAAAACGAACAGCTTTCAAACTTAAGGGATACACTTTTATCTCAGCTTATGTCTGGTGAGCTGGACGTCACTGACATCGAAATCTAAGCCACTAAATTCTCGTTTAAGTGCGATGAACTCTCACCAACGGCGAGAGTGATAAACCAACGGAACTGCCGTTGATGTCGTTCTCTGGAAATATCAAATAGAAGGAGAAACGACATGAAGCAAGAACTGATGACGGAGGTAATGCAGCAGATGCTGCCCTACCTCGACAATGCCCAGCTGAAACAGCTGAGACAGGTGATGGAGCAAGCACTCTATCACTACGAAGTGACCGGCAAGGAGTCGAAGCCGGAGGAGGACGATAGCAATGAATTTATAGCAATGTTCATAGCCGCCAAACGGATTGAGGGTTGCTCGGAGAAGACGCTGAAGTATTACCAGACCACGATTGATGCGATGGTATCATCTCTCGGCAAAAATGTCCGACATATTCTTACGGAGGACTTGAGGACATATCTTACCGAGTATCAGAGCAAGAATCAGTCGAGCCGTGTAACGATTGATAACATCCGCCGTATCCTATCCAGTTTCTTTTCCTGGCTTGAGGATGAGGACTATATCATCAAAAGCCCGGTGCGCCGTATCCATAAAGTGAAAACGGCAAGCAGCATCAAGGAAACATACTCCGATGAAGATTTGGAGAAGATGCGCGATAACTGTGAGGAACTGCGAGACTTGGCAATGATTGATATGCTGGCGTCAACGGGAATGCGTGTCGGCGAGATGGTTCTGCTAAACCGTGACGATATTGATTTTGCGGAGCGGGAATGCGTGGTATTTGGCAAAGGCGATAAAGAACGGATTGTGTACTTTGACGCCAGAGCCAAGCTACATCTGCAGGAGTATCTCGACAGCCGGACAGATGAGAATCCCGCCCTGTTCGTATCGTTGAGGACTCCGCACGAGCGGATACAGATTGGCGGCATCGAGCATAGGCTCCGCGAAATGGGCAAGCGGCTAAACATCCCCAAAGTGCATCCACATAAGTTCCGGCGGACGCTTGCGACAATGGCCATTGATAAAGGAATGCCTATTGAGCAGCTTCAGCGGCTCCTTGGGCATCAGAGAATAGATACGACCTTGCAGTATGCTATGGTCAAACAGAGCAATGTGAAAACGGCTCATAGGAAATATATAGGTTAGGACGGTGACATGATGGGCAATTGGAAAACTTGCACTATAGGCGATCTGGGAAGAGTTGTAGGCGGAGCCACACCCTCAACGAAAAAGGCAGAAAACTATGACGGTGGGACGATTGCGTGGATTACCCCGAAAGATTTAGCGGGCTTTTCCGGTCGCTTTATCTCCCGTGGCGAAAGGAATATTACAGAGCAAGGTTTAAAAAGCTGCTCCACGCAGTTAATGCCTGCACATACGGTGCTGTTCTCTTCGAGAGCGCCCATCGGATATATCGCAATCGCCGAGCAGGAAGTATGTACGAATCAGGGATTCAAGAGCGTTGTTCCTGACGAGAAAACGGACTATATGTTCCTATACTACCTACTGAAATACAACAAGGAGAGAATCGAAAACCTTGGAAGCGGCACGACTTTCAAAGAGGTATCTGGAAGCACGATGCGCGGCATTGAAGTGCGTGTGCCTGAAACCATAGAGGAGCAGCAGCGGGTTGCATCTGTGCTTTCTGCTCTGGACGATAAAATCGAGAAGAATACGGAGGTAAACGAGAATTTAGCGGCTTAGAGCTGGATGTTGGACACATCAATCTCGCCGGACATCAGCCGAGGAAGTAAACTGTCACGGATAGCTTCAAGACGGCATATTTCCTCATAGTTATTGCGTATGGCGGTATCCATAGGTGCAACAATTTCTTCAAACCGTTCCAATTCATCCTTGGTAGGAATGATAATCGGCATCGAATTTAGTGCATCCCGGTTGATGGAGCCGAAAACGGTACCCTCACCATTAAACATATCCAGTTTCTCTCTTAGGGAGAAAACTGTATATAACACGAAAGATTGATGATTGTCCTTCGAACGGATTGCTCCAAGTCCGCGACCTATGCAACAAGGCTCATAGGCAACATTAAGATCGCCAACAGGAGCGCGAACGCTTATAAGCACATCATTTGATTGAGCCATGCGCTTGGGATCAGTTGTGAATAGGCGTCGTGTCGGGAATCTGAACCCAAATTCACCTCTTCCTTGGAAGAAAACGGTGCCGACACCATCCTCATTATAGGTATCACCTTTTGGCGACTGTCCCATCGCGATGTCTGCCACATCAGAAAGGACTCCTTCAGCCCACTGATCGGAGGCGTTATGAATAAACATATTGGCGTAAAGTGCTTGTGCTTGCGCCTGTAAATTCTCGTTTATCGCATTATTCACCTCAATTTTCCTATCGATTGTCCCTAAAATGTCTGCTATTTTCCTTTGGATGTCTATCGAGGGATATGTAACGGGTACTTCTCCCATAAACTTGGTATTAATCGAAGGCATTGTAGCTCCAGTGGCAATCCCTCGCACAAACTGCTTCGTGGTTTCAAGCGTGAAATAGTAATAGAGGTATTCTGGAACAATCTCTGCGGAAGGTCTTACTCTAAGACACCTTCCAGAAAACATCCAGCCGACATATTCCTCACTTACATATGAGCAGCGATCTACAGAACCGACTCGACTAAAAACGATATCGCCTTCTCGTAAAACATATTTGCTCAGTCGCTCTTTATCTTCATCAGAAACATTAGGTAAGTTCTGCTCTGAGAATCGTTTGCTTCCCAAGTGCTCCACAGTAACAATTGGGGTTCCAATGTCGACATAGTCTTCTTTATGCAACTGGCTACCAAATGGTCCCGTTTGAATTTCTGCAAGCAAAGAAAGCGGCTTAGTAATAAAATTAGATTTCATATCCAATCGCCCCCAGCTTTCTTCTGATCTCGTTCTCCAGTTCATGGGACCTCGTAAACATGACAGACAACTCTGAGGTCAGTCTCGCCATTTTCTCTTCAAACGGCTCGCCATCATCTTCCTGCTCCTCGATACCGACATAGCGTCCCGGCGTCAGGATATAGTCCTGCTTTGCGATATCCTGCAATGTGGCAACAGAGCAGAAGCCCTTCACATCCTCAAGCGTTCCGTTCTGGAAAGCCTCAAAGGTGTCCGCCAGTTTCTGAATATCCTCATCGGATAAGTCTCTGTGTTTGCGGTCAACCATGTGGCCCATCTTGCGTGCATCGATGAAGAGCGTCTTGCCTTTTTGCTTCTTACCCTTCGTGATGAACCACAGCGTAACCGGGATGGTAACACTATAGAAGAGCTGCGTCGGCATGGCGATGATGCCTTCAATCAAATCGGCCTCTATGATCTTTTTACGGATTTTACCCTCACCGCTTGACTGCGTGGAAAGCGCACCGTTTGCAAGCACAAGGCCAATCTTACCAGTCGGTGCGAGATGGTGGATCATATGCTGAATCCATGCATAGTTCGCGTTACCGGCAGGCGGTGTACCATATTTCCAGCGGACATCCTCAAGCAGTTTTTCCTGATTCCAAGGGTGATAGTTGAACGGAGGATTGGCCAGAATGAAGTCGGCCTTCAAGGTCGGGTGCAGATCGTTCGTAAAGGTATCTGCCTGATAAGGTCCAAAGTCAGCGTCGATACCACGGATTGCCATGTTCATCTTAGCCATCTTCCATGTGTCAGCGTTTGCCTCTTGTCCGTAAACGGAGATAGCTCCACGCTTACCGGAATGAGCCTGAATGAACTTTGCACTCTGTACAAACATACCGCCGGAACCACAGCAGCAATCGTACACGCGGCAGTTATCAAACGGACGCAAGATAGAAACGAGAGTCTTAACCACGCTGGACGGCGTATAAAACTCACCGCCACCAACGCCTTCTTTCTCAGCAAACTGCGCGATACAGTATTCATAGGTGCGGCCCAAAAGATCTTCGCTTTCTTCCGTGTCACTCATGTCGATATTGTTTGTGAAGATATCAACCACATCACCCAGAACTCTCTTATCAAGGTCCGGACTGGCATAATTCTTAGGAAGGACATTCTTCAGAGTCTTATTCTCGGCTTCAATAGCTCTCATAGCCGTATCGATAACCGTTCCAATTTCCGGAGTATGAGCCGCTGAAGCAATCGTGCTCCACCTTGCTTCTTCCGGCACGAAGAACACGTTCTCCATCGTATAAGCATCACGGTCATCCTCGAATCCGTCACCCTCCGCAACAAGCTCCTGATATCTCTTATCAAAAGCTGCAGAAATATAACGCAGGAAAATAAGACCGATGATTACCTTCCTGTATTCTGCTGCGGGAATATGTCCCCACAGGACGCAGGCCGCATCCCACAGTTGTTTTTCAAAGCCGATGTTGGCATTGGTTTTATCAGCCATCTGAATCTACCTCCAAGTAATCACATGTATCCATGCTTATTCTATTCTTTCTGTTGTGCCAAAAAACGGACTCAGTCTTCATCGACCATTTCCATTATGTCGCTGACATCGCATTGCAAAGCTACGCAGATTTTCTGTATAATCTCTGTGTTTACATTCTCATTCTTTCCGAGCTTTGTAACGGATGCCGCACTGATCCCAGCCACACGCTGCAAATCTTTTTTCTTCATATCTTTATCAATCAACAGCTTCCATAATTTCTTGTAACTAATGGCCATGTGCTAACCTCCATTTTCTGCCAAAATGTCTACACATAAATTCTGATTTATTTATTATATCACACCGAACTTTAAATTTCAAGATTTTATCCTGCGATTGCAGGATTTGTTTTTGTTTTCTCTTGAATTTTATACTCTGATCTGTTATGATGTATAAAATGGCTGGTTATTCAGCCAATTTTGCACTAAGGAGGAGTGTCGTTCATGATCTTTATTAGCGGTGTTCATGGTGTAGGAAAGTCCTACTTCTGTGATATGGTCAAGGCGGCCACCGGCATTGAGTCCTACTCTGCCAGCACATTGATAACACAGAAAAAGCATTCAGGCTTTGCCAAAGACAAGCTCATACCTGATATTGACGACAACCAGCAATACCTTCTTCAGGCAGTCAATGAGTTAAAGGGCTCCGGGCAGAATTTCATTCTGGAGGGTCATTTCTGTCTGCTTAACGCAACAGGCGATATCACTCGTATCTCGTATGACACCTTCACCTCTTTGAAGCCAGATGCGATTATCCTGCTGACGGAGAAGTCAGAGGTAATCGCGGCTCGTCGCAGAGAGCGTGATGGAATTGAGGCTTCCATACAAGAAATAGAAGCTTTTCAGCAGGAAGAATGCGCCTACGCAAAAGAAGTCGCTGCGGATATTAGTGCGAGACTCTTTGTTTCTGGCGGTGCCGGAGACCTTACACAGGCGATTGAATTTATAAGGTCACTTTAAGGAGGAGCTGTTTATGGCAGGCAATTTTTCTCTCAAGAAATTCAGCGATATCGACCTAAACGATCCCTTCTTCGATTCTTTGAAGGCAGATTACCCGGTTAGCGGCAAAGTAAAGCCATTCGAGGTGTGGTTTCCGGAAAAAGCTCAGGAAGGCCGTACAGCTTTGGTATTCGACGATGAAAATGGTCTTGGTGCCTTTGTGTGTATAAAGGACGAAACGGAAAACATCGTACTTACGGATTCGACCTTGCCAAAGAAGACCAGATGCAAGATCACTACCATCAAGATTGCAGAACGTTTTCGCGGCCAGCGTCTTGGAGAAGGTGCTATCGGTCTTGTGCTTTGGAAGTGGAAAGATCTGGGCTGGGAAGATATCTACGTTACCGTATTTGATAAACACGATCTTCTGATCGCTCAGCTCACCAAGTTTGGCTTTATCAAGGTCGGCTATAACCCGAATGGTGAAGGTGTATATCTCCGTAGTCGCAGTAGCGTAGATTACAGTGATCCATACAAGTCATTCCCGTTTATTAATCCGGATTTTCAAAATGCAGGATACCTGTGCGTGAATGACTTTTATCACGATACCCTCTTCCCATATTCCGAGCTTAAGAATACGCTGCAGACTTCAGTCGCATTGAATGTGAGAAACGGCCTTAGCAAGATATATGTTGGAGCACAGTATACAGTGCCTCCGTACAAAATCGGTGAGCCGATCTTTATATACAGAATTCATACTGGTTCAGGAACTAAGTGTTACAAATCCTGCTTGACTTCGTTCTGCATCGTGACCAACGTTATAGCGGTAAAGCGTAACGGAAGCCATCTTATGACTTTCGACGAGCTCCTCGCCAAGATCGGCAACAAATCTGTTTACGATGAAAGTGAGCTTCAGACCAAATATAGTAACGACGAGAATATGTTCGTTGTAGAGATGCTTTATTACGGCTATTTTGGTGAAGGCCATAATATCAATATGAACACCCTCGAAACTAAAGGCTACTGGAGCAACAGTCACGGAGGGACATACCCGGCATTGATCAGGCTTACTCCCGACGAATTCAAAGAAATACTACGGGAGGGCAACGTCGATGTCGACAATGTTATTATCGATTAAACCTAAATATGCCAAAGTAATACTGGAAGGTAAGAAACAATACGAATTTAGAAAAAGCAAACCCAAGGATGGTGTTACTCGCATAGTCTTTTATGCCTCGTCCCCTCAGAAACAGGTGGTTGGCGAAGCTACCATAGATGAAATTCTGGAAGGCACGCCAAAAGAGATATGGGAGATAGCAAAGACAGCAGCTGGGATCACGAAGAAGTTCTACTTTTCCTACTATGCTGGGAAAGAAAAAGCCATCGCTTACAAGCTCAAAGACGTAGTAGTATACGATACTCCCAAGGAGCTATCCGATTATGGAATCAGTCAAGCCCCGCAGTCGTTTGTATATCTTAGGCAGACCGCTACCGCCAAGAGATGGATACGCTCAGCAAAGCCATCGGCGGCGACGGTGCACATGTCACGGCAGCAAAGGAGCTTCTGCGCTATGTAGAAAAAGCCGCCATGCTGACAGACTTCGATGAAGCGCTGTTTGAAAATACCGTAACCTGCATCAAAGTGCTTTCCCGCGAGGAGATTGCCTTTGAATTAAAATGCGGACTTACGCTTAAGGAAAGGATGTGAATACATGGGGCATACACCATTCGGATACCGGATTGAAAACGGTATCGCGGTAATCGACGAAGACGCAGCCGGTAAGCTCCGAAAGCTCTATGAGAATTACCTTTCTGGGCTGAGCCTGAAAGACGCTGCCGCTAAAGCCGGAATCGACACCTACCACGGAACCGCTAAGCGCCTGTTAAAAACGCAGCACTACATCGGTGATGATTTCTATCCGGCCATCATCGATGAGATGGTCTTCCAGAATGCACAGGTGGAGCTTGTGAAGCGCGCTGCTGCCCTTGGCAGACTGAATCGCACACCGAAGGAAAAAGTGCTCACGGCTCCGACCATTTTTACGATCTGGGACATTAAGAAACATTTCGATAACCCGGTAACGCAGGCCGAATACATTTACAGCCTGATCGATAGCGAGGTGAGCTGATGGGGAATGTAATGGTCATCCCGGCAAAAAGACAGGTCGGGAACAACATCAAAAAAGCTGAGAAGCCAAAGCTCCGAGTCGCAGCGTACTGCCGTGTCAGTACTGACAGCGATGAGCAGGCCACAAGCTACGAGGCCCAGATTGAACACTACACCGAATATATCTCCAAGAATCCGGAATGGGGGCTGGCAGGCATATTCGCGGACGACGGAATCACAGGTACAAACACCAAAAAGCGTGACGAGTTTAATCGCATGATCGAAGAATGCCATGACGGAAACATCGACATGATCATCACCAAGTCAATCAGCTGATTTGCCCGCAACACGCTGGACTGCCTGAAATACATCCGCGAGCTCAAGGATCTGAACATCTCGGTTTTCTTCGAGAAAGAGTCCATCAACACAATGGACGCCAAGGGCGAGGTGCTGCTTACCATCATGGCGTCCCTTGCCCAGCAGGAAAGCCAGAGCCTCTCGCAGAATGTGAAGCTCGGCATCCAATACCGCTACCAACAAGGCAAGGTGCAGATCAACCACAACCGTTTTCTCGGCTACACCAAAGACGCTGACGGCAATCTGGTCATCGAGCGGGAGCAGGCAGAAATCGTCCGACGCATCTACAGGGAATACCTGCAGGGACTGAGCATGGATAAAATCTCCGCTGGGCTTGAGGCGGACGGCATTCTCACCGGCGCAGGCAAGACCAAGTGGCACACCAGCACCATCAACAAGATTCTCCGGAATGAGAAGTACATCGGTGACGCGCTTCTGCAAAAGACCTATACCACAGATTTTCTACAAAAAAGCGAATCAAGAACAATGGCACCGTCCCGCAGTACTACGTGGAGGGCGACCATGAACCGATTATTCCGAAGGCCATCTTCCTGCTGGTGCAGGAGGAACTGGTCCGCAGACGCGTGGTTCACACCAGCGACAACGGCAAACGCCACTGCTACTCCTGCAAGCACTGCTTTTCACAGATTGTTATCTGCAATGAATGCGGTGAGTTTTTCAGGCGCGTTCACTGGAACAACAGAGGCTGCAAATCCATCGTCTGGCGCTGCTGCTCACGGCTGGAGACTACCGGCCACGCCTGCCATAGCCGGACGGTGAACGAAACACTTCTGGAGCAGGTGGTCATCGACGCCATCAACCGAGTGCTTTGCCAGAAGGATGATTTCCTGCAAACGCTGCGGGCCAACATCGCCACGGTGGTTCTGCAGGGCGGCGTCCTCTCACCGGAGGTCATAGACGAGCGCCTGAGCAAGCTGCAAAAGGAGCTCTTGAAGAAGATCAACCAGAAGGATGATTACGACGCCATAGCGGACGAGATTCTCCGACTCCGGGATCAGCGTCGTCAGGCTGAGGTAGACAGCGTCATCAAAGATGAACAGGTGAAGCAGATCCGGGACCTGCAGGATTTCGTCAAGAACCAGCCTTCCACCATCACAGAGTTTGATGAGACGCTGGTCAGCCGCCTGATTGCAAAGATCACCGTTTTTGACGATCACTTCACCGTGGAATTCAAGTCCGGCATTACAATCAATATCGAGGCTTAAAGCAAGGCTCCCTTACTGCCGCTGATGGCAGTGTGGGAGCCTTGGTCTGTCTAATGACTATTTTGATGTCGTTGCCTTGATCGTACCCAGACCGTGTAACCTTGCAATATGATTTTCGTCGGTTGCGATAAGTCTTTCTGTTTCAAGGATCATACTCAGTCCTCACTTTTTAATCAACATCCAAACCACAGCTTCAACCCTACTGCAAAAACATCTAAACCGCCTACTCAACCCTCCAACATTTCCTTTGATATGTTCCCACATAAGCGTTTTTGCGGCCATTTTCGCTCCCCGCCGCTGACGGTCAGATGCACGAAAAGCCCAGAAATACGGCACTTTTTCAGCGGTTAGTCTTTCCCCCGTGTCATCAAACACACCGTCTCGACGTGCATGGTCTGGGGGAAGAGGTCGTAGGCGATAAAGCGGCGGAGCTGATAGCCTCCCCGGTCCCGGAGCAGGGCCAGGTCCCGGGCCAGGCTGGCGGGGTCGCAGGAGAGATAGATGACTTTGGCAGGCTGGAGCTCCGTGGCGATAAACTGGCTGAGTTGGGCGTCCAGTCCCTTGCGGGGCGGGTCGACGACCAGGCAGTCGGGGAGGGGCCAGGCTCCGGCTTGGACGAGTTGGGGAACCAGGTTCTCAGCGGCTCCTGCTGCGAATTGGCACTGGGCTTCCAGACCGTTGAGCCGGGCTGCCTCCTGGGCCTTGTGGACGGCTTCCTGGACGATTTCGATGCCATATACCTCCAGCCCATCCTGGGCCAACTGGAGGCTGATGCTGCCGGCACCGCAGTAGAGGTCATAGATGACCTTAGCCCCTAGTTCCTGAACCCAGTTTCGAATCTGCCGGTAGATCTCTGCGGTCTGGGGAACATTGATCTGGAAGAAGGAGGCGGGGCCCAGGGGGTAGCGGATGCCGTTGACCACTTCCGTGATGCTGGCCTCAGGTCGCCTCTGTCCCGTTTTTTGTAGCGTGAGCCTTGGCTTGGGAAGCGCAGGTTCTAACGCATCTGCGTCCTGAGGGTCCTTGGCCCTCTGGTCCACTGCCTCCAGTCTGTCCAGACTGGGACCCAGGTCTAGGAAGTCCCAGGAGTGAATGCGGTTGTTGGCCTCGGGCTGGAAGTTGAGGTAGAGGCCTCCCAGCTGACACTGCCGCTCTGCGAGACAGCTTTTGAGCCGCCGCCGATACTGGCTGAGGAAGGGGAGTAGAGCCGTGGGTTCATAGCTGATTTTTTTGCGGATGACGAGGCTGACGAGGGCCCGACGCTCAGCCTGGGAGACACGGACGAGGAGGTGCCTCCAGAAGCCTGCCTTTCGGGCCTCGCGGGGCAGTTTAGACTGGGCCTCAGCCCAGGTCTGGCGGAAGGCCAGTCTGGCCTGGTCGGCCGCGAGGTCCTGGATGAGGCAGCTGCTTCCATCGACGATTTCCTGACTTCCTGTACGATAGAAGCCAATCCGTGGGGGCTGGCCGTCCTGGCAGGCCAGGGGCATCTGGGATTTTGAGCGGTAGCGCAGTTCCTGGGGGGAGGCCAGGGCCCGATCGAAGACCTGGCTGCTGTCGAGTTCCTCATAGCTGAAGCGGCCTATGCTGTGGAGACAGTAACGGAGCTGCTGCTGCTTGTGTTGCAGCTGGGCCTGGTAGTCCAGGTGTTGCAGGCTGCAGCCACCGCACTGGGGGAAATAGGGGCAAGCTGGTTCCCGGCGCTCTGCCGCAGTGGCTGTCCGCTCCAGTACCCGGGCCCGGGCATAGGTCCGCTTCTCTTCCACGAGCTGAACCAGGGCCCGCTCACCGGGGACCAGACCGTCGACAAAGACCTCTTTGCCATTGGGGGCCAGGCCCAGGGCCTGGCCGCGGCTGTTGAGCTTTCTTGCCTGGAATTCAAATTGCCGGGGCAGGGATTGGTCCTGGCTTTTCTTGGGACACATGGGGCTCACTCCTACGGGAAACAGAGAAGAACAGCCACAAGATTGCTATCCTGTGGCTGGGTCTTCCAGGAAAGTCCTTGGCCTCTGTACTTAGCAGTCTCCGATCTCGTCACAGAGCTGCTCAATCTCGTCGATGATCTGTCCGATATAGGCGATGGTGTCACGCAGGGGCTGCTCACTGCGGATATCAATGCCGGCCGAGAGGGCGAAGTCCAGTGGGCTGAGGGAGCCGCCAGCCTTGAGGGTTCGGAGCCAGTCATCGATGGCGGGCTGGCCCTCTTTTTCCACCCGCTGCATGACGGCGGTGGCGATGGTCAGACCGGCGCTGTAGGTGTAGGGGTAGAGTCCGGCGTAGTAATGGCCCTGGCGCATCCAGGTCAGCTCGCATCCGGGATCGTAGACGATGGCGTCCCCCCAGAAGCGCTTGAGCTGCTCGAGGTAGAGTTCCGAAAAGTCCTCGGCACCCAGCACGTCCCCCTGGTCGATGCGGCGGTAGACCTCGCGCTGGTAGGCGGCCTCCAGGAAGTGGGTGACGAAGTTGTGGTAGTAGGTTTTTTCAATTTGAGCGGCCAGAACCCAGCGGCGGAAGCGGGGGTCATCTGGCTTTTGCCCGTGTAAGTATTTCGCCAGGAAGAGTTCGTTACAGGTGGAGGGGGCCTCGACCTGGTACATGGAGCAGTCGCTGTTGAAGTAGTTCTGATTCTGCATGGCCAGGTTGAAGTGGCCGGCGTGTCCCAGTTCGTGGGCGAGGGTGAAAACCTCGTCCATCTTGCCGCTCCAGTTCAGGAGGATGAAGCTGCTGTGTCCGTAGGGACTCGCGCAGTAGCCGCCGCTGCTCTTGCCCGCATTCTGGGCGTAGTCGATGCGGCGCTCATCCAGCATGCGGTCGACGATGCTCATGTATTCAGGCCCGAGGAGGGAGAGGGCTTCACGGCACATACGCTTGGACTCAGGGATGCTGATCTCGGGGCTATAGGCGGAGTCGAGGCTCAGCTTGAGATCGGCGTAGTGCATCTCCTCAAGGCCGTGCATGCGTTGGAGAAGTTTGGCAAAGCGCCGCATATGGGGGGCCAGGGCCTCCATGGTCACGTCAATCTGGCGCATGTAGAGTTCCTGATCCACCTCCTGTCTGTCCAGGAGATAGTCCAGGACGGAGTCGTATCCGCGGAGCTGGGAGAGAATTTTCTCCTTCTGCACCTGGGTGTAGTAGTCCTGTCCGATGCAGTGTACGTAGTGGCGCAGGCCTTCAGAGAAGCTGGCGAAGGCTCCGCGGCGCAGCTCGGTATCGTCTTCGGAGCAGAAGTTGTTCTCATAGCCGACGAAGCTGTTGGCCACAGGGCCCTGGGCTGTGTGGATGTCCGGGAAGTGGAAGTCTGTGGCGCGGGTCAGGGCATAATTGCTCTCTGGGGCATTGAGGATGGGGGAGAGGGCGCTGAGTACGCGCTCCGTCTCCTTGCTCAGCTGGTGCGGCTT
Organism: Bacillota bacterium; assembly: GCA_023388435.1. Classification (GTDB taxonomy): domain Bacteria; phylum Bacillota; class Clostridia; order Saccharofermentanales; family Fastidiosipilaceae; genus JAEWGG01. The sequence continues at coordinate 40,756 of JAEWGG010000009.1, read as the reverse complement.
CTGGCGCAGCAGGTCTTCAATGGAGCGGCGGTAGCGCCCATCGCGCTCGGCGGCCTCCTCCAGGAGGGAGCTGTCCAATTCGAGCAGCTCACTGTTGACGAAGGAGAGCTGGGCGTAGCACTGGGCCAGTAGGCACTCAGCCTCCTGGCTGAGCCGCGAGGCCTCCCGGTTGTGCATGTCCACATCGCTGCGTAAGGAGGGATAGGTGAACAGGGGCTCGAAGTTCTGGGCCAGGGGTTCGAGTTCCTCGTAGAGGCTCAGCACCTGCTCGGCCGTCTGGAACTGGGAGATCCTGTTCTGGTACTTTTGGCAAAAGGCGTCAATGCGCTTTTGCTGCTCGCCCATGGCCTCGCGGAAGACTTCGTCGCTGGCGTAGAGGAGCTGGGGGTCCCAGCAGAGTTCGCGGGGAATTTCGTGACGTTTAGCTTGGGCCATAATTTCGGGTTCACTCCTTTTTTCTATACTCCCGGCTGAGGCCAGACCTGCAGGGTCGGGGGCCTGCCTCGCTGGGGCTGGACCTGGCGCTGAGCTCAGGCTGCTACGTGTGAATAGATTTGTTCAATTCTAGCACAGCTCCCGGTCCCTGCTCAGCGGACCCCAGGAGACCCTGGGGCCCAGCTTGCCTGCGCCGCCGAGCTGGTCAGAGCGGGCTGATTTTTGTCCCATCCAGGCGCCCCAGCTCCCTCGCTTCCAGCTCAATCAAATCCTCCCGCGCGGCCAGGTGGCGCAGGATGGACTGGAGCAGAGCGTAGAGCTTCTGGTCGGGACGATAGTCGCTGGGGGCACAGTGGGAGATGCGTTCTTCGGCCAGCAGCTTCCGGACTTTGGCGCTGGTCTCCACCCCGGGCTCCTGCGTCTGGGAATCGTAGACGGCGATGGCCTGGCCTCCGTAACGGCGGACCAGGGTCATGCAGGGAATGTCGGTGTCACTGTCTCCGATGTAGATCATATTGCGGAAGGGGACATGTAGCTCTTCGGGGCCAAGGCTGCTGTTGACTCTGTTGTCATTGACATCAAAGATACCTTTGGAAATACGAAAGAGAAACTGGGTCTTGTTCGTATAGTTGACAGCCTGGGCCGGCCAGATCGCCTCATCACGCGCGTTGTAGCAAAAAGCCGAGGCGTAGATCTCACGGAAGACGCCCGCCTGGCCGAGGCGGGAGGCCTCGATCATTTCCTTGAGACCAGAGGAGATGACATAGTGCTCGACTTCTAAACCGAGTTCCGCCCCGTAGGCGTTAAGCCGCTCAAACCAGTCCTCGAGACCTGGATAGAAGCGGATGGCACGGCCGTAGCTGCGAAGCTCCTGACGGCTGAGCGGGCTTGTGGCCCGACGAAAGTGGAGCATGCAGTACATGTAGGCCAGGTTCGGATCCATGTTCTGGCGGCGGCCCAGTTCGTTGCACTGTCGCCAGAAGTCAGACACATCGCTCAGTTGTTCGGGATTGCCAGCGATGAGGTCCTGTATGTAGCCCTGGGACTGCATGTTATCTGGGGAGAGTGTGAGGTCGAAGTCGTAGCAGATGGCCACGCGATGGCGGGCCTGGTAGCTGTGGCGTGGGGACATGGGGCCTCCTTTTATATGGGTCTGCAAGCGCCACTGTGGCGGCCGCAAGCTTCTCTAGTATTCTAACGGAACGGGCGGCCTTATACTCTGGCAAAAAAATTTTTTTAAAAGTGTGAAAAAAGGGACTTGACAGGAAGAATGCAAGGCGCTAAACTATCCATTGTGCTGAGCGCCAGAACGCGAAGCGGGGGTGTAGCTCACTTGGGAGAGCGCTTGAATGGCATTCAAGAGGTAGCGGGTTCGATTCCCGCCATCTCCACCAGAAGCACAGAGAGAAGCCCCGACAACGGGGCTTTTCTTTTTGTCCGCAGCGGCCGTCAGGCGAGACGGACACAGATACGGAGAGATGGTCGAGCTGGTTTAAGGCACCGGTCTTGAAAACCGGCGAAGCGCGAGCTTCCGTGGGTTCGAATCCCACTCTCTCCGCCAGAATTACAGGGAGGGCCAGAATATCCGCTCGGGTATTCTGGCCCTCCCTGTTTTTTGCTTTCTGCCTTGTACAAAGTGAATGGGAGAAGGGGGAGGCCTATCCGCCCCCTTACACAAGGATTCAGATTTCAGTAGTCCAGCTGCATGGCCTTCTTGAGGCGCGACAGCGTCTCCTGGGCCACCAATCTGGCCTCGGCGCTGTTCTTCTTAAGCAGGGCCATGATCTCATCTTCGTGCTCTTCGAATTCCAGACGGCGCTGGCGGATCGGGGCCAGTTCAGCCTCCAGGACATCCAGAAGGCGGCGCTTGACTTTCACATCCCCCAGACCGCCTCGGCGGTAGTGTTCTTTCCAGGCCTCCAGTTCCTCCTGATCGGGATCAAAGGCATCCAGGTAGGTGAAGACGGGATTGCCCTCCACCTTACCGGGATCTTCGACGCGGAGGTGGCCAGGGTCGGTGAACATGGACATGACTTTTTTCTTGAGCGTGTCGGCATCGTCAGAGAGGTAGATGCAGTTCCCGAGGCTCTTGCCCATCTTGAGGCCCCCGTCTGTTCCCGGCAGGCGGCGGACGCGGGAAAGTATGGGTTCGCAGTCCTGGAGTAAGTCAGCCTGGAAGAAATTGTTGATGTGGCGCACCAGCTCATTTGTCTGTTCGATCATCGGCAGTTGGTCCTCACCGACAGGCACGTAACGGGTGTTGAAGGCGGTGATGTCCGCAGCCTGGCTCACGGGATAGACAAGAAAACCCGCTGGCACGGTATCACCATAGCCCTTCTGCTGCATCTCGGCCTTGACGGTCGGATTTCGCTTCAGGCGGGCCAGGGTCACAAAATTGAGGTAGAAGACCGTCAGTTCGCTGAGTTCGGGGACCAGGGACTGGATGAAGATTTTGCTCTTGGCCGGGTCGATGCCGCAGGCCAGATAGTCACAGCAGACTTGAAAAACATTGTCCCGGACCTTGGCGGGTTCATGGGCGTTGTCCGTGAGGGCCTGCATGTCCGCGATCATCACATAATTGGTGCTGAACTGGGACTGGAGCTCCAGTCGTTTGCGGATGGAGCCGACATAGTGGCCGATGTGCAGGTGGCCAGTGGGCCGATCTCCGGTGAGAACTACAGCTTGCTGATCCATGGTGCGCTACTCCTAACTGTTTCTATAGCTGCTGAGATTCTAGCACGAGGGGCCAGGGCGGGCAATTTCAGCTTCCTGCCTGGGCTTCGCAGTCGGGGTCAACTATTGGGTTAGAAATCAAATATTGGGACAGAAAAAATTTTCAGCTATTATATAGGCGAAACAGATGGATGACAGAGCTCAAGATTTAGAGAGCGAGGTGCAGCATGCAAGGGTCCCCCCACTGGAGAAGCGGAGACAGGGCTCAGCGAAGAAGCCAGAAACAGCCCAGCTCCTTTCCTGCGGACCAGGGCGCTGAATGGGCGGGGGAGGCCCCCAGCGCCGGACGCCAGGCCCGGATCCTGCGCGAGCGCCAGGCCTACTTGCGCCAGGTGCAGCGGAGACGGCAGAGGCGGCGCTATGGACTCATTCTGGCCCTCTGCCTGCTCTGCCTCTGCTGTGCGGCCTATCTTCTTCGTGAGCCAATCCAGAGGCGTCTGTTCAGAACGTTTCCATCCCCGCAGGACATCGCGACGCCTGGTCTGCAGGAACTAGTTCCGAAGACTCCGGACCAGACCCAGGACCTGAGTCAGCGCGCCCCAGACTTTTCAACCGAGCAGCGGCAGGTCCTGGATCAGATTGCCGCGCGCTCTGTGGCCATATACGACCTGGGCGAGCAGCGCCTCCTCTATCTGCGGGGGGAGCAGGAAGCGATTATCCCCGCCAGCTGTGAAAAGCTTTTTTGCATCGCCTACGCCCTGAGCTACCTGTCACCCGATGAGGTCTACAGCTATGAGGCCGCCGTCGACGAACTCATCAAGCCTGAGTCCAGCCTCGCCTGGCTTCAGGTGGGAGAACGCTACAGCGTCCGCAACCTCATCGAAGGCATGCTGGTCCCCTCAGGCAACGATGCGGCCTACGCCCTGGCGGTCATTGGCGGCCGACGGCTGGCTGGAGCTGAGCTTCCGGTTACGGAGGCCATCCAGCGCTTCCTTCAGGGCTTGTCCGACTATCTCCAGAGCTCTGGATACAGAGATACCCACATCAGCGACCCCAGCGGCTACAGCTACGAGGATGGCAGTTCCGCCCGTGACCTCCTCGCCGTGACTCAGCACCTGCTCCAGTATGATTGGATTCGTGAGGCCGTCGCCAGTCCACTTTATAAGGCTCAGCTACCGGCTGCTTACAGCGTTGAGTGGAAGAACAGCAACCGCTTTTTGCATCCGGAAGACCCATTTTATAATCCCCATGTACAGGGGATTAAGACAGGCTCCTTGGAGAATAGCTACAACCTGGTCAGCCTGTATCAGAATACCCGGCAGCGGAGCTTCATTGTCCTCGGCCTGGCCTACCACTCTACGGAGGAGCGGGACCAGGGCATGAAGACCATCTTTGATCTGCTTGAGACCTACGGACAAGACGGAGGAAATCTTGCGGCAGAGCCCTGATTTGCTATATGATTAGCGAAAGTCTAAACCATTCTCCAGCGCTTCGTCTGACGCTGCTGGAGAGCGTGAAATGAGGTATACACACGATGAAATTGGTACTGATTCGCCACGGCGAGAGCGAATGGAACAAGCTGAATCTCTTTACTGGCTGGACGGATGTGGACCTGTCGGAGAAGGGCCGCGAGGAGGCCCGCGAGGGCGGCCGCGTCCTGAAGGCTGAAGGCTACGACTTCGATATCTGCTACACCTCCTACCTGAAGCGCGCCATCCACACCCTGAACCTGGTCCTGGAGAACATGGACCGCGAGTGGTTGCCGGTGGTCAAGAGCTGGAAGCTCAACGAGCGCCACTATGGCGCCCTGCAGGGACTGAACAAGGCCGAGACCGCCGCGAAGTATGGCGAGGAGCAGGTAAAAATCTGGCGTCGTTCCTTCGACATTGCCCCACCCGCCCTGGAGGAGACGGACGAGCGCAGCCCCCGCCAGCATGACGCCTACCGTGAGGTGGCGGACAAGCAGGAACTCCCGCTGACGGAGAGTCTGGCCATTACCATTGAGCGCACCGTGCCCTACTTCAACGAGGTGATCCGTCCGCAGATGGAGGCCGGTAAGCGTGTGATCATCGCCGCCCACGGCAACTCGCTCCGCGCCCTGGTGAAATATTTCGAAAATCTCAGCGACGAGGAGATCATCGGCGTCAATATTCCCACGGCCGTTCCCCTGGTCTATGAGTTCGACGACGACTTTAACTTCATCAAGAAGTACTACCTCGGTGACCAGGAGGCCATCCAGGCCCGCATGTCCGCCGTGGCTAATCAGGGAAAGGCTAAGTAATTGGCAATCGCATTGATCACTGGGGCCAGTTCGGGCATCGGACAGGCCTTTCTAAAGGAGCTCCTGCAACAACAGGAGCTCCGCTTATATTGGACCAGGAAGCAGCGCCGACGCTATCGGGCGGCAGAGACCAGTTCAGCGCAAAGCTTCAAAGCCCTTGAAATTGACGAGATCTGGATTCAGGGGCGGAGGGAAGAACTGGCCCTTCAGGCGGCGGAAATCGAGAGCTACTACCGCTGTCGCTATTTCATCTGCGACCTGACAAATGCCGAGGAATTGGCGGACTTCCAAGCTGAGATCCGCAAGGCGCCCCAGGACTTCGGCCTGGCCTTCCTCGCTGCGGGGGCGGGGCTCTTCGGGGAATTCCTGGACCTGCCTCTTGAGGAGAGCCTGAAGCAGATCAGCCTGAACAGCCAGGCTCTGACCAGTCTCAGCCACTGCCTGCTCCAGCGTATGGCCGCCGGCGCTCGACTCCTGCCTGTGGCCTCCACCGCAGCCTTTTCGCCGCTGCCCAATATGGCAGTCTATGCGGCCACCAAGTCCTATGTGCGCTCCTTCGCCGCCGCCCTGTCTGTGGAACTGGAGCCGCGGGGTATCGCCGTGACGACGGTGCTGCCCGGCACCGTTCGCACCCGCTTCTTCGACCAGGCCTACCGCTATGGTAAGGTGCGCCACCTGGGTTCAGATCGCCTGGCCAGCAGCCCGGAATATATTGCCCATCGGGCCTACCGTGATATGGTAAAAGGGAAGCGCGAGTCCGTCTGGTCCCGCCCCTTCAAGCTGGTACGCATCGCGGCCAAATTGCTGCCCAGCTCCTGGATTCTGGCCGGATGGAAGCTCATGGCACGCTAATCGTGGGAGACTCCGATCTGGCCCGGCACTGGGGAAGAGCGTCGAGCTTAGAATCTCTGAAAGTGAGGCGAGTATATGGGAAATAAAGAAGTTCTGTCCTGTATCCGACAGCGCAAGTCAATCCGCCGTTTTGAAGACAGGCCTGTGGAATCCGAGGTCCTGGCCAGGGTGACCGAAGCCGCCCGCCTGGCGCCCACGGCCTGCAACCGCCAAAACCTGCAATTTCATGTCCTCGGCCCGGGCTCCACACACCAGGACTTCGTGAAGCAGGCCTGTCGGGTCCTGGGGCGAGAGAAGGACTTCTGCTATGGGGCCCCGTATCTCATCTTCGTCTCCTTTCCCACAGATAGCCCCATGGGGCGCGAAGATATGTCCTGTGCCCTGATGAATATGATGCTCCAGTGTAGCGCCGAAGGCCTGGGCAGTGTCTGGATCAACCAGTTCCGCGACTGCTTTGGGGCCCCGGAGCTGGCGCCCTACTGGCGGCGCTGGGGCATCGGGGAGGGGCGTCTCGTATACTCGGCCCTCGCCCTGGGCTGGCCGGCTGAGGACCCCGAGGCGAAAAAGCGCCTGGAGGAGGTCTTCTATGTGGACTGAGAGCGAAGAGGGACGAGACAGCGCCCGACGGGAATATGAGGGCGGGCAAAGTACCCCGCCCCCAGGCCTCAGGACCATCGCCGAGCTGGCCAGCCAGCTGGGCTTGGACGCAGGCGAATGTATCGCCTGGGGCCCCGATCGGGCCAAGATCAACTTTTCCCGCGTCATGGAGCGACGGGCCTCCCAGAGTACGGGGAAGCTGATTCTCGTCACAGCCATGTCGCCCACACCGGCAGGAGAAGGGAAGACCACCTCCAGTATCGCCCTGGCCGACGCACTTCAGGCCCTGGGCAAACGGAGCCTGCTCTGTCTGCGAGAGCCCTCGCTGGGCCCCGTTTTCGGACGCAAGGGAGGAGCTACGGGTGGAGGGCGGGCTCAGCTCCACCCCGCTGAAGATATCAACTTGCACTTCACCGGGGACTTCCACGCCCTGACCGCCGCCAATAATCTTCTGGCGGCCGCCATCGACAATCATATCTACCACGGGAACACGCTGGGGATCGATCCTCAGAGGGTCTGCTGGCGGCGTTGCCTGGACGTCAATGACCGCGCCCTGCGCCAGGTCCAGCTGCTGGCCCCGAGCGGGCATCCAGAAGTGGAGCGCGGCGAGTCCTTCCAGATTACCGTGGCCTCGGAGCTGATGGCCATACTCTGTCTCAGCCGCTCCTATCGGGAGCTCAAGGAACGCATTGGGCGCATCATCTGCGCCTACGACCGCCAGGGCCGCCCCATCCGGGCCGAGGAGCTCGCGGTCCACGAGGCAGTGGCCGCCCTGCTCCGTGACGCCCTCATGCCGAACCTCGTCCAGACACTGGAAGGCTGTCCAGCCTTTGTCCACGGCGGCCCCTTCGCCAACATCGCCCACGGCTGCAGCTCGCTCCTGGCCACCCAATTGGGACTCAAGCTTGCTGACTACGTCGTCACCGAGGCAGGCTTCGGGGCCGATCTGGGGGCCGAAAAATTTCTCGACATCTGCTGTCGGGAGGCCTCTATCTGGCCCTCAGCAGTTCTGCTGGTGGCCAGCGTGCGGGCCCTGAAGTACCATGGTGGACAGGCCCTGGACCAGCTCCAGACCTGTGACCTGGAAAGCCTGCGTCGGGGTTACGCAAATCTCCAGCGCCACGCCCGAAATCTCCAGACAATTTTCGGCCTGCACCCCCTGGTGCTCATCAACAGCTTCGCCCAGGACCATCCAGAGGAGTGGGACTGCCTCAGCGCCCTGCTGGCCGCAGACGGCCTGGCCCAGGCCCGTTCTGAGGCCTGGGCCAAGGGTTCGGAGGGGATGCTGGACGCCGCCAAAAGCCTGCTGAATATCATGGATGAAGCTCCGTCTCAAGCACAGTACGCCTATGAATTGGAGCAGTCGCTGAGCAGCAAAATTGAGCAGCTGGCCCTCCGCCTCTACGGGGCCCGGGAACTTCGCTTCAGCCCCAGCGCCCAGGAGCAGCTCCGTGAACTGGAGCGTAGCGAGGCCCGGCGACGCCCCATCTGCATGGCCAAGACCCCCTACAGTTTTTCCGCCGATCCGCGCCGTCTGGGGGCCGCACGGGATTTTTGCCTGGAGGTCAGCGCTTTGAGCTATGCGGCAGGGGCGGGCTTTGTCATTGTCTACTGTGGGGAAATTATGACCCTGCCTGCATTGCCAGCCCAGCCGGCAGCCCTCCGAGTCAAACTCTCCGACAGCGGTGTGATCAGCGGCATATACTAAACATAGTGGCGGCCCGTCCCAGCTCGCTGGGCCAGGCCGCTTTGTACGGAGGATGCAACATGGAGCTCAGAGACTGTAGTTTAGCTCAGTACAGTGCGGACCTTGCCGCCCGGAAAGCCATTCCAGGCGGGGGGGCGGCAGCCGCTCTGACCGCCGCCCAGGCCGCGGCCCTGGCCCACATGGCCCTCATCTATAGCCAGGGTCCGGACTTGGCGCAGCTGTCCCAGTTGGAAGGCCTGCGACTGCGCTTCCTGGATCTCATGGAGGCCGATGCCAAGGCTTTTTTGGCTTGGAAAGAAGCCTCCGTCGAGGAGCGGGACCAGGCCAGTTGCGCCGCTGCCAGAGTTCCCCTGGAGCTGCTGGAGGAGCTCGGCAAACTGCTTCGGCTCATTGTTTCGCTGCGTGCCCAGGTGAAGCGCTTTTTGTACTCAGACCTGCTCTCCGCTCTGGAACTGGGACTCGCTGCCTTCGCTCTTGGACGGGCCAATGTCCTGGTCAATCTCCGCCTCCTGCCCCCAGGGCTGCAGGCGCGGCAGGAGCTCGAGGCAGCGCTGGCGGACTGTGAGCTGAGCCTGAGCAGTTTGAGGGGAGAGGTAGAGGCCACCCGCGCCGCTTTTTAGCACATAGAGAAAGGAAAGCCATGTCCGAGCAACACGCTGATTTTCGTCGGGGGCTCTATTTCATTTTGCTCTCCGCCCTCGGCTTCGCCTTCATGAATTTGATGATCCGTCTGGCAGGGGACCTGCCCTCGATGGAGAAGTCCTTCTTCCGAAACCTGGTCGCCCTTCTTGTGGCCGGCCTCAGCTTCTTCCATCGCCCTCCGAAAGTAGGCCGCCTGGGAGCCGCCAACTGGGGACTCCTGGTCCTGCGCTCTTCAGCTGGACTGGTCGGTATCATCTGCAATTACTACGCCCTGTCCCACCTCCGCCTCGCGGATGCCTCGGTGCTCAACAAGCTCTCCCCCTTCTTTGTGCTGATTTTTTCCACAGTCCTTCTCAAGGAGCGAATTCACTGGAAGCAGCTCGCCTTCATCTGCCTGGCCTTCGGCGGCGTTCTCCTGGTCAGTCGTCCTGGAGGGGCCCTTCTGCCTCCGCTGCCTCTATTTATGGGGATTCTGGGTGGCGTCATGGCAGGCTTTGCCTATACGATGGTGCGCCTGCTCAGCCTGCGGGCAGTGCCCGGCAATTTCATCGTCTTTTTCTTCTCCCTTTTCAGCACCCTGGCCCTCCTGCCCGTGATGCTCTTCGACTACCATCCGATGGACGCCTGGCAATTTTGCTGTCTCCTCCTGGCTGGTATTGGGGCCAGCCTCGGCCAGTTCGGCATCACCTACGCCTACCGTTACGCTCCGGCCCGTGAAATCTCTATTTATGACTACAGCAGCATCGCCTTCACCGCGCTCCTCGCTCTGCTGGTGCTCCACGAGCTGCCCCCGCTCCAGTCCTTCTTCGGATACCTGATTATTTTTGCCGCCTCCTATGGGAACTTCGCATACAAGCGCCGTCTGTCCAAGGAGGCCCAGTGTGGATAGGGGCAGTATTCTTGAGGTGAGAAGCCAAGTCCAGCAAGTCCAGGCCGAACTCCAGGCCAGAAGCAGATACCTGGCCGAACGGGGGCTGGTCCCCCAGCTCTTCCTGCTCCAGATTGGGGATCAGGAGGCGGACCGGGCCTACGCAGCCAGCCTGGAGCGCAAGGGGCGGCAGTTAGGAATCGAAGTCCGGAAGCCAAAACAGACGCTCAGCCCTGAGCGGCCCGAACAGGCCTTGACGTTAGTACAGGAGCTGAATTGTGAGCCCCAGCTCGACGGCATCCTCCTGCTGCGTCCGCTGGAGGACAGTGTCCTGGAGCGGGAACTCTGTCAGGCACTGTCGCAGACACGTGATGTGGACGTCTGTAATCCTGAGACGCTGGGGCGATTCTATGCCGGACTCCATGACGAGGCCCCCTGCACGGCTGAGGCCTGTCTGCGCTTCTTGCGCTACCTGGATTACGACTGCCATGGCAAGCAGGTACTTATCGTCGGACGCAGCCCCGTCGTCGGTCGCCCACTGGCGGAACTCTTCTTGAGGGCCCAGGCCGCCGTCAGCCTCGTCCACAGTCAGAGCACAGGGTCTCGGGAGCTGGTCCAGACCCAGGACCTCGTGGTCCTGGCCGCCGGTCGGCGTCAGCTTCCTCTTTTGGACCATCTGCGTCCCGGCCAGCTCGTCCTGGATGTCGGCATCCACAGCGGTCCCGATGGCCAGTTACAGGGCGACGCCGATGCGGAAGAACTCATTGCCCGCGGCATCTCCGTCAGTGCCGTACCAGGAGGAGTGGGAGCTCTGACCAGCCTTATTCTGCTGGAACGCGTCATCCGCCGCGCTGAGACCAGATTACTTGCGGGCGCACAAGACCTGTGATCTGACTTATAATGTTCATCGTCTCACGACCGCGCGGGGGCCGCGGGACAGACGAGATAAAAACGCGGGCCACAGATTTTGCTACGGCCCAGAAAACAGAGGTGCAGACATGGATTTTCGTTGGGAGAGCGACTCAATCGGCGAACTGCAAGTGCCGGCAGAGGCCTATTATGGCGTTCAGAGTCTGCGGGCTAAGGAGAACTTCCATATTACTGGGAAGCCCATCCACCCCGAGATGATTGTCAGTTTGGCAAAGGTCAAGAAGGCTGCCGCCATCTGTAATATGGAGGCCGGTTTCTTGGAGGAAGATAAGTGTGAGGCCATCTGTCAGGCCGCCGATGAGCTGATCCAGGGCCGCTGGCACGAGCAGTTTATCTGCGACGCCATCCAGGGCGGCGCCGGAACTTCCGCCAATATGAACATCAACGAGGTGCTGGCCAATCGCGCGGGGGAGCTGCTGGGTGACAGTCTCGGCAGCTATAGTAAGGTCCATCCCAACGATGATGTCAACATGGCCCAGTCGACGAACGACGTCTATCCGACGGCGGGGAAAATTACGATCATCGTTCTGCTCCAGCGCTGCATTGCCCAGCTCCAGGGGCTGTATGAGGCCCTGATGGGGAAGTCTGTCGAGTTCCACGACATTATAAAAGTCGGGCGCACTCAGCTTCAGGACGCCGTGCCCATGCGCCTCGGCCAGTCCTTCCACGCCTACGCCCGCGCCGTGTCCCGCGATATTCGCCGACTCAAGATGGTCGCCGACGACATGGCACAGATCAACCTCGGCGGTACGGCCATCGGCACCGGCATCAATGCCAGCCCTTACTACATCGCGCACATCGCCTCCGTACTCAGCGGGGTCTGCGGTTTCCGCCTGGATTCCGCCGAGGACCTCATCGACGCCACCCAGAATCTGGATGGCTTCGTCCTGGTCTCGGGTATTGTGAAGACCTGCGCGATCAATCTCTCAAAAATCGCGAACGACCTGCGTCTGCTGTCCAGCGGTCCGCGTACGGGCGTGGCTGAGATCAACCTCCCTCCCAGGCAGAACGGCTCGTCCATCATGCCCGGCAAGGTGAATCCCGTCATCCCTGAAGTGGTCAACCAGGTCGCGTTCAACGTCATGGGCAATGATGTTTGTATTCAGGCCGCAGCGGAGGCTGGTCAGCTGGAGCTCAACGCCTTTGAACCTGTACTGTTTTACCGTCTCTTCGAGTCGATCGAGACCCTTGGCAACGCCGCGGAAACCTTCACCATCAACTGTGTCTCCGGCATTACGGCGAACCGCGAACATTTGAGCGGCCACCTCTCCAACAGTCTGGCAGTGGTCACGGCGCTCTGCCCCTATATTGGCTATGCCAAGGCGGCCAGCCTGGCTAAGGAGTCCCTGTCTCAGGGCGTCCCGATCCGGGAACTCATCCTCCGTGACGGCCTCCTGGATGAGGAGGCCCTGCAGCAGATCCTGGACCCCGAGCTCTTGACGGCCCCCCACGCCTTCCGTGTCCTGCCGAAGCACACCCAGCGTTACAAAAATTGATGTCTGCTCAGGGAAAAGTCTTAGATTTTCCTTAGATTTTTACTGGGGGCTCTGTGCTAGAATGAAAACAAACCTAGAAGGAGGTATGCATCATGGTGAACAATGAGACCGCCCGTTTTGAGATGGGTTTGGACAAGTCCAGTGAGGTCAGAGAGATTATGCAGGAGGTCCTGACCGCCCTGCGTGAACGCGGCTACAATCCCGTAAGTCAGCTGGTGGGATACTTCCTGTCCGGTGATCCGACCTATATCACGAACCACAAGAACGCCCGTGCGGTGATTCGCCGCATGGAGCGGGACGAGTTGCTGGAAGTCATTATCCGCGACTATCTGAAGGCCTGCGAGGGCTGAGTCTGGCATGCCCCGAGTACTCGCCATCGATTATGGGACCGTGCGCATCGGCCTCGCCCAGAGTGACCCACTGGGCATTCTGGCCTCCCCCCTGGAGACGCTGCGCTGGAATGGGCGGGACGACAGCTACGTCCTGGAATATATTGCCAAGCTCTGCGCGGAGGGGGATATTGCAGAAATCCTGATCGGTAAGCCCCTGCGTACAGACGGGCGGAGCAGTGAACTGGCCCAGGCGGCCCAGGACTTCGGTCGGCGCCTCGCTGAACGGACGGGACTCCCCCTGCGCAGCTGGGACGAACGCTACAGCAGTGTGCTGGCCAATCGGGCCCTGAATCAGATGGGAGTTAAGGCCCCCCAGAAGAGGCAGATGGTCGATCAGGTGGCCGCGCAGATCATCCTTCAGGAGTACTTGGATCAGCGGCGCGGCTGAGTCCGAGCCGAATTTGCCGGGAGGGGATACAGCTGGACCCAGGCCCCTGCTTATCCCGTATTTTTGTCCCTAATCTGTGTTACAATCAAGATATCTTAGACCTAGAAAGACTGAGGGTTCAGCTATGCTATTTGATACTATGAAATATCGCTTCTACGCCGCGGATGACCTGGACGCTTCCATCGAAGAGGAGGGGGACGAGGAGCTCCTGCAGGTTGTGCTCACCGACTCCGAGACCGGGGAGGAGCACTATTTTGACGTCTATGACGAGTTCGCCCACGACGGCGAGGACTATCTGCTGCTGCTGGAGAGCCAGTCGGAGGAGAAGGCCGAGGACGAGGAGCAGGAAGTGATCTTCATGCGCATCGTCCGTGAGGGGGACGACGAGTACATGGAGAGCCTGGAGGACGAGGAGTTCGATAAGGTGCGTGAGGCCTACCTCCAGATGCTTGACGAGTACTTCGAGGACGGGGACAGCGAGGAGCAGTAATCCGAGGCAGACATGGCTGGTATACAGAGACCCAAGGCGGCCCCAGGGCCGCATCGAGAGGCTAAGGCGAGGCCTGCCGCCCCCGTGCAACGAGCGGCAAAGAGCCGGAAGAAGCAGCGCTTTTCGCCCGACCAGCAGTTGCTGATCCTGGAAGATGTGGACAACGGCCATGAGTATTACATGGTGCCTGTGGATCACTTCTCTCTGGAGGGGAGGACCTACGCGGCCCTCTATAGCTATGAACTGGATGATGGCAACCACCGTAAGCCGGAGCTCGTCCTCATGCGCTCATCGGGAGGGGGCCGGGAACAGTACTACCAGTCCATTCGTAGTAAGAAGGAATTGGAGGCGGCCTTTAACGCCTTCTTCGCCCGCATTGAACAGAACTATTGAACTCAGTTTGAGACGAGACTGAAGCACTGCGCCGCTTTCTCCGCCTGGGAAGGCGGCGTATTTTACATCACAGGTCCGAACGGATCCGACTCGGAAATCTCAGGAAGGAGGCGCGCCCTTGCCCAGCCCTATAAATCTCGATTACAGACAGATGTCCTATACGGAAGACAGCCCCCCCCAGGAGCGCTGTTTCAGGCTGCGGACCGTACTGGTCCCTCTGATTTTTATTTTTCTGCACTTTGCCCTGCAATTTTTTGCCGCCTTGATTGCCATAAATTCCAAGATAGGGGAGGGGCGCAATCCTGAGGAGCTCCTGGCGGACTCCTCTTACATCATAATGACGCTGCTGCTGAGCGGCCTCCTCTCAATCCTCATTTATGCCCTCTATCTCCGACACCGGCGCAAGAACTACGGCCCCGGTTACTGCGGCCTGCGGAAGCCGGGAGGGGACTACTATCTCGCGGCCCTGAGTCTCGCTGGGAGCTCCCTGCTTCTCTGTAATTTAATTCTGGCCGCCTGGCTGGCTCTGAGTGAGAGACTCCCTGCCCTGAAGTGGATGACGGAGTCCTATAACAAGAGTGTCGCCTACATGTCTTCGGAGAATCTGGCACTTACGATTCTTGCCTCGGCTGTCGTGGTGCCCATCGCTGAGGAAGTCCTGCTCCGCGGCGTGATCCAGAGTGAGTTGCAAGCTGCCTTTAGGCCCTCTGTGGCAGCGCTGCTGACCACTGTGATCTTTGCCGTTATTCATGTCGAGCCAGTGCAGGTTTCCTATGTCTTTGTTGCGGGTCTGGCCCTCAGCTTCCTCCGTCTCTGGAGCCGCTCGCTCTGGCCCTCCATTCTCCTGCACATGGTCTTCAACTTCTTTGGCGGGGTGCTCCCACAAGTGCTGGAGCGCTATGACTTGCGTTGGCTTGGAACGGTCGAATTCTGTCTCATGCTCACCTCCTTACCACTGAGCCTTTTCTTCATTCGTCGTTTTCGCCGCCGCCGCCAGGAGGAGCTCAAACACTGGGTGGAGGAGGTCCGGACCTTGGAAGAGGAGCCGCTCTGTGTGGCTTCCACTCCGGCCTCCTGAGCCGGGGCCAGCAGTTTAGACTGAAGTTAAAGACGTATGTTGCATTCGCTCTCTCGCAATCTCCGCCACGCTCTGAAGCCGCTCTCCAACTCTTCGGGCAAGCGTCGCTCAGCCCTTGTGGCCCTGGCCTTCATTCTGTCTGTCTTTATCCTGGCCGCCCTAGTTCTGGCGGGGGGACGCCGGGGACTTGAGGCTGGCGCCCTGGTCCAGCTGAACGATCCCAGAGCTGAGGACTCAGAAGCGCGGCTCGGTCTGGGTTGGTCCCGACCGGCTGGGCGGGACAGAAACCTGCTGCGTGACGCCTCCTTTTCCGGCCGCTGGACCCACTGTAACCTGCGGGTTCGTGAGCGGGAAGGGCAGGAGGTCTATGCGGACTTTCGTTCCCTGCCAGCAGAAGTCTATGCCCCGCTAAAAAACTACCTCGAAGCGGGCGGCAGACCCAAGCTGCGCCTGCGCCACTGGACGGACCGTGCGGTGGAGACCAGGGACCTGCAGTTGGAAAAAATTGAGGGGCCCTATCTCCGAGAACAGCAGGTCCTAGACCGTCTTTCGCCGAGCTTGCTGGGAGAGGGACCTCTTTTTACTGCCTGGACTGAGACTGCAGAGGGACAGTTGCAGCAGCTGCTGGTGAATGCCGGAGCCTGGATACAGAACCTCAGCACAGATACGGAGGCCCAGACCCTGAGTCAGCGTGGTCTGGCCAGGGGGGAAAAAGTTCGGGAACTGCTGGCCTGGGGACAGGACTTTTATCTGCTCTCGGACTCGGGCCTCGTCTATCGCTCGGCGGATGCGGGCCTGCACTGGGAGCGTCGTGGCTATAATCTGCCGCAGCAGAGGGAGCAGGTCGGACGCTACACGGCCCTGGCGGCGACAGACCAGGCCGTCTATGGACTGAACGCAGGGCAGTTATACCAGTTGGAGCCCAGTCCGCAGGCCATGGCTGGGGAGGAGCTGGACGGGGTGGAGCTGAGCCAGATCAGGGGTCTAGGGCCCTGGCTCCTGGCCCTCGATAAGCGCGGCCAGGTCCACCGTTTTCAGGAGCAGACAAAAAAGTGGCTGAGCCTGGATGGGCGGGATATCGTGAGCCTGAGTTCCAGTCCCCAATCGCTGTATGCTGAGGACCGATCTGGCCAGTTCTACCGTCTGGACAGTCAGGGCCAGTTGAAGCGCCTTGAGATTTTGGTTAAAGCGCGCCCTGAGGGTAGCAGCGTGCTCCCTTTTTTTGAGGGACAGGTCCTCCTCCTAGAGGGGGGACGACTCAGCCGCCTCGGTGCCGGAGGGACAGAAGACCTCTCCTTTTTGGGGCGGGACTACCAGCAGGTCTGGTGGCTGGGACCGGACCAGATCCTTTTGCAGAATAAGCGTGGTGAACTCAGTCAGATCCGCCTGCGTTGGCGTCTGTCCTGGCAGCAGGGTGCAGGGGATAAGTCCGAGGTCCCCGCTGTGCCCGAATTGGAAGACCAGCTCCTGCTGCGTCTGGCCCTGCACAGTTATCGTCTGGGCGAAGACTCCGCAGCCCAGTTGGCCGTCGCTTCCCCACTCAGCCTGGAGGCCTCGTGTCTGAATGAGGTATGGAAGTTCTCAGCCCCAAGCAGTATCAGGCTGGCCACTGAGCGCGGGCACGGTTCCTACCTCCAGATTAGCCCGGGAACAGAGCTTGGACAGGACCTGCTGCCAGGGCAGAGCCGGGAGGGCGAACCGTCCCCCTACTATGATTTGAGCCTTGAGCTCCGGGCGAGTCAGTCCGACGCCCAGTTGCAGCTACAATTGGAAGGGGACCTGCTGGATCCGATCTGGAACATCCACCTTAAGCAGGGGCAGTGGACCAGGCTCAGCCGCCGTTTCTATCTGCGGACGGCCGGGGCTGAGCGGCCGAAGCGCCTGCGTATTAAGCTGGATGGGAGCTCCGGCGCCCTCGATCTCTGTCGCCTTCAGCTCCAGGCCCCGGTCCAGAACAGTCAGGAAGAGCTCCTGCTTCCTCTGGCGGCTGGGGGCAGGCAGGAAGTTCCGCTTCGTCTGGAGGGACTGGGCCTGGGCTTCGGTGACCGGGAAACGGAACAGTGGTTGGACGACAGCCCCAGCAGCGTGTTGGAGCATTTACGCCCGCTGGGGACAGCAGCTGATAGTGGAAAGCTGCAGTGGTCCCTCTATCCTTATCTCAAGTCCTGTAATCGGGAGGGCTTCACCCCCTGGATCAGCATTGATTCCGGGGCGACCGAACAGCAGCTTCAGGAGCTCCTCGCCTATCTGGCCGGCCCTGCGGATACCGAACTTGGCAGCCGCCGACTCAAGCAGGGCATGGCCGTTCCCTGGACCAGCGTTTTCAGGCGCATTTATCTGGAATGGCGCGATGAGCAGGGCCTCTTCCAGACTGCCGAAGAGCGGTCCAAGTGGCTGCAGCACATGCGCCTGGAACTTGAGCAGAGCCCCTATTACGCCGCCAACAAGAACCGCTTCATCTTCGTTGACGGACTGGACTACCAGGGCCAGGACCTCCACTCGCCCGTGGACTACCACAGCATGGAATACTCTATGCTGGAGGAAGCTGTAGAAGGGGGCAGAAGCGAGGGAGATAAAAAAGTCCTGGACGCCGCTCAGAGCGCCTCGGAAGACAGGCCTGAGCCCTCAGAGGCAGAAAAGGTCGCGGGTGGAGCAGGGGAGCAGGAGGGCCCTGTGGACAAGTTGGCCGGGGCGGTCCAGCACTACCGCCAACTCGCCCAGTTGACGCTGGATGCTCTGAATCAGCAAAAGCCGCGCATACTTGACGTGGAGACGCGGGTTCAGGGCGAGCTGATCCGTCACTTTCACGTTGCTGGGGACAGGCCTCAGCGCTGGATTTTTGAACTGCTCTACGCCCAGCAGCGCTGGGCGCGGATGAGCCTTCTGGACAGCTCTTTGCTCCAGGAGGGGAGAGATTTGGGACAGTTCCTCAGCGCGGCCAGCCTCAGCAGTCTGGCGCCCCTGGAACTGGGTGCGGACCACGCCCTGTTCAGCGGCTATAACGCCCAGGGACAGAGGGTCTGGATTGTGATGAACCTGGGTGAGAAGGCCCTGCGCCTGCAGCTCAATATGGCGCGTCCCGACGGCCTCCAACAGCAAATCTATAATGCGAATCTGCAGCTACTTCTCAGAAGTACGGTGCAGGGTTCTGAGCTTACACTGCTCCCCCAGCACAGTGCAATTTTGATTGCTGGGAAATAACGTGTTACAATAGACGCAATTTGTAGCTCGAAAATCGCATAGGATTTCCACGAAAGGACGACTGTGGCAAGGGAGGTGAGGACCTCCCAGTCCCCCGCCTTCCTGTGTGTTTGTCTTCGAGCAGGAAGGAGTCTATTAGTGAAAAAATCCCTAGTTCGTGTGGCCGTCTCCTGTGTCACAGCGCTCAGCCTCCTGCTGGCCTCCTGTGGCCGAGCCCCTCAGAACGGGCAGACTACTACTGTCGATAAGCAGCAGAAGGACCGCGTACAGATTGCGGTCACCAACCAGCTGCTCAGTATGAACCCCATTATTTCCGACGCCTCTGAAGTGATGAAGTACGCCGTGGGCCTGAGCTTCCTGCCCCTGGTTGAGCTGGATGCGGACAAGAATATGGAGCTGCTGCTCCTGGAGTCGATTGAGACCCAGGACAACAAGGTTTATAAGCTTAAGCTCCGCGAGGGCCTGAAGTGGTCGGATGGCCAGCCCCTGAGCACCGAGGACGTCGCTTTTACACTGGAAAAAATCACCTCAGCCGTGATCTCCAACCCCGCCATGTCCATCTGGGGGGCTCTGGAGGGCCTGGATGACGCCACGGCCACCCATCCGGATGATCAGCCCGTTTCTGGCATTAAGGTCCTGAGCTCCACGGAGATGGAACTGCACTTTAAGTCCCCCGTAGGCAAGCTGACCCTGGAGAGCAGTCTGCTGCGCTACCTGAATCCCGTACCGAAGCACCTGCTCGGGAAGATGAGTACCGAAGAGCTGAAGACCACGGACTGGTTCAATAAGCCGGAGGTCGTCTCCGGTCCCTACATCCCACAGGAGGTCGATCCCTCCCACTACGTCAGCTATACGGCGAACAAGAACTACTGGAAGGGCGAGCCGAAAATCAAGACCCTGAATATCCGCATCTATTCGGACGCTTCGGGTCTCCTGGCCGGCCTCCAGTCCGGAGAGGTGGACTTCGTCCAACCTACCATGGCTTCCTTTCCCCAGGATGATGTGGCCAGCCTGGCAAAAATCGACCGTGTTGAGGTCAGCTACGATAAGCCTCTGACCAACCAGCTACTCTTCTTCAATACGCGCAATGTGACGGACGCCCGTGTCCGTCAGGCCATGGCCTATGCCATTGACCGCGAGAGTCTGGTCAAACAGCTGCTGGGCGGCCAGGGCCAGGTGACGGACGGCTTCATCAACGCAGGTTCCCTCTTTAACGGAAAGAAGGATGAGAAGGCCCTGCCCTATAATCCGGACAAGGCCAAGGAGCTCCTCCAGGCCGCCGCCTGGAAGCAGGACAAGGCCCTGGTCTTTAAGATCAATGCCGGCGATTCGGGTATGACCCTGGCGGCCGACATCATCGCCAGCCAGCTCGCCGCCGTAGGTATCCAGGTGCAGGTGCAAAAAGTCGACTTTAACAACCTGCTGACTGCGGCCAACAAACACGACTTTGACATGCTGGCCGTACAGTATACCCTGTCACCCACAGACCCCTTCCCGGACGTCCAGTACCTGGTTTCGGGTGAGGATAACTGGACGGGCTACCACAGCGAGGCCCTGGATAAACTCCTGCCCACCGTGCAGGCAGCTGACGAGTCCAATCTGGATGAGATGCGGGGAGCCTACGCACAGATCGACAAGATCATGCAGGAGGATATGCCCCTTATCAACCTCTACGTCCTGAGCAATCCTGGCGTGCACGCCAAGGCGCTCAAGGGGGCCAAGAGCAGCATCTACGGCTTCTTTAACAATGTTCATGAGTGGTCCTGGGACTAAAGTCCTTGCGGCCAGATGCGCCTTTGCTCCCCTATGGAGCAGGGCGCGGAGAGCAGGGGGCAAGTACGGTGGAGGAGTGGGCCTGAGGGGGCGGGCCCACTCCTTCGCCGCGCAGAAAGCCCTGCTGTACGAGGAGGGGAGAGCGCAGTGAACGAGAGGCGGGAGACGGTCTTACAGGTGGAGGATCTGGCGGTCAGTTTTGAGACGGAACGCGGGACTTTTACCTTTCTCCATGAATTGAGTTTCGACCTGGCCGCAGGGGAGATTCTCTGCATTGTCGGGGAGTCCGGTTCAGGGAAAAGTATCGGTCAGCTGGCCCTGATGCACCTGCTGGAGCGCAATGGGCAGATCGAATCGGGACGGGTTCTTTTTAAGGGACAGGACCTGGCCCGGTTTACAGAGCGGGAGATGGACCAGATCCGCGGCAGCCAGATCGCCATGGTCTTTCAGGATGCCATGGGTTCATTGAATCCTGTGCTGACCATTGAGAGTCAGGTCACAGAACCCATGCTGCTCCACCTGGGCATGGGTCGCAGGGAAGCCCGGCAGCGAGCTCTTGAGCTCTTCAAACGTGTGGGACTCTCCCATCCCGAGCGCGTGCTCCGCTCCTATCCCCACGAGCTCTCTGGCGGTATGCAGCAGCGCGTTATGATCGCTATGGCCCTTGCCTGTAAACCCAGCATCCTCATTGCGGACGAGCCGACAACAGCTCTGGATGTAACGGTTCAGGCCCAGATTATGGAGCTCCTGCGCCAGCTCCGTGAGGAGACGGGCATGGCCATCATTCTTATCACTCACGACATGGGCCTGGTCGCTGAGATGGCTGACCAGGTTCTGGTACTCTACGCGGGTGAGCCTGTGGAAAAGTCGGATGTTTTCAGCCTTTTTGACGAGGCCGCCCACCCCTATACGCGGCTGCTCCTCGCGGCCGTCCCCCAAGTTCAGGGCGATAAGGCCCAGCGCCTGGCTCAGATTCAGGGCTCGGTTCCGGAGCACTACGAGTGGATCAAGGGCTGTCGCTTTTTTAATCGCTGCCCCTATGCCCAGGAACAGTGCCGGGAGACACAGCGACTGGCCCCTGACGCCCAGCGGCGCAGCCTGGTCCGATGCAGGAGGGCCCAGGAGGGCAGCCTGCCTGAGGCCTGGCGAGAGGAGGTGCAGAGGACGTGACTAAAGGAGAGGACATGCAGAAGACGAACTTTCCGCAGCTGCTGATGGATCTGCGTTCCGTCCATAAGACCTACCCCGCCCGCGGACAGGGACTCCTGGGGGGGCGCCAGCAGCTGCACGCCCTGACGGATCTCAGTTTTCGCCTCTATGAGGGGGAGTGTCTGGGGCTCGTCGGAGAGTCTGGTTGTGGCAAGTCCACCGCTGGCCGTCAGATTGTTGGCCTCGAGCGCCCCGACCAGGGGGAGATCTATTACTACGGGGGCGAGGCGGAGCTGGATATTGCCAAGGCCTCCTGGCGACAGCTCCGCGGCGTGCGCAGTGAGCTGCAGATGATCTTTCAGAACAGCTCCGCTTCGCTCAATCCTCGCAAGCACATCTATGAGATCCTGGCAGCTCCACTGATTTACAACGGCTTGTCCAGCCGTAAAGAGGCCCCGCAGGAGGTCGACCGCCTCCTGGAGATGGTGGGCCTGCCTAAGGGGAGCAAGGCCCGTTATCCCCACGAGTTTTCCGGTGGGCAGCGCCAGCGTATCGCCATCGCCCGGGCTCTGGCCCTCCGACCACGGCTCATCGTCTGCGATGAGGCCATTTCGGCTCTGGACGCCTCTGTCCAGGCCCAGATTCTCAATCTGCTCCAGGACTTACAGAAGGAGCTGAAGCTAACGTATCTCTTTATTGGCCACGGCCTGGCCAGCGTACGCCACATCAGCGATCGGGTCGCCGTCATGTACCTGGGCCAGATCGTGGAAATGGGGGAGGCCCAGGAAATTTTCCAGGATCCCTGGCACCCCTACACCCAGGCCCTCGTCCAGGCTCAGGCTGTGGCGAACCCCCGCCAGCGTGAGCTCAAAAGGGAGCTAATCAGCGGGGAAGCCCCGTCCAACATTCAGGTCCCTACAGGCTGTCCCTTCCACCCTCGCTGCCCCCGGGCCCAGGCTAGCTGCCGTCAGCAGCGCCCTCAGCTCCAGGCTCTGGCCCTGCGTTCGAAGGGGCAGAATTCCACTGCGGACTGCCAGTTTCGCAGTCTGGCTTGTCCTATCATGGAGC
Source organism: Bacillota bacterium (assembly GCA_023388435.1). GTDB lineage: Bacteria > Bacillota > Clostridia > Saccharofermentanales > Fastidiosipilaceae > JAEWGG01. Next base: position 18,342 of record JAEWGG010000009.1, on the reverse strand, counting down.
GTCAGCTCCTCGAAGAGCGGGGCCAGTGTCCGCAACAGGCGGCCCGTATGGAAGCCCGGCTGGCCGCTGAGGAGGACTTTATCGCAGCCCGCCGTCAGGCCCGGCAGGCCAATAGGAAGAGGAGGAAGACTGCGCATGAAAAAAAATAAAGACCGCCTCCCTCTGCAGCAGGCGGCCCTTCTGCGTTACATCCTGCGCCGCCTGCTGATCGCCCTGCCCGTACTGGTCGGTATCACCCTCATCGATTATCTGATTATGTCCATGGCCGGGAACCCCTTGGAAATGCTGATTGGTCCCCGCATTTCCCAGGAGGCTATCCGGGCCCGCGAGCTGCAACTCGGCTTGGACAAACCCTTTTTGGTCCAGTACGTCATCTGGTTGAAGCAAATTTTTAGCGGAAACTTCGGCTATTCCATCAAGGACTTTCAGCCTGTAGCGGCCAAGGTCCTGGGGCACCTGGGTCCCACCCTCCTGCTGATGGGCAGCTCACTCTTGCTCTCTCTGCTCATCGCCGTACCTGCTGGCATCTACTCCGCCATACGCCAGTACACGAAGGCGGACTATGCCATCGTCAGCGCCTCCTTTATCGGCACCAGTATTCCAGGCTTCTTCCTAGGCTTGGTCTTCCTCTATATCTTTCACGTACGCCTGGGATACTTGCCGGCCAGCGGCATGCGCACCCTGGGCGGGGGTGGGGGCTTCGTCGATGTCTTTCGACACTTGCTGATGCCCATGCTCGTACTGACGATCTCCGGTGTCGGCTCCAATATCCGCTACATCCGAGCCAGCATGCTTGAGATTCTGCAACAGGATTACCTGCGAAGCGCCAGGGCCAAGGGGGTGGGTCCCCGCCGCCTCATTCTCCGCCATGCCCTGCGCAACGCCCTGGTTCCCATCCTGACCGTCATTGGCATGCAGGTACCCCTGCTCTTCGGCGGAACAGTCATCATCGAGCAGATCTACTCCTGGCCTGGACTGGGACTGCTTACCATGCAGGCTATTTTTGACCGCGACTACCCAGTCATTATGGCTGTCTGTCTGCTCTCGGCCATTGTGGTCCTCGTCGCCAACCTGATTACGGACATCCTCTACGCCCTGGTAGATCCGTCTATACGCTACGACTGAGGAGGCGCCAGCTATGATTTTTTGGAATCGCAAAGAACGGCTTGAACAGCTGCAAGAGGGGGTCTACGCGGACCAGCAAGAACAGCTCCAGCGTCTGGCGGAGGAATCCTACCTGCGGACCATTATCCGTCGCTTCTGCCGCCACCGCCTGGGTCTGGGCAGTGTCTTTGTCCTGCTTTTCCTCCTGCTCCTGGCCCTCTTTGGCCCCTTGCTCAGCCCCTACGCCTATGACGCGCTGGTGGGCCGGCCCAACAGCGCGCCTTCCTGGCAGCACCTCCTGGGTACCGACCAGATTGGTCGAGATGTGCTGAGCCGCCTGTTTACAGGTCTGCGCATCTCGCTCTTTGTGGGCTTTATGGCGACGTTCATCTCCACCCTGATCGGCGTTTTACTCGGTCTTATTTCCGCGTATTTTGGAAAAGTGATCGACCAGCTCCTGATGCGATTCACGGACATGGTCATGTCCTTTCCCTACCTGCTCCTGGTCCTGGTGGCTGCGGCCGTTTTTAAACCTGGTCTCTGGAACATCATTCTCATCCTGGGCTTCGTCGACTGGCCCGGTGTGGCCCGCCTGGTCCGTGGCAATGTCCTCTCCCTGCGCGCCCAGACCTTTGTACAGAGCAGTCTTGTTGCCGGACTGCCCCGCCGCTACATCCTCTTTTCGGATATCCTGCCTAACACGACAGCCCCGATTCTGATCTACGCCAGTACGGTAATGGCCCTTTCCATCCTGGACGAGGCCGCCCTGAGTTTCCTCTCGCTGGGCGTCCAACCGCCCGTCCCCAGTCTGGGGAACATGTTAGGTGGGGCCCAGTCGCTGACCGTTCTGACATCCAGACCCTGGCTCTGGCTGCCCCCGGGCCTCTGCATTATCCTGCTGGTCGTCAGCATCAACTTCATCGGCGACGCCCTGCGCGACGCCTTTGACCCCAAGTCCCAGATCTAGCTGGGCGGGCTACTTGCCCCCTCTTAGGGCCTGTGTTACACTTGCAAAAGTAACGGGAGTCTGTGACACAGTCTGAGAGGAAGCTGGAAGCTTCGACCGCACCTGATCCAGGTCATGCTGGCGTAGGGAGTACATCTTAGTTTGCGTACAGGGAATCTCGTGTGCACTCGCGGGGTTCCTTTTTTTATGCCCCGACACCAGAAAAGGACTTGTTTAAGCATATGCAAAATGAAAATAAGCCCCGCGCCAGTATGGCCTTACAACTATTACCCCTGGGTTCAGAGACGCGGCTGGAACTCATCGATCAGGTCATCCGCCGCCTCCAGGACAGCGGCCTGTCCTGTCAAGTCTGTCCCTTTGAAACCGTCGTGGAGGGTTCGCTTGACCAGGTTCTGGAACTGCTCAAGGCCTGTCTTGAGCTCGCAGGCAGCTCCCATGAAAATGTGTTTGCCAACGTGAAAATCAACTATGGGCAGATCCTCAGCACTGAGGAGAAGCTGGCCCCGTACAGCCATGACTGAGCCCCGACACGCCCGACTTGAGCCCTACCTGGCCCCCCTGGCAGCATTTCTGGCCCTTCTGATTTGGGAGGGACTAGGTCAGGCCGGCCTGCTGCCGCGCTATATCATTCCCAGGCCCTCGGAGATTGGCCTGGCATTTTATCGGGACCGCCAGCTCCTGTTCTTTCATCTCGGCGTGACGCTAAAAGAATCCCTCATCGGCCTCGGACTGGCCGTCCTGCTGGCCTGGCTCCTGGCCCTGCTCATGGACCTCATCCGCCCCCTGTACCGAGTTCTCTATCCCTTTTTTGTCCTGACCCAGACGATTCCCACCATCGCCCTGGCTCCCATCCTCGTACTCTGGCTGGGCTATGGGATACAGCCCAAGGTCCTGCTCATCGTCCTGACCACGGCCTTCCCCCTCCTGGTCAGCATCTTGGATGGCTTTCGGCACTGTGATCCGGATATGCAGAACCTGCTGCGCCTGATGCGCGCAAGCCCCCTGCAGGTACTCTGGCACGCCAAGATTCCTGCGGCCCTCAGTTACTTCTACGCAGGCCTGCGTGTCAGTGTCTCCTACGCCTTTATTGCGGCGGTGGTGGCGGAGTGGCTGGGCGGCTTCGAGGGCCTGGGGGTGTATATGATAAGGGCCAAGAAGCTTTTTCAGTATGACACCATGTTCGCCATCATTGTTTTAATTTCAGCCATCAGCCTGCTCGGCATGCGCCTCGTCCAGTATTCCGAAGTGCTGGCCCTGCCCTGGAAGCATCCCGAACGGCGCAAGAAGCGGCAGAGTAGCAAGCAAGTCACGGGCGCAGCGCCTGCGTCCAACAATAAGGAGGTATAAGATGTTTCAGAATTTCACAGCGAGAAAAAAAACGGGACCTGGAGGGCAGAGAATCTCGGCCCTGGGCCGCCTCTCGGCCGGAATCCTCGCCCTGAGCCTGGGCCTGGGCGCCTGCGGGGCCGAGCGGACGCAGGTCCAAAAGCCGGTAGAAAAGGGGGCCAAGGCCAAGCTGGACTTCATTCTGGACTGGACACCAAACACAAATCACACGGGCCTCTTCGTTGCCGCGGAACTGGGCTATTACGCGGAGGAGGGCCTGGAGGTGGATATTAAGCAGCCGCCAGAGGACAGCACTTCCGATCTGATTATTAACAATAAGGCCCCCTTTGGCATCTACTTCCAGGACAGCATGGCCGCCAAACTCTCAAAAGGTGCCCCGCTTGTGGCTGTCGCCGCCATTGTGGAACACAATACTTCGGGTATTGTCTCCAGTTCCAGCGCCGGGGTCCAGGAACCTCGGGACCTACAGGGCAAGCGCTACGGGACCTGGAATGATCCCGTGGAACTCGGTATGCTCCAGTCGCTGATGGAGGGACAAAAAGCTGATTTTTCCCAGCTGCAACTGGTGCCCAATACGGATAGCAACTCCCTGACGTCCATCGTGAATGGCCTCTTCGATGCGGCCTGGATCTATCAGGGCTGGGATGGGATTATGGCCCAGCAGGAGAAGATTCCTGTCAATTTCTTCTACCTTCGCGACTTTTCTCAGGACCTGGACTTCTACTCACCAGTGATTATCTCTAACGAAAGCTACCTCAAGGAAAATCCCGAACAGGCCAGGGCCTTCCTGCGAGCTACGAAAAAAGGCTATATCTACGCCATGGAGCATCCCAAGGAGGCCGCAGACATACTCCTGAAGCATGCCCCGGAACTGGCGGGGAAGAAGGACTTCGTCTACGCCTCCCAGGCCTATCTCTCCAAAGCTTATAGCGAGAAGGCGGAGACTTGGGGAGAAATAGATCCTGAACGCTGGAACCGTTTCTATCGCTGGTTGAATAGTCGCCAGATCACCGCAGAGCCCATCGCCGACAATCAGGGATTCAGCAATGACTACCTGCCCCGCTAAGCCCATACTCAGCCTGGAAGCCGTCTCCCACCAATTTGGAGACGGCTGGGTGCTGCGCGAGGTCAGTCTGCTGGTGCGCGAGGGCGAGTGTGTGGGCCTGTTGGGTAGCAGTGGGGCGGGGAAGAGCACCCTCTTCAATCTGATTGCAGGACTCTTGCCCCTACAGACGGGAAGCATACGGATAGAAGCTGCGGAGCCCGGACCTGGCCCCCGTCCCCTCAGTTATATGCTACAAAAGGACCTCCTCCTGGAACACAAGACAGTTCTCGGGAACCTCATGCTGCCCCTGAAGTTGAAGGGCCAAAAGTCTGCCCAGGCCCGCGCCCAAGCCCTGAAGGCCCTGGAAGAAATCGGCATGTCTGAAGTGGCCTCCTACTACCCAGCCGAGCTCTCAGGCGGTATGCGCCAGCGCATCGCCCTGCTCCGCACCCGTCTCCAGGACCAGCGTCTCCTGCTTTTGGACGAGGCCTTCAGCGCCCTAGACGTGCTGACCAAGCAGCAGATGCACGACTGGTATCGGGACCTGCAGACCCGCTACAGACTGACCACCCTCCTGATCACCCACGATCCGGATGAGGCTTTGAAGCTCTGCAGCCGTATTTATATCCTCGGATCACATCCAGGTCGCATTGTGGATGAGCTCCAGCCGGGGCAGCCCGCGGAAGGGGAGGAGGCGGAACTCTGGCAGCTGCGCTGGCGGCGACGGCTCCTGGCTGCATTGGAAGCAAATTAAACAGGGCTCAGCCTCGGAGCTGAGCCCTGTTTTTGTCATTTTTTACTTCGTTGAGAGCTGGAACTCAGTCCAGGACCTCCAGCTGCTCAGGATCCAGGGCCTCCACAAGGAGCGTCTTATAGCCCTCGTAGAGAAGCATGCCTGGCTTGGCGCCTCGGGCCTTGCGGAGATGGGACTGGGGGCAGTAGTCGACAGCCTGCTTATCTCGGCCTCCAACCTGGGCATATCTGCCGCTGCGGCTGAACCAGACGGCCAGGCCAGCCGCCTCTTCCAGGGCCCGCGGGCTAAAGTCCCGTTCCCCCTCCGAGTGGAGGATGACGTGGGCCCCCGCGTCGCGCTGAATGTGGAACCAGAGATCCGTCTTCTTGGCCTGGCGGAGGCTGAGACGCTCATTCTGAATATTGTTACGTCCCACAGAGATGCGAAAGCCATCTGAGCTGCGGTAGCGCCGGGGTCCCAGGGGCTGGTCCTGGCCGCGCCTGGCCGGAGCTGTCTGACGCTGCTGGCGCAGGGCCTTGCGTTCGGCAAAGCTCGCCCTAGCTCCGCCTCTGGACATCTTGGCCTCCATGCGGCGGCGGGCCTTGCTGGCACGGGGGCGGTGGATGGCCTCCGAAGCCTGCTCTGTCTCCAGTTCCTGGTCTTCCACCAAGTCCTGTTCCGCCCGCATGTGCCGGGCAAAGGGGTCCGGGCCCTGTTGGCGATTGACCGCCTGCCATTCCTCCTGAATCAGATCCAGATCTCCCGCGTCTTGTGCGTGCTCCAGAAGTACTTCCAGGCTCCTCAGGTAAGCGAGCTCCTGCTGTTCGAGCTGTATGAAATCCCAGGCTCGCTGACGGCGGGCCTTGAGCTTGTTGTACTGCTTAAAACGGAGGCGGGCGTTGGCCTGGGGTCCCAGTTCCTCCGCCAGTTCAACCGTGCAGTCCTCGAGATCGTGGTAGAAGTCCTGACAGCGAAAGCTCTTCTGGCCTGGGCGTAGCTCTCCCTGGTGGGCGAGGATCAGATCCCCCTCTTCCTTCAGACGCTCATAGCCGGCACTGCCCTCATATTCCGCGCTGTGCAGGGCCAGCTTGCGCTCCCAGTAGCGTCGTCTGGCAGCGAGACTCTGCTCCATCTGACTGCGCTGCTGACGCAGCCGTTCCTGCTCTTCCTGCTGGCGGTAGTAGTCGGCGATGCAGTCCGAAAAACGTTGGTAGGACTGGAGCTGGGGGACATCGAAGGCCAGGGCGTGGAAGTCCTGGGCTTCGCGCTGACCAGGGGCCGCATAAGTGGCATAGTGGTAATGGCCGGCCGCAGTCTGTTCCACCAGACGCTGTAACTGCTGGCTCAGGGAGAGCCAGTCCGCACTCTGGAGCTGGGAGACCTTGGCCCTTGGGTCCACCCCTGCTGAACGGGCCAGGAGGCTCACGAGTTTAGGCGAGAAACCACGGATCTGTCGGGCCAGGGCCTTGTGCAGGGGCTCGCCGAGGTCAAGGCGCGACCAGAGCTGGGCTGGGGTCTCAGCGCGCATAGCCAGAATTTGCTGGACCTGACTCAGATCCAGCTGTTCCTGCTGTGGCGGGGCCACGTAGGGGTGGGCAGGCAGTATCTCGCGGTAGCGGTTGATGCTGTGATCGACGTGGTTCAGAGCGTCCAGAATGATGCCTTTATGCTGGCAGAGTATCAGGTTGCTGTGCCGGGGAATAAGTTCCACGAGCAGAGTCTTCTGCTCCTCTTCGCCCAAGTCGTTGCGCCCTTCCAGCTCGAGGTAAAATACGCGTTCGTAGCCTGGACAGTGCAGAGCGCGGATGCGGCAGCCCGTGAGGTGCTTGCGCAAGAAGGCGCAGAAACGCTTGGGTTCGCCAAACTGTCCACGGCTCTCTTCTACACTAAAGTAGAGGCGGGGTTCATTCGGTGCCATGCAGAGTAGCAGCTGGCCCCGGAGTCCGGGGCGGCGGCAGCTGAGGGCGTAGTCGTGACGCCCGACCTGGCGGACGCGTTCGATGCGCATATCCGTAAGATCCTGGGCCAATTCCTGGGCCAGCACATGGCAGGCCATTCCATCCAGAGGCATACGTAGCTCCCTATATCTGTAGTGTCTGGTTATTTCGCTGAAAAACTGTGTTGTCCATCATAGCACAGGGCCCGTCCCAGCCGCCCTCCTGGAGCCCCTGTGCTATGATAGATAAAAATTTGGGGAAGAGAGGCCCTGTTGTATGGCACGCAAAAAAGCCCAGAAAGAGAAGCCGGAACAGGCCTTTGACAGTTTTGAAGAAGAAGTGGGTAAAAAGCGCCGCCGGCGCAGGAAGCGGGAGGAAGAGGCTCCCAGTCAGGAGGTCTTCTGGGAAGAGGCCCGGGCGGAGCGCCCCCGATTCTGGCCCCTCATTCAGGCCCACCGCAGCCTGCGCTATGCACTGGCTCTGCTGGTCCTGGTCCTGCTCTTAGTCCTCGACATCGCCCTGTCCTTAAACGAGGTGGACCGTTTTTGCCTGCTGCTCGGTGCGGAAATCCTCCTGGCCCTGCTGGGCTTCTGGTACTGGCACGTACTTCGTGCCCAGGGTCGTGGCGAGCGCTAAACGCAGGACTTTTTGGGCATCCGCTCCAATAAGCATTCATTAATGCAGAGAGACCTGCTTTCATATACAATGGAATAGACGATAGAAAGACGGCATGGGTGCTGTCGAAAGGAGAGAAAACTATGGTGAGTTTCAAGATGCACGATCTGGACGTCAAGAGTTTCATGGACGCCCTGGACCGCTGCGAAGGTAATGTCTTCCTGGTCACGGCCGAAGGCGACCGCCTCAATCTGCGCAGTAAGCTGAGCCAGATGATGGGACTGATGAACCTGATTCAGGGCGGACGTCTTCTCGAGGCCAACATTGAGTGTGAGAAGCCCGAGGACGAGAGCCGCCTCTTCCGCCTGAACCTGTACGGGGCCGAGGCCGCAAGCAAGGAAGATTGAGCTGCGACGTTGAGACGCCCAAGCGTCCTACACGAATCTGATCTGACAGTCGCAGACATAGGCAAGGAGAAGAACATGGCTGAGAAGAAGACGACGAAGGCCAAGGCGACCAGCAAGGCGGCCACTAAGCCCGCGGTGCCGAAGCCGCGCAAGCGTGCCCCCAAGGCCCCGGTGCCCATCTATCAGTTCAGCGCCCACGACCTTGCGGTCTACCTGCGCTGGGCCCAGTGTGACACCATGACGGAATCACGTATCCTGGACTATTTCTGGCATCAGAAGGCGGAGCGCTTAGCCGTCCAGGGGCGGGACTATATGCAGTTCCGCACGGCGATGAACGAACAGCTCTACTATCTCTGGCAGCGCGGCTTCTGGGGGGAGCACGGTGATATGACCCTGGCGGCAGATGCCCGTAACTTTCCTCCGCAGTACCTCCTCGCCAAGGAGGCCCCGCTGGAGCAGTACATGCGCTGTCTGATCATCCTCTTGATAGAACGCGAGGATTTGCCGGAGATTAATATAGACCTTGAATGGACCTTCCAGCACTGTGGTCTGGGCAAGGCTTCGGCCGTCTTCTATAAGCGTTTCGCCCAACTGATTGAAGGTCTGGGTGCCGAGCTGCGTGGTGAGGAAGGCAAGAAACTGAAGTCTCCGCAGATGGCGGGTCGACGCTACGTCCGCCTGGCCCTGACTGAACATAAGGCCTGATGTAGTCATGGGGGAAACGAGCTACCGTCTGGAGCGTTTCCTGATTCAGGATGTGCGCCCCTTGTTACAGGAGGGCCTGATTACGGGTACCCTCAGTGCCGCCCGCGAGCTCTACGGCAAGTCCAAGCGCCTCTTTGAGGTCCGGAGGTCCATTCTCTGGGAAGAGGCGGGAAATGAAGCCGTCCCCCTCCTGCTTATGGAGTTCTGGCCCGACTGGCAAGAAGTCCGTCGGGCTCAGCTCTACCTCCGCAGCAGTTCCCGGCCCCTGCCGCCAGAGGCCCTGGACTGCCTGGAAAAAGCCCTGCCCGCCCTGCTCTTAGAACTTGGGTATTGGCGCATTACAGTCGGTGTGGCCCAGCGGAACGGGGAGCAGCTCCAGGCTCTGGAACCCCTCTTGCAGCGTCTCGGCTTTCGCCTTGAAGGGCTGATTTACGATGCCGCCGAGACCGCATCCGGGACTCCGGCTCCGGTGGCCCAGTGGACCTGGTTCCTGCGCAATCCGCAGAACGGCATGTATTTCTTTTTGCCCTTTGGATCGGGCCTCCTCGTTGCGGAGGGGGATGAGGAGGGGACGAGGAAGATCGGCTTCTCGCCCTACGGACAGGTCCCGGAAAATCCCCAGCTCCTGCTCTGGGCCTCAGCGGCCGCCTGCATCTCCGATGCTGGGGAGCTCCAGCGTCCTGAACTGCCACCGGAGCAACAGCGTGAGCGCCTCTCAGGCCAGCTGCTGACCGCCTTCGATCAGCTTCGGGCCTACCTGAACGGCGAACTAAGACAGCTCGACTTTCCCTATCACCAGCCTGTGGGGAGCAGTTTCCAGCAGGCCGTGTGGCGTGAGATTTCCCAGATTGGCTATGGGGGCACCCGCTCCTACCTCGATCTCGCCCGCAGACTCTGCCCGGGAGATGAAGAGCGGGCCCACAAGCTCTGCCGAGCGGTGGGGGCCGCCTGCGCGGCCAATCCGCTGGAGATTCGTATCCCCTGTCATCGCGTCCTGGGTAGTGACCTCAGTCTGACCGGTTTTGGTCCCGGGGTCAGCTTCAAGGGGGACCTCTTAAATCTGGAATTATTGGGGGCTCTACCTGATCAGGGCCCTGTGCGCAGCTGAGGGTCAAAACAGCCATTTCATCTAGCTTTTCTCCTTTGAACAGGCTAAAATAGCGCAGTAATTGTGCGTGTACTGGAGGTATACTATGCAGAAACTTATCGGCAATGCCATCTTCGGCCAGTCGGGTGGTCCGACTTCAGTTATTAATGCGAGTGCGGCCGGCGTCTTTATTGAGGCCCTGAAGCACCAGGATGTGATCCGCAAGACCTTTGGTGCGGCCCACGGAATTCGTGGTATCCTGGAAGAAGAGTTTTACGACATGGGGGAAGAGGATCCCAAGGAGTTGGAGTACCTGAAGTACACGCCCTCCTCGGCCCTGGGTTCGGTACGCTACAAGCTGGCCGACCCCGACCAGGATGATACAGATTACAAGCGCCTGCTTGAAGTCTTCAAGAAGTACGATATCCGCTACTTCTTCTACAACGGCGGAAACGACTCCATGGACACCTGCAACAAGGTCTCCAAGTACATGCAAAAAGTTGGCTATGACTGCCGCGTGATGGGTGTGCCTAAGACCATCGACAACGATCTCTACGGCACGGACCACTGTCCTGGCTTCGCCTCGGCTGCCAAGTATATCGCCACCGCAACCATGGAGGTTTACCTGGACGCCCGCGTCTACGACACGGGCATGATCACCGTCCTGGAGATCATGGGTCGCAACGCTGGCTGGTTGACTGCCGCCTCGGCCCTGGCCGCATACAAGGGGGCCGGCCCCGACCTCATCTACCTGCCCGAGGTGGACTTCGATCTGGAGCGCATGCTGGATGATGTCCAGCGCATCTATGCCCAGACCAAGAAGGTCATCATCGCCGTTTCTGAGGGGGTCAAGACCCGTGATGGCAAGTACATCCCCGAGCTGGTCGGCGAAGTTCAGACCGATGCCTTCGGCCACAAGCAGATGGGTGGTACCGCCGCCGTCCTCGCCAACTATCTAAAAGAGAAAATGGGCTGCAAGGTCCGTGGTATTGAGTTCTCCCTGCTCCAGCGCTGTGCCGCTCACTGCGCTTCCAACACGGATGTCGAGGAGTCCTTCAATGCGGGCCGCACCGCCGTGCTGGCCGCCCTTGAGGGCAAGACGGACTACATGGTTGGCTTCGAGCGTAGCTCCAGCAAGCCCTACCGCTGTGAGATGAAGCTCCTGCCCCTCTCTGAGGTGGCCAACACAGAGAAGAAGATCCCCCGTGAGTGGATTAACGAGGCTGGTAACTTCGTAGAGAAGGCCTTCATCGACTATGCCCTCCCGCTGATCGAGGAGGACAGCCCGCAGCCCAAGGAGGACGGTCTGCCCCGCTTTGCCCGTCTGAAGAAGGTCCTGGCTACGAAGTGAGGACCTGGGCCAAGCGCCCCCGTGCACACAGCGTGCACATTAGGAGAGAGAACAGGTCATGTCAGACCCGGAGCTGAAATCTGGCCCCGTGCTGACATGGCCTCTCTTATCTCTTAGCTTTCCGACCTTCCCCCGGCTAGCCAAGCCTTCCTCAAAGTAGAGAAGATAGCGACTATGAAAAATTCTGAATATTCCACCCACCAGGGTCTGTGGATCAAGCTCAGCTGTACCCTGTTAAGCCTCCTGCTCCTGGCCCTCATACTTCTGGTCTGGATGGGGGGGAAGGACAGGACTGAGAAGCAGGGCCAGAGCCAGTTAAAAAACACGCAGAACTCCACCCAGCCACAGCCCAGTCCCAGTCCCAGTCTCACAGCGGCGGCCAGCCCTGATCCCAACAGTTCTGAGGGGGCCAGGCACTACTTCGCCCTCCAGGAAAGCCCGGAAGATGCGAGTCGCATCGCCCAGTACTTCGGGCCCCTGCCAAGCGTTCAGCCCGGTGCTCAGAAGGCCCCCCATGTCCCCAGCAGAGCCATCTATATTGCCCAGGCCGACAATCTGGAGAACGACCTGGCTCTGATCAAGGACACGGAAGTCAACGCGGTGGTTCTTGACGCCAAGGAGAGCTATGGTCTGACCTATCAGAGCAGGGTACCACTGGCCCAGGAACTCGGCGCGTCCGTCGGCCAGCTTGACATTCCCGCCATCGTCCGTCGCTGTCACGAAAATCAGGTGCGTGTCATCGCCCGCATGGTCTGTTTTAAGGATGAGATTCTGGCTGCCAAACGCCCGGACTGGCTTATTCAGGACCGCGAGGGCAGGGTCCTCCAGTTCCCACTCGAGGCCAATCACAGCTTTGTCAGCCCTTATAAAAAAGAAGCTTGGGACTACCTCATCGCCATCGCCCGTGAACTCAAGGACTTCGGTGTCGACGAGATCCAATTCGACTACGTGCGCTTCCCCTCAGGGGAGGCAGCAGGCGATAGCGAGCCCTATTTCGGCGAGGCTGAGCAGACCCCAGAGCGCTACCAGGCCATCAATCGTTTTTTGCAGACGGCCAGTCTCGAGCTCGAGTGGAACAGCGGTATCTCCCTCAGTGCGGATATTTTTGCTATCAGCATGACCAGCGACATTGACGGTAAGAGCATCGGTCAATTCTGGGAAAAAGTTGGTCTGACTGGACTGAACGCCCTCTGTCCAATGATCTATCCCTCCCACTACTCCAACGCCTCCAATGGAACCATGGGTAACGGCGAGGGCATGGAGCTGGGCGGCAGGCTCTTTACAGCCCCAGATATGGAGGCCTATGGGGTGATTGAGGCCGTGATGCGCGAGAGTGCTCCCAAGAATGCCCAGGAGGGTTTTGCCCAGCTGCGCCCCTACCTACAGGCCTTCACCGCAAGCTATCTGCCGGAGGGCTACTATCAGCACTATGGGGCCCAGCAGATCCGAGAGCAGATACGCGCCCTGGCCGAGCATGGCTGCAAGGAGTGGGTGCTCTGGGGGGACAGTAGTCAGTTGACCAAGGACAGCCTGGTCGCGGAGGCCGGAAACTAACGGGGCTTTCGTCCCCGGCAGAAGAGAGGAACTATGGCCGAGCAGAAGAAGGCGCTAATCGCGATGAGCGGAGGTGTGGATAGCTCTGTAGCTGCCCACCTCATGCAGGAGGCGGGCTACATATGTTACGGAGTTACCATGCGCCTGCACGACGCAAAACGGGGGGATCAGCCCTGTCAGGACCGGGATATTGAGGATGCCAGGAGGGTCTGTCAGCATTTTGGCATGGACTTTCACGTTCTGGACCTGCGCCAGGATTTTTGTCGGGCGGTGATGGAACCCTTTGTGCAGGCCTATGAGGCGGGCTATACACCCAATCCCTGCGTGCTCTGCAATCGCAGCATGAAGTTTGCCCAGCTCAGTGCGCTGGCCCGACGTCTGGGCTGCAGCCGCCTCGTCACGGGGCACTACGCCCAGGTTCACTGGCGTCCGGAGAAGGGGCGTTACATGGTGGCCAGGGCCAGGCAGGCGCGCAAGGATCAGTCCTATGTCCTCTACAGTCTGCCCCAGGAAGACCTGGCCCTCTGTCACTTCCCCCTGGGAAGCTACGACAAGGCGGAGATTCGCAAGCTGGCCCGCAGTCTGGGCCTGGAGAACGCCGAGCGGGCGGACAGCCAGGACATCTGCTTCATTCCGGACGGGGACTACCGCCGCTTTATCGAGGACTACCGTGGCCACTCAGGCCAGCCTGGTGAGATCTGTGATCTGGAGGGGCGCGTCTTGGGCCAGCACAATGGGGCCCTCGGTTTTACCATCGGTCAGCGTAAGGGACTCAATGTGGCCTGTGGGGAGCGCAGCTATGTCCTGGGTAAGGACATGGGACGAGGCCGTATCTACATCGGTCGCGAAGAAGAGCTCTACGCCCGCTACTGTCTTCTGGACCAGGTCAACTGCCAGGAGTCCCCGACCTTCGCCAGGCTGCGGAGCTGCCAGGGGCGCAGCCGCTATCACGCCCCCCTGGCTGATCTGAACTGGCGTGCCTGGTCCCAGGGCCAGGAGCTGGACCCGGTCCTACAGGAGCTCCTGGGGGAGGAAAGGAGCAGTCAGGACCGCGTCCTGGTCCGCTTTACTGAGGCCCAGCGCGCCCTTACCCCCGGCCAGTCTCTGGTCTTCTATGAGGGGGACTGGGTTCTGGGAGGGGGCCGCATCGCCCGAGTTTTTAAAGGGCAAGATCTGGAGCAAAGGCTCGAAGACCTGTGGAACTAGGGCGTGCTGACTTTTCGCCGTGAGATCCGATTCAGAGCCTTGACAGCCTTTCGAACTTTGCTATACTATCTCTTGTGTTGCCACTGTGGCTCAGGGGTAGAGCAATTCACTCGTAATGAATAGGTCGTCAGTTCGATTCTGACCAGTGGCTCCAGTAAGGCCCCGAATCCGTGGATTCGGGGCTTTTTTCCTATCTGTATTGCTGGCCACAGGCGTCCGCAAGTCACGCTTCGGGGTGGACAGAGAACGTGACTGGTGCCGATACCAGACAGGCGAGGAGGTGCCTAGTGCTCGAAATACTGAAGACTGTCGACAACAGACTGCAGCTCCTCGACCATTACGAACCAGGTTCCTGGATTAAGGTGCTGGCCCCCACGACGGAGGAACTGCGTTACATCAAGGAGACCTTCGATATTGAAGAGGACTTTATTAAGGCCTCCATCGACCCCGAGGAGTCGGCCCATATCGAGACGGAGGACGACCAGGTCCTGATCGTCGTCGACATTCCCATTCGCAGTGAGTACCACGCCGAGAAGGAGGACATCGGCGAGGCCCAGTACTACACCATACCTCTGGCCATCATCATGCTGCCACAGTGTATTATCACGGTCTGTGGCGATGATGATACGTTCTTAGACGACTTTCGCGACGAACGGGTCAAGAGTTTCTACACCCAGTTCAAAACACGTTTTTTGCTGCAGATCCTCTATCGTAACAGCAGCAAATACCTGCAGTACCTGCGGCTGATTGAGAAGGCCTCCAACCGTCTCGAGAACAGCATGAAGAGTTCCATGCGCAATAAGGAACTTCTGGAGCTGATGCGTCTTGAGAAGTCCCTGGTCTATCTCTCTACCTCCCTGCGCTCCAATGGCGTGCTTCTCGAGCGCCTGATGCGCAATCCGAAGATTAATAACTACCCGGAGGACGAGGAGCTCCTGGAGGATGTCATGATCGAAAACCGCCAGGCCATCGAGATGGCGAAGCTCTACAGCGATATTCTGGCCAGTACGACGGACGCCTTTGCCTCCATCATTTCCAACAATCAGAATAATTTCATGAAGGTCCTGACCACCGTGACCATCGTGATGGTCATACCTCAGATTATTGGTTCCTTCATGGGTATGAATGTGCGTCTGCCCATTTCTGAGGACAGCCCGGCCTCCTTCTGGATTCTGGTGGCCCTGTCCGTCCTGCTCTGCGGGGCCCTGCTCTGGTGGCTCTGGCGCAAAAAAATGCTTTAGGGCTGGGACCGTCACAGCGTTCATAGATCAGAGGGGTATGGGCTTATGCCGAAGTCGAAGCAAAAAAAACAGCAGGGGCAGCGCCTCAATCACTACCTGGCCGCCCAGGGCATCTGCTCGCGCCGCGAGGCGGATCAGATCATTCAGTCCGGCCGGGTGCGTGTCAACGGCCAGCGGGCCCAGCTGGGACAGCGCGTCGGCGACAACGATACCGTCCTTCTGGACGGACGTCCTGTCAAGGCCCAGGATCGCCCGCGGCGTATCCTCCTGGCCCTGCATAAGCCCCAGGGAATTATCTGCACCACGGACCAGCGGGTGGAGGGCAATATCGCCAGCTACATGAACTATCCTGAGCGGATTTTTCCGATTGGCCGCCTGGATAAGGATTCAACTGGGCTGATCCTGCTGACCAATGATGGCAGCTTGGTTAACCGTATTCTTCGCAGTCAGTACGGCCATGAAAAGGAGTACCTCGTCCAGGTTGACCGCCCTCTGACCCGGGCCTTTTTACAGCGGATGGAGCAGGGCGTTTTCATCCTGGGCCGGCGGACACGGCCCTGCCGCTGTCGCCAGGTCTCGGACTATGAATTCCGCATCGTACTCACCCAGGGTTTGAATCGCCAGATTCGCCGCATGTGTGAGGCCCTGGGCTATCGGGTCAAGAAACTCTGCCGCCTGCGCATTATGCATGTCACCCTGGGCGCTCTGCCTAAGGGCTGTTACCGGGAGTTGAGTTATAAAGAGCAGGCGGAACTGGAGCGCCTTTTGACAGCCGCTGAGGAGCGGGCCCAGGAACGGCAGGAGCGGAAGCGGGCCCAGGAGGGGCTGAAGCGAGCTGCAGAACAGGCAGGGGCCAGCAACACAGAAACGGCGGCCCCTTCGCAGCATGTGCCAGCAGAGGAGAGGGAAGAGGAAGCCCTGGCCGTCGCCGTAGGCATCATCGACGACGGGGCGGGCCGCTTTCTCCTGGGCCAGCGCCCCAAAGGGAAGTTGGCCGAAGGCTATTGGGAATTTCCTGGGGGTAAGCTCGAGGCTGGAGAGGAGCCTCTTGAGGCCCTCTGTCGCGAAATTCAAGAGGAGCTGGGCGTCTCTGTGGACGAGGCCCAGTTCTATGCCCAGCAGGACTACACAGGTCCCTGGGGAAGGCTGCACCTGTACTTTTACCGCCTCCAGCTGGACCCCAGCTGCGTCCGCCCCTATGCCCACGAGGAGCTGGCCTGGCTTAGGCCTGAGGACTTTGGCCAGTATCGCATACTGGAAGCGGATACGGAGATCCTCCAGCGTCTCGCCGCTGAGGTGCGCTGATGCGACGGGCCCATGAGCTTTATCTCTGGCAGCCTGAGCCGATGGGTGCGAAGCGTCTGCCGCGGGTGCTGGCCGTCCACGACCTCTGCGGCTACGGTTCTTGCTCCTTGAGCACGGCGCTTCCTGTACTCGGTGCAGCGGGGATAAAAGTCTGCGCCCTGCCCACTGCTTACCTCTCTGCACATACGGCCTTCCCAAGCTACAGCTTTTTTGACACGAGTTCCAGTTGGGAGGACTGTCTGCGGGCCTGGCAGGACATCCAGCTCCAGTTTGACGCTGTGTACAGCGGTTTTTTAGGAAACTGCCAGCAGGCGGAGGTCCTGACTCGGGTCTACGAGCAGCAGCCCCAGGCTCTGCGCATTGTTGACCCCGTCATGGGGGACCATGGTCAGATCTACAGGACATACAGCGCCGAATTGTGTCAGGCGGTGCGGGACCTCGCTTTACAGGCCCAGATCCTCAGTCCCAACCTCACCGAAGCCGCCCTGCTGACGGGTCTGCCCTATCCAGGAGAAGAGCCGGATGAGGACGCGCTGGAGCGACTCATGGCGGGTCTCCTCGAACTGGGCGTGCCCTATATCATCTTGAAAGCGGGGCGGCGGGGGCGTAAAATCCGCAGCTACTGCTTCGGACCTGAGCTGGAACGCTGCTGTGTGGAGGCCGAATACATCGGCGCAGCTATGCACGGGACTGGGGACCTCTTCGCCTCCAGCCTGGTGGCGGGCATCTACAGTGGCCAGAGCCTGGGAAGAGCCCTGGAACTTGCCATGGCCTTCGTCACAGCCGCCATGCGGACGAGCCTCGGTATGGAGGACTGGGCTCAGGCCGGGGTCAGTTTCGAGCAGGAGCTAGCCCGCTTTGTCCAGGACCTTCAGCTCCCGTCCCAGGGGGCAGCTGAGGCGGCTGGCCCTTGCCCCAGGAGGGCAGAATAGGAGATAATAAGAAACTGTTTGGCCCGTAAGCTGGAGAAGATGGCGGAGGGCTGGACCAGCCGCCAGACAGGCCAAGCTAAGCACAGAATGGAGAATAGAGCTATGCAGAGAAGGGAAGAGGCCGTAGCCGTCCTCGACTTCGGAGGACAGTACAGCCAGCTGATCGCCCGGCGCGTGCGTGACCTCGGAGTCTACGCCGAGATTGTGCCTTACAACATCAATCCGGTTTATCTCCGTGAGCGTGACTATAAGGGCCTCATTTTTAGCGGCGGGCCCCAGTCCGTTTACCTGGAAGATTCTCTGAAGGCCGATCCCGCCGTCTACGACCTGGGCATTCCCATTCTCGCCATCTGTTATGGCGCCCAGCTCATGGCCACCCAACTGGGCGGCAGGGTCATATCCGCCAGCCAGAATGAGTATGGGCGCATCGGTATCGCCTGCCTCGATCGCCCGCTCTTCCAGGACATGCCACTGCAGTCTGATGTCTGGATGTCCCACCGCGATCGCATCGAAGTCTGTCCAGAAGGCTTCACCGTAACGGCCTACTCTGAGACCTGCCCCGTGGCGGCCATGGAACACAGTGAGCGCCAGCTCTACGCCCTGCAGTTTCACCCGGAGGTGGAGCACAGCGCCTACGGTCAGCAGATGCTCAAGAACTTTCTCTATAAGATCTGTCACTGTGCCGGAACCTGGCAAATGCAGCGCTTTGTCGAGGAGACCATAGAGAAGCTGCGAGAGCAGCTGGCGGGTAAAAAAGTCCTCTGCGCCTTCTCGGGCGGTGTGGACTCTTCCGTTGCGGCCCTCCT
>JAEWGG010000030.1 GCA_023388435.1 Bacillota bacterium | reverse complement strand
CCGAGGTCGAGACTGGGAGACATTTGAAAGATTCAAGGCTGATCTGGAAGCCTACATCCACCACTGGAACCACGTAAGACGCCAGGTAAAGCTGAAGGGCCTGACCCCGGTCGAGTACCGAGACCAGGCCCTCCATAAGGCTGGCTAGCGATTCTATTTATCGCGTCCAAGTTTTGGGGTGCAGTTCAGTAGAACTCTCTTTTTATTTGCAATAAGAGACTGGAAACCTTGATTCGTACTGCATTCTGTTCTTGCTATGGACATTTCCCCAAGAGTAGCACGAGTAGTCAAAAGGACTGTGCCAGCTGGAAGCAATTTTGCTGGTGAGTTTGAAAGCCCGATCTGACTAATTTTTCGAAGGCTTGACAAAACATATTTGTTTTTTCCTATTTCCGATGGAGTAAACCACTCTACATTGCCTTCCCAATATTCGGGATGAAGAGTGTCTGGTGTACCTCCACCCACTATGGAGCAAACTGTTCCAAGCTCCTGATAATTTTGTCCATCTATTTCGGAAAGAAGCTTATGATTCAATCCTCTTTTATACTTCTTGAGTGTTTCTATATATTTTGATTGATAAGCTATACGCTGATCAATCAGTCTCAAGAAATCCGAGATTTTTTGCTGCTCAGATAAGCTTGGAATACTCGTCATATAAGATTTCAGAACTGAAATCCAATGTCGTGCGTGTCCCATTGGCTTATAATTTATATGCCTTAATAAGCTGTAACCAAAGTAGATAGGCATATTTTCATGAGCTGTAAGTAGCTTAATGGCAGAAGACTTAACCTTGAAGGGGAAGTTAGCATATTTTATATCACAGGTGAAATCATCAAATACGATTACCTCTCCCTTCTGGTATATTCCATCTGCATCGTCCGTATATCCCAGAATAAAGGATTGATTTGCTGTCAAAACAGGTATATTCCCATTTGCTGCATAGTTTTCGGACGAAACAATATACTTGTCTGGTCTTTCATAGTCAAATAATTGTGAAAGAGTAGAACTTTCCCACGCCCCCTCAAACCCCGGAAACCGCAGTTTCGGCGACTTCTCAAGACCGTTACTTGAGGAGGATAATACCTCATTTTCACCTCATTCGATAATATTCGTGGAGGTGATAAAAATGACTAAAAATGTACAATTCAAGACCTTGTTGAACACGTGGCTTAGCCAGAAGAAGCCCATGATTACGCCATCAACACATGCTGGCTTCACGCTCATTGCGGAAAATCATCTGATACCGTACTTTGGCAAACGAAAAATTGGGAGCATTACGGAAACGGACATTCAAAACTACATTTCGTATCTTCATAACGCAGGTCGCTTGGATAAAACGGGAGGACTAACCGTAAAGACCATACGGGACATCATCCTCGTCCTTAGGCTTGCGATGGAGTTTGCTTACAAAGAGCGGATGATCCCCTTGCTGAATTGGGACTTGATTGAATACCCGAAGGAACTGGGAATAAAGAAAGTCAATTCATTGTCAAAAGATCAGGAACAAGCCCTTATTCAATGTATTTATATGAATTTGAATCGAAAAACCGCAGGTATTTTAATAGCGTTGTTTACAGGACTTCGAATTGGTGAACTTTGTGGACTTCAGATGCAGGATATTTCTCTGATAGACAAGACCATCAATATCAACAAAACCGTTCAACGCATCTATGATAAGAGAAAAGGAACATCCTATCTCCATATAGGGCCACCAAAGACAAAGACCTCTGCTAGGGTCATTCCTGTCCCATCACTGCTTATGAATATTATCAAGAAGTTTTACACGGAAAATCCAAAGCATTACTTTCTGACTGGGAAACTGAAGCCGACTGAGCCGCGCACATACCGACAGTTTTTCGCTCGATTTCTAAAGCGAAAGGGACTGCAAAAGGTCAAATTCCATGAGATGCGACATACCTTCGCGGTGCGGGCGATTGAAATACCAGAGTTTGACATAAAATCACTCTCTGAAATTCTCGGGCATAAAAATGTATCATTCACACTAAATGTCTATGGAAGCGCGAATCTTCAGCAGAAGGTGAAGTGCATGAACCTTCTTAACGACTTACTATAAGTGTGCTTCTCGCTTTGGATAGGTGAAAATTTCTTTCACAACTGCTTGAGCATTTCCCCCTCTCCGAATCTCCAAGCACTCTGACCAGCAATTCGAGCGGGGGAGGGCAGAAAGTCCCAGGAGAACAGAGGTCTGAGCGAAACCTTCCTCCCAGAAGCGGCGAATTCACCAGTGGTCGGCACAAAACGAAAAAAATCCAGAAACCCATCAGGGATTCTGGATTCTCATGGCGGAAGAGGCGGGATTCGAACCCGCGTGCCCATTGCTGGACAACCGCATTTCGAGTGCGGCGCGTTACGGCCACTTCGCTACTCTTCCTAGTCAAAAGACTACGGTATTATATCCCGCCTGTTATAAGTTCGTCAAATGAGGTATACTATGCAGGCTTTCGAGTGGAGCGGAGCTTTCCCTGGGGAGAGCTGACAGAGCAGATAGGAACAGAGGTCATTTATGAATCTAGAAGAGAAGCTGCGTCACGTGCACCATTTCCCTCATGAGGGTATCGACTTTATCGACATCACAACGGTTCTGAAGGATCCGGTCTACTTCCGAGAGGCGATTCAGCAGATGGTCGAAGCTGTCTCCCAGTATGATTTTAATGTGATCGTCGGCTCGGAGTCGCGAGGCTTCATTATGGGTGCCCCCGTCGCCTACGCCTGCAACTGCGGCTTTGTGCCTATCCGCAAGAATGGTAAGCTGCCCGCGGAGACGGTGTCCATCAGCTATGACCTGGAGTATGGGCAAGACCGCCTGGAGATGCATAAGGACGCCATCAAGCCTGGGGATCGGGTGCTGGTCATTGACGACCTCCTGGCCACGGGCGGTACGGCCAAGGCCAGCTGTGAACTGGTGGAGAGGCTGGGCGGCAAGGTTGTGGCCAATCTCTTCTTCATCGAGCTCTTGAATCTTAAGGGCCGGGAGATGCTGAAGGACTATCCGGTTGAGTCGATCTGTAAGATTGAGGAAAACCAGCTCTAAATAGGGCTGCTGCGAGAGAGAATCGTGTACAGGGCCGCCCCCACGCTGTGGGGACGGCCTTTTTTAGCTTTTGGGCTGGCAGTTCCTACCGTGCTTTGTGCGAAGTGACGGTTTTGGGCTACCATTTTTAGGGCTTATGGAGATTGTGGAGCTGGAAGGGCCGCAAGGCGGGACTTTTGCCGTACTATGTATACGCTTACATCAGCTTGTGCAGGCCTCTGGGCCACGGTGGAAGGAGTGGGAAGCATGCGAAACAGACGTAGTCTCCTGAGGCGCTTGAGTTCGGCTATCCTGGGCGGGATCGTCCTGCTGGGCAGCCTTGGTCTGAGCCCAGGCGAAAGGGCGCTAGTCGCTGAAGACCAGGACCTGGCCAGCGGCTTCGTCCTCTGGTTCAATAGGGATGGGAAGACGGGGCTGCGATCCGGACAGCAGGGCAGATATCCAGTCTGGGCCCTGAGCGATATGGGGCCCAAGACAAACCGTCTTGTCGTTGAGTCTGAGACCTACTATACCGTTCAGGGCACAATGAATCCCAAGTTGCAAAATGGCCAGAACCCCAATGGACGGGCCCCAGAACAGGGGGCGGCCATACGGGTTCAGGCTCCAGCGGACGGCACGCTCAGCTGCTATGGTATCAATGGACCTGGCAAGCCCTTCTATGTGGTCGAGGCTGGAGAAGGGGAGGAGCGTGTCATCTACACGAGCTCGGAGCTGCGGGATGGACCAGTGACTGTGGCGGTTAAAAAGGGACTTAGCTACAGCTTTTTTGCCCAGGGTTCAAAGTACCAGTTTGCAGGTTTTGTTTTTGCCCCTCCGAAGCAAAAAACGAAAATTCGCTTGGAGCTTGAGGGTCGTGAACTGCTGACTTCCGCCACGCTCAGTCTGCGGAATCTGGATACGGGGGCCATCCAGGACGTGGCGGCCGTGGTGGACCTGCTGGAACTGGAGACCGGTTACCGCTACAAGTTTGCCATCGATGACCCGGGTCTCTATCTGGAGGGGGAGGACCTGGATCTGCGCGGGCAGCTTCCAGAACTCATTCGACTACGCATCGTGCAGGCCCCTTCACATCGGGTGCAGGGCGCCATTCGCGGCCTTCCTGAGGGGGTCCTGCCAGAGGCGCTCAGCTTCCACGATGCGGCGGGCAGAAGCTATAGGGCCCAGATAGAAGGAGGCCGCTACTGGCTGGACCTGCCGAATGGGGACTATACGGCCCAGGCTCAGGTCTCCGCAGGAGACTACAGCGTCTACGACCACGTGGCACTGCGCGGCCTGGGGGCTGAGCCAGTGGACAACGACGTGCATTTTTATGGACCCGGACCAGACTACCCCCACGGCTATCGGCCTGAGCTACAGGTGGGGGCCAATGGGGATTATCCAAGTCTGAGAGAGGCCCTGGAGGCAGTGCGGGCCATGGAGCGTCAGCCTGGCCAGCGGGTGCGCCTGGTTCTGGCTAACCAGCGCTTTGAGGAGCAGGTCCTCGTGGATCTGCCTGAAATCAGCCTGGAGGCAGCCCCTGGAGCCCAGCCAGAGATCAGCTGGTATTACGGTATTGGTTACAAGTACTATTCCATTGGTGAGGACGGTTACTACAGCCTCAAAGCCGCCCAGGATCGCTATCAAAAGGGCTATGCGGCCCGCTGGGGAGCGGCCTGCCGCATCTTACCTGAGGCCCGGGATTTTATCGCTCGCGGCATACACTTTCGCAACAGTTTTAACCAGGAGCTTACGTCGGCTGAGCTGGCGGACGGAGTAGAATTGGGCAGCGCTGAAGAATATGGGCAGGGGATCTCAGACAGCCTTGAGGAGCGCCGCAGCGAGCAGCAGGACGTGCGGAGCCTCCAGGCCACGGAGCGGGCGGCCGCCCTGGCCTGCGAGGGTGACCGGGCGGCTTTCTATGACTGCCGTATAACGAGCAGCCAGGACAGCCTCTACACGGGCTCGGCCCGCAGCTATTTCCGTAACTGCCGCATCGAGGGGCAGACGGACTATATCTTTGGCAACACGGGGACGAGGGCCCTCTTCGACCAGTGCCAGCTGGTCTGGGTCGGCTATTCGACGGAAACCAAGCCTGGCTACATCACAGCCAGTCGCGGACGCTACGTCTTCCGTGGCTGCCGCATTGAGGCTGGGACCCAGAACTGGGAGGCTGGTTATCTGGGGAGGCCCTGGGGCCCCCAGGCAGAGGTCTGCTTCCTGGCTACAGAATTGGGAGAGGGCAGCCTCCGAGCGGAGGGCTGGGCCCCGATGTCCGACCTGGAGGCCCAGGACGTGCAGTTCCAGGAGTATGGCAATTACTGGGCGCCAGGCCCTCCTCAGAAGGAGCGCTATTACTATTCAAATTTGGCTCGTAGCAGGGCGGACTTCCGCCTCAGTCAGGACCTGGCCCAGCGGCTGGCTGGACCCGCAGTGAGCGGCGAAGTCTTCGGGGACTGGAGCCCGCAGGCACTTGTCCCCAGGTTCTCACTGGAGGGCTTGGAGGACTGGCCTGTGGAGGGGGAAGAGCAGGTCTGGCAGTTCCGCTATTTTGGCCCCTCGACTGGAGCTGAGACAAACCGCTGTGAGGCCCCGGACTCAATTGCGGGCACGGTCCGCCTCTATTCCTGTACCTATGATGAGCAGTCGGGAGCCATTCAGAAAAAAGGTGGCAAGTTCGTCTCGGACGCTCCGGCGGACGGCCTGTCCTTTTACTACACCGAAATAGATCCCTCCCGGCAGAATTTTCGCCTCCAGGCCGACGTCCATCTGGATTATTTGAATCCCAAACCCGATGGACAGGAGGGCTTTGCCCTTCTGTGCCGCGACAGCCTCCGGGGCTCGGGAAGCTTCCTCTCCAATTCCGTTGCGACCATCGGCAGCAAGCTGCCATACGGTGAGGGAGAGGAGAAAAAGGAAATCAAGGACCTGGTGGGTTTGCGCAATTTTCGTGGGGTGGCCGACCCTGAGGATATGGCAAAAAATCAGCTGGGAGTCCTCCGTCAGGGCTTCAATCCGGACTTCGCCCGCCTGGAACAGGGCCGCAGCTACCGACTCCGTCTGGAGAAGCGGGCGGACGCTTATGTGTCGAGCCTCCTGGATCCAGAGACGGGTTCCGTCCTGGCCAGCGCCCTGGACTACATAGCGGCCAAGGACAGCGGAGTTCAGAAGATACAGGACTATCGGGACCTGGCTGACCCCCTGGCCCAACAGGAGCCTGAGCGTGCCTACCTCGGCCTGGCTGTGGCCCGTGGAGTGAACGCCAGCTTCAGCAACATTCAGCTTGAGATTCAGCCATTTAAGCCAGAGGACTGGAAGCCCCAGCCTGATCACCGCATCCCTGTCTCCTATGAGATCCTGAGTCCGACGAGTTCTGGGCGGGCGGACTATCAGCTCCAGTTTAGGGCCAATGCCGACGGCCAGCTCAGCCTGCGGGAGGCAGCTGGCCAGCCTCAGGAATATAGGGTCAAGGCGGGGGAGATCTGCAGCCTGCCCCAGAACTTGAAGCTGGGGGAGAATACGTTTCATCTGCGCTTTATCCCAGATCAGAATTACAGACCGGGGCCTCACGAGGTCCTGGCAGATTACAGTGCCTGGGAACGGGATTGGACGGTGACCTATAGGGTCTTGGGCGATGGCCAGGGCAGGGTCCATGTGCGGCCCGATGGCCGGTCGGAGAATAGTGCCGTCAGCTATGCTCAGGCTGTGGACCTGCCAACGGCCCTGAGCTTCGCCGCGCCTGGACAGCGCCTTCTCCTCCAGCCAGGAAGTTACAACTGCTCTGGGAAAAAGTTAGTAATACCCCGGGGCATCTCGGGAGAGGAGACCGCGCCGATTCAGCTTATGGCCGATCCGGAGCTGGGCGGCTACGCAGTCCTGGACTTCGGCAAGACGGGCCAGGGCCTGACGGTCTGGGGCGACTGGTGGGAGATCCAGAACCTGGCAGTCACACGTACGGCTGATGGGTATAAGGGCCTGCAGCTGGCCGGGCACCACAATCTTTTAGACCGCTGTGTCTTTTTCAATAACGGCTCCACAGGTTGCCAGATCTCTGGCAGTTCCCAGGAGGCCAGAGAGACCTGGCCCAGTCACAATCTGGTACGGAACTGCACGTCCATGAATAACGCGGACCGCGCCATGGAGGATGCCGATGGTTTCGCTGCGAAGCTGACGACAGGGGAGGGGAACGTCTTTACCGCCTGCATCGCGGCCTACAATGCGGATGACGGCTGGGACCTCTTCGCCAAGGCGGGGACGGGATCTATCGGGGCGGTGACCATCAGGGACTCCCTCTGCTACCGCAACGGCTATCTACTCGTAGGTCCGCGGGCCAAGGTCCCTGAACAGTTCCGGGAGCGCCGCTGGGACGAAGTGCCCAGTCCCAGATCTGAGGATCGTGAGCTGGAACTGGAGCTGGCGGATTTTTTGCTCAGCCCCGAGGGGGATCTCCGACCCTCCGGACGCCTGGGAGCTGAGCTGCGTCTGCTGGTCGCCGGCAATGGCAACGGTTTTAAACTGGGCGGGACCAACCTGCCTGGGGGACATCAGATCGTGAATAGTATCAGCTATGAAAATAAGGCCAAGGGCTTCGATGCCAATTCCTGTCCAGATATTCAGGTGCAGGACTGCACGGCCTATAACAATGGCAGCTATAACCTGGCCCTCTATACCAATAACAAGCAGGCCCAGACGGCCTACCGTCTGGGGGGCCTCCTCTCTTTCCGGAAGCTGGGGCCTGGGGTCGAAAACATAGGGGAGCAGATCCAGCTCCAGGGACAGGATTTAGACAGCCTGCTCGGAACAACGAACTACTGCTGGGACGAGGCCGGTCAGTGCAGCCGCAACAGCCAGGGAGACCAGCTTCAGGCAGAGGACTTCCAGAGCCTGGACACAAGGCTCCGTCCCAGTCGCAGGGCGGACGGCAGCATCGATATGCAGGGGCTCCTGCTGCTCCGTGCCGGAGCTGTGGACAGGGAGGCAGGAGCCCGCGGAGCCTTCTGGCTGCGGGCTGAGGAACCGGAGCAGCCCAGGCCGACGGAGCAGCCCCAGCCGACAGAGCAGCCCAGCCAGGTGGAGCCCAGCCAGGTGGAGCCCAGCGCCCCCACGGAGACAGGGCGAACAGAGGACGTAGTCCTGCAGCCCCAGCCAGGCTTGGGACAGCCCAGCAAGACAGGGCAGTCTTTCGCCCGACCCTCCGCCCTTCCGCGGACTGGGGAGGCGGAGTCCGGTTTCCCCGCAGGCCTCAGCCTGGGCCTCGCCCTGCTAGCTGGCCAGCTGGCCCGTCGGCGGCGGAGGAGACGGGTAGACAGCCTGGCAGACCAGACCGGAGGTGTATAAGAGCAAGGCCCCCGAATCCCCTTAGATCAAGGGGGCGGGGGCCTGGTCTTTTCTCAGAACAGAGCCTGTGCTCCTAGCCCAGCTGAGGCCAGTGCTGACAGAGACTGAGCCCCCCCTCGCCCATGCGGATGAAGTCCTCGCGGCAGATCTCCAAGTCGGCAAAAATTCTGGGCAGGAGGACGTCTAAGGCGGTGACGGGGGCGTGCATGGAGGCCCCTGGCACCCCCAGCAGCTGGGCCCGCTGGCTGCGCCCCAGGGGTCGAGCCCGCGGAGCCAGGCCTGTCCATCGTGCGCTGGGACTGTCCCCAGAGTCTGCGGCCCAAGCTGGAGGGCAAGGAGCGGCTGGCTTTTCACGTTCCGCCAGAGCAGCTTTTACTTTTGCGCTAAGGCACTTATTGTTAGTTGTAGAAATGGAGTGAGCCATGTTAGCGATACGTACGGCCATACTGACCCTCAGTGACAAGGGCTTCCGTGGGGAGCGCCAGGATCTGACTGGTCCTGGTCTCAAGGCGGAGCTGGAGTCCAGACCTGAATACTGTGTGACCTGCCTCGACTTGCTTCCCGACGAGCAGGATCAGATCGAGGACTGGCTCCGTACCCAGGCGGATAGCGGGTCTGTGGACCTGATTCTGACCAATGGAGGAACAGGTTTTGCCCCCAGAGATCTGACTCCGGAGGCGACTGCGGCGGTGATTCAGCGCCCCGCCCCAGGGCTTGCGGAACTGATGCGCCAGCGCTCATATAAGATAACTCCGACGGCCATGCTGAGTCGGGCGACAGCGGGAATTCGCGGGCGGACCTTGATTGTGAATCTGCCCGGAAGTCCTAAGGCGGCCCTGGAGAACTGGTCTTTTATTCAGGAGCTCGTGGGCCACGCGGTAGCCCTGCTTCGGGATGAGCTTGGGGACCACGCCGACCCTGGTCCACCGGAGCTGGGAGATTAGCGCTCAGAACGCTATAAAAAGAGCCAGGACACCTTGCTGTCTCTGGCTCTTTTATATACCTTAAAATCTGTGAAAAACCCATCTATCCTTGGGAAGGCCCTGTGACCTGAGAGCAGTGGACAGCGAGGCCGGGCAGGCGCTGGGCAAAGTAGCTGGCCAGACGTCGGAGCAGAGGTCGCTCGGACTGGGCGTGGCCGAGGGCGTAGCAACTGATACCGCGCAGGGCCAGGGCTTGCATCTCGTGGTAGCGCAGTTCGCCGCAGATAAGGGCCTGACAATTCGCTGCGGAGAGGGCGGGGATCCAGTCCCCGTCAAAGGCCCCGCCACTGACCGCGACACGGCGGATCTTTCTTGCCGGCTGGCTGGCCATATGCAGGAAGCCTGTTGGGAGGTCCAGGCTCTTCTTGAGGAGGGCGCTCAGCTCCTGAATCTCCAGTTCCGTCTCCACTTCGACCAGGCGCACATAGCCGGGTTCCAAGTCCTCCCGCTGGTCCGCTGGCCGCCAGCGCTGCAAGGCGGCCTGTTCCTGGGGGAAGAGGCTGGATTTGGCCCGCCAGCCGAGGAGATCCAGGAGGCCCTCATTCACACCGCCGACCGCGGCATCCAGATTGGTGTGGGCCGCATAGATGCTGAGGCCCTGGCGGACGCAGTCCAGAATGAAGGCCTGTTCAGGTTCTGAGGCCAGGAGTCGGGGCAGGGGATGGAAGAAAAGGGGGTGATGACTGATCAGGAAGTTGGCCCCCGTTTCCCGGGCCAGGTCCAGAGCCTGGCGGTCGCTGTCCAGACTGAGAACCAGGCCTGAAACGGTCGCGGACAGATCTTCCAACTGTAGCTGGGGTCCCACGGGATCCCAGTCCTCGGCGAAGGCCCGGGGCGCCAGGTCCTCCAGGCAGGTGATGACATCGGCAAAAGTATAGGACATCTTCATTCTCCTTTTGCCGCCATTATATCAGGGCTTCAGCGCCAGTTTGCCAGGAACTGGTCCACCGCCTGCCAGTAGGCATCGGGCTGGAGATAGACGGACTGGGCGTGTCCCGCCCCAGCTATGGAGAGGCGCTGCTTGTGGCCAGCGGCGGCCTGGTAGAGCTCGTCGAGCATGGCGTAGGGGACGAAGTCATCCGCCTCGCCGTGAATGAGGAGCAGGGGGAGCCGGGTCTTGGCCACCGAATCGACAGGCCTCAGGAGGTCGAAGGCGTAGCCCCCCTTGAGACGGCCCACCAGCTCGGCGAAGTTGAGGATGGGAAAGGCCGGCAGGCCGTAGCGCTTTTTGAGTTCGGAGCTGAAAATAGCGTGTACGGAGCTGTAGCCACAGTCTTCAATGACCGCCTTGACACCTTCGGGATTGGCGGCGGCGACATTCATGACCGTGGCGGCGCCCATGGAGACACCGTGGAGAATGAACTGGGCGCCCGCCTCCTCCTGGCGCAATTGTTCCAGCCAGGCCTGGATGTCCTGGGCGTCCAGGATGCCCATGCCCAGTATCTGCCCCTCGCTCTGACCGTGGGCGCGGTTATCTGGCATGAGGACGCGGTAGCCCTGCTGGAGATAGTGGAGGGCGTAGGCCTTCATCGCCTCGTGCTTCGTCTTATAGCCGTGGACCAGGACCACCCAGCTGTCCTCTTTCCGCTGTTCCGGTTCCAGGCTAAAGGCCCTGAGAAGGAGACCGTCACTGGTCTTGAGTTCCCGCCGCTGCTCCCGTTCGGCATAGGCCTTCCAGGCCTCTTCGGCCTGGGCCTTGGCCTCTTGGACGAGGAGGGAACGCTGGTCCTCAGCCTCTTTGGCCTTCTCCGTAGTCTGGACTTGGCGCTTTTCAGAGCCGCTGTTGCGGGTCAGGGCATAGCGGAAGAAGTAGTCGCCGGCCAGGTAGCCAGCGGCGCTGAGGATGAGGAGAAGGACGGCAAAAATAATGAGGAGGCGGGTCCTGAGGGAGCGGCCTTGCCTTGTGGCTTCCTTGCTGGACATGGGCACCTGCTTTCTACGTCTGGATGTGATATGGCTTTAATAACTTTAATGAATCGTAAAATATTTTTATCCTCTTGACAAGTCCCTGGTCAAGGGGAGATTAGCGCAGGCTTTTGAGGGCCAGACTGGGGAAAATGGGACTTTAACCAGAGCCTGAGAATAGGTAAAATAGATAAAATCTGACAGCCTGGACCTGCTCGGCTCTGTGCGGGGACTTCGGGCCTTGAATACGTAAGATAGTGAGGGAGCTATGGGGCAGAAGAGCCTGAAGCAGGTGCGAAATTTTTCTATCGTGGCGCATATTGACCACGGCAAGTCCACGCTGGCCGACCGGCTGATCGAGGCGACTGGTGTGCTGAGCCAGCGCGAGATGCAGGCCCAGGTTCTGGACAACATGGATATTGAGCGCGAACGCGGTATCACCATCAAGGCCCAGGCTGTGCGCATGATCTACCGCGCGGACGATGGCCAGGACTATGTCTTTAATCTGATTGATACGCCGGGACATGTGGACTTCAACTATGAGGTCTCACGTTCGCTGGCGGCCTGTGACGGGGCCGTGCTGGTCGTCGACGCGGCCCAGGGGGTGGAGGCCCAGACCCTGGCTAACGTCTATCTGGCCCTGGACGCCAACTTGGAGATCCTTCCGGTAATCAATAAAATTGATCTCCCCTCAGCCCAGGTGGATCTGGTTGCCCAGGAGATTGAGGATGTCATCGGTATTGACGCTGCGGAGGCCCCGCGCATTTCGGCCAAGCAGAACCTCAATATCAAGGATGTTCTGGAGGGTATTGTCAAGCATCTTCCCCCACCGGAGGGAGACCCTGATGCCCCCCTCTCCGCTCTGATTTTCGATTCCAAGTATGATAGCTACCGAGGGGTTATCGTTCACGTCCGCCTGCGTGACGGCCGTCTTCGCCTGGGGGATGAGATACTTCTCATGCATAAGAATAAGCGCTTTACCGTCACGGAGTTGGGCCACTTCCGCCCAGGCGAACTCTGCCCGACAGAGGAGCTCGAGGCGGGGGATGTCGGCTATATTGTGGCTTCCATCAAGAATGTCCGCGACACCGAGGTCGGCGACACGGTGACCCTGGCTGAGCGGCCCTGTGCCGAGGCCCTGCCCGGCTATAAGCCCGTCCAGCAGATGGTCTTCTGCGGCCTCTATCCTGCGGACTCGGCCCGCTATCCCGAGCTCCGAGAGGCCCTCGAAAAATTGCAGATCAATGACGCCGCCCTGTCCTTTGAACCCGAGACCTCCCAGGCCCTGGGTTTCGGCTTCCGCTGCGGCTTCCTGGGCCTCCTCCACTACGAGATCATCCAGGAGCGTTTGGAGCGGGAGTTCAACCTGGATCTGGTCTGCACCGCCCCTTCGGTGGTCTACCACCTCTATCTGAAAGACGGCAGCATGGTCCAGTTGGACAACCCGACCAACATGCCTGACCCCTCGGAGATTGAGCGTTTCGAGGAGCCCATCGTCCGCTTGGAGCTGCTGACCCCGCGCGACTACGTGGGCAACATCATGGAACTCTGCCAGGAGCGCCGCGGCACATACATCAATATGGACTACCTGGATGAAAGCCGTGTGACCATGCACTACGAGATGCCGCTCAACGAGATCATCTACGACTTCTTTGACGCCCTGAAATCCCGGACCCGCGGCTACGCCTCCATGGACTATGAACTCTCAGGTTACCGCGCCTCTAATCTGGTCAAGCTGGACGTCATGCTCAATGGTGACGTCGTCGATGCCCTCTCCTTTATCGTCCACACGGACAAGGCCTACAGCAGGGGGCGGCGCATGGCGGAGAAACTTAAGGAAAATATTCCGCGGCACCAGTTTGAGATTCCCATCCAGGCCTGCATCGGAGGGAAGATCATCGCCCGTGAGACAGTCAAGGCCTACCGCAAGGACGTCTTGGCCAAGTGCTATGGCGGCGACATCAGCCGTAAGAAGAAACTGCTTGAAAAGCAGAAAGAGGGCAAGAAGCGTATGCGCCAGGTTGGCTCTGTAGAAGTGCCACAAGAAGCCTTCTTGAGCGTCCTGAAGTTGGACGAGTGAGATGGGCCCCTTGGGAGCCCTGCTGCGGCGCCACCTGGGCCGGCCGGAGCACTGTATGGAGGCCTGGGATCTGGGGCGCCTGCCGGGGCGGACGGCTGCAGAACGCCAGTTCCGCGACCTGTGCCAGAAGGGTCTGGAAGAGGCGGAGACCAATTTCATCCGTCACCTGGGCGCTGAGGAGGAGCACTATCTGGAACGCCCAGGCCAGCCCCGTCTCTACGCCCGGCTGCTCCGCCCGAGGATGGGGGGAGGAGGTCGGGGGCTCTGGACCGGTCGGGGGCGGCCAGGTCTGGCGCTTCTGGTGCACGGGTACCAGGGGACAGGCCGCCTGATGGAGGTTTACGCGGGTTACTATCTGGCCCGGGGCTGGGAAGTCCTATTACCGGATAACCGGGCCCATGGACGCTCTGAGGGGGACTATATTGGCATGGGAATCCTGGACAGGGATGACCTGCTGGCCTGGTTGGAACACTTCGCAGCCCAGGGCTATGTGGCCCACTGCCTGCACGGGGTCTCCATGGGCGCGGCCGCCGTCATGCACGCCGCCCCCCAATTGGAGCGACTCCCAGGTCCCTCCTGGGTCGTCGCGGACTGTGGCTATAGCTCCCTCTGGGAAGAGTTTGCCTGGCAGCTTCGCCGCCAGTATCACCTGCCAGCCCGCCCCCTCCTGCATCTGCTCAACTGGCGGGCGAGGAGCCTCGTAGGCTATGATTTTCGCCAGTATGAGGCCCGGAACAGCGTGCAGGAGGCCAGCTGTCCTCTGTTTATCATCCATGGCCGTGAGGACCGCTTTGTCCCCTATGCCATGGCCCCAGAGCTCTACCGCCTCAGCGCGGCAAGCCACAAACGCTTCTGGGCGGTTTCGGACACGGGTCATGCCCTGGCCTACCTGCGGGCCAGGACCCGCTACGAGCAGGAATTAGATGCTTTTTTTAGACAGGAGGAGAGGGAATATGTTGCAGGTGATACTGTCACCAGCCAAGACCCAGCGTGAGGACGAGGGCCTCTACGACTTCGGGCCCCAGCTTTTTCCCGAGGAGACAGAGCGGCTGGACCAGCTGCTGCGGGCGAAGACGGCCCAGGAGCTCCAGGAGCTCTGGGGAGTTAGTGAGAAATTGGCCGCAAAGACGCTGGAACGCTATCTGGCCTCATCCTTGAGGCGGCCACAGGGTACGGCCCTCGGCATGTACGACGGCCTGGTTTTTAAAAATCTGGCCCCCTACGTTCTGGACGAGGCAGCCCTGGACTGGCTCCGCAGCCACCTCTATATCATTTCCGGCTTCTATGGTCTTCTGCGTCCGGACTCGGCCATGAGCCCCTACCGCCTGGAGATGGCCGCCCCCCTCCACATCCCCGCCACCGAGGACAGAGCCGCGGCGCAGGACCTCTACGCCTATTGGGGTCCACGCCTCGCCCGGCGGGCGGCTGAGGGCTGTGACTGTCTGGTCAATCTGGCCTCGGAGGAATACAGCAAGGCCCTGCGCCCTCATTGGCCCGCGGAGATTCCCTTCTTGGATCTGCGCTTTGAGACTGAACGCCGTGACAAGGAGGGGCAGGTCCAGCGCCGCCAGATCACCACCCGCGCCAAGGCCGCCCGCGGCCGCATGCTGCGCTTCATGGCTGAGCGCCAGGTGGAGTCTCCGGAGCCCTTAAAGGATTTCTGTGACGAGGGCTTTCGCTATGCGGAGGACAGTTCGTCGGCGAGCTGCTACGTCTTCGTCCAGAACGTGCACTGAGGCACTGGGCCATGTCCTGCATATGCTATGATTAAGGGCAAAAGTCTTTGCGGACCCACCCCATCTGAGGGGGGACTTCGCCCACTAAAATGTCGTGACCAAGAGGTATAAAATGCAAAAGTTAGGATTGAATGAGATTCGTGAGCGCTATCTGCGCTTTTTTGAGGGAAAGGGTCACCTGCGTCTGCCCAGTTTTTCTCTGGTGCCCCAGGACGACCCCTCCGTCCTGCTGATCAATGCGGGTATGACCCCGCTCAAACCTTACTTCACAGGGGCCAGAAGGCCGCCCAGCCTGCGTGTCACGACTTGTCAGAAATGTATCCGCACCCCCGACATTGAGCAGGTGGGCCACACCTCCCGTCACGGCACCTTCTTCGAGATGCTGGGTAACTTTTCTTTTGGCGATTATTTCAAGGCGGAGATTATTCCCTGGGCCTGGGAGTTTGTGACCCAGGAGCTGGAGCTGGACCCAGCCCTGCTCTATGTGACGGTCTACCGCGAGGACGACGAGGCCTATCGCCTCTGGACGGAGGTCGTGGGCATCGACCCCACGCACATTGAGCGCCGCGGCAAGGAGGATAATTTCTGGGAGCACGGTACCGGTCCCTGCGGGCCCTGCTCGGAGATCTTTTTCGACCGCGGTTCGGAGCACGGGGACCTGAGCTTCCGTGAGGGCTTGGATGCGGACAGTGATCGCTACATCGAATTCTGGAATCTGGTTTTCACCCAGTTCGACCGCCAGGAGGACGGCAGTTATCTGCCGCTGGAAAAGAAAAATATCGACACCGGGGCCGGCCTGGAGCGCATCGCCTGTGTGGTCCAGGGAGTGGACAATCTCTTTGAGGTGGACACGGTCCGCAGCATCCTCAATGCGGTCTGCGACCTGGCCCATGTCCGCTACGGGGAAGAGGCCCGCACGGATGTGGCTATCCGAGTTATTACAGATCACCTGCGCAGCTGCAGCATGATGATTTCAGACGGTATCACCCCGGCGAATTCGGGTCGCGGCTATGTGCTGCGCCGTCTCCTGCGCCGTGCTGCCCGCTTCGGACGCCTCCTGGGCATTGAGGGCTGCTTCCTCGCGGGGCTGGTCCCGAAGGTTATTGAGGCTTCTGGACAGGCCTATCCCAACCTAGTCGAGCGGCAGAGCTTCATCGTAAAAGTGATGGAGGCCGAAGAAGAGGCCTTTGCCAAGACCATCCGCCAGGGCCAGGCCATGCTGGACGAGTATATCGCGGCCTACAAGCGTGAGGGCCAGGGCCAGCTGGCAGGGGCCCAGCTCTTCCGCCTCCATGATACCTATGGCTTCCCGGTGGACCTGACCCGTGAAATCCTGGCTGAGGAGGGTCTGGGTGCCGATCTGGAGGGCTTTGCCCAGGCCATGGCCGAGCAGAAGGCCATGGGCAAGAAGGCTGCCGAGCAGCGGGGCCAGAGTGCCTGGGGGGACAAGCTCCTGCCTGAGGAGCTCAAAAATATGGAAGCCACAGACTTTACCGGCTACGCCCAGACCCGTGATCTGGCTCCTCTGGAACTGATTCTGGGACGCAATGAGGACGGCGACTACCTGCTCCTCGATGAGGCTCCGACGGACATGGCGGTGACCCTCGTCCTCGCCCATACCTGTTTCTATGCCAACAGCGGCGGCCAGGTGGGAGACCGCGGTCTGCTGCGCTCTCTGGACGGAGCTGTGGAAGTGGCGGTTGAGGACTGCACGAAGACTGCCGAGGGCGTCTTCCTCCTGCACGGCCAGGTGCGCAGGGGTCTGCTCCGTCGGGGGCAGGAGCTGGAACAGCTGGTGGACCAGGCCGTGCGCCTGGCTACGGCCCGTAACCACAGTACCACGCACCTCCTGCACAAGGCCCTGCGCGACTGTCTGGGAGACCACGTCAGCCAGGCCGGTTCGCTGGTCAGTCCGGAGCGTCTGCGCTTTGACTTCCGCCACTTCCAGGCCATGACTGCCGAGGAGCTGGCGACCGTTGAGGCCGCAGTCAACCGTGTCATCCTTCAGGACCTGCCCCTGCAGACCGCCGTGATGAGCCTGGAGGAGGCCAAGCAGTCCGGGGCCATGGCCCTCTTTGATGAGAAGTATGGGGAGCGGGTGCGCGTGGTCTCCATCGGTGACTATTCTATGGAATTTTGTGGGGGCACCCACCTCGAGCGGAGTTCGCAGGCGGGCTTGTTCAAGATCCTGACGGAGTCCTCGGTGGCCTCGGGTGTGCGCCGTATTGAGGCGGTGACGGGCGCCGCTGCCTATGACTACACGGTCAAGGAAGAGGCCCTGATCCATGAAGCCTGCAGCCTGCTGCGCAGTACGAAGGGCGAGTTGCTCCAGCGCCTCGGCCAGCTGCAGAAAGAAGTGAAGCAGCTGGAGCAGGAGAGAAGGCATCTGGAGGCCCAGCAGACCGCACAGGCCGCGGCCCAGCTGATCGGCCAGGCTGAGAAGCACCAGGGCTTGAGCGTACTGGCCGCCGAGGTGCAGGTGGAAAATCGTGAGGCCCTGCGCGATCTGGCAGACCAGCTGCGAGACAAGTTACAGCCAGCGGCCGTCCTCCTGGCGACCGAGCTTGAGGGCAAACTGGCCTTTATCGCGGTCAGCAGCAAGGAGGCCCAGGCGGCCGGTCTGGCTGCGGGGACCCTCGTCAAGGCCGCGGCGACGGCAGCTGGAGGCGGCGGTGGAGGCCGTCCGGATATGGCCCAGGCCGGCGCGAAGGACTGTCAGAAGCTGCCCCAGGCCCTGGAGGCAGTATGGACGCTACTTCGGCAGTGAGGGGTTTATGAAGCGTAAGGAAGACTGTCTTTTTTGTAAAATTGTGGCAGGGGAGATCCCTGCGGCCCGGGTCTATGAGGATGAACAGTTTCTCGTCTTCAAGGACATCCAGCCAGCGGCCCCTGTCCACCTTCTCATCGTGCCTAAAGAACACTACCAGGATATTCTGGAGCTTTCACAGTCCCCGGAGGGTCCAGGCCTCCTGGGACACTTGGCGGAGCTCCTGCCCCAGTTGGTGGCCCAGCAGGGCCTGGAACGCGGCTTTCGCCTCTTAAATAACTGTGGCCCGGAGGGCGGACAGACGGTCTTGCACCTGCACTTCCACCTGCTTGGAGGAGAGCCCCTGGGAGAGCGTCTTCGTTGAGTGTCAGGGACTCCCTCGGGGCCCCCGTAGTGGGAGACGGCCCTCTGCGTCCTGCCCCGTGGAGGCTCCTCGACGGCTGGCTTACGACTGAACAGTAGCGTAAAAGCATCCTCACGAGATCCGAAGTTAACGACAAATAATGTCAAAGATTGTAAAGACTGGAAAGAACTCGGTATGCTAAAGTTCATTGCCATACTCACGATGCTCATGGACCACCTCGCCGCCTATCTCCCAAACACGATCCAGGGTTTTGCGTATACGTCAATGAGGGCTGTCGGCAGGCTCGCCTTTCCCATCTTTGCCTATGAAATAGCCATCGGTTATAAGAGGACCCGCAATCCATTAATCTATCTCTTCAGGTTGATAGCCTCGGCGGTCGTAAGTGAGATCGTTTTAGCGTCTGTACAGCGCCTTACTCATGTCAGCGACTACCCAAATATCTTCATTACCCTGAGCTTGGGCCTGGCGCTCATCATTGCCGTTGACGCCCTGGTGGAAGTCTGTCGCGCCAGCTGGCATCTTACGCAGCCCGCTGATCCCGCAAGCGATGGCGCGAGCAGCTTTCAGACTTTCCGGGAGCTTAAGACACGGTTCGCTGGCTACAGTCTTCCTGCGCCCACTGTGATTTTTCTGTCGCTTTTAAGTCTTCTTATCATCTTCGTCTTAACATAGTATTTTCGATCTGATTATTATGTGTATGGCCTCGTCACGCCACTCTTGTTTCATATCCTGAACACGCTGGCCCCCATCTCCAAAAAATCAAGAGGCAGGAAAGCTACTCTCCGTGACATTGTATGCGAACATGTGGCCCTGGCATTTTTGGCCTTCCTGGTCTTTAACCTCAGCTATTACCTCCTGTTTTCAAGACTGCTTCACTATGGATTTGGGGGGATACAGCTGCTGTCCGCCTTCGCCTGCATACTGTTTCCGCTCGAGATTTATAGTAAGAAGCCATCTAAATTTCTGAAGTACTTCTACTACAGTTTCTATCCGCTGCACCTGGCCATTTTATTTGTTGTCGCAAGCCAAACGGGAAACATATAGGGCCATTTGCCGCCCCCTTCTCCAGTAAGCAAGAAGCAGCCACAAAACCTGCGTGCCTCTTTGTGAGAAAACAGAGAGATTAGGCCTTATCCAGCACAGGTCTTAAGTTTTGTAGTAAATAGCCAGTGCCCAGAGTGGTCATGAGAAGCACGAGACAGGCTTTGGCCAATTGCTGTGCTGGAAGTACGGCCTGCCAAATCACTGCGACAACGATGACGGCGGCCAGCAGTATAAGCAGTGGAATAAAAGAGCGTCTGCGGCCGTTAACAGACAAGATATGCCACGCAGTTCTCAGCGAGACAAGCAGTGGAATGAGGGCCACAAGAGAAAAGAAGCCATAGTATAGCCAGGGGTCGTCCTCCCTGGGCAGACTGGAAGGCAGCCTTGTCAGGAACTGGGCCGCGACGGCCAGTCCACAGCCGAACAGTACCAGAGACCAACGTAAAGACCGATCAGAGTTCATGCTTGCTCCTTTCTTTTGCAGGCTTCGCTGAGGACGAGAAGCCGTGTCAAACTGAATGATCAAAGAGAGCGCTACAGCATTATTCCAGACAGCTCCACCACGATTATTATAGTACAGCTAAGCACTTAGACACTGCTGTTGGGACTGTTGTGCAATGTGTCTTTGCCCTGTGTTTAAGAATGCAGTAAAAAGTATGTAAGTTTGTAAAAGAAAAAGAGCTAGCAATGAACTGCCTCCCATTTCTTGGACACAGAAAACAACAATCCAAAGAATGGGAGGCAGTTCAAAAGTGAATGCTTGAGGAGCATCTTGCGATTAAATGTTAGTCTCTTATGGCGCTGAAGTTATATAGACCATTATTTTTCGTAAGCAATTTTATGTCGCGAAAAACATCTGCATCTGTTTTTGAATAAACAGTAACACTAAACTCATCTTCTATTGTTATAAGAACCTGTTCTTCTA
>JAEWGG010000024.1 GCA_023388435.1 Bacillota bacterium | reverse complement strand
ATATGAAAATGACAAGTGGTCGATAAGAAAGCAGACAGTCGTTCATTTTCTAATCATGCTGATAACTGTATTACCATGTCTACTCGTTAGCGGGTGGTTTGAGTTAAACAATCCGTTGGATTACTTGAAGGTTTTTGGGTACTTCTTATTGACGGGTGTTGTAATCTTTTCTGTTATGTATTTTCTATTTACGAAGATTGTAAATAGAAAAAAATCCCCTGATCATTAGGGGCGAAAAAAGCGAGGGGTATGAAGCTTTACTATTGATCCAACACGATATCTATCGCAGCACCGTTTCGCAGATGGAAAATGAGTGATTTTTTACCACCTGTGGGAACGCTGACGTGATCAATCAGGATGCACCACAGCTCTTCACTGAACTTGATGTCCGTGATATCTTCAAGCCTATCAGCAAACTGCACGGCATCAAAGCAGCGTTTATCCTTGTCAGCGATTCGTGCTTTCAGCTCTTGCAGGACTTGATTCTTAGTCTCGTAGGCTGCGAGGGCATTGTCAGTCGGTAGAGCATGCAGCTGTTAACCGCAGGGGCGTAGGTTCGAGCCCTACAGTAGGCGCCAAGAAGAACACCACCTCATCTGAGGTGGTGTTTTTTGCTTGTTAAAGAGCAGATTGCAAAGGAAAATGTGGTAAATCTTTAATATTTCTTAATTTATTTGTGTTCGAGCCATGTGTTTTTCGTGATATGCTGTTATCACAAACTCAAGGAGGTTCTTGTTATGAAGAAAACAAGGAAGATTTTGCTTACTGCGCTAAGTGCCCTTGCTATATTGTCGCTGGGCACACACTATCTACAGGCCAAAACCACATGGATACACAAGCTTTCCAGTTATACGTATGTTAAAAGTTATCACCCAGATAACTTCTTTGCGGATACGTATACGGGCACACTTTCGATTAAGGGTTCTGAGCGCTATGGTGACAGACGCAGTGAGTATCCCTATTCAGCGCGAATAACTTATGATGTTCAGGGGAGTATCACGAGGGGTTTTTTGTATTCAGAGGGGGAGCGGGATACGAAGGTTCGTACAAAAGTTGTCACCGTCAAGGATAAATGGAATTTGGGACCTAAAACTAAGGTCTTCGGTGAGATCTCCCTTGCTACAGCTCACTCAAATCGGCGCTACTCCGATCCAGGAGATAAGCCCTCTCTGGAGTAGCTGCTATGCGCTCAGTCCTTAGAACAGTACAAGATTATTTGTTTCAGCGGACACGCTTGTCCCGGAGCCTGCTTCTGCTGGCAGTACTCAGTGCCTGCATATTCAGCTCCCTGGGCTTGGCCAGTCGCTATGCCTTTGAGCGCTATGCCATGCAGGCGGACAGGAATTGGGGGCTGGAAAAATCGGGTCTCCATCTAGAGCTTCGGGACGGGACTGAGCGACCAGAACTTGAGGGCCTGGACTTTCCAGAGGGGCTGAGTATTCTGGCTCCAGAAGCGGAGACGGGCCTGCTCTGGATATACGATCCCCTGATGCACTACTATGACTTACAGGGCCAAGTTAGCCTGGGAGTCCAGCGTTATTTCTCGCCCCGGGATTATCGGGAGCGAAGGGCTGTGGGGCTGGCCATACTGGGTATGGAGGAGGCCTTCGAGTTCCGAGAGAAGAATCCCCCGCCTCTGGAATTGGGACAGAGCTACAGTCTGGTTGGTCTGTTTCAACGGGAATATCTGGAGGAGCTGGACCCTGGCGGCACTTCGGAGACAAGGCCCTGGAGGGCGGCTTTAAACCTGACTGCACGCCGGGACTTAGCGCCTGAACTGTATATATACGTGGAGGAGCTTGGATCTCGGGCTGCGATACTGCGCTATTTCGAGGCCCTGGGCTATAGGGATCTGGATTCTGGACCAGGCTTCGTCTTACCGCAGCTCTGGACGGCGATGTTGAGCAATGCGAAAAGTCTGAGTCTTGCCCTGCCGGCCATTCTGCTCTACTTTTTTGCCTGTTTTTCGCTGCTCGCCTTCCATGGGCGTATGGGACAGATCTATCGCCAGCATATTCTCTGGGGTGCCAGTTTTCGCTCTTTGCTGAAGCGCCTGCTGCCAGGCTTTCTGATCTGGCAGGCCCTGGGGATGTTGCTCCTGCCATTCTTGTTATTTAGCCTGGGGGGGCTTCCGCAGCTGCCGCACTGGTGGGACTTGTTTGCCCAGCTCTACTGCCTGCATCTGGGCCTGGTGACGGGGCTCTATGTCCTCTTCCTGTTCCTGCGTGTCCACTATTTACGAAAGGGGGGAAGGCTCTATGTTCGGTATTAATTTTTATATGCTGAGGCGTGTATTCAGGAGGCAGCTCGCCTTTATCCTCGTGACGGCTGTATTCTTCTTCTGGATGAGCTTTGCCCTGGCCTCGGCCAGTGATTCGCTCTTGTACAGCTGGAATGAGGAGGAGCAGCACGAGTTTTATCAGCTGCGGCGTTTTGTGACCGACACGGAACAGGGGCCTTCAGTGGGAGAATTTCTGAGTTCCTACAAGGCCTTCCTGGCGGAGCCTGGGGCCCACGCTTTTCTGGCCTTAGATGATAATTTCCTGCTCCTGGGGGATAGCTCAGGCCTGCGCGCACCGCTCGCTGTGGGGGCGACCAGTATTTTCGCTACAAGCTCCCGGGACTTGGAGGCAGCCAGGAGGTGCCTGGGCTTTGAGGCAGCTGGGGTCATTTTATCCCCTGCTGCGCTGCGGCGTATCTTTTCTTATGTGAATCATACAGTGCCTGAGCAGGATACGGAGGGGCGTGAGCAGCGTGTGCCGTGTCTCATTGTGAGTTCGGATCTGGGACTTCTGGACCAGGTTCCAGTGGATACGCTGAACTTTCTGGATGGCGTCCTCGTAGACCTGAGGTATCCTGAAACGATGCGGCGGGCTGAGGCGATCTTGAGCCAGGGGCGGTTCACGCTGCGGGGCAAGATTCCGCCAGCTGGGGGTGAGCGCAGCTTTATCCTATGGATATTTTACCCCTTGGAGCTCATGCTGCTTCTGAGCTATGCCCTCCTGCTCTATGAGATCTATCGGGCCTTCTATAGCCGCCAGCAGCGCTTCTTTGGCGTCCACTATCTCTTTGGCGCATATCCCTTGTTGAACCAGGTCCAAGCGGCGCTGGTCTATGCTCTGCCGATTTTAGCCTCTTTTCTTGCCCACCACCTCCTGCGCAAGAACCTTGATGTTTCCCGTCGTGAATGGCTTTTGCTGGCCCTGGTACACCTGGGTTTTCTACTCCTGAGTCTCCTGCTGACGGGTTTGGGGATGAGGGGCAAAAATCGCTACGCCTGTGCGCGTATTAGTGTTTGAGGTGTGTTATGACGAAAGAACTGTTATATACCGAGAAGCTGAGTCGTAGATTTAAGAGCCGCCGCGATGAGCTTCTGGCCCTGAATGCTGCGGAACTTCGCATCTATCCTGGTGACGAAGTTCTGATTGCGGGGGAGTCGGGGGCGGGGAAGTCCACCCTGCTTAATATCCTGGGTCTCGTGGACCGGGAATATGAGGGGCGTTATGTCCTGGGGGGCCAGGACGTCCAGGCCTGCAGCGAGCGGCGGCTGGCCAAGATGCGCAACCGCTATTTTGGTTACGTCTTCCAGGACTACGCGCTCATTGAGGAGGACAGCAGCTATGAGAATGTGCGCATTCCCCTCTTTTACAGCGGCTGCCCTATCTGGCAGCATCGGAAGCGCGTCAAGGCCATGCTGGACTTCTTTGAAGTGGGAGAGAAAATAGACGAGCCGGTGCGCAATCTATCTGGGGGGCAGCGCCAGCGCATCGCCCTGGCCCGAGCCCTGATTCATGAACCGCAGATTATTCTGGCTGACGAGCCCACCTCAGCCTTGAATCCGAGTCTGGCGGCCTGGGTCCTGGAAGCCCTTCGCAGCTATCAGGCGGAGAAGCCAGGTCGGGTGCTGATTATGGTCAGCCACCAGACGGAGCAGATGCTCCGCCCAGGTCAGAGGCGCTTCGTCATGCGGGAGGGGGACTTGAAAGAGCTCTGAGCTGCGCCGAATTGCTTGGGCCATAGGGGGCCCTGCCCCTTTTACGCTAAAAAAGGACCTGACCAGGGCGCTGTCTTGCGCTCGTGTTCAGGTCCTAATGTATTGCTTGTCCGCTTAAACCCTGGCCGTATGCTGGGCCTGGCCCTGCTTCTGGCTCAGAGCTGGGCCCGGCGCGAGGTTTCCTGGAGGTCTTTGGCGAGCAGGGAGAAGGGCTTGGTGTCACCCAGGAGGATGAAGCCCAGGAGGTTGGTACCGAGATAGTTGCGGCGGTCGTAGGTCAGCTGGACCTCGTCAACGGTGATCTGGGCCGTGTAGTCGGTGCCACTGGTGTCGATGAGCCCGGCTGAGGCAATGCGGGTGTCCATGGTGTTGACGATATAGGGGGGAACGGGCATGTGGCAGACCTTGTCGCCGCCGGCGGCATTAGCACCGGCGGTCTCACCCTGGCTTTTCGCAATGGACCAGAGACCATACCAGCGGCCCTCCAGACAGACGCAGTCTCCGGCGGCATAGATGTCAGGCAGTCCGGTCTCCATGCGCTCATTCACATAGAGGCAGCGGTCGATGTGCACGTCCAGGCCGTCGATGAGTTCAAGACGGGCGCGGACACCTGTGGAGACGAGGACGAGGTTCGCCTCACAGCAGCGGCCGTCCTTAAGGCAGACACGGGCGACCTGGCCGTCTGCTCCAGCCTCGAAGTGCTCGACATCCGCGTCCAGCAGAATGTCGATGCCGAGGCGTCTGATCTGCTCCTGGAGGAGGGACGAGGCCTTCTCGTCCAGTTGCCGCGCGAGCAGGCGGGGATTGTGCTCAATAATATGGGTCTGGATACCCAGCTTGCTACAGACATGGGCGGCTTCCAGGCCGAGCAGTCCCCCTCCGATGACCACGGCGTGGCGGCAGGACTCATGGAGGCGGGCGGAGAGTTCCAGGGCCTGATCCATGGTCCAGAGACTGTGGATGCCGGGGAGGTCAATTCCTTGAATGGGCGGGAGGAAGGAGCGGCTGCCCGTCGCGATGATCAGTTTGTCGTAGCGCTCCTCGCTGCCGTCGGAGAGGCGGAGACTCTTGGATTCCGGGGTGATGGCGTTTACCCGCGAGCCGAGACGGATGTGAATGCCGTGCTCCTTGTACCACTCGGCGGGGTGGATGAGGAGGCGGCTCGCGGCGGCCGGATCGAGGAGAACCTCGGCCAGACGCTGGCGGTAGTAAGGGAGGTGGGTATCTTCGGTAAAAATATGGATCTCAGCCTGGGGATTCTCTCTATGGGCTGCAGCTGCAGCCGAGATGCCGGCGATGCTGCTGCCAATGATGCAGATTCGCAAATTAGACATGTACAGGCCTCCTTATCAAACTAATACTGTAAGTATAGCACAGCAGCCCGTAAGCCATGGCTTCCCGGGCTGCTGTGGAAGGGGGCAAAAAGCCCTGTAGAATGCGGCTTT
Organism: Bacillota bacterium; assembly: GCA_023388435.1. Classification (GTDB taxonomy): domain Bacteria; phylum Bacillota; class Clostridia; order Saccharofermentanales; family Fastidiosipilaceae; genus JAEWGG01. The sequence continues at coordinate 27,359 of JAEWGG010000024.1, read as the reverse complement.
TGAGGATTTTAGCCCTCTGTCACAGCGGGTTCCAGAAGACCTCTGCGGCGCAGTTCCAGAGCCTCTTGGAGCTCTTTCGGGTCACAGAAATGGACACTCCCCTCGCCAATGTAGAAGTCCGTTTCATTGCCCTTTCCCAGGAGTAAGAGGATGTCGCCGCTCCGGGCGAGGGCGACGGCCCGGCGGATGGCCTTGCGGCGGTCCAGTTCGATCTCGTAATTTTTTGCTTCTGGCATGCCGCTCAGTATGTCCTGACAGATTGCTGCGGGATCTTCACGGCGGGGATCTTCGCTGGTGAGAATGACATGGGAGGCTTTGGATAAGAGGACTTTTCCCACATGGGGACGCTTGGAGGCGTCGCGCTCTCCCGCCTGGCCAATGACGACGATGCTGCGCTGGATCTTGAGTTGTTTGACGAAGTCCAGCAGCTTGGCAATGCCGTTCGGCGTGTGGGCATAATCCACCATGGCATAAAAGTCGAGGCCTGTTGGAAGCATCGTTAAGCGCCCGGGCACATGGACCTGGGGGAGACGGGAGATGGCCTCCTCGGCTGAAACTCCGAGACAGAGGGCGGCGAGGAGGGCTGCCGCCAGATTGTAGACATTGAACTCGCCGAGCAGGGGGCTGCGGAAGCGCAGGTCCTGGTCCTGGTAGCGGAAGTGCAGCTGGCTGTGGTCGGGGTGGAGTTCGAAGTCGACAATGCGCAAGTCGGCCTCCTGGCCCCGTCCGTAGCTGCGCAACTGACCGCGGGCGGCCTTGCGGAAGGCCTCGCAGTGTGCTTCGTCCAGATTGAGGATGCAGTAGCCCTCGGGCTTGGTCTGGGCGAAGAGCTGGGTCTTGCAGGCCAGGTAGTTTTCGAGACTTCCGTGGACGTTGAGGTGCTCCGAGGTGACGTTAGTATAAATGGCCAGATCGAATTGGAAGGGCCAGAGGCGGCCCCGGTAGAAGGCCTCGCTGCTACACTCCATGGCGACCTGGTCACAGCCCCGGTCTACGAATTCGCGAAAATAGGCATAGAGCAGGTCCACGTCAGGGGTGGTGTTGGGATTGTCCCCGTGAAAGCCGCGACAGGACCTTCCGTGGGTGCCGATGAAGCCGCAGTGATCATCGCCGAGCAGGGTCTGGAGGATGGTGGCCGTGGAGGTCTTGCCATCGGTACCTGTGACGCCGAGCAGTTTGAGCTTCTGTTCGGGAGCCTCATAAAAGCGGCGGCAGATCAGGGCCAGCTCGTGTTTGCAGTCTCTGACACGAATTACGGGGACGCCGGGATCCGGGACCTCACGGCTGACGACCACCGCCGAGGCCCCGCGGGCGACAGCATCAGGGATGAAGTCGTGGCGGTCGGCCTGGACTCCGGGGATACAGACGAAGAGGGAGCCTGGCTGGCATTCGCGGGAATTGATGGCTATATGCGTGATTTCCACCTGGGAGGGGCAGTCGGGAAAGAGTTCGTGGAGCGTCTTCATGGGGCACCTTCACTGCTGTTTTTTTATTTTTACTTATTATAAACTAACAGCTATGGAGCATCGGATATGGAGGTGCATACTCAGATGAAAATAGAAGCCGTTGCCGCAGCCTGTGATCTCGGTCTGGTCCGCGATGGAGCCTCCTGCGGGGCCCGAGACTTGGCTCACGTGCTGAGCCGCCGCTGGGGCCTGCCTTGCAGTCTGCTCGAGCAGTCGGAGACCTATGTCAAGGAGCGCGAAGCGGGGCACAAGTCGCGCAACCTGGCCGAGCTACAGCAGTACACGGCAGCCCTGTACAGCCGCATCGCCGAGGTCCTGGGCCGCGGCCACTTCCCCCTCCTGATCGGCGGGGACCACAGTGTGGCGGTGTCCAGTGCCCTGGCGAGCCAGGCGGCCCAGGGACCTCTGGGGCTGATCTGGGTGGATGCCCACACGGATTTTAATACCCTAGACAGCACGGAGACCGGAAACCTGCACGGCTGTCCACTGGCCACGCTGGTCGGCTACGGGCGTACGGCTGTGCTGCGGGACTTCTATGCGGGGCCGACGTTTGCTGCGAAAAATGCCGTGGTCGTGGGAGCCCGGAGCATCGATGCGGGGGAGGCGGAGAATCTGCGCGATGCGGGCATCTACGTTTACTCCACGGAGGAGCTGCGGCGGCGGGGCCTGCGGGAGGTCTTGGACGAGGCCTACGCCCGGGCCCTGGATGGGACCCGTGGCCTGCACATCAGCTTCGACTTGGATGTCTTCGACCCTGCTGTGGTCCCCGGCGTGTCGGTGCCGGTGGAGGCGGGTCTGGAGCGGGCGGAGGGTCTGGCGATTCTGGACTATATCCTGGAGCGCAGGGACCTGCTCCGTTCCTTCGACTTGGTTGAGTTAAATCCCCTCTTGGACGAGCCTCAGGGGGCGGGGCGGACGGCGGAGCTGGCCTTGGAGATGCTGGGGCACTTCCTGGCGGCCTATGGGCTGCGGCCTGAGGCCTAGCGGCGTCTGCGGGTGGGGTCCGCTTCGGCTTTATCGTTTATCGGAAGCGTCCCTGCGGGGGCGCTTTTTGCTGTCCTGGGGAGGGGGCTATGTAGGGGGCGGAGAACTTTGCTCCTTGTGGAAAGCGTTGAGCAGATAGCGAGGAGAGGAAAGCTTTTTGGTAGCTATTGACGAAGTTTTTTTCGAGGTGTAGAGTGTAGTCACAACGAAAGGAGGCAAACTATGAAACGCTTTGCTTCGTACCTGTTGGTTTTTGCTCTGCTTCTGGTGGGGATCTTGCCAGCAGGGCCTGTGTTTGCCTCGACGGCGGGAGCATCTGAGATACAATCTTCCCAGGGGCTGAAGGAAAGAGAAATTTTTTCGCTCAATGGGATTGTTATTACAGAAGAGGACAAGGGTGACCTCATTATTCTGAGGCAGTATACTCATGGAGTCCTATCGGATACGGCCAGCTATGCAGCCAAGGACGGAATAAGCCTAGCCGCGTCCACTAAGGCCAAGGAGCGATCCGTTCGTAATGCCAGGGCGCTCAGAGCTGGTTCCAAGAAAAACATGGGCGGTGTCAATTACAAGGCGACCACGAATGAAGGCTACGTGTTCTATGGCATGAAGTGCTCGTACGTCGCTGAGAATGAAAGCAGCTCCTACACCATCAATGGATATGTAGGGACCATTGTGCAATTGGTTAAGCTTCTGGTGGATGCTATTCCTGTACCAGGGAATGTGATTACACAATTTGTTGCCAATCTGGTCAAAAATGGCGTGATTAATCCAGTTGGCGATAAAATTGAGCAGGCCCTCACTGAGAAGGTGAGCTGTGTCCATACGACCTATACCTGGAGCCTTGTAGATAAGAAGGATTCTGGACATAAGACGACGGTCTACGGACATAAATACTTAGTGATGGATGAGAGTTCCAAGCACTATCGGGAAGATTTCTTCGAGGGCTTTACTCCGAACAATTGGGGGACACAGACCTTCGGTATTATTCTTCATGACTCCCTGTTCGGTTACACGACCTACGAGATACTCAGCTGGGACTAAACTCCCTTAGGCTGAATAGGAGGTGAAGGCTATGTGTCTATCCGTTTCGCCAGAGCGCCTGCCCCTGGACTTCTGGGGCCTGATCGGAGTCCTGCTCATCGGCATTATCTTCCTGCTCGTCTACCCGCAGAATAGCTATGCACAGATCCTGACCCCCGCGGGCAAGGATCCTCGGCGCTATTCTTGCTGGATCGCCGTCTACCTGGCCGTGCCCCTCTTCCTCCTAGTGCCTGCGCGGATCTTCACGCTACCCCTGTGGGTCCTGAGCATTTCTTATTGGATAGGACTGGCCTGGCTCGTCTTTAGCCTCGCCATCTTTCCGATCCTCTGGTATCGGAACTATAAGCGGCTCGAGCAGGAGAGAGAGGAGGAGCAAAAGTGAGAAACGCCGTGTTTATCTGGGCTCGGGGACTTGGCCTGAACCTAATCGTACTGTTCCTGATTCTCGTGGATCGTTTCCCGCGCTTCTTGCTCCTGAAAGCTGCGGACTGGAGTTGGGCGGAGACGAAGCGCTACTATGTCCTTGGCGCAGTCTTGTTCCTGCCCCTGTCCTTGGCTGAGCTCTTGAAACTCTACTATCCGTCGTCGGAGATCATATCCTTGATCGCGCAGCTCTGGCTTCTGGCCGTGGCCCTGCTCATGGGGGTCTACCCGCAGTGGATGCGGCCCAAGGGCTGAAGCCAGGATCCTCCCCGCAGCAGAGTAGGTCAGGTTTGAAGTCGTCGCGCGCGGATTCCCACTCTTTACTTCCTCAGGATGAATAGGAGGTGAAGGCTATGTGTCTGTCTATTCAGCTACTGCCACTGGAACTCAGCAAGTGCATCTTGCTGGGAAGCGCGGTCGTTTTTATCCTCTTCCTCGTCCTCTACCCTGAAAACAGCTATGCACGAATCTTGACCGCTAAGGGGAAAAATATTCGACAGCGCTCCTACATGCTGGCTATATTTCTGCTCGTGCCGACCGTATTCGCAGCGATACCTACGCTCTTTAAAGTCTCGCGCGAACTGGAAACAGCATGTATCTTGGCCGTGCTTGCGTGCTTCGTAGGCGCCTGTCTTCTTTCTTATTACTCGAGGCGGCGCGCCCTGGAGAAATTTGCGGACGGTGCAGGGGAGGAGGACTAGTAATGGGTGCAGGCATTTTGTCAATCCTGGCTATCTGTGCATTCAGCGCTGTGGCCTTCTGCATTTATTCGGGCCGCTGGACAGAGCAGGAGATTAGCGGCATCGAGGGCTGGAGCCGAGCGGAGACCCTGCGCTTTTATGCTCTCTTTAGTTGCCTGGTACTGCCCGTGCCAATCTTGCATTTGCTTGCTGCTCAACTCTTTCCGCTGATGACTAAGGACTCGCTTGTACCTGAGATTCTCTCCATCAGTGGCACAATCTGGGGCCTGGCCGTGGCCCTACTCATGGGGGGCTACCCGCAGTGGATGCGTCCCCAAAAAGGAAAGAAGAGGGACTGACCAGGTCTCTGAACAGCCTGTGGGGCCGCTCTTCGAGAGCGGCCTTTTTTCTGCTTGCAGGCAGGGGAAATTCTTTGCCTCAAGGCAGTGCTTATGGTATCTTATTTAATTGTCATTAGAGCGAAAATCGGCGTTCCGCAGCTTGCTGGCGGCGTTGAAATAAAGAGAAAGGCGTGGTGTTAAGCGATGGCCGATAACAAAGCATTTGAGATGACTCTGGAGGGCGTCAACCGCCTCAATCAGGAGCTGGATGAGCGCAAGGTGGAGAAGCGCACGGAGATTGCCGAGCGCATCAAGGTGGCCCTGTCTTTCGGGGACCTGTCGGAGAACTCAGAATATGATGATGCGAAGCAGGCCCAGGCCGAGAATGAGGCCCGCATCACGGAGATTGAGGAGCTGCTGAAGCACGTGCGCATCCTCGACGAGGACGAGATTTCCACCTCGGTGGTGACGGTGGGCTCCCTTGTCACACTGAAAGAAGACAGCAGTGGCAGCCAGGAGGTCTATACACTGGTCAATCCACAGGAGGAGGACATCCTGGAAAATAAGATTTCGACGGATTCCCCGGTGGGCGCGGCAATTCTGGGTAAGAAGCGCAACCAGGTGGTGCGTGTGACGACCCCGGCCGGCCAGTACAAGTACAAGATCATGAAGATTGCCAAGGAGTGAGCGCATGGCGGAGGAGAAGAGAACAGAGCTGGAGCAGGGGCGAAGCCCCGAGTCTCCACTGGAACTGAACGAGCAGATGCAGAACCGCCTGCGCAAGCTGGAAGCCTACCAGGAGCAGGGGCGCGACCCCTTCGAGGTCCTGACTTATGAGCAGAGCCACCACTGCGCGGAGGTCGAGGCGCACTATGAGGAACTGGAGGGCCAGAGCCTCCGTGTCGCGGGCCGACTGATGGCCAAGCGCGGCATGGGCAAGGCCTCGTTCTGTGACCTGCGCGACAAGACGGGAAACCTGCAGCTCTTTGCGAAGCAGGACGTCCTGGCTGAGGCCTACGCCGACTGGCAGAGCCTGGACCTGGGGGACCTCCTGGGCGTGGAGGGCACGGTGATGAAGACGCGAACGGGGCAGGTCAGCCTGCGCGTGGAGTCTTTTACCCTGCTGGCTAAGGCCCTGCGCCCCCTGCCCGAGAAATTCCACGGCCTGCGGGACACGGATACCCGCTATCGCCGGCGCTACCTGGACCTGATCATGAACCGTGAGGTCTTGGAGACCTTTACCAAGCGGAGTCGTATCATCCACGCGATCCGCGGCTTCCTGGCGGAGCGCGACTTTCTGGAGGTGGAGACCCCGATTTTGAATACGATCGCGGGCGGGGCTGCGGCGCGGCCCTTTATTACGCACCACAACACACTGGACATGGATCTCTTCCTGCGCATCGCCCCTGAACTGTATCTGAAGCGCTTGATTGTGGGAGGTATGGAAAGGGTCTTCGAGATTGGGCGCTGCTTCCGCAACGAGGGCCTGTCGACCCGCCATAATCCAGAGTTTACGCTGATGGAGCTCTACCAGGCCTACACGGATTATCAGGGTATGATGGAGCTGACGGAGCAGTTGATCGCCCACTGCGCCCAGGAGGTTAATGGCAGTCTGGACGTCGTGTGGGAGGGAAAAGAGATCAGTCTGAAGCCCCCCTTCCGCCGTCTGACCATGCGCGATGCGGTCCTGGAGCAGACGGGCGTCGACTTTTACCAGATTAAGACGGATGAGGAGGCCTTCGCTCTCTGCCGCGAGCGTGGTCTGGACCTGGATCCCTCCTGGCATAAGGGGGACGTCTTCAACCTCTTCTTCGAGACCTACTGTGAGGAACTGCTGGTGCAGCCCACCTTCATCTGTGACTATCCGATTGAGGTCTCACCACTGACGAAGAAAAAACCGGGGCAGCCGGAGATTACGGAGCGTTTTGAACTCTTTATCAACGGCAAGGAGTTCGCCAATGCCTATTCGGAGCTCAACAATCCTGTGGACCAGCGCGAGCGCTTCCTGGCTCAGGAGGCCAAACGTGAGGCTGGGGATGATGAGGCCAACCGTATCGATGAGGACTTCTGTATGGCGCTGGAATACGGTATGCCGCCCACAGGGGGTATGGGCATCGGTATTGACCGCTTGAGCATGCTGCTGACGGGTTCGGATTCGATCCGGGACGTGCTCTTTTTCCCGACCATGAAGCCATTGGGCTGATGAAGGGCCCGTAAACCGGCATGAAACCCGGGTTTGTGAGGAGGCTGCGCAATCGATGGATGAAAAGACACGGGACCACCGCTATGCTGGCGGTCCCGTTCTTTTATTCTGATAGGGTCGGTCGGTTTACGGAGCGACGGGGAGGTGTTTTAGATGGATGGACTCAGGGTCCAGGCTGCAGCTTCCGGGGAGCGGGAGTTTAGCCCATCGGAATTGCAGGCCGAGATGGCTGCGTACTGGGACCAGCGCAGCGGGGACTTCGGAGCCCTGCGCCGTGCGGAGTACCAGGCGGACCTGACAAAAGTCTGGAGACAACGCCTGCTGTCTGGACTGCCTCGGACAGAGGGGCGGGCGCGGGTTCTGGACCTGGGCACGGGGACAGGCTTCTTTGCCTTTTTGCTGGCTGAGGCGGGTCACGAGGTGACGGCCCTAGACCTCTCGCCGGAAATGCTTCGCCTGGCCGAGGTCTGGCGCTCCGAGCTGGAGCTCGCGGTGGATTTTAAGCTGGGAAATGCTGCGGATACGGGCCTGCCAGAGGGGGCTTTCGACTACATTGTCACGCGGAATCTGAGCTGGGCCCTGCCGGACCTGGAGGCGGCCTATGCCCACTGGTTTCGCCTGCTGCGGCTGGGGGGCCGTCTGCTTAATTTTGATGCGGACTACTGCCATGAAGCGGGGCGGAGGGAGCAGGCTGTGGCCCCGCAACATCAGAACTGCAGTGAGGAACTGCGACGGCGCTACGGGGATATGGCGGAGTATCTGGGAGCCCGTCAGGGGGCACGTCCAGACTGGGATCTCGAGCTTGTGACCAGGCAGGGCTTCCGGGTCCTGGATTTAGATACGGACTTCGGCCGCCGTATCTACAAGGAGGGGGAGGTCTTTTATAATCCCTCGCCGCTCTTTGCCCTGCTCCTGGAGCGTCCCGCCTGATGGGGCCGAGGTTGCACGGTGCTGGCCGCAACCGTATCGGCCGCCTTGCCATACGCCGCTGGCTGGGCCGGTGCTGGCGGGCTGGACTTCTGCTCCTGAAGCGTCTTGTCCTGCCGCTGCTCCTGCTGAGTTTCTTGACCTTTGGCTTACTGCGGGTGGCGGGCGGTGATGTTGTCGAGCAGCGCCAGGGCCTGGGGACATTCCTGATGTCTGAAGAGGAGCAGAGCAGGAGGCGCTCAGAACTGGGTCTGGATCGGCCCTGGCTTCAACAGTATGGGAGCTGGCTGTGGCGTTTCCTCCAGGGCGACTGGGGCAGAAGCCTGGTCAGCGGGCAGGAGATTCGTCCACTGCTTATGCTGCGCTTTGCCCATTCGGCCCTCCTGGCCCTCCTGGCCCTTGGCCTGGCCCTGGTTCTGGCCCTGCCTCTGGGGATTCTGGGAGCCTGCTTCCGGGGGACTTGCTGGGATCGCCTGGGCCACGCGCTCTGCCTGCTGCTGGCCTCCCTGCCAGGCTTTTTACTGGCTCTGATACTCATTCAAATTTTTAGCCTGGAGCTGGGCCTGCTGCCTGTCCTGTCGGCTTCACGGGGCATCTCGGGTCCTGGCCTGGTCCTGCCTGTGCTGACCCTGGCCTTGAGTCTCCTGCCGAAGTTTGCGCTACAGATACGGGCCGCAACGATAGAGGAAGTCCAGCGTAGCTGGCATGGGGGCAGTCTGGCTCGGGGCTGGTCCGCCCGAAGTCTGCTTCTGAGACAGGTCTGCCCAGCGGTGCTGGCCCGTGTGCTCCCTCTGTTGGGGCTCTCCTTAGGGGGCTTGCTCGGAGGTTCGGTTATTGTCGAGACTATTTTTATGTGGGATGGACTGGGACACTGGGCTCTGGATGCGCTAGGGCAAAGAGATTATCCCGTTATTCTGGCGTATCTCTTACTGATGGCTGTGATCTATCTGACGTGCAGCCTGGCAGTGGACCTGATCTGCCAGCGTCTGGACCCCCGTATGCAGAGGAGGCGGCGCTGGATATGAGGAGGACTTATCGTCGTCTTTTCTGGAGCCTCTGGCCCCTCTGCTTCTGCCTGGCCCTTGCTGTTCTGGGGCCGAAACTGGCCCCCAAGGACCCGCTGGCACAGAATTTGGATCAGATTTTTTGCGCCCCAGGTAGCCAGTTCTGGCTGGGGACGGACCTCTACGGCCGCGATCTGCTCTCGCGACTCCTGGCTGCCGCCCCTAGGACCCTGCTGCCCTGCTTTGTGATTGTGGCGCTTTCCCTCCTGTTTGGACTTAGTATAGGCCTCCTGGCGGCCCACTACGGACGAATCTGGGCCGGTATCTGCCGCTATGCATCCCACGCGGTCCTGTCCGTCCCTGAATTGGTTTTCATCCTGGCTTTTGCGGCTTTTCTAGGCCCTGATTTAAAAGTTTTATGCCTGGCGCTCTGTCTGGTATCCTGGCCGAAGTATGCCTGGCAGAGCCGAAAACTCTATCAGCAGCTACAGGATGAGGACTGGCTCCTGGCCTCAGAAATGCTGGGGACGGGGACATTACGCCTGGTCAGGACGGCCCTGCTCCCGGCTCTGGGGCGGGAGCTGGCCTGTATGGCGTCTCTCGATTTTGGTGCAAAACTTATGGAGTTGGCAGGGCTGGCCTTCCTGGGCGTGGCGGGCGCTTCCGGAGGCCTGGACTGGGCTTCCATACTCCGCGAGGGACGAGGCTATGCACAGCGGGCACCCTGGTTAATCTGGGGGCCCCTGCTCTGTATTTTTACCTGCCTCCTCCTGTGTAATCTGGCGGCGGAGTCCTGGAATTTTCGCGGACAGGGGAGCAGGGGCGGGGGCCCTCTGCTTCGAGAACTGAGGGATTAGGGGCTGCACTGGGGCTGAGCCGCCTGTGCGGGATAGGCGAGCCAGCACTTTGCTACTATATGTAAAAAAGAAAGAAGGGCTGTATTATGCGCTTGCATTCATGGCAAAGACACATGGGCCGTCGGCTTCTGTCGCTTATGCTGACTGTGACTCTGGGCTTGACAGCAGCCTGTGGAACGGCTCAGGAACAGGAGACGCATGGGGCATTAGGCCAGCGGCTGATTGTTGGCGACCCCAGCTTCAATGAAGCGAATGAGATTCCCAGTGCGAATCCACAGGAAGCCTATTCTGGATGGGCCTGTCTGCGCTATGGGCTGGGGGAGACGCTGTTTCGCTTCAATGAGCAGATGGAGGCCCAGCCCTGGCTGGCGGAGAGCCTGACGGCGCAGGACGATCTGACTTGGGAATTGCTGCTGCGCGGAGATGTCTGCTTTAGTGACGGCGAGAAACTCGATGCGGCTGCGGTCAAGGCCTGTCTGGAACGGCTGGTGAAGAACCTGGACCGCGCGGCTGAGCTGCTGGCCCTGGAGGCCATTGACCTGCCAGATGGGCCGCAGGGGAGACGTCTCATCTTACATACCAAAAAGCCAGTGGCAATTCTTCGCCAGATTCTGGCTGACCCCATGACCTGTATGGTCCAGGCAGCAGCGCTGGACCGGGGAGAGCTTATTGGAACAGGGCCTTTTGTTTTGCGTGAACTGGAAAGCAATCGCAGGATGCTTCTGGACCGGAACGACAGGTATTGGGCTGGGCCTGTAGGCCTGGAGGGCCTGGAAGTGCGGAACTTCAGCGATAGCCAGAGCCTGTCTCTGGCCCTGCAGTCAGGGGACATCCACGCCGCCCAGTCCGTACCCTACACAGCCTATCCCGAATTGAAGGCCAGGGGCTTTCAGATTGACGCGGTGGAGACGAGCCGAGTCTTCTTCGTGGAGTGGAATCTTCATAATGCACTCTGCCAGGAGCCCTTAGTCCGCCAGGCTGTGGACCTGGCCCTGAACCGTGAGGACTTTTGTCAGAAATTGCTGCAGGGGCATGCGAGCCCGTGCTCAGGGCCCTTCCCGAAGCAGCTTGCGGCTGCGCCCGAACTGCCCACAGTAGAGCAGAATATAGAGCAGGCCGGGCACTTGTTGGAGCAGGCGGGCTGGAAGGATGAGAATGGGGACGGAATTCGGGAACGCGGAGGCCAGCCTCTGCAATTAAAATTGTTGACCTATCCCAGCCGGCCGGAATTGCCTGTCCTGGCTACCTACATGGCGGACTGCCTGCGCACTATTGGCGTGGATGTGCAGGTGGAGGTGAACCAGGAATATCGTCAGAGGCTCAAGGATCCTGGGAACTGGGATCTTCTGGCAAGTTCCATGGTGACGGCCCCCCTGGGCGAGACCTCGTATTTTCTCCACCAGGTCCTGAGCACGGAGGGGCTGGCCAACCGAAGCGGCTATGCCAATCCCAAATTTGATGAGCTGGTCCGTGAGCTTGAGGGGAGCCAGGACGAGACCAGGCGGCGTCAGCTGAGTGCTAAAGCCCTGGAATACATACAGGCAGAACGCCCCTGCATCTTTGTTGCCCACCTTCGCATGGGTCTGGTCGCCCATCCTGATTTAGAGGGTTTACAGGCCTGGCCTTCAGATACCTATATAATTCACGCGCAGATGCGCTGGAAAAAATGAAGCGCGGGCCTGTACATACTGGAAAAGCCGTCCCTGTGGAGGACGGCTTTTCTCTGTGGTCTGGTCCTGGGGGGACCGCTATTTTTTTGAGCGGACAATCAGGCCGAGGGGGAGGACGAGCAGGGCGGCCAGGACAATACTGGTGACGGCCTGTCCCACATTGCCGAGAATATTGGCGATGGCGGTTCCCGGGTTAAAAATCAGGCTCTCATAGAGGAAGTAGCCGAAGACCATGAAGGCGGAGGCGGGGAGGGCGGCCACGATGAGGGCGACGACGCGGTTGCTGCTGCGCTCCTTGTCCAGGAGGTGGAGGACGAAGGTGTAAATGAGGTAGGCGAGGACGGCCTCCAGACCCTTGATGACCAGGGTGGCGGGGATAAAGATGAAATAGCCGCCGATGAGGTCGGCCAGGGCTGAACCCATGGCGGCGGAGATGAAGCCGACCAGGGGGCCGAGGAGGATGCCGGAGAGGAGGACGAAGGCATCGCCAGCGTGGACATAGCCCTGTTGGGTGACACTGGGAATCTTGAGGCTAAAGGTGAAGACGAAGACAAGGGCCGTCATAAGACCGCCCATGGCAAGGACACGGACATCCAGCTGGCGCTGGAGCCGGCTCTTCTTCAGGGCCTTCTCGGTTTCGGGGCTGGCGCTGAGGCCGGGCTGAGGCTGGTCAATCCGTGGGATCTCCTTACCCGTAGGGTTCTGGATCTCGCTGCGGGGCTCTGGCTCCGCGACTTGGGAACGCTTGCTGCGCTTGGTGAAGAGAGACATGTTAGCTCCTTTTTCCTCCTGGTATTACGGTTGAAGCGGCCCTGCTGGGGCCGCCTCATGCTAAGTGCTCAGGTTCTGGCGACGAGGTTCACCAGACGGCCGGGGATGTAGATTTCTTTTACGAGCTGCTTGTCCTGGAGCTGGGCCTGGATCTGCGGCTCTGCCTTGGCTCGGGCCAGGACCTCGGCCTGGTCCAGCTCGGCTGGGATCAGCATCTTGGCGCGAACTTTGCCGTTCACCTGGATGGCGATTTGGATCTCCGCGTCACGGCAGAGCTCCTCATCATACTGGGGCCACTGCCAGCGGCAGACGAAGGGGCGGTGGCGCTCCTCGCGGGGCAGGATCTCAGCCTGCCTGGCCTGGACATAGTCCAGGAGGCGGCAGCGCTGGGCCAGCTCCTCGGCAATATGGGGGGCAAAGGGGCTGAGCAGGCGGCAGAAGAGGCTCAGCTCCTCCGCGCTGACGGAGCCTGTGGCATAGATCTCATTGAGCAGGCTCATCAGGGCGGCGATGGCGGTGTTGTTCTTGAGCTGCTCGATATCCCGCCCCACCTTGCGGATCGTCTTGTGGAAGCTGCGGGCGAGGTTGGGGCGCAGTGCCTCCTCCCCTGTGTAAAGCTCGTGGAGATTCCAGATGCGCTCGACGAAGCGGCGGCAGCCACGGATGCCCTTGGTGCTCCAGGGTGCAGGCTTCTCGAAGTCGCCGATGAACATCTCATAGAGGCGCATGGTATCGGCGCCGTAGTTCTCTACGATTTCGTCAGGATTGATGACATTGCCGCGGGACTTGGACATCTTCTGCCCGTCCTCACCGAGGATCATGCCGTGGGAGCTGCGCTTGCTATAGGGCTCAGCTGTGGGAACTACCCCGATGTCGTGGAGGAACTTGTGCCAGAAGCGCGAGTAGAGGAGGTGGAGGGTGGTGTGTTCCATACCTCCGTTGTACCAGTCGACAGGGGACCAGTAGGCGAGGGCTTCCGGAGAGGCCAGGGCCTGGTCGTTATGAGGATCCATGTAGCGCAGGAAGTACCAGGAGGAGCCGGCCCACTGGGGCATGGTGTCGGTCTCGCGCTGGGCGGGGCCCCCACACTTGGGGCAGCTGCAGCGCTTCCAGTCTTCGAGGGCGGCCAGGGGGGATTCGCCATCCGGCCCTGGTTCGTAGGATTCCACTTGAGGCAATTCGAGGGGGAGTTCGGACTCCGGAAGAGGCTGCCAGCCGCAGTGCTCACAGTAGACCATGGGGATGGGCTCGCCCCAGTAGCGCTGCCGGGAGAAAACCCAGTCGCGCAGCTTGTAGTTCACCTTGCGGCTGCCCAGGCCCAGTTCCTCCAAGCGGGCGATGATGCGCTCTTTGGCCTCGGCCACTTCCAGGCCATTCAGGAAATCTGAGTTGACGAGCTGGCCGCTCTGGGTATCCGTATAGGCCTCCTGCTCCGGATTCCCGCCGGCGATGACTTCCCGCAGCGGCAGACCATGGGCTCGGGCGAAGGCCCAGTCGCGCTCATCGTGGGCGGGGACTGCCATGATGGCCCCCGTCCCATAAGAAATGAGGACATAGTCAGCGATATAGATGGGCAGGGCCTCCCCGCTGATGGGATTGCGGGCCGTGACCCCTTCCAGGCGCACGCCGGTCTTCTCCTTATTCATCTCGCCGCGGTCGAAGTCTGACTTCTGGCTGGCCTGGAGGCGGTAGGCCTCCACCTCCTCCGCATTGCGCAGCAGGCCCTGGTCCAGGCAGTGATGGACATAGGGATGTTCCGGGGCAAAGACCATATAGGTCGCACCGAAGAGGGTGTCTGGGCGGGTGGTAAAAATCCGCACGGTCTGGGCGCTCTCCGCGCCGCTGTCCTGGTTCTCAGGGAGACAGGGGAAGTCGATTTCCGCGCCTTCGGAGCGGCCAATCCAGTTGCGCTGTTGGGTCTTGACGCGCTCGACGAAGTTGACCTCGTCCAGGCCCTCCAAGAGTTTCTCGGCATAGTCCGTGATGCGCAGCATCCACTGGGACTTAACACGCCGAATGACCGTGCTGCCACAGCGCTCGCAGGAGCCCTGGACCACCTCCTCATTGGCCAGCACACATTTACATGAGGGGCACCAGTTTACGGCCATTTCTTTTTTATAGGCCAGGCCGTGCTTGAAGAGTTGGAGAAAAATCCACTGTGTCCACTTATAGTACTTGGGATCTGTGGTGTTGATTTCCCGTGACCAGTCGAAGGAGCAGCCGAGGGATTGGAGCTGTGATTTGAAGCGGGCCACATTGCGTTCTGTGACCAGGGCCGGGTGGATGTGATTCTTGATGGCGTAGTTTTCCGTAGGCAGGCCGAAGGCGTCCCAGCCCATGGGGTAGAGTACGTTCAGGCCCTGCATGCGCTTGTAGCGGGCCACGACGTCCAGCGCCGTATAGGAGCGGGGGTGACCGACGTGCAGGCCTTCGCCTGAGGGGTAGGGGAACTCGACGAGGCAGTAAAACTTCTCGCGCTCATCGTCATTTGTCGCCTGGTAGCAGGCGGCCTCTTCCCAGGCCTGCTGCCATTTCTGTTCAACGGGCAGATGCTCATACTGTGCCATCTGGGGGAATACCTCACTTTTATGATTAAACTTCTTCCAATTATAGCTCAGCCTATAGTAGGGGGGGAATGGAGGGCTCAGTTTCCATTCCGTATTGGAGACAGCTGCACCAGGCCTCAGCGCGCCCCGCCGCCGGAGCTCCCCCCGGAGAAGCCGGACCCACCGCCGAAGGAGGAGAAGCCTCCGCCACCGGATGAGCCAAAGAAGCTGGAGTTTGAGCTCGTGCTGCGCGGCAGCGTCCCACGGGTCAGATGGTCGAGGAAACTGAAGAAGTAATAGGTGTCGAAGAGGCTGTCTGAGGAATTTACCTCCGCCGCAAACTGGTACTCGGGGACGAGGTTTCGCATCTGCTGGAAGGCCTGCTTCGCACAGCCGCAGGCTGCCGCAGAGACGAGGAGCTGATCCCAGACGGCGGCCTCATAGGCCTCGCGCGTGTTGTGGAGCGAATAGTTGAGGAGGTAGTCCTGGAAGGCCAGGAACTGGGAAGCGGCACTCAGGCCTCTGGAGTTGAGATGGAATTTCTTAAACAGCAGGCCGCGGATTTCCCCATAGTGCCCCTGTGTCAGTGCGGCTGGAATGCTCTTTTTCAGCTTGGCAAAAAGCTCCACTGAGATTTTGCAATTCGCTTTTTTCTGAAAAAAAGTCTTGAAATCTTTTGCTCCGAGCGCGGCGTTTTCTCCTTTTTGCAGGACGATTTCACAGAGTAGATCCCAGTAATCCGAGGCGAAGTCGTAGGCGAAGTGCTGGGGCCGTTTCAGCAGGAGCAGCTGAGTCTTGGAATAATCCTTTTTTCCATTGGCCTTTACCGGGGTCACTGTTTGGATGGCCCCCTGGCGTATCCAGTCAAGCAGGAGGGCGGAGAAATAGGCCTGGCCGTTTTCGGCCACTTTTTTGGTCAAACTGCGCTGGGTCGCGAAATAGTAGCAGAGCAGGAAGTCGCCATCGAAGGGGGGCTCTGCGGAGCAGGCTTCGGGTTTGCGTATTTTCCGGGGTCTGCGTAGAGGGATGATACGCTGGCCTGAAACCTCTAGAAAAAATTTGTGTATGTAAGCGCCGAACGCGCCTGCTATGCAGAGGGACATAATGCGGATGAGGAGCTTGCTGAGAGGGCCTCTTTTTTTCTTTTCATAAGAAGAGTTACGGAAGGCGGTATTCTTCACATTTTCGAAACTGCGTTCCAAGGGGTCTGGGGCGGCCTGAATCTGCGGGTCGTCCAGCTCAAAAACGAGGGTCATGTGCGCTTTTCGACTAAAGGTCATGGGATCGGCCAGGGCCAGCAGATGGTGGGGGGCGGAGCTGAAGAGCTTGCTGTGGTCCTCAATGGTCCCCACCCGCCCCTTGAAACCGAAGCCCCAGATACGGGCGTTCTCTCCGGCGATCAGATCCCGGCCGTCAGCGAGGTAGAGGTGTACGCCCGCATGGCGGGGGCTGGGGGAGAGCTGGTCATTGACGAAGCGAATATTGTTTCCTTTTGCGCCGTCCGTGAAGCGCCAGACAGCATGGCGAATCTGGTACTGCACGGCGTAGACGAGGGCCTGCCCACGTTCGGAGATGCCAAAACAGAGCTCGTCTGTCTGAGCGTCCGCTCTGTGGATTCCACAGGTATAGCGCTTTTCTTGAAAGGAGGCGTCTGGATCCCAGCGCTCAGCAAGGGAGCGGAAGTCTTGCCAGGGGAGCTGGCCAAAAGCGTAGGGCTGCCCCTGGGCATCATAGGCTGGGGCTGCGCGGACCTGTAGAGATTCGGACACGAAGCCCAGTTCTTTGAAGCGCTTGGGGATGTAGAGTTCGGTCTTGTCACTGTTTTCTGGGAAGCGGGCCTGCCAGTACTCAGTGATCTCGGCTGAGCCGTCATTGGCGAGCTCAACGCTGACGAAGATGGACCAGAGCCCCGAGTAATCCTGGGGGATGCGCGGCCCCAGAAGCTCGTCCTCCGTATGGGCTGGAGAAAAGGGGGACCGTGGGCTGCTGTGTTCCGTGTCCGCAGCAGCTGTGTTGCTGGAGCTGGATCTGGCTGTGGAGCTCTCAACGCTTGTCGCGCTGAGGGGGCGGGGCCAGGAGAATAGCCCGATACTGACGAGCAGGAGCAGGCCCCATAGCAGCAGCCGGCCGGGCTGCGGACAATGGGCGGTTCTGCTTTCTTCTTGTTTACGTGCAAACATGCTGGACACTCTCCCGATATAGGCTTCGGCTCTCGCTGCCGTTCTGTCCCTCATTATAGCCTCGCTTCGGATTCAGCAGTAGAAGGACTTTCCTATATAATGATAAACACGGTCCTGTGCCAGGGGGGGCAACGGGACGAGGACTTCCATCTCTCCAAGGAGGACAACGTATGAGGACAAGAAGACTGAGTCTCAGGAGCCGCTTGGGCTGTCTGCTCCTGTCCCTGCTGATGGCTCTGGCCTGCTTCGCCTGTAGCGGCGTGCGGTACACGTCACAGCTGGATGTGGAACCAGGTTTTAAGGGCCAGCGGGTCTTTACAGCGACGCTCAGCAGCAGCCATCTGGAAAAAATACGTGGCGGTGAGGAAGCCCTGGTCAAGTTGCTGAATGAGAACAAGCCCGAGGGCATGGAGCTCAAGCAGGAGGGCGATGGCAAGCTGAGTCTGACGCTGACTTTTGCCAACAAGGATGAGTATGTGAAGAAGATCAACGCCAGCCTGGCCAAGGGTAAGTCAGGCAAGACGCTGGAGCTGGAAACGGACATCGACCAGACTCAGACGCCCTTCACAACGGTATATAAGATTAAGGAAAACGTCACGAATGACGAGATTCTGGACTGGATTCCGGAGTCGGTGGCCAAGGCGGGCCTGGTCGACAACCTGACCGATGTACACTCCGTCTTTAATTCCTCGGGTTCCATGCTGAAGATGGGGGATAAGAAGAGCGAGTTGTACAACGGGGAGGCCGAAATCTACGTGGATCCCCTCCTGCGCCCCTATGAGATAAACCTCTATCGCCTGGGTGAGACGAAGTTTCGCCAGGTCTTCTGCTTCACATCGGAGCAGGAGGCCCAGAATGCGGAGTCGGTCAAAGCCTGGTCCAAGCTGGTCAAGGACCAGGGCTTCACGGAGCAGATCTTGAAGAAAAAGTCGGAGGACGACCTGCGCTGGCTCTACAGCGTTGAGGGCGACCTGGAACAGATTACTAAGGCGACCAGAGCCTTCTTGCATGACGAGAACTACAGCCTGGCCCTGAGTCTGGAGCCGAGCGCAGATAAGGCCTGGGAGGCCCAATTCACGCTTGAGGAGCAGATGGACTTAGGCGTTTTTGGCGGCGGGTCCAGAACGGTCCAGCGCCATATCTACCTTCCGAGTTATGAGCTGTCCCAGAGCGGGACAGGGGCCAAGGACTCTATAGAGGGTCTGAAGAAGTACGCCAGCAGCTATATCCGCAAGGGGGAGGGACAGCCAGAGGAGCTGGGCCCAAGTCTGAGCTTGGACTACAGCCCGGAAGAGGGCAAGATCAGTATCAAGGCGGCGGGCCCACTGCGCATCCTGCCCCAGGCCAGGCACACGCGTGTGGAACTGGGCGCTGGCGGGGCGTACCAGGTGGTCAGGACCTATGCCCTGCTGCCAGGCAGCAGAGATCAGGTGAAGAAGCAGCTCGAGGCCTACTATAAGGGGAGCGCTGAGGTCAGGGACGCCAGTTATAAGGGGGAGGACGGCCAGGAGCAGGAGGCCATTGAACTCTGTTTTTCGGGTCAGAGCGAGACGTTCAGAGGTACTGAGGAGGAGGCCGAAGAAGTTCTTGAGGGTAGCATCTTGGGCAAAGACTCTGAAGATGTCCTGGAAGAACTCAAGGATGGGACTGGCGCGGATGGAGCGTCCGAGAAACTGCCGTCTGAACTGGCAGACCTGCTCCCTGTCATGATCTATCGCAAGACGGACCTCTTCCACTACGAATGGCTCCTGGTCATGCAGGTCAAGAGCCGGGGCTACACGCCCGACAGCTATGAGCTGCAGGCCCCCCTGCGCGGCTCGGTTGAGCCAGAAGGCAAGAACGGGGGCTTTGAAAAAAATGAGGCTGGAGGCTATAGCATGGAGCTGCGGCCCCAGGTGGACAAAAAGAGCGGTGATGTGGCGAGCTACTCAGTGGAGGCCAGATACGCCTGGCGTGTCCAGGGCCTGCACATCTGGGCGGTGGCGATTACGCTGGGCATTGTCCTCCTCGTCCTGCTTCTCATCATTCTTATCATCATTCTGCTCTGCCGCCGGGCGAAGAAGCGCCGCCTTGCCCAGCCGCCGACACAGGCTGTGCCAGTGGCAGCCCCTGTGCCGCAGTATCCGGGGACCTTCCAGCAGGTGGCCGTCCCGCAGGAAGATCTCTTCGCTGGCGATCCCTTCGCTGCCCCAGCGGGGCCAGACCCGGCAAGCGTGGATGTGGAGCCTGTAGCCACAGCTCCCCCCGTGGTGGCGGAGGCCGAGGCTGGAGAGCAGCCCATACAGCTGGAGGTGCCGAGCGTCCCGCCTGCCGCGCCGCCGACGCACGCCGCGCCGCCGACGCCCGCCGCGCCGCCGATGCCCGCCGCGCCGTCGACGCCTCCGCAGTCTGGGGCCTACGACCCCTACAGCGACCCGAACGGCGGTTTCTGAGCGGACAGCAGCCAGGCGCGCAGCCTGACGCTCTTTTCTGAGCTCAGGGAGGCCAGGGCTGGTCCCAGGGAAGCCCATTCTAATTAGTGTCTTCTGTTCGGGAGCTTCAGATCTTCCGTCTGACAGGAAAAGGCCAGCCCTTCCAGGCTGGCCTTTTCTCATATTACTGTGTAGGCAGTTCCTAGCCCCGCTCGGACCTCAGCCTCTGCCGGCGGAGATTCGCCAGGAGAATACCTCCCGCTACCAGGGCCAGGGCCAGCAGGAAACGCAGATTGAAGACGGCCTCCCCCAACATGAGCCAGGAAAAGAGACTGCCAAAAATCGGTACTGCCGAGTGAAAAATCACCACATCGGAGGGCGGGTACTTGGCCAGGAGCAGGGCCCAGATTCCATAGGCCAGAACAGACAGGAGCATCAGGTAGAGCATGAGGCCCCAGGCCGCCAGATTCGGCCTGCCCAAATCTGCTCCGAAGACCAGGCCAATCAGGGACATCAGGAGGCCGCTGAAGAGGAATTGGTAGCCGTTGAGCAGCATGGGATTGAAGCGCTGGCCGTAGGCGCGGATCATCAGATTTGCAGCGGCGTTGGCCAGGGCCGCGAGCAGGACGAAACCCTCGCCGTCGAGGCGAAAGGCGAAATGGAAACCCGTTTGCAGGTTCAGCACAAGCAGTCCGAGTAGACCCAGGAGGCAGGCCAGGTACTTGCGCGGTGAGGGGGGCTCAATACGCAGCAGGACTGTAGAAATCAGAGTTGTAAAGAAAATATTCATCGAGGTCAGCAAGGCCCCCACCGCCCCACTCACAACACGTAGTCCCAGATAGAAGAGTAGATATTGTAAGACCGTCTGTACCAGACCCAGCTTCACCGCCGCCGGCAAAATCCCTGTCTGGTAGCGCTCCCGACGTTTCGTGAAGAGAGGGCAGAGCAGAATGGTGATCAGCCCCGCACCCGCAAAGCGCAGTCCAGCATAGAGAATGATATTGGCCACCCGATTGGTGTCCAGATGGAAAAAAGCATAGCCCAGCTTGATGCCCGGCGAGGCGCTGCCCCAGAGCAGGGCGCAGAACAGGGCGGCCAGAATCCAGAGCGGAATACGCTTCATCGTCACAGTCATAAACAGCCTCCTCCAAACAGCTCCCCAGCATAGCCCAAGCTGAGGCGAAAGTCCAAAAGACACGGCCAAGACAAAAGGTCAAATAAAGTCAAAAAATCTTTTAAAAACGCTTGACAAGTGAAACGGCAGGCTTATAATAAAGTCAAAGAAAGTCAAAACGGATTAAGCTAAACGGCGTACAAGCCCCCTTGCCTGCTTACAAACAGTGGTGCGGGACGGGCCTGAACAGATGGCATAACGGAAAAGAGGTGTCCCATGGCTCGCTTGAGCGACCTGATTGAAGGTCTGTTGAAGGAGATGATCGAAGAGAATAACGGCAGCATTGAGATTACCCGCGGGGCCCTCGCAGAACGCCTGAATTGCGTGCCCTCACAGATTACCTACGTCCTGTCCACCCGCTTTACCAACGGCCAGGGTTACATTGTGGAGAGTCGCCGCGGCGGGGGAGGCTGGATCCGCATCCAGCGCCTGAACTGTGAGGACAGTGAACAGCTCTACGTGATGCACGCGCTGAACGCCATGGGCGAGGCCCTGTCCCAGCACCAGGCCGAGATTTTTCTCCGCAATTTCTGCGATTACGAGGTGCTCGATGAGGCTACGGCGGAACTGATGCGGGCGGCCATTTCGGACAAGGCCCTGCACCTGGCCCCCCAGACCTGCAAGGACCGTCTGCGTATGAACATACTGAAACAGATGCTGCTTCAACACATTCTGTGAGCCGGAAGCGAACGTAAACCCATACGAAAGGGGTGAGGGCAGATGCTCTGTCAACATTGTAAAGAACGTGAGGCGACCATGCACATCGAGACGCGCCACAATGGGGAACAGCGCTCATTCTGGCTCTGTCCGCACTGCGCCCAGAAATTGGGACTGCTCTCGGCCTCCCCTGTGGAAGGGGCCGACTTCACGGACTGGCCCCAGGCCTTCCAGCAATTTTACAGTTTCCTGGGACAGAGTCCGTACGCGGCATCGGGACCGCGCCGCCAGGCGGCGGCCTGCCCCCACTGTGGTCTGCGCCTGGAGGAGTTCCGGCGCACGGGACTACTGGGCTGCCCGCACTGTTATCGGCATTTCCATACGACTCTCGAGCCAAGGATTCGCAAGATACAGGCGGGGTTAAAACACCAGGGGCACAGGCCGACGAGACCTGCGGAGACAGGGCCGGACGAAAACCAGCAAGTGATTTTGACGGAGGGGCAGGGAAGTTCCGGGACTTCGGAGCGCGCCCAGGAACTGGACTTAGAGGCGACCCGCAAGCGGCTGAAAGCGGAGCAGCAAGAGGCTGTTCAGCAGGAGGATTATGAGCGGGCGGCCCAGCTGAGAGATCAGCTGCGCGCTTTAGAGGAACGGGGGTGAGTCTATGGCACTGTGGTATCGCGAGACGGGACCAGAGTCCCTCTGGGTCCTATCCTCCCGGGTGCGACTGGCCCGCAATGTGGCCGACAGGCCCTTCCCGGCCCGGATGGAAGTCCGGGAGCTCCAGAACTTACAGCGGGAGCTTGAGCGCCAGATTCTGCAGTCAGACCTGGCCCGGAAGCAGGCCTACCGCAGCCTGCACCTGGAAGAAATCAGCGGCCTGGAGCGCAGCGCCCTGATGGAACATCGGCTGATCAGTCAGGAACTGGCGCGTCAGGAGCGTCCGACAGCCCTGGTTATCCGTGAAGATGAGCAGGTTTCGGTCATGCTGGGGGAGGAAGATCATATCCGCATCCAGGCCATGGCGGCAGGGGAGCAGCTGGAGCAGGCCTGGCGTGAGGCCCAGGAGCTGGCCCAGACATTGGAGGCAGGTCTGGATATGGCCTACGATGAGCAGCTGGGCTTCCTGACCGCCTGTCCCTCAAATCTGGGAACAGGCCTGCGGGCTTCCTACCTCCTCCACCTTCCGGCGCTGAGGCGCCTGGGCCAGATGGAACAACTGGCCCGCCGCCTGGCCGACCTCGGCCTGACCATCCGTGGGGCCCTCGGCGAGGGCAGCAAGGCCGCAGGCAGTCTCTATCAGATCTCTAACCAGGTGACCCTGGGCTTTGACGAGGAGACGCTGATTCACGACCTGGAGCGCGTTTTACACGAGTGTCTGGAGATGGAGCAGGAGGCTGGACAGGCCCTGCTCCGCCAGAGGGGCGGAGAATTGGAGGACCAGTTCTGGCGCAATGTGGGGATCTTGTCCTACGTGCGGGAGATCGGTCAGGAAGAGATGGAAGAGCGGCTCTCTGACCTGCGCTGGATGATGGCCCTGGGCCTTTTACCCCAGGAGGGTCTGGCCCGGCTGACCCAGCTTCAGGCCGACCTCGGACGGGCCGCTCTGCAGTGTCTGGAGCGCCGGACGATGGAGGCTGGCGAAAGGGACCGGCTGCGGGCAGAGAAATTGAGAGCGGGAATGGCCGAAATTCTTGCGGCCAGTTCGGAGACCTAGGCGGCAGCGCGGTAGGACGGGGACGGCCCTGCCAGCAGTTTGAGAGCGATGGTCGAAAAGAAAGAGAGAAAGCTTTTCGGCGGAAAAAGAACAGAGCGCCGCTCCCCAGGCGGGGCGACAGAAATGAGGTGAATTTATGAACATGAGAATTAGCGAACGTACCCTGGAAGTCCTGCAGCGGGCCTATGCCTGCAGCCAGAGCTTCGGGATTAACTACATCGGCAGCGAGGAGCTGCTCTATGGCATCTGTGCGGAGGGGGGAGCGGCCAGCGCCCTCTTGGCGGAGGAGGGCATAACGGCCCAGAGCTATGTGGAACTTCTGAGCCAGAGCCTTAACAAGTCCAGTGAGGGCCTGACAGATGAGCTGCCCAGCGCCAGCCTCAGCCAGATTGTGGGCATGGTGACGCCGCGGGGAAAACGGATTCTGGAGATGGCCCTGCGCCTGCAAAAACAGCTCTGCCCCGAGGAGAGCGGCCTGGGCATTAATCCGGAAGAACTCTTGCTGGCCCTCCTGCGGGAGGCGGACAATGTAGGCTATCTGATTCTCCGCAGACAGGGAGTGGACTGCAGTTTTCTCATGCGCAGACTTGTTAAGGAGATCTGCGGAGAGGAGCAGGCCTCGGCTTTCAGCGGGAGCCAGACGGTCTCGGAGAGCGGGGCGAAGGCGACGGGGGTCAAGAAGCTGGAGAGCCTCCAGACCTACGGACGCGACCTCTGCCAGCTGGCCAAGGAGGACAAGTTCGATCCCATCATAGGGCGCTCTGAGGAAATCACGCGCATTATGCAAATCCTCGCCCGCCGCAGTAAGAATAATCCCGTACTCATCGGTGAGCCAGGCGTCGGTAAAACGGCCATTGCCGAGGGGCTGGCCCAGAAAATTGTGGCCGATGAGGTGCCCGACCTGCTGAAGGGCAAGCGGCTGTTCTCCCTGGATCTGGCGGCCATTCTGGCGGGGGCCAAGTACCGCGGTGAGTTCGAGGAGCGGCTGAAAAAATGTCTGAATGAGGCAGCGGGAGCAGGGGACGTCATCCTCTTTATTGATGAGCTGCACATGGTTGTGGGCGCCGGCGGCGGTGGAGATGGCGGCGGCATGGACGCAGCCAATATCCTGAAGCCCCTTCTGACGCGCGGGGAACTGCAGATTATCGGTGCAACTACGCTCAACGAGTACCGCAAGTATGTGGAGAAGGACGCGGCTCTGGAGCGGCGCTTCCAGCCGGTGCAGGTTGCGGAGCCCAGCTTGGAAGATGCCAAGCGCATCCTGCAAGGTCTCCGCGACAAATATGAGGCCCACCATAAGGTGCGCATCCTCGATGAGGCCATCGATGCCGCCGTCGAACTCTCCGCACGCTATATCACCGACCGCTTCTTGCCCGATAAGGCCATCGACCTGGTGGATGAGGGCTGCTCCAAGCTGCGCATACACAACGCGAAGCCGGAGCAGAATCAGGATCTGGAGGACATCCGCGAGGACTTGGAGGAGCTGCGCCGTAAGAAGGCAGAGGCCGTGGAGGCGGAGCGCTTCGAAGAGGCCGCCCAGTTCCGGGAGGAGGAGTCCCAGCTGGAGGCCAGAATTGAAGAGGAGCAGGCCCGGATGAAGCGTGAGGAGGAGAGTCAGGCCCTGAGCCTGGGCGCTGAGGCCATCGCTGAACTTGTGGCCGCCTGGACGAAAATTCCGGTCCAAAAAATTACCGAGGATGACGCCCAGCGCCTGAAAAATTTGGAGACTGAACTGCATCGCCGCGTCGTAGGCCAGGATGAGGCCGTACACGCCGTGGCCCAGGCCATACGCCGCGGACGTCTGGGACTGAAGAACCCGCAGCGCCCCACAGGTTCCTTTATTTTCCTGGGGACCACGGGCGTCGGAAAAACAGAGCTCGCCAAGGCTCTGGCAGAGATTATGTTCGGCGATGAGAGCGCCATGATCCGCCTCGACATGTCGGAGTACATGGAAAAGTTCGATGTCAGCAAACTCATCGGCTCGCCTCCGGGCTATGTCGGCTATGAGGAGGGCGGCCAGCTGACGGAGAAAGTGCGCCGCAAGCCCTATTCCGTCGTACTTTTCGATGAGATTGAGAAGGCCCATCCCGACGTCTTTAACGCCCTGCTCCAGATTCTGGAAGATGGGCGGCTCACGGATGGTCAGGGGCGGACGGTGGATTTCCGCAACACCATTCTGATCATGACCTCGAATATTGGCGCCCGTCTGCTCAGCCAGGGTGGGAAGCATAAGATCGGCTTCGGCGTAAAGGCTGCGGAGCAGTCTGCTGAGGCCCCGGAACTCTATGGCGGCAGGGATTATCAGGAGGCCCGTGACCTGGTCATGGAGGAACTGAAAAAGGCTTTTAATCCAGAGTTTATCAACCGTGTGGATGAGATTATTTTCTTCCACATGCTGGGTAAGGCAGCCATGGAGCAGATTGTCGATATCATGGCCCGCCAGTTGAAAAAGCGCGTGCGCAATCTGGGGATTGAGCTGGAGCTGAGTCCGGAGGCCCGGGCCCTGCTGGCCGAGCGGGGCTATGATCCCGATTATGGCGCCCGGCCCCTCCGCCGCCTGCTCCAATCGGAGGTCGAGGATCGCCTGGCGGAGGCCCTGCTGGACGGGGTCATCAGCAAGGAGGACCGCGCGGTGGCAAGCGTGGTGGACGGACAGATTAAGATTCAAGCTGCTGCGCAGAGCACGGCGGAAGCTGGGGCAGAAGCTGCGGACCGGCCGGCGACTGATCCGTCGGAGGACGGCGAGGGCTAGAAAGAGCAGCTTACACAGGCTGGAAACGGAAGTCCCCCAGGACCTTGCTGCGGCAGGGTCCCGGGGGACTTTTGCGCTTCCTGGCCTTAATGGCTGAGCTTGCAGGCACTGTTAAGTTGCGGATTTCAGGCCGCCACGAGGCCCTGGCGGAGGCGGCGATAGACGTAAAAGTACATGCAGCAGAAGCAGATGCTGCCTCCCAGGACCTGGGACAGGGCCTCGGCGAGGTAGACGCCCAGAGCCCCAAGTCCCCAGAGTGAGGGGAGGGCAAGGGTCAGGGGGATGAGGAGGATCAGCTTGCGTAGCAGGGAAAAGAAGACCGCGGCACGGGCGTAGCCAAGGGCTGTGAAGGTGGCCTGGCCCGTCGTCTGCAGGCTCATAAAGACGAAGCAGGAAAAGTAGAGCCGCAGGGGGACTGTACCGGCCAGACTCAGGCTGGCATCTGGACTGAAGAGGCGGAAAAAGAATTCGGGGAAGATAAAGATAAACAGAGTTGACAGAATGTTAATCATCAGGGAGGCCCAGAGCTGGCAGCGCACGGTCTGGCAGACCCGCTCCGGTTTCCGGGCGCCGAAGTTGTAACTCATGATGGGGCGGGCCGCCGCCGTGAGCCCATTAGAAATCAGGAGCAGGACCTGGCGCAGTGAGGCGATAACCGTCATAACCCCAATCTGCAGCGGGCCGCCATAGTGGAGGAGAACCTGATTGCAGACTGTCTGCGTGGCCGAATTCGTGAACATGAAGACGAAATTGGCCAGGCCAAGGCGCAGGATGTCCCGCAGAGTGGTCCAGTCCGGGAGAACCGGGCGGAGGCTCAATGTGACCTCCGTTTCCGGTCGCCGCAGATAGCGCAGGACCCAGAGGGCCGAGAGCCCCTGAGAGAGCACGGAGGCCCAGGCCGCTCCAGCCACTCCCCAGCCAAAGACAAAAATAAACAGCGGATCCAGGACCAGGTTGCAGCAGGCCCCCAGGAGCACCGTCAACATGCCCGTCCGCGCGTCGCCCTGGGCGTTGATCAGCGGATTGAGGCCCAGGGAAATAAAGGCAAAAAGGGTGCCCAGGACGTAGATTCGGGCGTAGGGAAGGGCGAAGGGCAGGCTGCTGGGCTCCGCGCCGAAGAGCTCGAGCAGCGGCTGCATGGCCAGTTCGGTGACGA
This sequence comes from Bacillota bacterium, assembly GCA_023388435.1. Classification (GTDB taxonomy): domain Bacteria; phylum Bacillota; class Clostridia; order Saccharofermentanales; family Fastidiosipilaceae; genus JAEWGG01. Next base: position 396 of record JAEWGG010000024.1, on the reverse strand, counting down.
GGCTCAGCAGGAGGCCTGAAACTAATAATAGGAAGTAGACGTGGGCCTGTATCTTGCGGGCCTCCGACTCGTGACCTCGGCCGCGGGCGATGGCAAAGGCCACGGCCCCTCCCTGGCCGAACCAGTTGGCAAAGGCTGTCAGCAGGGAAATTAGAGGAAAGACCACCCCCAGGCCCGTCAGCGCAAGACCGCCCACTGCAGGAAGGTGGCCGATGAACATACGGTCCACAATGTTGTACAGGCAGCTGATAATCTGGGCAAAAATCAGTGGGCGAGCCAGGCGAAACAGGTGTCCAGCGATGCTGCCCTCGGCAAAATTTCCGCTCCGCCGCTGCCGGCTGGGTTCGGATTGCTGGGTGAAAGGTGCTGAGGAGATCATGGCTCCTAGTATAGCAG
>JAEWGG010000001.1 GCA_023388435.1 Bacillota bacterium | reverse complement strand
CCCCAACAATCACCAGATGCTGCACATAAGGGCCGACGCTCTGGGTGATTACGCCTCAGAGCAGATTATTGGCCTCTTCAAAGCAGGACTAGATATGTCCCTATCGGGGAAAACCCGTGTCATCGTCCACTCCCCTGGAATGGCCAAATAAACACGCCCCTCTGCAGAACTGCGTTCAGGCCTCGGGACTCTTCGTTCCGAGGCCTTCCTCCGTTTTCGGGAACTGCTGCTAGACTGCCAGGTTAGCTACAGCACAGAGAGCGCGCGAGTGAGCAAAATTAAAAGGCCTGGCCTCGCTTGAATACGAGACCAGGCCCTTGCCGTGTCCATTAGCCGCCATATTGGCCCTCAGTCAGAGCTTGCGTGAAACTCTGTTTATGCCTTCTTTTGTCGGCGGTAGAAGAATAGAGCAAGCCCGGAACAGCTGGCCACTAGAGCCAATCCAAGGACTCCGTAGAGAAGCCAGGGCTGGGCCTTAACCTCTCTGACCGAGCTTGCGGCCACCCTTTTCACCCTCATCTTGTCATCGCCATAAAGCACGTTCCCATCTTCGTCGTAGCCTGGACCCTCGTCCTTCGGCTCCATGGCGCGGAGGCGCAGAACCTCCTGCAGATCCAGGACCGGCGCCCCATAACAGTATTCGGGATGCTCCTCATCGGACTTAAAGCACAATTCTGCAAAAGAGACGTACTTCACCCCCCCATCGGGGAGAAAGCAGAGCGCAGCTAGAACGCCCGTACCGATGACATAGCAGTGCTCCGCATCCAGTCCATAGACCTGCAGGGCCGCCATCAAGTGTTCATAGTACTGTGGGCTGGCGCCGTAGACCGACGGGTGATATTTACCAAACTGCCGACTGTAGCGCTCTTGCAAATACGGATTCATTTCCGCAAATTCTTCTGGATCCGTATCCTGATTCAGCCAGGTTCTGCGGAGTTCAAAATAGCTACTGTCATAGCCTGGCTCAATCGAATAATCCGCCGGAACAATCCAGGTGGTTCCCCTCTCATCCTCCATCTCCTGCAAGTTCCGAAAAGCACTCTCCCCCTTCAGGACCACCTCAGCCAGGTCTTCCAACTGCGTATAGACCTTGCCAGTCTGTGGATCACGAAGCTTATTGTAAGATTTTATGGCCTGGTCGTAACGGATAACAGAAGGTGACGGTTTTATCGAAGACAGGCTATCGCACATCCAATCGGCGAGATGCTGGTCAGCCTCCAGCTCCTTCAGCGTCGCTGAGTTGGGGGTTTCCCCCACAGAGACGAGACCAGGGCCTAAGTCCGTGACTAAGCGATTTGCCTCCGGCGTCTCAGATTTAGGCATTTCGTCTTCAGTGATCGGGGCAGGGACTGTTGGCTCGGGAGGCTGCTCTACCTCTGGAGCCATGGCTGCGGGCTTTTCGCCCTCGGAGATCGGGTCTGGAGCCGTTAGCTCGGGATGCTGCACCGCCTCTGAAGCCGCAGACGCTTCGCCCTCGGAAATCGGGGCAGGGGCCGTTAACTCGGGAAGCTGCTCCACCTCAGCAGCCATAAGCAGTGGCGCTGAGCTGAAACATAGGGCCAGGCCCATGAACATCGCTGCTATCTTCTTCATACGTCCTCCTTAATGGCTAACCGTCCCTCGGACACGACCGTAAAGAGTATCAAACTTCTCACCCGCTCTGAGTTTCGATACTTTATGGTACATTGGATCTCCCTTTCTTGCTGGATCAGTGCAGTAGAGCGTACCATCTCTCAGGTTATAGCCATGCGCTACAATCGCATGGCCACCTGCTCCACCCGCCCACTGGATACAGAGCACCGCGGCGCGCTGAATATCGATCTGAGACCGGACGGCGTTCTCGTCCAGACCGTTGACCACGAAGGCCTTTTTGGTATACGCCGAAGCGTAGTTTATAGCGGATTTGATCTCATTCGGAGCTGCTGGTGAATTTACAAGACTGCCCTTAATCGCCCGAACGATATCCTCCTGCGTCCTGCCCTTATCCTTGGGAAAGTTCCCCACCATCGAGGCGCATGCCGCCCAGCACCAATTAGATTTTCGCTGCACTTGTTGGCTGATGCCCAGCTGCGTCAGAAACATGTGGCCATTCTCGGAGTCAAACTCATAGTAGTTTACCCCGCGCCACAGAGGCTTCGTATTCATGTCCCCATTTTTGTTGAGAAAGTACCACTTGCCGTTGGACTTGTACCAGCCGGTGATCATGTAGCCTTCCTTATCGAAGACATACCACTTACCGCCCGTCTTCACCCACTTATTCTTGGCGTAGCTCCCATCCGAGTAGCGCCAGCGCCATTTGCCCCCCGCTTTTTCCCACTTACCGCCACTTGCCCTCTGCTGCGTGGACAGCTGCGGGGCAGACACTGCCACAGGGCGACTATCCGCACGGATTGATTCGGCCGTTCCTGCTAACCCTAGTTGTAGAGACAAGAGGACAGCCAGTATTAAAGATAAAATCTTCCGCACCACCAAAACCTCCTTTGCTATTTGCATCTTACACTAATCTAACCCTCTAAACCCATTGACAGTATGCGCAAAATTTTTCTCCTGTATCTGTGCAAAAAGTCAATCCACTTCCAACTTAGCACGCACGCAAACTACAAAATCGCTTACATTCGGAAATCAATACAGAAAACACTTAAATATCCTATTTAAATAATCCACAAAAAACAGAAGCTGATCCTTCTTTTATGCACACAATCGTGCGCAAGCGATAAGCAGCAGCGCTTTAACACAGTGACGCTGAGCCCCAGAACTCAGGAACTCTGCCGTCTCCAGTGTCCCGCCACTTCGTCCCAAGAGGACTAGGAATCTCGGAGCCTCTACCCTCATCCTGCCAGGACCCTCCAAATTCTTCAAAGCACTTTTCTCAAATTTTGACAATTCTTCCAACCTTTCCCCAAAACACTCAAAAATACTAGAAATCATTCGTAATAAGTGCTATTCTATGGACATTATCACAGCTCAGCGGAGGCGAAGCCTCACTGGGACAAGACTAGATGGAGGATACACTATGCTGATTCAAGAAATTATTGGTGCGTTTACGGGACAGAACAGACGTGATCGTCGTCGTCAGGTCGCCCTCGGCACCCTCGCCGGTCTGACCACCGGTGCCCTGGCAGCCCTCCTCTTCGCCCCCCAGAGTGGCGAGAAGACCCGTAAGGAAATTGCCCGCCGCGCCAAGGATGGTGCGGAGCTGGTCCGCGACTACTCTGTGCGCACGGGCCGCAAGATTCGTGACACCGCCCTCGAGGTGAAGGACAGCGTCTCGGACGCCGTTGAGGTCCTGAAGCACCGTGGCGAGGAGCTGGTTGAGGACGCCGGCCGTGAGGCCCGCGATGCCGCCCGCGCCGCCCGCCGTAAGGCCCGTGACGTTGGCGAGGATGTCGCCGAGGGCGTCGAAGAGGCCGCCGATAAGGTGAAGGACAAGGCCCGGGAGACCAAGAAAGATCTGAAGGACGCGGACAAGAAGGACTAAGTCTGACTCTGTGACCTGTACACACTTCGGGCCGGCCCCTTAGCCGGCCCGAATCTTAGGGATAGGAGTTTACTATGGTACTTTTACTAGAGGCCAGCGTGGACCTCTCCATACTCTGGACCGCCCTGCTCAGCATCGCCGGCGTTGTCGTCCTGGTGGCCCTGGCCGCCTTTATCTTTAAACTGGTGGGCCTGATCGGCAGTCTGACCCGCGTCATCAACGGCCTTGAGCCCCGAATCTATAAGGTGGTCGACGAATTGCCGCCCATCGTACAGAATGTCTCGACCATCTCGAGCAACGTGGTGGACATGACCGATGACGTGGCCACTGAATTGCCCAAGGTGCTGAGCAACGTCACGACGCTCAGCACAGCCGCCACGGAAGTCACCGACTCCGTAACCGGCCTCGTCGGTGAAGTGGGCGATGGCCTCACGGACCTTGTCTCCCACCTCCGCCACCCTTTCAAGACAGGCGGTACTGTCATCAAGGTGCTCAAGGGAGCCCGCCAGGTCCAGAAAACACTCAAGCGCAGCACGGCCCGCAAGGCCCGCCGGCGGCGCTGAGCTCCAAGCACTTGGCACAAGCCAAAACAGGTCCTCAATGAGGGCCTGTTTTTTGTGTCCGCCAACACTTGTTTTGTCCAAATAAAGCTGGTATTGTGTCTATAGTTAAGCTGTCTTCGGGGCGGGGCGCAATTCCCCACCGGTGGTGATGCCAGCTTCCCTCTCGGGAGGCGGATGAGTCCACGCTAGATCTGGTGTGAATCCAGGGCCGACGGTATAGTCCGGATGAAAGAAGATAAACATCTAGCTCTTATGTTGCCCCGTACCGCCGCTGTCGTTGGAACTGCTGGCTGTGCGGGTTTTCTTATGAGGGACAGCTGACTTAGAGAAAGGAGCTGTTTCCCATGCAGAAACACCGTACGTATGTCCTCAGCCTCGCCTTAATTGGCATTCTCACCGCCCTGTCCCTGGTTTTCCTGGCCATCCTGCCGGGCATACCGCTCTTCCCGGCAGCGGATTTCCTTAAGTATGACGCCATGGACATCCCCATTCTGATTGGGGCCTTCATCATGGGCGCTCCCAGCGGCATGGCCATCCTCCTGATTGGCAGTGCCTTTCAATCCTTCGTCTACGGCCATAACGGCATCGTGGGCTTCGCCATGCACGTCATCGCTTCTGGCGCCCTCCTCCTCGTCTCCTCCCTCGTCTACCGCCACTACCGCAACCGTCGAGCCCTGGTGGCGGGCCTCGTCCTCGGCTGTCTGGCCATGACCCTGACTATGATCTTCTTCAACTACCTGGTCACAGGTCCCTACCTCGAGGCTCTCGGTGTCGCCAACGCCAGAGCCCTGGTCCACAAGCTGATGCTTCCCGCCATCGTCCCCTTCAACCTCATCAAGGCTGGTATCAACGCCCTGATCACAGGTATTCTTGTCTTCGCTCTAGAACCCCAGATCAACCGCCTGCAGAGGCGCATCGGCCTGCGCGTCATCCAGAGTCACAAGGCCTGATTCCCTCCGAAGCCCTGTTTCTGAAAACCCGACTCCGACAGCCCCGCAGGGGGGCGGGGTCGGGTTTTTTCGCTCTCCTGCCCGCCCGGGCCGTCGCTCTGTGCTATGCTGGCCCTAGCATTCATTCAGGGGCTAAAAGCCCTGCCCCACAAGGAGGCCGCCTACGGTGACACGAACCTACGATCTCATTTTCTTCGATGCCGACCAGACACTGTTCGACTTTCGGACCGCAGAACGCCTGGCCCTACGGGACCTTCTCCAGGATCTCGCCCTACCAGCGGATGAGGAGCAGATTGCGGCCTACAGCCGCATCAATGAGGAGCACTGGCGGAGACACGAAAATGGGGAGCTCACGCGGGACCAGCTGGTTGTTGAGCGTTTCGCCAGCTTCCTCCAACACCTGGGAGAAGGGGGGCTGGCCAGGCCCGAACAACTGAAGGCCATAGCTCCCGCAGCCATGAATCGAGCCTATGAGGAGGCTCTGTCCTGGCATGCGGAGCTCTTGCCGGAAGCCGAAGAAACCCTGGCCGCACTGGCTCCGCAGTACCGCCTGGCCCTGGTCACCAATGGTCTGACCTCCGTTCAGCAGCGCCGTCTGAGTCTGAGCCCAATCACGAGATTCTTTGAAGGAGTTTTCATCTCGGAAGAACTGGGCTACAGCAAGCCTGACCCCCGCTTCTTCGATGCAGTCTTCGCACGGCTTGAGAAACCCGTGGCCCGCGAGCGCTGCCTCCTGGTCGGTGACTCGGTCAATGCGGATATGCGTGGCGCTTATCAGGCCGGGATGGAGGCCTGCTGGTTCAGCCCGAGAAAACTCGATTCCCAACGCTTCCCCATACCGATACTCGCCCCAGACGAACCAGGCCCAGGTCTGCGCCGTCAGATCCACAGGCTACACGAACTCCAGGACTGGCTCCTGGCTGAAGCCTGAGTCCCCTACACGAAACTTCAAGTCCCAGCAGCTTCTGAACATCAGAAAAGGAGGTCCATATGGACTGGCTCCTGCTCCTCAGCAACTACCGCCCCGAGTCCTGTCCCAGCATGCCTGGAGATTATCTCGGCGACAGCTTCGCCCGCGACTATGACCAGATTGTGACCTGTCCCGCCTTTCGCCGCCTCCAGGACAAGACCCAGGTCTTCCCCCTGGACCGCTCAGACTTCGTGCGCACGCGGCTGACACACTCACTCGAGGTCTCCTCCCTGGCCTCACGCCTGGGCCGAGACATCATCCCTGAACTCCAGCTGCGCGGCTATGCCCCTGAGCTGGACCTGCGTGCCAGCCGGGAAATCGCCGATCTGCTCCGCTCAGCTGGGCTGCTTCATGACATCGGCAATCCGCCCTTCGGGCACTATGGGGAGACCACGATCCGCGACTGGTTCTCGCGCATGCTGCCCCAACTCCAATTCCAGGGTCGCCCCCTCTGCGAGCTCCTGAGTCCCGCCCAGCAGGCTGACTTTTGCCACTTCGAGGGCAATGCCCAGGCCCTGCGCGTACTCTGCAAGCTCCAGACGCCCCGCAAGCTCGAGGACACTGGCAGGTGCAGCCAGAGTCTGAACCTCTCCTATGCGGTCCTAAATTGCCTGTTTAAGTACCGCGCCTCCTCACTGGAGCTCCAAGCCCAATCTGCGGATCTCAGCCTGCACAAGATGGGCTACTTCCAGGCCGAGGCTGAACTCTTTCACAGCATCTGCAAAAAGACAGGCTGCCTGGGCCAGCGCCATCCCCTGACCTATCTCCTGGAAATTGCCGACGACCTGGCCTACTGCAGCGCCGACATTGAGGACGCCCTGCGCAAGGGACGCTTCAGCTATAACCAGCTGGTGGAGGCCCTGGAAGACAGTCCCCTGCCCAGAAGCTACGCCAGTGCCGTCCAGGCCCGCTACCAGGCGCTGATCGACGGTCTCAAGCGGCTGCGTGACGATGCCCGGCAGGAGCGGCAGAGCCGGCCGGAACGCCAGGCTCTCAGCCACTGGATCAGCCTGCTGCGCGAAGAACTCCTCCACGATGCGGCCCAGGCCTTCGCCGAACACTATCCTGAAATCATGGCGGGGCAGCTCCTGGGCAGCCCCATCGATGGGCGTATCAGCGCCCTCGTCCTGGCCGTTCTGGGTCAGATTGCCTACGACTTCGTCTTTTCTTCCCGCCCCATCGTCCAGATGGAAATCGGCGCGAACACCATCATCGGGGGCCTTCTGGACCAGTTCATCCCCGCCGCCATCCACTGGGACTGTGGCGAGACCCAGTCCTCCCTGGAACCGCGGCTCATGGCCATTATCTCCGACAATTACAAACAGGCCTATTTTAAGGCGGCCCAGGGCCAGCCCGAGCCCCAGCGCCTCTACCACCGCCTCCTCCTGGTCACCGACTATATTTCCGGCATGACGGACCGCTTTTGCCAGGATCTCTACCACCGCATGCGCGGAAACATGTAAAAAGTGGAAACTTGTAAAAAATTGGCTTTGCGTTAAGATATTCGGATATATCAGGAGGACGGAGCTAGCTATGCAAATCGTTTTAGTGGGGGCGGGAAAAGTTGGTGAACTGCTCTGCACAGCCCTCGCCCAGGAAAAACACGATGTCACCCTCATCGAGCAGAACGAGCGCCGTCTGGAACAGCTCATCAACAAGACGGACATCACGGGCGTCGAGGGCAATGGGGCCCTGCTGGAGAGCCAACTGGAGGCTGGTGTCGATCACTGCGACATTTTCATCGCCGTCACGCCCATCGATGAGACGAATATTATCGCCGCCATCACCGCCCGTAAGATTGGCGCCAGGCACACCATTGCCCGTGTCCGCAGCCCTGAGTACTCCATGCAGATGCAGTTCCTCCGCGAATCCCTCGGCATCAGCACAATGATTAATCCCGAATTGGAGGCCTCTCGCGATATCGCCCGGATGATCCGCTTCCCCGAGGCCCTCAATATCGAATATTTCGACCACGGCCGTGTGAACATCCTGGAACTGGTCGTCCACCCCGACTCAGACCTGGTCGGACTCAGCCTCGCCGACTTGGGCCAGACCCAGTCCCGCATCCTCGTCTGCGCCCTGCAGCGCGGGGAGGACTTTTTTATTCCCGACGGCAGCAGTCATATTGAAGCTGGCGACCACCTCCACGTCACGGGCCCCGACCAGGATCTCCTGAACTTCGCCCGGCGCTGCCGCCAGCTCCAACAGCACAACAAGAGTATCCGTCGCGCCCTCATTGTGGGTGGCGGACGACTGACCCGCTACCTCCTCCCCCGCCTTGAGCGCATGGGTATTGACAGCAAGGTCATCGAAGTCCAGGAATCCAGCGCCCTGACCCTCGCCGCGGCCCATCCCCGGGCGGAAATTATCTGCGGGGACGGCACCAGCCAGGCCTTCCTCAAGGAGGAACGTCTCGCCCGCCAGGACGTCTTCATCGCCCTGACGGGAATTGATGAAGAAAACATCCTGATCTCTCTTTTCGCCGCGAAGGAGGGGGTTCCCCGCACCATCACCAAGGTGAACCGCACCGACCTCCTCAAAGTGATTGACCAGACCGCCCTCCAGGCCGTCATCACCCCCCGGCGCATCATCGCCAACCAGATCGTCCGCCTGGTCCGCTCCCTCGCCAACAGCCAGGGGTCCAACGTAGAGGCCTACTACAATCTCTCGGATGGCAAGGCGGAACTCCTGCAGTTCCGTGTCAGCGAGGATAGCCCCGTCTGTGCCTGCAATCTGATGGAGCTTAAAACCAAGCCTGGCCTGCTCATCGCCTCGATCATCCGTGACGGGGACATCATCTTTCCCCGCGGTCAGAACCGTCTGCGTCCCCATGACGAGGTCATCGTCATCACCACCCACCCCAACTTCCAGGACATCCGCGACATCCTGGCCTAGGGAAGCTAAGACCGCCTAAGGAGTCTGTTTATGAATCGGGACATGGTCCTCTATGTCATCGGAAGAATCATGCTGGTCCTCGCCCTGCTCATGCTGCCCAGCCTGCTGGTCTCCCTCATCTACCATGAGTCCAGCAGCCTCATCTTCAGCTTCCTGCTCAGCATCGGTATCACAGGGACCGTAGGCCGCGTCCTCAGTCTGCGCCTGCCCAGCCGCCAGGACTACTACATGCGGGAGGGCTTTGTCATCGTTGCCCTGTCCTGGATTCTGCTCTCCTTTTTTGGCTCCCTGCCTTTTATTTTCAGCGGTTATATCGCCTCCCCCGCCTCGGCCTTCTTCGAAACGGCCTCAGGTTTTACGACCACTGGGGCCTCTATTTTGACAGAGGTCCTGGCCCTGCCACGATCCCTCCTCTTCTGGCGCTCCTTCACCCACCTTATCGGCGGCATGGGTATCCTGGTATTCGCCCTCGCCGTCATGCCCCGCATCGAGAATGACGACGTCTTCATCATGCGGGCTGAGGTCCCTGGCCCGACTTTTGGCAAGCTGCACGCCCGTGTGCGCGGCACGGCTCGGATTCTCTACAGCATCTATCTCAGCCTGACCGCCCTCGTCATTCTCCTCCTCGTCCTCGGCGGCATGCCCCTCTTCGACGCAGTCTGCAACGCCTTCGGAGCTGCGGGAACGGGAGGTTTTGCCGTTACCAGCACATCGATAGCCGCCTATAATTCGGCCTATGCCGAGCTTGTCCTGGCCATTTCCATGCTCGTCTTCGGCAGCAATTTCGCCCTCATTTACGCCCTGCTCAAGGGCCATATTAAAGAAGTGCTCAAAAGTGAGGAGCTGCGCTGGTACCTCGGCATTGTCGCCGCGTCCTGCCTCCTCATCTGCGCCAACCTCTGGCCCTACTACCACTCCCCCCTCCGCCTCCTGCGCGACGTTTTTTTCACCGTCTCATCCATCATCACCACCACGGGCTACTCCACTGTAGACTTCGACCTCTGGCCCCTCTTCTCCAAGCTCATCCTGCTCTTCCTGATGTTTGTGGGCGGCATGGCTGGCTCTACAGCAGGCGGTCTGAAAGTCAGCCGCATCGCCATCTATACCCGAGCCTCCCTGGCCGAGCTGGGACGCAATATCAGCCCTAATCGCTGCCTTCCCCTGCGCTTCGAGGGGAAGACCCTGGGTCAGGGCCTCCAGACCCGCTCCGTGCGCTATTTGCTGATGTACATTCTCCTCTTCCTGCTCTTCCTCCTCTTCATCGCCCCCGACTCCCCGGACTTCATCAGCGCCTTTAGCGCCGTGGCCGCAACCTTCAACAACATTGGGCCCGGCTTCGGTATCGTCGGCCCCAGCCGCAACTTCGCCCAGTACCACGCCTTCAGCCAGATCGTCCTCAGCCTCAGCATGATCATGGGCCGCCTGGAAATCTTCCCCATACTCGTCCTCTTCTCACCCCGTGCCTGGAAGCGCAATTAGTTTTGCAGTAATGAAAGGCCCCTCGCCCCGCCCCCGCCAGTCTGCGCAACTTGGCTCTGGGCGGGGCTTTTGCATACCTCCATGCTATAATGGACTTTTGGAGGTTTATCCATGCGTTTTACTCTGAGCAGCGAAGATATCCAGAATCTGGCCGCCAATCGCAGCAGCTATCACCGCGCCCAGGACCTCATTGCCAGCGGGCAGCTGCGGGGCCTGTACACGGTACCGGAACAGCAGCTACTCGTGGCCTATGTCCGTGACAGTCTGGATCAGGAGCGCTCGGAGATGGTGCAGATGCGCCTTAACCAGAGTGGGCGGCCACAGAAGATTTTTTGCACCTGCCAGCAGAGTAAGAGCGGCTGCTGTCGCCACATGCTGGCGGCCATGCTCGCCCTGAAGGAGCGAAATCTGGACGAGCTCCCACGCTGGAGCCGGCAGTGTGATGCCCTGGAGCGCCAGGGCCTGCCCCAGGCGGCAATTCAGACTCAGAGTTTTAAAAAACAGGGGCAGCCGGTGCCCACAGCCTCAAGTGGGGAGCAGCAAAGCCTGTCCAGCCTGCCCGATACGTCCTCGAAGCCCAGTCAGGCCAGTTCAGCCGCTGAGCTCCAGGCCATGCTGGACGCCCTTAAACAGCGTGTCCAGAGTCGTGACCGCAGCCCCGAGTTGGAGACGGCCAAAAGTCCGAAGCACAGCAATATGGAGCAGGTCGGAGCACAGCGGAGCCAGCCTCCCGTACCGGGGGCCACAGTGAGAGGCAGGACGGAGCCGGAACGGGTCTTTCGCAACCCCGTCGAACGGGCCAGCTACGCCTTTCCCCAACTCATGCGCAGCCTGCGCGCAGCCGACCAGCGGCGCTTTCCACCCCTGCGCCCGGAGCAGTTCAGTTCCACGGATTTCTGGAATGAGGAGGAGCGTTTTGGCTCCGCGCACTCAGACCCAGCGGCCGCCTTCGATGAGGGGGACGAGTCAGAGAACAGGCCCGAAGAGGCCGAGTCGGAACCTGGCCTGGAGGACGAGAATCAGGGCAGCGATGCCCTCCACCTCCTCCCACGGCTCCAGCTGCCCCGCCTCACGGGGGAGAGCGCCCAGCTCTACCTGCGCATTCGTGGTGGGGAGAGTAAACGGGCCTACATCGTGCGCCAGCCCGATATCTTTATTCAGCGGGTACTCAGCGGGGAGGACATCTTCTTTGGCAAGAGCCTGCACTTTTACCCCTCTGACCAGAGCTTTGACCCCTACTCAGAGCGGCTCTTACAGTGGTTGACCGGCCTGTATAAGCGCGCGGTCTGGCGCCTGCCCAACGAGTTCAGTTCCCAGCCCCTGGGCTTCCAAAAAAATTACATCAGCCTCTCCCCAGAACAGGTCTGGGACTTTCTGGAACGCTTTTCACCCTACCTCAAGCAGCTGCACTGCGAGATGCGCCAGAACAGCCGCGAGGACTGGCGGCCTCTGGAACTGACGGAGGGACCTCCGCCCCTCCGCCTGCACCTGCTGGAGCAGCCGGCGGAGTACCCGGGACAGGACTACCTCTGCGACTTTCAACTTATGCAGGCAGAGGAGGGTAAGACGATCCAGGTTTACTGCCCCTCAGCACCGCATCAGATGGAGGGGCCAGACAGTCTGCGCCTCCTGACGCGTGATGCCCGCCTCCTGCTCTTCCGCCAGAGGATCTACCGCCTGCCCAGCCAGCATAACAGCGCCACCGTCTGGGCCTGCTGTCTGCGGCTCCTGGCCCAGGATCCCCGCGGGGCCATCTCCGTTCCCCGCTCCCAGCTCTTTACCCTACTGAACTTCCTCTATCCACGCTTGAATCAACAGGCGCCCTACGCGGAGCTGATGGACCTGCCCAGCGTAGTTCTCGCCCAGCGTGAGGAAGCGCCCCTGCGCAGCCTCGTCTGGATCGAGCCCTACCAGCGCGGCCTGGCCCTGCACCTCCTCTTTCGCTACGGACGCTACTTCTATAATCCCCAACCCCAAGTGCGCGGCTGGTACAAGCTTCCAGAAGGGCTGTCTGCGGCCTCTGAGCAGGATCTTCCGGACCTCCTGGAAGCCTGCCCCACACCCTTCGTCAAGCGCCAGATTCAGACCGAGTTGCAGCTCCAGAAACTCCTCTCCCACTACGCCTTCCTGACCCAAGTCAGCGGCCGTAGAACTCCGCCCCAGACCGAGCGCGGCGCTGGAACAGCTACAGGAAGCCGAGCGCCTGAGGCCCTGGATCCCAGTCAGGCCTACTTTCTCCTCTCGGATGAGCGCCTCTACCGTTTTCTGACCAGCGGTCTCTGCCAGTTGCGTGCGTTGGTGGGAGAAATTTTCATGAGCGCTGACTTTCGTCTCCACTTCAGCCAGCGCCAGCTCATCTTTAATGGTCAGCTGCACTACAACCAGGCCTCCAATCTATTGGAGTGGAAGGCGGAGAACTGGCCCTACAGTCCGGAAGACATCAGTCGCATTCTGGCTGCCTACCGGGAGCGCCGCCACTATGCCCGGCTCTCCGATGACAGTTTCCTGGACCTCCTGGACCCCCAGATGCAGGAGCAGATGGAGATGCTGGACCGCCTGGAGCGCTGGAAGAGCGACTGGACCAGTCAGGGCCTGCGCCTGGCCCCATTCCGCGCCATCTCCCTCCTCCAGCTTTTCCAGGATCAGGGCGTTGAAATCCCTGGTCTAAGCGACCGTACGGAAACGGGGGACGCAGAGGCCAGGGCGGGGGAGAAAAACACATCCGACAAGACCGCCGTGCTGCATCTCAGCCCGGAGCTACAGACACTCTATCAACAGATACGCGAACCCTCCCAGCTGGACTTCCCACTTCCGCAGGGGCTGCAAGTCCCCCTCCGCCACTATCAGGCCGTGGGCTACCGCTGGCTCAAGAGCCTCTGTTACTACGGATTTGGCGGAATCCTGGCCGACGATATGGGACTGGGGAAAACCCTACAGGCCCTCTGCCTCATCGCCTCCGAAGATCGGCCAGAACTCGGCCCCAGTCTCGTCGTCGCCCCAACCTCCCTGCTCTATAACTGGGAGGCCGAGGCCCGTGACTTCTTCCCCGACCTGCGCTGTCTCGTCCTGGATGGCAACAAGAAGCAGCGCCTGGAAAAGCTCAGCCAGGCCCGGGACTATCAAGTCCTCATCTCCTCCTACCACATCATCCGCCAGGACGCAGAGGAGCTGGGGCAGCTGCAAATCAACGTCTGCATACTTGATGAGGCCCAGTACATCAAAAACCCCAACACCCGCACCTCCCTCGCCGTCAAGCGACTCAAGGCACGGCGGCGGCTGGCCCTCACCGGCACGCCCATCGAAAACCGTCTGACGGAACTCTGGTCGATTTTTGACTTTCTCATGCCTGGCTACCTCTTTAGCCACCGCCAGTTCCATGAGCAGCTGGAACTGCCACTGGTCCGTGACAACGCAGCCCAGGCCCAGCTGGAACTCCAACGTCTGATCCAGCCCTTTATCCTCCGCCGCCTCAAGGCCGAGGTCCTGGATGAGCTGCCGGATAAAATCCTCAGCATCATTCCCTGTGATATGACAGAGGAACAGGCCCAGATCTACTACGCCCACCTGGCTCGCAGCCGCCAGGAAATCGCCGAGGAGACTGCCCTGGGACGGGAGGACAGCCGCCAGATGTCCAGCGCCCGCCGCCGCATGCTCCTCCTGGCCAAGCTCATGCGCCTGCGCCAGATCTGCTGTCATCCCTCCCTCTTCCTCCGCGACTACCACGGAGCCAGCGGCAAACTGGACAGCCTTATGGACCTCCTGGAGTCCTTCCAGGACAGCGATCGGAGCTGCCTGATTTTTTCCCAGTTCACCTCCATGCTGACCCTCATTCGGCGGGAGCTGGACCGCCTTGGCCTCCCCTACTTCTATATTGACGGCCAGGTCCAGTCGAAGGAGCGCCTGGAACAGGCCCAGCGCTTCAACCAAGGCGAGAGACGTATCTTCCTCGTCTCACTGCGCGCGGGGGGAACCGGCCTCAATCTGATCGGGGCCAATACGGTCATCCACGTCGATCCCTGGTGGAATCCGGCGGTTGAGGACCAGGCTACCGACCGCGCCCACCGCATCGGCCAGGAGCGGGTCGTACAGGTCTTTCGCCTCGTAACCAGGGGCTCGATTGAGGAAAAGATCTACGAACTCCAGGCTCAGAAGCGGGAATTGGTAAGCAGGGTCCTGGAAGCCGAACAGGCCCAGCAGCTGGAGGACATGGACCTGGCGGACCTGGAAGCCCTCTTCGCCTGAGCCTGCGGGGTACTGCTTGGACGGCCCTGCGGTCTTTCGCTACAATATACGTATCAGTCCCGTCTGGAGCGCCTCCGCTCCAGGCTTTCGGACCCAGGAGGTGCCTATGCAAAAGATTCTGCGCGGCCTCGCCGCCATTCTCCTTGTCGTGCTGATTGTCCTTGTCAGCATTACCGCCCTGAAGTGGTTCATCAAAGTTATCCTCTTCTTTGCAGGTCTGGCCCTGATCGGCCTCCTTTACGCCTACCTCAAGCGGACAGGCGGCGGCTCGAACACTGGGACAAACGGCCCCGGCACGGAGATCTAGCCTTGGCACAGCAGGACACAAAACAGCAGGATATGCGTTCTCAGACGCCGAATACGCTGGAAGTCCAGACGGAGACCCTGGAGGAGCTCGAGGCCCGCGAAACGCAGCTCCGCGAGGCCTGTCAGCAGCTCCCTGCGGCGGACCAGGAAACGGAGGCCCGGCTCCGCGCGAGCCTGCTCCGCAAGCAGGCCCGCAAGGGACAGGCCGCCTACCTCAAGCGCCTGTTGCACATGACGAATTTTTACCAGAAGACAGGCCAGCACCTCTCTCCCATCAGCAGCAAGGAGGACCAGTCCCTGGACCATCCGGAGTCCCTGCAGGTACAACTGGAAGAGGGGCAGGGCGGATGCTCCTGGGGCGGGCAACAGGCCTGGTTTAGCCGCTCCTGGCAGCGCAGCAGGGGCTGCTCCGTCACGGCGGCCAGCCTCATCACAGCCTATATGGCGCGTAAGGCCGGACAGGTCAGCCTCTTTCGCCCCTACCGCCACGCCCTGCGCAGCCGTGGTTTTGTCGATGCCCGGCATGTCTACAGCAAGGCCGAGTTCCTGGAGCACATGGAGGACCTCTGGACCTATCTGCATCCAGGCCTTCTGGGGATCTACCGCCCGCGGCAGATGAAGCAGGCCCTGGAGCAATTTTGTCGGGACCGCGGTCACAGCTTTCACGCCCTGTCCTACCGCCTGAAACCCAGGCTCTTCAAGCGGACGGCCAAGACCTATGAGGAGATGCTGGACTTCATCCAATCCCAGCTGCTTTTTGACGCCCCCCTGGCCATGCTCATCTACGACCGCGGCAAGCTGCGGACGGTCCAGAGTTGGCACTGGGTCAGCGTCATTGGCATCCACTTCAACAAGGGCCAACAGGCCCGGCTCACGCTTATCGACCATGGGAACTGGCTGGAACTGGATCTCGACCAGTGGTTTCAGACCACCCGCCTCGGCGGGGCCTTCGTCTCTTGCCAGCCCAGGCACCTGGGCCTGAATCGGGACTGGGACGATAATGACGCGGACTGAATGGAGGGAGGCAGAGGCTCCACCCACAGGCATGTCTCTGGACCGCCCACGAATAAGAAGACGAGCCCATTGAAGCGCCGCCTGCAAGAGAAGGAGGCGATCCGAAGAGGGCTCGTCTTTTTTTATTTCCAGGACCTGTGCTGGCAGTGCTAGTCCTCCTCCAGAGCCTGGGCCAGGCCCCAGCGCTCCTGCCGCCCCGCCAGCATGCCTCTGCCGATCACAGCCTGGCCAAAATCCGCCTGTAACTGGTCTAAGAGGCGATCCACACGTCGCCCCTGGTCCAGCTTTTCTGTCTCGCCGAGCAGCAGCTGCTCCTGCCTCAGAGGGCGCAGATTTCCCAGGCTGATGCCCAGACGTCTCAGGGGCTGCTTTCCATCCCAGATCAGCCGCAGGAGCTTGCGGGCCGCCACATAGATGTCCCGTGTGCGATCGCTGGGCCGCGGCAGGCTGCACTGTTTTTGGCGTGTGGTAAAAGTGTAGTCCGTACAGCTCAGCTGGAGCTGGCGAAAAACCATGCCGTCCCGGCGCAAGCGCCGTCCCAGCTGTTCTGCCTCTTCCTGCAAATAGCTATCGGCCGTCTCCCAGTCCAGGACATCCTGGGCATAGGTTCGGGTCTGGCTGTAGGACTTCTGAAGCTCAGGCTCAGCCCGAACTGGACTGTGATCGTGGCCGTTGGCCCGCTCATAGAGCAGGAGTCCCTGCTTCGGGCCAAGGTACTGGCAGAGCCAGTCTGGATCCACCAGGGCCACATCTCCAATCGTGCGGAGCCCCACCTGCTCCATCCGTTGGCGTGTCCTGCCACCCACACCCAGCAGACGGCCAATGGGCAGGGGGTAGAATTTCTCGGGCAGATCCTCAGGAAACAGGCGGTGGACGCGGTTTGGCTTCTCGAAATCACTGGCCATTTTGGCCAGCAGCTTATTGCGGGCATAGCCCAC
Source organism: Bacillota bacterium (assembly GCA_023388435.1). GTDB lineage: Bacteria > Bacillota > Clostridia > Saccharofermentanales > Fastidiosipilaceae > JAEWGG01. The sequence continues at coordinate 3,816 of JAEWGG010000001.1, read as the reverse complement.
GTTGACCGTAAAACCCAGGCCCTGGCGCACAGCTGTACAGAGCTCCTGGGCCGCCGCTTCAGCCGAGGAGTAGAGATGCTGAACCTCAGTCATATCCAGAAAGCACTCATCGATGGAGTAGCGCTCCACCTTTGGAGAATAGGACTGGCAAAGGGCGAAAAAAGCCTGGGAACAGCGCTTATACAGTCGAAAATCCGGCGCCGCTACAATGAGATTCGGACATTTTTGGAAGGCCTGGCTGATGGGCTCCCCCGTTCGTACCCCACAGGCCCGAGCCGGCTCGGACTTGGCCAGGACCACGCCATGGCGGCGCTCCTGGTCCCCGGCAATTATGGAGGGGATGAGGCGCAGGTCAGGCTCTCCGTCCTGACAGCGGCGCTGGGCCTCCCAGGCGAGAAAGGCGCTGTTGACGTCGACGTGAAAAATCAAGGGCTGGGGCATGACTGAAAACGAAACCTCCTTTAATTAATTATAGACCCTCTGCTTCCAGACTGTGCATTGTGAAATATTTTTACGCAATTTGACACAATATACATAAACATGTAACCGTAATTGCTTAGCAGAGTGCTAGCGAAAGCTAAGCTGTAGTTTATCAATGGCGCTTGGATGGAGGTTCATCCGTTCAAGCGCAACACAGTGGAGGCATTTATGAAAAAGTTTCTTAGTGGTCTAGCAAAGGACATCCCATGAAACGACTTCTACACGCTTGGCGCCTCCTACTCTTCATCCTCCTGGCCATAATTACCTATCTTTTCTTTTCCACGAATATCCGGGATTACCTGTTCCGTCCGTGGATTGCTGATGAGCTCTATCCTACTTTCTACTCTTATTTCTATTACCTTTATAGATTTAATTCCGTCATGGAAGAAATCCCCCGCTTCTTCCAGTTCTTCACCCCGCTCCTGGCTGGCTTTGCGGGCCTCCGCTACTGCCAGCGAAAGCAGTCCTACTTTGGCCTGCTGGCCCCGCGTCTGGGCAGGCAAAGGCGGCTCTACCTAAGAGAAGCCTTCGGCGAGGCCTTTTCGGTCGCCGCAGCCAGCTACCTCGCCTACCTGATTTTCTTCGTGGTCGAATACATCTGGCAGCGCCCCTCCTCCCAGCCCTTTGACCCGGACTACCTAAACGGCTACTTCCTGCGCGATATATTTGGCCGTGGTCTCTACGCCCAGCACCTCCCCCTCTTCCACCTCATTGCGGGCCTCTTCACCATCTTCTTGAGTGTCTTCTCCCTGGCCCTCCTCTCCTGCGCCTTTGGCCTCCTCCTCAACCGACCGTACAAGGCCTACATCGCCACCTTGCTCTACTTCTTCACGCTGACAATTGGCCTCAACCGCCTCAACCAGACCCTGACCCAGGCGGCCTATGAGCGCGGGCAGCTTGTGCCTTTTGCCTGGTTCAACTACATGGGCTACTTCGAGCCCGCTCGCATCATCTGCCCGCACAGTATTGCTCGAGAGCCCGGGACGACCGCCATCTTCCACCCTAGCACGCCGCTGATTGTCTTCGGCAACCTCCTCCCCGTCCTCCTCGTCTGGATCGCCGTGCTCTACTACCTGCGAAAGCGGCAAAAGGAGCGCCTCTAGACAGCTAGGCCGCCGTCGGTCATAAGGCCAGGCAGCGAACGATAAATAGATAGGGCAAAAGTGACTTTTGCCCTCTTAAAAAGGAGTGTCCTATGCTTGAGTGCAAGAATATAAGCAAATCGTATAAAGATGTCCCGCTCTTTAAGCGGCTGAACTACCGCTTCGAGGACGGCAAGGCCTACGCCTTAGTCGGCAAGAACGGCTCGGGCAAGAGCGTCTTACTCCGCCTCCTGGCTGGCTTTTCCGTCCCGGACCAGGGCCAGATCCTGGTCGACGGCAAGCCGCTGGGCGAGGGGCAAGACTTCCTCCCCGACGCGGGCATCAGCATCAACCAGCCCGAATTCGTCGACTCTTGGAGCGGCTGGGAGAACCTCTGCTACCTCGCCAGTATCCAGCGCAAGGTGGAGGCAAAAGTCATCATGGACTGGGTGCGCCGCTTCGAGATGGAGGGGGCGATCAAGCGCCGCTATAAGGGCTATTCCCAGGGCATGCGCCAGAAGCTGCGCCTGATCCAGGCCCTGATGGAGGAGCCTAAGTACCTGCTCCTCGACGAACCTTTTAACGCCCTCGACGAGGACAGCGTGGACCTGCTGCGGGAGATTCTCCGCGCCTATAAGCAACCAGGACGCTGCCTCATTTTTACGAGCCACGATCGAGAGGACATCGAGGCCGTGGCCGACGTCGTCTTGCCTCTGCGCGCGCTCAAAAGGGGCGAGCTCGTGCAAGACGAGACCCAGGGCAGCCAGGGAGCCGAGGCCTAGCCCGCCATGAAAGAGCCAACGCTTATTCGGAAGGCCTGGGCCTGCTTTAAGGCCCTGCGCTGGGGCCAGCTTAGCCTGCTCTGGCTGGCCTACCTGCTCTTCAACGCCCTCGACTTCGGCCAGCTAATCCAGGGCAACGTCTTTCAGTCCATACCAGGCCGCGTCTTCTACTACGCCCTGATCTACTTCCTCGTCCGCGAGCAGCTAGAAACCAGCTTCCTCCTGGGCCGCCTGGGCTCCTACCGGGCCTACCTCGGCTGGGCCTGGCGGCGGGTCTGTCTGGACTTTTGCCCCCGACTGCTAGTCTTGCTGACGGGCTTCGTCCTCCTCTCCTATCCCTTAGGGCGAGAAATTATCTGGCCGCTAGTCCCCTTCTTCTACCTCGCCCTTCTCATGACGAGCCTTTGGATGGCCCTCTTAATCCAGCTCTTCGCCCTCCTCCCAAGACCGCTCCCGGGCCACCTGGGCCTCTGGCTGGCCATCCTCATCACAGCCCGGCTCCCCCTCGGCTGGGCCAACCTCTTTGGCCTCTTCAGCGAGCCGCGCCGCCTGGACCTGGCCAGCCTCCTCTACCTCTGCCAGGCCCTAGTCTGGGCCCTCTTTCTCCTCGCCCTCGTTTACCTGCTGCTGCGTCTCTGCCTCGTACAAGGCCGCCTGCGTCAGCGCTTTTTACGGCAAAAGTCCCCGTGGCAGGCCCGCTCCCTGCTCTTCTTCGCCCTGGCAGTCCTCCTCTACGCTGCGCTCCTCAGCGTCTTTCAGCCCTATCTCACGGATACCGCAGGACATCTCGGAGATCGCTGGGAGGCCGCCTCGCTCAGCCGCCTTCTCCTCTGGGACACGGCGCGCTTTCCGGACTATAGCATCGTTCCGACGAATCCCCTCATCTGGGCCTCATCCTTTCTGGCCCTGGGCCTGCCCTTTTTCTTGCGCCTGCGAAGCCTCTACGCCGCCCGAGGCTTCTATCCCCTCCTCCTCGCCCGCGCGGGCTCCTACCGCCAGTTCTTGCTATTTCAGCTGCGCCAGCAGGCCAGGAGCGGCCTGCGCTGCCTCGGCGCGGCGCTTGGGAGCTACAGCCTGGCCCTGCTCCTACTCCTAGCACTGACAGCCTCTGCAGGGCCGGCAAACTTCTTTACGCTGGCCCATCTCTGCGGGCTGCTGCTTCTGGCGCTTCGGCTCTATTTGCTGCTCCTGGCCCTGGGCCTTATCCAGGAGCTCTTGCTGCTCTTCGGCCAGCTTATCCCGGCCCTCATGCTCTCGCCCCTAGTCCTGACCTGCCTCATGGCCTTGGATGCCCTATTTCCTGGCCAGCACTTCGTCTCCTATATCGGCTCAGGAGCGGGGACACTGGCCTCCTGGCTCCTCCCTCTAGGGGCCCTGGCCACGGCGGTTCTGGCCCTGCTCGTCCTAGCCTGGAAGCGGCCCCGAGACCTCGATTAATCTTGTTCCCACTGGGCATAGAGGGTCAGGTCGCC
>JAEWGG010000017.1 GCA_023388435.1 Bacillota bacterium | reverse complement strand
GCTTGAATAACGCGCAGGCACGCTCCCGGAGCATTCTGTCATGCTTGCATCGCTTATCGATGGACATAGAAAACCTCCCATTCCTTGGATTGTTGTTTTCTGTGTCCAAGAAATGGGAGGCAGTTCACAACGGGGCCCTCTTCTTATCTCCCCCCCCCTAGGCGTAGAGCTTGGCCAGAATGAAGTCGGCCAGCCGCAGGGGCAGAATCTGGGCTAAAAGATAAAAGCAGCGATAGGAAAAGCCGAGGACGTAGCAGGATTTTGGCCGCCGCTTCTGGGAGAGACGATAGAGGGCCTGGGCCACATAACTTGCCGGCTTCCCAGCCCGCTCATCCTTCTCCATGCGCTGGATGGACCGCAACTGACGCTGGTAGTAGGGGCTCTCCGGACGCAGCTCCAGGGTCTGGCGATGGGCGGTAAAGCCTGTGGACACATCCCCAGGACAGAGTACAGAGATACGAATATCAACATCCCGGCACTCCATCTTGAGGCAGCGCACGAGGCTCACGAGGCTGGACTTTGTAGCCGAATAAAAGGCCTGATACGGAATAGGCAGGACCGCGGCCAGAGAGGAGACGAAGAGCAGGCAGGGCCTGTAGTCCCCCGCTTTAGGCTGGCGGGCCAGCTCCCTGCGCAGGACCGGGAGCAGGACCTGAACCAGACGCAGGGCGCCGAAGACGTTCACGTCATATTGGGCCAGATAGTCCTCCTCCCCGGTTTCCTCAATAGCTCCAGCAATGCCATAGCCCGCGTTAGAGATGACGAGGTCGACGCGACGCTGCTCCGCGAGGATCTCTGTCACTGCCCGCTCTATGGTTTCCCTGGAGCGGAGGTCTACCACCTTATGGTGCAGCCGCCCCCGCAAGGTCGGATCCAGATCCTCCACCGGCCCTGGACGGCGGCTGAAATTATAGACTTCCCAGCCCCGATTCAGATAAAGCTGAGCCGTGGCCAGACCAATCCCTGACGAAGCCCCTGTGATAATCACACAGGGCCGTCTCCCCTGTGCCTGCTTCCCTGCTCCTCTCACTGTGCTCCTCCCTCTCCTTCAGTTCTGCCGCGGCGGGGCCGCTTCCCTGCGGCCAGCTGTTCCTCGTAGATCGCCTCCACATGACTGGCGAAGGCCTCCACAGAGAAGCGCTCCGCAGACTGGCCTGCCCGCCGACTCCAGTCCTGATATTCGGCCAGCCCCAGGGACAGGAACTGTTCCAGGCCGATGACGAAGCTCGCCTCATCACGGAATAAGAGGCCATTTTCCCCGGGGCTCAGTACGCCATCCAGGCAGGGATCTTCACGTGCCAGCACCGGCAGGCCCGCAGCCAGGGCTTCAATATAGGTCAGGCCCTGGGTCTCCGACTGGGAGGCGCTGAGGAAGAAGTCCGCCAGCGCGTAGTATTGGGGCACCTCATGCATGGGCACGGAGCCAGCAAAACGCAGCTGTCCATCGATGCCCAACGTGTAGCCCAGGCGCTGCAATTCTTGCAAGTAGGGCCCGTCGCCGACGAGCAGGAAGCAGAGCTCAGGTCTCCGCCGCAGCTGGGGGGCCAAATAATGGAAGAGCTGCTGAATCTGCTTTTCTTGGGATATGCGCCCCAGGTAGAGCAGGACCTGCTGTTGCGATCCTATTCCCAGTTCCTGGCGCAGCTTTCTTTGCCGCTCTCCAGAGTCCGCCTCTTTTCTGGCCTCCCGGAAGTCACGCAGGGCTATACCCGTCGGGCAGACTTCCATCGGACAGTCGATCTCATAACCCTCCAAAATATGAGCAGTCTTTTCTGTAGGTACGAGTATGCGGTCAGCCACATTACAGAAGACCCGGCTGTGGAGGCGGACATAGTCTGAGATAATTTTCCCCCGCAGCGAGTCAGGACTCACCTTAAACTGGTTGTGCAGCCAGTCCTCGTAGATGGTATGGTAGGTGTGAATGTGTATCAGACCCTCTTTACGGGCGAAATTACGGCCGAAGACACCGACGCCAAACTCCGTCTGGGTATGAATGATGTCCAGCTTCAGGCCCTCCATGCGGCGGCGGAGCAGGGGCTCGTAGTTCAGGGCAATACGCTTGGAGCTGACAAAGGGCAGGGAGGGCACGCGGATGCAGTGGGCCTCCTGATAGGCTTCCGGATCGGTGGTCGTAATGACGCAGACCTGGTGTCCGCGGCGGGACAGCTCCTCCTTGAGGAGGTAGGTGGACGTGGAGACCCCTCCAATCTGCGGAACATAGGCATCTGTAAACAGTCCAATGCGCATGGCCATGGACCTCCTTATAGCAAGCGTTCCAGCCTCCGCCGTAAGCAGTACAGCTGACGTGGATCTGATCGAGAGCAATTATAAAATTTTTTCCCTCGATTTTTATTAAAACTTCCTTAACTTTGATAGACTAAACTCAAGGACCAAGCCGACCCGCTTCGCCTTTCTCCCCCACAAAAAGGCTCAGCGGGCCAGGCCAGGGCAACGGAGCGCTCAGCCCTCCGCTTCCAGACGATCCAATTCCCGCTCCCAGAGCTGGGCGTGGACCTCAGAGGGGAAGCGGCAGTTCGTGCTCGAAAAAATATGGTAGCGCTGGTGAATCTGCTCCGGACCAGCTGAATACATCGCCAAAACGGCGGCGTCCGCAACGCGGGGCGAGAGGCTATAGCTCGTCACCGCCACGCCGTCCGGCATACATGAGCGCTTGTACTGCTGCTGAATGAAGCGGCGGTAGAAAATACGCAGATAGCCCAGAATTTCGGCACGGCTAAAGCAGCGGAGCTCCGAACCTGCAATCTGGCGCTGTTGCTGATCCAGTTCACGGATGCTCTCGGCACTGAAGGCCTTCAGGGCGCGGGCCAGAACTTCCTCAGGATCCGCCCAGCGGCGCAGCGTATGGTATAGGAAAAAATCCGTCAGCACGTAGGGGCCCACAGCCTCCTCTGTTTTCTGACGAATCTTACCCTCCGCATCGGGCGGCAGAAGTTCGGGAGATACTGGCGTGGAGACAATATCCTCCAGGGCCTGGCCCAGGGCCTTACGCCCCGGGTCAGAGGAACGGGAGTATGTCCCTGCCAGATCCAGAACCTGCTGGCGAATCAGCGTTTTGCTCAACGTCCCATTGACGCCGTACATGGCCATGTGGTCGCCATTGTAGGTGCACCAGCCCAGGGCCAGCTCACTCAAGTCGCCAGTGCCAACAACCAGAGCTCCAACCATATTGGCGTAGTCCATCAGGATCTGCGTACGTTCGCGGGCCTGGCTGTTTTCATAGGTCAGATCCTGTTTCTGCGGATCGTGTCCCAGGTCCTTAAAATGCTGTAGCACCGCCTCCCGAATGGAGATTTCCTTCGTCCTGACTCCCAGGGCCTCCGCCAATTTTCGGGAATTCTCATAGGTCCTTGTGCTGGTACCCAGACCCGGTAATAAAAGGGCGTGCACCGCAGTGGCAGGCCGTCCCAGGAGTTCCATCGCACGCACCGCGGCGAGGAGCGCCTGGGTTGAATCCAGGCCTCCGGACAGACCCAGAACCAGGTCTGGCTCACCAATATAGCGCACGCGAGCCGCCAGGCCATAGGCCTGCATCTGGCGCTGCAGCTCAAGCTCACGGGCGGAGGCATAAAAGGGCAGGGCCTCTGGGCTCTCTGGATTTTCGTACATATCCGGCTCTTCAACGAAGCCCAGCTCCTCCAGCTCCTCGTCCCACTCCACGCCTGAAGGGCGGTCCAGGCTTCTGGAATCCACCTCCAACAGCTGACGCTCCTCATCCCAATCCAGGCTCTCCTCCAGTTTGCCCAGCAGATCTTCGAGCGCTTCGTGCCCCATTCCCTGGCCCATCTGGGACGCTCCTGTATTTGTGGGCAGGGAGCGGGCCCCAGTATGCGACTGGGCTCCCCCCTGCTCCCAGTCCCCGTCCAGGCTGTGCTCAGAAAAATCCAGTAACGGGGACTGCCGCCAGCTGGAACCATCGTAGATTTCAATCTGTCCCGTACTTACGCCATCTGTCACGGGGGCTCCCAGGCCCTGGTGACAGTAGACGAGGCCCAGTTGAGGATACTTCGCGACCAGCATGCGCCTGAGCTGCTCGCCACAGACCACCGTTTCCGCAGTTTCCGCCCCTGCTGCCATCTGAATGAGCAGCTGGGCCTCCTCCTGCCAGACAGGGGTCTGACGCAGCCAGGGAGCTCCCTGGGTCAGATAGATGCGCCAGGAGGCGAAGTCCGTCCCTTCCAGGTCCATAAGGCCCTCCGGCTCCTGATAGCTCAAGTCGCCGCCCACCAGACTGAAGGGCCCCTCCTGGTCCGCCATCAGAATCAGGACCTCGGGATGCTCCTGGCTCCAGTAGCTCAAGGCCGTTAGCGCCCGCTCCACAGCTGCCGTAAAAACGCGCTGGAGACCCAGGCTCTCCACGGCCTCCTCCCCCCAGATATCCGCAGGAAACACGAAGAAATTGCGGCCTTCCCTACAGCCCAGTTCCAACTGCTCCAAAATGCGGGAAAGACTCCGCTCAGGGTCGCCCAAAAAAAGTTCTGGCACAACGGCCCTCAGCTTCAAAATTTTTTCCATACAGCACCTCCTGCTGTCTACACTATTTACGTCTTTGTAATTTCAGGAGCGAGGGTCCGCCCCCTGGCCCTCGCCAAGCCTCACTCAGCCATGTCTGGCCAGGAGCAGGGCGCGGTAGGTCTGGAGCATGCTGTCCAGGACCCGTTCATCCGGATCCGAATCGGCCTGGTGCAGGGCGCAGCGCCCCCCCTGGCCACTGGGGTCCGTAGCTCCGAAAAAGAAAAAGAGAGAGGGGCCCAGCTCCTGATAGGCGGAGAAGTCCTCACTGAGCATGCTGGGCAGGAAGTCCTCCTCTGTCCGCAGGTCCAGGCCCTCCCGCCGCAGGAGCTCCGCAGCCTGGGCCGCCAGTTCTCCGTCATTGATCACCGCCTGGGGCCCTGGGCGGTGTCCCCAAGTCAGGCTGAGACCCAGACTGCCAATCTGCTGTTCCGCCAGCTGCCGTATCTCTCTTAAGAGCTCCTGGCGTAGTTGTTCATTATAGCTGCGCAGGGTCCCCTCCAACAGTACCTCATCAGGAACCACATTGTGGTTGTGACCGCCCGAAAAGTGACAGATGGACAGGGCCAGAGGCTCGAAGGGGCTGTGCCTGCGGGCGACCAGAGTCTGCAGGGCCAGGACGAGGCTGGCCGCGGCAGTGATGGGGTCGCGGGTCTGCTCCGGGGCAGCTCCATGACCTCCCCTGCCACGCACCCGCCACTGAAAGATATCCGCCGCCGCCATCAGCGGTCCCCGCCGACAGACCACCTGGCCCAGCGGCAGGTCCCAAATATGGCCCCCATAATAGGCCCCCGCCCCAAAGTCCTGTAACACTCCCGTATCCACCAGCTGGCGGGCGCCGTCAGCCGTCTCCTCAGCGGCCTGGAAGAGCAGGCCCACCTGACCGCCCAAGTCTGAAGCCCTGTCGGCCAGGAGCTGGGCCAGACCCAGCAGGGCCGCCATATGGAAGTCGTGGCCACAGGCGTGCATGACGCCTGGGTGCTGGGAACTGAAGTCCGACACGTTCTGCTCCTGCATGGGCAGGGCGTCCATGTCCGCCCGGAATACCGTTTTAGGTCCTGGACGGCCGCTGTCCCAGACGGCCAGGAAGCCCGCCTGTCCAGGTATGTCGCGGATCTCCAGGCCAAAGGGTTCCAGGGCACTCAAGAGCCTCCTCCGCGTCCCCGTCTCCTCCCAGGAGCACTCTGGATGGCGGTGCAAGTCACGCCGCCAGCTGCGCATCTGTTCCTGGTACTTATGAAGATTTTCCATGCGCTTCCTCCTTAATCAATCGTTTTACAGCCAATTCCAGCTGCCAGAAGAGCTGCCTCAGTTGGGCGGGATAGGTATAGGCTTTGCTTCCGCATTCCAGAAGCAGGAGACTCGCTTCCAGACCCGCTCGAAAATTGAGCCTGCGCCGCCAGTCCTCAAGATTGAGCAGGATGGAGAGCAGCTCCATCTCACGGATCGGTCCAGGTCTGAACTGGAGCAGGCAGGCCTCCTGCTGGGCCCGAATCTGGCCCAGACCCAGCTTCTCGGCCCAGGCCCGGCTGTAGGCCACGTCCATAAGGATTTCCACCTCTCTGGGTGGGTCGCCATAGCGGTCCAGGAGCTCCTCCATCACGTCGTTGTAGAGCTCCTGTGAGCAGATGCGGCTGATGCGGCGATAGAGTTCCATGCGCTCAGCATCGTCTGGTATATAGCGTTCCGGTATGTAGGCGTCAAGCTCAATCTCGAAGCTACAGGTCCCACTGGCCGCCTGGGCCTGGAGCTCTGCCATCCGCGCCTGGAGGGCCCGCCCCCCTGCGCTCTGAGCCGCAAGGCCCGGACTTTCTGCTCGCTGCGCCCAAGTCTGCCGCCCCAGGTTGCCAGCGTGCAGTTCGGCAGTCCGCTCACTCTGCTGGGGCTGCTGGCTCTGCTGTTCCTCCATGGCCTGGCGGATCTCCTCTGCCAGCATGCGGCTGTAGAGGTCATAGCCAATGGCATTCATCTGTCCGTGCTGTTCACCGCCCAAAAGATTTCCAGCACCTCGAATTTCCAGGTCCCTCAGAGCGATGATAAAACCCGAACCCAGGTCCGTGAAATCGCGAATCGCCGAGAGCCTCTTGCTGGCCTCCTCGCTCAGGACCTGTTGGGGGCGGTAGGTGATATAGGCATAGCCCTGGCGTTCGGATCGCCCCACCCTGCCCCGTAGCTGGTAGAGCTGGGCCAGACCGAAGCGCTCCGCTCTCTCGACCACAATGGTGTTAACCCGCGGCATGTCGATACCCGATTCAATGATGGTCGTACAGACGAGTATGTCCCCTTCGCCCTCCAAAAAGGCCTCTATAACCTGTTCCAGCTGCTGCTCTGACATCTTGCCATGGGCGCTGAGAACCCGGGCCCCCGGCAGGAGCCCCGCTATTTCTGCCGCCTTGGCGTCAATGCTCCGCGTGTCGTTGTGCAGATAAAAGACCTGGCCGCCGCGCTCCAACTCCCTGCGCAGGGCCTCCTGGATGAGCAGCGGATCATATTCCATGACATAGGTCTCAACGGGACGGCGCTCCTCCGGAGCCTCTTCAAGCACCGAAATATCGCGAATGCCGGACATGGACATGTGGAGGGTGCGGGGGATGGGGGTAGCGGACATACTGAGCACGTCAACGCCCGGATACCGGGCCTTGAGCTGCTCTTTATGATCCACGCCAAAGCGCTGCTCCTCATCGATGACCAGCAGGCCCAGGTCCTTGAACTGCAGGGACTTGCTGAGCAGGCTGTGGGTGCCGATGACGACGTCCACCATGCCAGCCCCCAACTGACGGGCCACCCGCCGCTGCTCGGCGGGGGAGACAAAGCGCGAAAGCTGTCCGACTTTTACCGGAAAACCTTCCACCCGCTTCACGAAATTGGCGTAGTGCTGCTGGGCGAGGACGGTGGTCGGAGCCAGTAAGGCAGCCTGTTTCCCATCCTGTACACATTTAAACATGGCGCGAAAGGCCAGTTCCGTCTTGCCAAAGCCCACGTCACCACAGAGCAGACGGTCCATGACCCGAGGGCGCTCCATATCTGCAAAAATCTCATCGATGCAGCGCAGCTGATCCTGAGTTTCTTCATAGGGGAAACGGTCCGCAAAGTCCCGGTCCCAGGGGCTGTCGGCAGAAAAGGCGTGCCCCACTTGGACCTCGCGCTGGGCGTAGAGTTTGACCAGATCGGTGACCAGTTTCTTGATGGAGGCCCTGGCCCGTTCTTTTTGCCGCTGCCACTCCCCTCCGCCAAGCCTTGAGAGCCGGACCTGGTCGACATCGGTGCCGACATATTTTTGTAACTGGGAGAGCTGGTCCATGGGCAGGTAGAGCATGTCCCCAGCCGCGTAGGCTACGCTCAAATAGTCCCTGCGATGCCCGTCCGCATCCTCGGTGTTCTGTATACCCTGGTAGATGCCAATACCGTTGACCTCGTGGACGACCTTGTCCCCAATTTTGAGGTCCGAGAAAAAATTCAGCCGCAGGCTGTTCTTGTCTTTGGCACGCCGACGGCGCTGGCGCTGCTGGCCGAAGACGTCCTCCTCACCGAAGACGGAAATGGCTGCGGAGGGGTAGCGAAAGCCACGTCTAAGGCGGCCGGGTAAGAGGCTGAGCCGCCAGCCCTTCTCAGCTTGCAGGCGCTGAAAGGCGGCCCGGCGTTCCTCGGTCTCCACAAAGACCCAGATCTCCTCCCCCGCAGCCTGGAGCAGGCGGAACTGGGCGTCCATCTTATCGTCATGGCCGTAGAAGTGCTCCGCTTCGCGCCCCCTCAGATGCCAGTCCTGAGCCCCCGTCCAGCCATTGCTTGCCGACTTGAGATCAGCCAGACAGAGGAGCTGGGGCAGCTGGTCCAGACGCAGGAAGACGTCCTGGCGCTGCCACTGCAGCTCGATGGCACTGGCGTCCAAGCGGCCCTGCTCAATGTAGTGGCTGACGCGTTTGTGAAAATCCATCTGCGCCCCATCAAGGCGGCGGCGAAGACGTGAAAGTTCATATATGTATACCCTGGCTCCCAAATCCTGGGCATAGTCCACCAGGCTCCTGGCCTCTGGATAAATCAGATTGAAGTAGCGCTCCCAGGCCTGGAGGGGCAGGCCCTGGCGCAGGCGCTCGCAGTCCAGGATCCACTGCTCCTCGTAGTGGCGGAGCAACTTGGCATCCACGGCCCTGCGGCGCAGCTCACGGAGGCGGGCCCCGCCCTGGGCCTCAATTTTCGCTGCCAGCTCCTCTTCCTGGCCCTGCTCCGAATAGGGGCGCAGGGGGCGTAGGCGGAACGTACTACAGTTATCCAGGGCGCGCTGTGTCTCCGTATCAAAAATCTTGAGCTGGTCTATTTCGTCATCAAAAAAGGAAACCCTCAGCCCGTGTTGCTTACAGTCCTCACGCCAGGTCCAGGCGGGGCAGAAGTCCACGATGTCCCCGCGGCGGGCAAAGGTTCCCAGGGCCTGGGCCCTGGCCTCACGCCGGTAGCCCAGACGCAGCAGACAGGCTTCGAGCTCCTGGGGCTCAAGGCGCCCCCCCAGCTCCAGCTGGGGCAGTTCGTCCAGGGTCTCCCGGGACATGGGCCGCCACTTCTGGAGCAGGACACGGGCTCCACAGATTAGCAGATCCAGGCTCCCCTCCAGCCAGTCCGCCAGCATGTCCAACTGCCAGGCTTCCTGAGTCCAGGCCGTCTCCGCCTGGACGCTCAACTGGGCCTCACGGCTCGGCAGGAGGGCTATTTTGGCTTCTGGGGCGAAGGTCCTCAGCAGGGTCTCGAAGTCTCGGGCATGTATGTCGTCCTCGGCGACCAACAGGGCTGGGCGGCCGTCCCAGCGCTGGCAAAAACTGAGCACATAGGCGGCCAGGCTGGGCTGGGCGCCATAAATATTAGCCCGTCCCCGCCCGCGCTTCAGCAAGTCGGCCAGACCCTCCAGCTGCTCTCTGGCCCCTCTCCAAAAAGACTGGTCCAGTCTGTTTATCTGTTCCCGTGTTCCCAGCCCCATCTCAGGACCTCTCACGTACAGACGAATCGCGGGAGCCCGGCTGAACCGAGGCTGACCCCTCTGTCGCTTTTTTTGTCGGCCTGGGTTTACCTGGACGCACGTTGGCCCTCTGCGCCGCCTCCTCCGCCCTGCCTTGAAGGAGGAGCAGGGCCGCAGCCACCGCCCGCTCCAGGGCCTGGTCAAGGCTTTTGAGTTCCTCGGCCTGGAGCTTGCCCAGTACGAAGTCCGCGAGATCCAGGCGGCGGTCCTGGGGCCCTATGCCCAGACGCAGCCGCGGGAAGGCCGTTGAACCCAGCTGCTGGACGATGGAGCGCATGCCGTTATGTGTCCCCGGTCCCCCCTCCATGCGCAGGCGGCAGAGCCCCAGGTCAATATCGATGTCATCATAAAAGACCAGGACCTGCTCCGGCGGAATCTTAAAAAAGCGGGCGGCCTCGGTCACGGCCTCCCCGCTCAAGTTCATATAGGTCTCCGGTTTCAGAAGGTGCAGTCGCCGTCCGTCCAAGCGGCCCAGGGCGTAGAGGCTGCGAAAGCGACGGCGGTCAAAACTCAGGCCCAGCTGCTTCGCCAGGCGGTCCAGGGCCATGTAGCCACAGTTGTGGCGACTGCGCTCATACTGTAGACCCGGATTGCCCAGGCCCACCAGGAGCCAGTCCCCACCGGCCGACGCAGACTTTTTCCAACGGAATATACCCAATGTTAGTCCTCCTCCTGAGGTAGATAGGCCTCCAAACTCTGGAGCTGGGCCGGACTGGCCTGTTCGACCCGCGAGCTGCGCCGGCTCGTCCAGGGCAGGCGGGACTTCTTGGCGGGATGGACGATGGAACCGGGTCCCACACGTAGTCCAGGGGCCAGCTGTACGGGGGCGTAGAGGCGACTCATGTCCCCCACCTGGGTTCCCGCCCCCAGCTGGGAGCGTTCGACCCCCAGTCGACCTGTCTCATCCATGCCTTCCAGACGGCGCAGGAGGACGGTACCGTGGCCCACCGTCACCGCCTCGCCCAGGTCTGCATCCTGGAGCAGGACCCTCCGCCCCAGACGGCAGGAGGGGCCCGTACGGCAGTTCTCTAAACAGGAAAACTCCCCCAGCCGCGACTCGCGCCCCAGATGCACATGCTGCTCACAGCGGCAATTCGCCTCGACGTAGACCCGGTCGCCAAACGTGCTGTCGCTATAATAACCTGCATCGATGCGCGAGCCACGGCCCACAAGGCAGTTGTGCAGGTGCACGCGGGGCCCCAGAACGACGCCCTCCTCCAGCTCCGTCCCCCCCGTCAGACGGCAGGAGGGGGAAATCAGGCAGTCGCGCCCCAGGCGCACCCCCTCTTCAATGTACACGCTATCCGGATCTTCGATGCTGACCCCCTGGTCCATGTGGCGTTCACAGGTGCGGCGGTTTAAGATCTGGCGGGCCCGCTCCAGGTCACGGCGATTCGCAATAGCCCAGAGATCCTCAGCAGGAAGGCTCTGGCGCTTCAAGGCCGTCGTCTGCTCCGGAAACTGGGCCAGGAAGCGAAGCATGTCCGCCCGCTCCCCCTGCTGGGCCAGATACTGTCCCAGTGAGGATAGGAGCTGGGCCGTATCAGCCAGGTAAATACAGTCCTGGGCCCTGGTCCCCAGCTCAGGCTCCCCCTCCTGAAGCGCTCCAGACTCCGCTTCCAGGATCAGAAGTTTTTGCTCCTCGGAACAAAAGTTCCTGAGAATTGCCTCCATGCGCCCAAAATCCAGGAGTGGGAAGGCCCGGGGCAGGATCAGCGTAAGTCCTGAACGGCTCTCCAGGAAGCTGCTGGCCTGCAGGAGGGCCTCCGTCTCGGCCCCTGCCCCCGCATAAATGTACATGCGGTCCTCGCCCAGGTATTCCCGCAACTGGCTCTGCTCCTCGCCCACCAGATAGAGCTGCTCCTGAGCTCCTAGACGGTCCAATAAATCAGCCGTCCAGGCGAGGACTGGGCGGCCGCAGAGGGGGTGGACCAGAGAACTACGTTCAGACTGCATGTCCTGTCCAGTCTCGGCCACCCACACTAGCGCACAGCATTCCATATCGGATCTAATCGACTCCTATTCTCCAGAGTGAAATCACTTTTATTCTACCACCTGGCACCTGCTTACCAGGCACTGATCAAAAAGTTGAAAGCGCTTCTTGAGGCCAGTCCCAATATCAATATTATTTTATCCATATGTGGATAAATTACTTATCCACGGCTTCTTCCGGTGGATACTGTGGATAAGTCAGTGGATATCCATCCGCTGGCCGTTTCACGCCCTCCCATCCTGAAAAGGCCCTGTTACTGCACTGTTTCACATTCGTAATAAATTAGCTAATTTATTACAAAACGTGTAATCATTCATTTTTTGACCGGTAAAAGCCTCTGAAATCCCTTTTTACTTTAATCGGCTATACAACTTGGCCTGGGACCTGTGCCTGTGGATATGTGGATAAGTCTCAGATCCGGCCGTCCTGGGCCTTTGTCGCTTTTTGTCAGCTTTGACCCCTGTCCAGGCCCGCTTCCAGGGCTCAGACTGGAGCTGTGTCCCGCGCCAAGTCGCCATGAAGGAGGTCCATCCAAGCCATGCCCTATGTCCAGATTCTCAGCCTCTGCCTAGCTCTAGGCCTCTTTTTCCTGAGTGCCGAACTGCTCTTCCAGGACCTCCACAGCCAGCGTGTGAGCCTCTGCCTCAATCTGGCCTTTCGCCTCCTGGCCTTCTTCGCCCGGCTCTGCCTCTTCGCCGTAGCTTCTGGCAGGCCCAGCGCTTTTAGCTGGGAGCCCCTGCCCTCCATGCTCTTGTCTTCGGGTCTCGCCGCCCTGCTTCTCTGGCCCCTGCCCATAGGGCTGGCGGATAAGCGCTACATCGCGAGCCTCTTCCTCCTCTTCCCCCTCCCCCTGGCCCTGGGCCTCTGTCTGGTCGCCTGCCTCTGGGCCTGCTGTCGGGAAGCCTGGCGCTCCTCCTTCCAGGCCCGGCATCGCTTTCCCTTTCTCCCCTACCTCTGCCTCTGCACCTGGCCTCCGCTCTGCTGGCAGTGCTGGCCCCTCTTGCAGGGACTGACCACCAGCCAGGTCTAGCACATACAGCATAAAAATAAAAAGGAGTTCCCTATGTACCAAGTCAAGACCAGTGTCCCCCCATCCCAGCCCCAGTCCTCGAAGCAGGCGCATCAGCAGTCCAGGTCCCGGAGGCTCTGGCTCTTCCTCCCCCTGCTGCTCCTCTGCCTCGCCCTCTTCTACAAGTTTTATTCCGTCCGCGCAGCTCGCGACAAGAGCCCGGAGATGATCCAGACCGCGGCCAGGGGAAGGGGACAGGAGACTGATAGGAAAAGGCCAGAAGCAGGTTCCGAGGAAGAGCCCGGTCAGCTGGCCGCAAGCTGTGGCCTATACTTCCTGGCCGCCCGTGAGCTCCGCGCCGGCGAGCGCCTGGGGGCCCAGGACCTCCTGCTCTCAGATGGGCGCAGTCTGGACATACTGGATGAGGACGAGCGTTTTTCCGAGATCTACCAGGCCTCCATCAGCCAGGAAGTCGCAGAACGTGGAGGCTGTCCCGCCCTCCTCACGGACCTCCGCCTCCTACGCCTGGCCTGTCTGCAGCGCTTCTGCCAGCGCGACTACCGTTCGGCAGAGCCCATCAGCGCCGCCGAGCTCGGTCTGGCCCCCATCCACCCCCGCTACCGCAGTCACCAACAACTGTGGCTCTCCCTGGATGCTCAGAACCTGGGCCCTGAATTTTATTGGAATCTCCAACAGGCTTATTTTCTCCGCTATCGGCAAAAGTCCAGTGAGCCCAGCTCAAAGGCCAAGGGCTCGGCCCAGCAGGGTCAGGCCACTATCTACCTGGCTGAGATTCTGGCCTGGGACCGCAGCGCTCAGGCCCTCTGCCTCGGTGTATCGAAGGAAGCTGCCAAGCGTCTCAGCAGCTGGCAGGAGAGCGGGCAGCTCCTCTTCCTGGGCAGCCAGGCCGAGGGGCCGCAAAAGCCGACGCAGCGGGGTAGCCAGGCCGAGGGGGCGCAGAAGCCGACAGAGCCGGACGGCCAGGCCGAGGGGCCGCAGAAACCGACAGAGCGGGGCGGCCAGGCCGAGGGGGCACAGAAGCCGACGCAGCGGGGCGGCCAGGCCGAGGGGGCGCAGAAGCCGACAGAGCCGGACGGCCAGCAGAATTCACAGCAGGAGCAGGACGTTCGTTCCCAGCAGACCGCCACAGAAGCCCTGCAAACTGGCCCTCCCTCCGCCTCGGGTCCCAGCCTGACCAGTCCTGATAAGCCCTAAGTCCTCCTGTGCTATTATAAGTCCATTGCGGCTCCAGCCCGCCCGATCAACTCGAATGACTAGAAAGCGACAGTGCAATGGATTTCACGACACAGCACGAGCGGAATGCTGAGGCCCTCCAGGACCTCTTCCACTTCCTTGACGCCTCCCCCAGCGCCTTCCAGGCCACCCAGGAGATGGTCCAGCGCCTCCAGGCCGCCGGTTTTCGGCCCTATGACTTCAACGCCCAGGGACCGCTCAAGGAGGGCGACAAGGCCTATTTCTGCGTGAACGGTTCAGCCCTCTACGCCTTTGCCATCGGCCGGGACTGGGCCTCGGCGAGCCCACGTCTCCTGGCCGCCCACAGCGACTCCCCTGGGCTAAAAGTCAAGCCCCAGGCCCTGCTTCGCCGCGAAAACAACTATCTACTTGCCACCGAGGTCTACGGTGGGCCCCTGCTCTACACCTGGTTTGACCGGCCACTGAGCCTGGCGGGCCGCGCCGTCTTCCGCGGATCCAAGCTCTTCGCACCTGAGCTCTGCCCAGTCAACTTGAAGAGGCCCCTGGCCATCCTGCCCAGCCTCGCCATACACATGCAAAAAGGGGTGAACAGCAATTTTGCTGTCGAGCCCCAGCGGGTCCTCCTGCCTGTCTTTGCCCAGAATCTGCCCGAGGGGACAGACCCCCTGGCCCAACTTCTGGCTGAGCACTGTGGACGGTCTGTGGAAGAGCTCCTGGACTACGAGCTCTATTTCTATCCCTGCGAAGCGGCGGCCAGCCTGGGACTGGACGGGGAATTCTACAGCTCCGGACGCCTGGACAACCTCCTCTCCTGCCACGGTGGTCTACGGGCCTTCGAGGCCTGCGCTGAGGCGGAGAGCTTCCGGGGCATCTGTATTTTCGTCGCCCACGACAATGAGGAAATCGGCAGCCGAACCCGCCAGGGGGCCGCCTCCTCCCAGCTGCTCCGACTCTGGGAGGCCATCATGGAGGGACTCGGCCTGGATCTGGCCCAGGGGCAGCAAGTCCTGGAAAAGGCCATCCTCCTCTCAGCAGATTTGGCTCACGGCGTGCACCCCCACTACACAGAACTCAGCGACGCCACGAATCGTCCCCAGCTGAATGGAGGCCCCGTGCTCAAGCAGGCCGCCCGTTTCTCCTACTGCTCCGATGCGGAGAGCTCCGCCATCTTCCGCCAGCTCTGCCAGGCGGCCGGCGTTCCCTGCCAGACGTTTGTAAATCGCAGCGATATGCCCGGAGGCTCCACCATCGGTCCTGTCAGCTCCTCCCTTTTCCCCGTCCGCTGCGTGGACTATGGTCTGCCCATCTGGGGCATGCACTCCTGCCGGGAAAGCGGCGGCAGCCGGGATGTCTATTATCAGGAAAGATTACTAACACTTTTCTTCTCCTACAATGAGTGATAGCATTTACTAATAAAGATCTAGGGATAAAGATTGGAGCCTGACTTATGCCAGCCAAATCCGAACGCCAGACCAAGCAGAAGGAGCTGATCATGCGCGCCGTGTTGGAGCACGGTGGGCATCCCACTGCTGAGGAGATTTACAACAAGCTAAAAGACGACTATCCGCGCCTGAGTCTGGCCACGGTCTACCGCAACCTCAACCTCTTCACGACCCAGGGCAAGCTTTCCAGTGTCGTCATCCCTGGCGAACCCCTGCACTTCGACTACATCTCCCACCCCCACGCCCATCTCATCTGCCGCAAGTGCGGGCACATTGTGGACGTTCCAGCCTATGAGCTTCTGGAGGAACTCAAGGACAGTGACTACCTGCCTGAAGCTTACCGTGACTTTACAATCGAGCGGGTGCAGCTGCACTTCGAGGGCATCTGCAAGGACTGCCGCATGCTGGAGGAGCAGGAAGCTCGGGCTGAGGAAGACCAGGCCGCAGCTGCCAATTACTGAGCTTCTCAGCTGGAGATCAGCAGAGACGAGCCAGCAGCTCCTATGGACTTGCAGAAATAGGGCTTTTGTGTTAGTCTTTTCGTTGCTTTTGAAATTTAACCAAGGAGGTGTAAACATGGCTAAATGTGCTATCTGTCAGAAGGACGTGTCCTTCGGTCGCAAGATCAGCATCACGCGTTCGCAGGTTTCTCGCCGCGCTCTTGCCAAGCAGAAGCCGAATATCCGTAAGGTGAAGGCTATTGTGAATGGCACGCCCAAGACCATCCACGTCTGCAGCAGATGCCTCCGTTCTGGCGCTGTCCAGCGTGCGATCTAAGTCCCAGCGGCTGATTCGCCCCAAGAGACACATAGAAGAGGGACTGTTCCCAGTGGCCCAGAAGGCCGGGGAACAGTCCCTTTTTATGTACAAGACAGGCTCACGGGGCAGCAGGAGGACAGAGCCTTGAGCTCAGTCCAGGACTCCGCTGGACACGGGGGCCGAGCTAGCTCAGCAGGACCAGGGCCAGGGCCAGGCCCCCATCATGGCTGAGGCTGATGGCACAGTGCCGGAGGCCCAGGGACTCCAAGCGCAGAGCTGCCTCCGCGCCAAGTTGTACATAGGGGGCACCCGCAGCGTCGTGCAAGATGCGCAGGTCCTTGAAACTCAGCCCCCGGTCCCGTCCAGGAGCCGGCTGATAGAGCCCCAGACCCAGGGCCTTACTCAAGGCCTCCTTGCCCGCATAGAGGGCGGCGAGGCGCCAGATACGGCGTTCAGCCTGGCCTAGACGCTCCCATTCCAGCAGCTCTTCCGGGCTGAGCAGGCGCTGGACAAAGGCCTCGGCCTGGCGGGCATAAAGCTCACGAATGCGCTCCACAGGACAAATATCACAGCCCAGTCGCGGCCGGCCCCAGTCAGTCTGGCCAAACTGCCCATCCATCCGAGCCTGCTGCTCAGCTCTGGCCCGCAGGACCTCCACAGCCTGGCTCAAGTCAGGGCTCAGTTCCTGGCCCAGACTCACTGCCCCCTCCCCTGACTGCCCAGGTCCCCAGCCGTCCTGGTCTCCCCCTCCAGATTTAGCAGGCGCAGATCCTGCTGACTCTGGAGAGGCAGCATGCGAAAGTCCCGACCAAGGCGGGAGAATACCCGCCCATCATAGACCGCCTCCTTCAGTTGGCGGTTGGAAAAATTTGACGTGAAGATGCAGGGACGCCGCTCCTGACGACGACTGTCCAAGAGATTAATCAGGGCGTCCGTGTGTTCCAGACCGGCCGCAGACCTCAGTTCTCGCCCCAGGTCATCCACCACAAGCAGCTCCGCCTCCCGCAGGCGGCGGTGCAGATATTCCTGCCGGGCCAGACGCTCCGGATCCGGTCTATAGCTCGTCTGCTGGCGCTCATATTCCGTAAAGTGCAGAAAAAGTTCTGTAGAATTTAAGTAGACCACATCCCAACCGCGCTCTAGCAGGTCCCGAACCACACAGTGGGCGGCGAAACTCTTACCCGTCCCAGGTCTCCCCCAGAGATAGAGGGAGGGGCGCTCTGACAGGTCCCGAGCAGCAGGCCAGGGACTCTGAAAATCGCGGCAGTAGGCCTCAAGCATACGGCGCAGGCCCTGCATGGCGCGCCGCTCCTCCACGGGAAAAATATCCAGACGATAACGGGCAAAGGACCCCTCCAGCTGTGCTCCCAGGCCAGTCTCCTCCAGATAGCTGCGCAGTGCCTCCCGATAGGCCGGGCTGCCCGCTCTGGGATTTTCAGGCGCCGAGGGGACAAATGCTGGAGAGCTTCTGTCTGGCCCTGCAGGAGCCGGAGCTTGCCCCCCCTGTCGGGCGCATTCCTCTGCCAGCCAGTTCCGAGCCGCCAGCAGGGGGAAGTCCACCCAGTCCTCCGGCCGACTATGCTCCAGTTCCGGCAGACCGAATTCCGCTTCCAGATGCCGACAGGACTCGGTACAGGGAGGACAGAGGCCCTCTTGCCCCTGTCCCGACAGCGGCTCCGCTGCTGCCAAATAGCGGGCCACACGCTCCAGTTCCTGACTATAGGCCTCCCGACAAGCAGCTAAGTCCCGTCGCAGCCGCTCATCCGAGGGGAACTGCCCCTCGGCCTCAGACTCTCCAGACCCCAGGGTCTGGGCCGCCAGCCGCAGCCACAGGCTCCGCTTTTCCCGCCCCAGCCGACGGAGACGGGGAAAGTGATAATCCAGCTCCAGTATGACTTCTTCGACCTGGTCTTCCGCCGCTTCCCGCTGGCTCCGCCAGCGCTGCCGCAAGGCCTCGGGCAGGTAGTCAATCAGCATCGGCATAGTCCTCCAGATTCACATTCATCCGCTCGTAGAAGTCCTCATTGTAGTGATGGTCCTCGAAGTCCACGCGGCGCGCAGCTCGCTGCCTGCCACTGGTCCCCGACTTTCGCTTGAGCCTCCTCTGTTCCTCCCAGGCCCGCACTGCATCCAGGTCTCGCAGACCCGCCTCGTACCAGGCGCGCAGGATGCTGTCGAAGTAACTCAGTCCGGGAACATCACCCTTGTGAACAGAGCGCTCCAGGGCCTCGTCAATCAGCTCCCGCCCAAAATGGTACGTAAAGAGCCAGCGATGCAAA
Organism: Bacillota bacterium; assembly: GCA_023388435.1. GTDB lineage: Bacteria > Bacillota > Clostridia > Saccharofermentanales > Fastidiosipilaceae > JAEWGG01. Next base: position 8,504 of record JAEWGG010000017.1, on the reverse strand, counting down.
ATACGCCGATCCGCCTCCGTAAATTGGCGGTAGCCAAGCTTACGGCTGAGCTCGCGGGCCAGGCGCTCAAGCTCCTCCCGCTCCTGCTGGTAGCGGAGCAGGTCCTCATAGCTCCTCACCCCTTCCTCATGCCAGTGGCTGGCTATGCTCCGGATGTAATTGCGACTGTGGAGCTTGTGCTGGGCCGCAGCCTCGCTAAAGAGCATATAGATCACTGACTCGTCGAAGTGGTACTCATTCCAGCAGCTATCCACCAGGCGCAGAAGGCTAAACTCCGCATTGTTGGGGTAAAAGGTCTGCTGGATCTGCAGCAGCAGGGCACGCAGACGCTGGTCCTCCGACAATTCCTCCACGGCCTGCTCCGGCTGCTCCGGACAGAGCCGGGCCTCATAGTGCTGGGCCAGATACTGGGCCTTGAGCTCCGTCAGCTCTAGGGCCTCACTGGAGCGCAGGGGGTCAAGCAAACCCATACGGGCCAATTCCTCAGCCGCCTGCAAAAAGACCTCCTCCCCCTGGGCCAGCTGTTCTTCCAGGCTGGCACAGTCCAGGCCAAGGCCCCGCTGCCGGGCGGCCAGGGCCAGGAGATAGACCTGGACTGCCGCAGCACTGAGCCTTGGCAGGTAGTCTCTAATAAAAATCAGGGGGACCTGGATATCGTCCATCCAATCGACCATGAACAGCTGCTCCTTCCTGCCGAAATTTCCGGCGAAGTCCCTCTACTATAGCACAACGGAGGCCCCGACCCATGTGCCTGGTCCACACAGCAAAAGACAAAAGGGGCCAATCCCAGTCCCTGGGATCGGCCCCTTCTCAGAATACTCAGCACTCAGCCTCAATCCTGCCTAGATGGCAGGAGCAAGGCCTCAGTCTGCCAGCTTACCTGCCAGGCGCAGATAACTCTTGGTACGGTACTCGGCGTCCTTCTTGGCCCGCTCGAAGAGGGCGTCAACGGTCTCCGCCGGATACTTCTTATACAGAGAATTGTAGCGCACCTCGGACTTCAGGAACTCAATGAAGTCACCCGTGGGTTCCTTGGAATCCAGCTGGAAGGGGTTCTTACCCTGCTCCTCCAGGCGGGGATCGAAGCGGTAGAGGTGCCAGTAGCCGCAGTCCACGGCCTCCTTCTCACGGCGCTGCGAGATCGTCAGACCACCCTTGATACCATGGTTGATACAGGGGGCATAGGCGATGATCAGCGAGGGGCCGTCATAGGACTCCGCTTCCAGAATAGCCTTGAGGGTCTGGTTCTGGTTCGCGCCCATGGCGATCTGCGTGACGTAGACATAGCCGTAGGACATGGCCATCATGCCGAGATCCTTCTTGCGCATCGGCTTACCGCCGGCCGCGAACTGGGCGATGGCGCCAGTCGGCGTGGACTTCGAGGCCTGACCGCCCGTGTTGGAGTAAACCTCGGTGTCGAGCACCAGGATGTTCACGTTATTGCCCGTGGCAAGGACGTGGTCCAAGCCGCCGTAACCGATGTCATAGGCCCAGCCATCACCACCGATAATCCACTGCGAGCGCTTGGACAGGTAGTCCTTGCAGCTGCGGATGCTATCAAGCAGGGACTGGATGGCCGGATCGGAAGTCTGGAACTTATCCAGGGCGGCGATCAGGCCCTGGCTGACCTCATAGGTCTTCTCGGAGTCATCCTGGGCTTCCAGGTAGCTGCCAATGCTATTCTTCAGCTCCTCGTCGCTGACCTTCTCGGAAAGCTCAGTCAGCTCAGAGAGGGCGCGGTCGTGCAGCTGCTTGTAGCCGAGGTGCATACCCAGGCCATACTCGGCATTGTCCTCGAAGAGGGAGTTCGCCCAGGCTGGACCACAGCCATTACCGTCGCAGCGGTAGGGGGTTGAGGGGGCGGATCCACCATAGATGGAGGAGCAACCCGTGGCGTTGGCAATCTGCATACGGCTGCCGAAGAGCTGGGAGATCAGACGCACATAGGGCGTCTCACCACAACCGGCACAGGCACCGGAGAATTCGAAGAGCGGAGTCTCAAACTGCGAGCCCTTGACCATGTTCTTCTTCATCGGGTTCGGCTTCTTAGGCAGCTTGATGAAGTACTCCCAGTTGTCGGCCTCGTTCAGGTTTTCCTGGAGGGGCTTCATGACCAGGGCCTTCTCCTTGGCCGGGCAGGTCATCACACAGGAGCCGCAGCCCGTGCAGTCCAGAGCGGAGAGCTGGATGCGGAACTGGTACTGATCGTAGGGCTTCATACCCTTTTTCGCCGGAGCCGTCTCAGGGGCGTTCTGAGCCTCTTCCTCCGTCAGCAGGAAGGGACGGATGACCGCGTGGGGGCAGACATAGGCGCACTGGTTACACTGGATACAGTTCTCAGGCAGCCAGATCGGGATGTTCACGGCGATGCCGCGCTTCTCGTACTCGGTCGTGCCCTGGGGGAAGGTACCATCCTCGCGGCCCGCGAAGGCGGAGACGGGGAGGCTGTCGCCCTGCTGGGCGTTCATGACATCCGCCACATCGGCCACAAAGAGCGGGACCTCACGGCGTGTCACCTCAACCTTGGCGTCAGCCCACTCGGCGGGGACATCAATCTTAACGATACTGTCCAGACCGGCGTCAACGGCGCTGTTGTTCATGCGCACGATGTCGTCACCCTTATGGCCATAGGACTTCTTAATGGCTTCCTTCATGTAGCGCACGGCATCCTCAACCGGCAGGACCTGGGCCAGCTTGAAGAAGGCCGACTGCAGCACAGTGTTGGTGCGGTTGCCGAGGCCCAGCTTCTGGGCGATGTCGACGGCGTCGATGATGTAGAAGTTGATCTTGTTCTCGGCCAGGTACTTGCGCATCTTGGCCGGCAGTTTCTCCTCGAGCTCCTCGGGCTTCCACTGGGTGTTCAGCAGGAAGGTTCCGCCCGCCTTGAGGCTGGACATCATGTCGTACTTGTCGACATAGGACTGCTGCGAGCAGGAGACGAAGTCCGCCATATTGATCAGGTAGGTGGAGCGGATGGGGCTCTTACCGAAGCGCAGGTCAGAGATCGTGATACCACCGGACTTCTTCGAATCATAGGAGAAGTAGGCCTGGGCGTACTTGTCCGTGTGGTCGCCGATGATCTTAATCGAGTTCTTGTTCGCACCGACCGTACCGTCAGAACCCAGACCCCAGAAACGACAGGCGATGGTGCCTTCGCCGGCGGTCGAGACCTTCTCCTCCGAGGGCAGGGAGAGGTGCGTCACATCGTCCACGATACCGATCGTGAAGTTCGTACGGGGATCCTCAGCCTTGAGATTCTTGTACACGGCAAAAATCTGCTCCGGCGTGGTGTCCTTAGATCCCAGACCATAGCGGCCGCCGACAATAGTCGGGGCCTCGGCATTGCCCTTGTAGGCCGCGACGACATCCAGGTACAGGGGCTCACCCTGGGAACCCGGCTCCTTAGTGCGGTCGAGGACAGCGATCTTCTTCACACTGGCGGGGATGGCCTCGAGCATGCGCTCAACGCTGAAGGGACGATAGAGGTGAACCTTCAGCAGGCCGACCTTTTCACCCTGATTATTCAGGTAGTCAACAACCTCTTCAATGGTCTCACAGACAGAGCCCATGGCCACGATCAGGCGCTCCGCATCGGGGGCTCCGTAGTAATTGAAGAGCTTGTACTCACGGCCCGTCAGCTTGCTGATCTCAGCCAGGTACTCCTCAGTGATCCCGACCACATCCTGATAGAAAGGATTGCAGGACTCACGGGCCTGGAAGAAGACGTCGGGGTTCTCGGCGCTGCCACGCAGGACGGGGTGATTCGGGGACAGGGCGCGGTCGCGGAAGGCCTGCAGGGCCTCCTGGTCGACCAGCTTGGCCAGGTCATCATAGTCCAGGACTTCGATCTTCTGGATCTCATGCGAGGTACGGAAGCCATCGAAGAAGTGCAGGAAAGGCACACGGGACTTGATGGTCGCCAGGTGGGCGACGGCGGCCAGATCCATGACCTCCTGGACACTGTTCGCACAGAGCATGGCGAAGCCAGTCTGGCGGCAGGCCATGACATCGGAGTGGTCACCGAAAATGGACAGGGCATGGGTCGCCACGGCACGGGCCGAGACGTGGAACACGCAGGGCAGCAGCTCGCCCGCGATCTTATACATGTTGGGGATCATCAGCAGCAGGCCCTGGGACGCCGTGTAGGTCGTGGTCAGAGCACCGCTCTGCAGCGAACCGTGGACGACGCCGGCAGCACCGGCCTCAGACTGCATCTCGATAACGTTGACGGTCTGGCCGAAAATGTTCTTACGGCCCTGCTGGGACCACTTATCCGTGTAGTCCGCCATCGGTGAGGAGGGCGTGATCGGATAGATGCCCGAGACTTCGGTGAAAGCATAGGAAGTATAGGCTGCGGCGGTATTACCGTCCATAGTCATGTACTTTTTAGCTTTGGACATGGTATGAAACTCCTTTTCTAATCTTCCGCCAAGGCGCGTGAAGACTTGCATTACCTTATTGCATATAGGAGCCTCTGCTTGGAAAGCTCAACATATGTATAAAGCAGATACACTATAACACACCTGACGGGGCTTTTCTGTGATTCTCCTAACAAAAAAGGACCTGGGCTGCGAGCCCCTTGCCCGCAGCCCTCAAAGTCCTCTCTGGCTCTTAGGCCTCGATGTAGCAGTTCGCAATCTGGGCGAAGTCCTCGGTCTTCAGCGAAGCACCGCCAACCAGGCCCCCGTCGATGTCCTCCTGGGACAGAAGGCCGGCGACATTTTTCGGATTCATCGAACCGCCGTACTGGATACGCAGTTCCTCGGCGCGCTGCTCGCCGTAGAGCTCGGCCACCGTCTCACGGATGAAGCGGCAGACCTCTTCAGCCTGCTCATCACTGGCTGTCTTACCTGTGCCGATGGCCCAGATGGGCTCGTAGGCGATGGTCAGGAGGTAGAGTTTCTCGGCAGGAATACCGGCCAGTGCCGCCTTGATCTGGCCCTTAATCCAGTCGAAGGTCTCGCCGGCCTCGCGCTGTTCCAGGCTCTCCCCACAGCAGACGATGGGGCGCAGACCCCAGTTCAGCGCCGCCTTGATTTTCTTGTTGACCGTCTCATCCGTCTCGCCGAAGTACTCGCGGCGCTCGCTGTGGCCGAGGATCACATAGGGCACGCCCATATACGCCAGCATTTTGGCCGAGACCTCGCCCGTAAAGGCGCCCTTGTCCTCAAAATGGCAGTTCTGAGCCGCCACTTTTACATTGCTGTAGGCAGCCGCTTCCAGAGCGGCAGAAAGGGCTGTAAAGGGCACCGCAACGGCCAGCTCAGCGTCTGCGGAGGAAACCTTGGGCAGCAGCTCCTGGATGAAGCTGGCCGCCTCCTGGGGCAGGCCCTGATTCATCTTCCAGTTTCCGGCCGCAAAGACGCGGCGGGGATCGGCATCCAGCAGGCAGTCAATACCAGGCAGAACCTTACCCTCCAGGAATTCCAGGGAAGCCCCGCCACCGGTGGAGATGTGGCTGACCTGCTCCGCGAAGCCCAGCAGCTCGATGGCTGCCGCCGAATCTCCACCGCCGATGATCGACGTGGCATCGGACTCGGCCAGGGCCTTGGCCAGGGCCCGGGTACCGACGGCGAAGCGCTCGAATTCGAAGACGCCCATCGGGCCGTTCCAGACCACCGTTCCGGCGTCACGCACCGCGGAGGAGAACTTCTCGATGGTCTTTTCGCCGATGTCCAGACCCATCTTGTTGGCCGGAATCTTGCAGGTCTCTACGGTTTCGGCAGGGGCGTCAGCAGCGAAGGTCTCGGTCACCACCGTGTCGATGGGCAGGAGAATCTCCACACCCTTCTCCTCCGCCTTGCTGAGCAGGCCGCGGGCCAGATCCAGCTTCTCATCCTCGCAGAGGGAGGTACCGATCTCTCCACCCTGGGCCTTGACAAAGGTGTAGGCCATGCCGCCGCCGATGATCAGCTTATCGACTTTTTCCATCAGATTTTCGATAACGCCAATCTTATCCGAAACCTTGGCTCCGCCCAGCACGGCGACGAAGGGGCGGCGGGGTTCGGCCAGGGCCTGGCCCATGGTCGCGGTCTCCTTCTCCATCAGGAAGCCCTGGACGCCTGGCAGATAATTGGCGAGACCCGCTGTCGAAGCGTGGGCGCGGTGGGCCGTTCCAAAGGCGTCGTTGACGTAGATCTCCGCCATGGAGGCCAGCTCACGGGCGAAGGCGGGGTCATTCTTGGTCTCTTCCTTATGGAAGCGGACGTTCTCCAGCATCAGGACCTGACCATCCTTGAGCGCCTGGGCCTTGGCCTTGGCATCCTCACCGATGACATCGGAGGCCAGCTGGACCTCCTGTCCCAGGAGTTCCGAGAGCCGCTGGACGGCGGGACGCAGGGAGAACTTGGCCTCCGGACCCTTCTTCGGGCGGCCCAGGTGCGAGACCAGGATCAGTTTTGCCCCCTGCTCCACGATGTACTGAATCGTCGGCAGCGCGGCGCGGATACGCTTATCGTCCGTGATCTCACCGCTCTCCTTGTCCAGCGGCACATTGAAATCCACACGGGCAATGACGCGCTTGCCCTTGAGATCTATGTCGCGGACGGTCTTCTTCTTCGCGAGTTTAGCCATAGCCTATCTCCTATTTCTATTATTCCTCCCCGCCAGACCGCAGCACCTTGGTGGAGGGCCGCAAAATAGCGTGGCTCGGAGCCCGGGAGGTCTGTTCAACAACACAATATTCTATCTCTTTCAGTCGCTAAAAACAAATCCATTAGGCGTAAAAAGTCCGCCTCTGCGGCCTTTCACAGCGTCTTCTAAACGCCCCCTGGGGCTGAGTGGGGCCCACCTGCTCCATCCAGGAAAATCGCCCGCTCATGGTACAATGAAGCCTCAAAAGGAGGTGCCTATGCCACAGATCGAACGCTTTTTCGCTGAAGTCCAGCACTTCTTCGCCCAGTTGCCGAACATCAGCCTGGTCCTCGTCAACCTCCTCCTCGGTCTTGTGCTGATGTTCTGGGGTTACCGCCTCTTCCGCCTCTGGCTCCTGGTCCTGGGAGCCCAGACGGGCTATCTCCTCGCCGGGCGCATCCTCCAGCATCTGCACATCAGCGAAAATACTACGGTGCTTCTCGTCAGTATTCTGGCCGCCCTCGGTTTCGCAATTTTCTACAGCGTCTCCCTGCGCCTGTCCTTCGCCATGGCCGGCTTTTCCCTGGGCCTGCTCGTCGCCAGACACTACGGGGGCTTTTTCTTCTCCCACGTCAACCAGTATGTGCTTCTGGCTTGCGGCCTGGTCGGGGCCCTCCTCGCCTACTTCTTCGTCCGTCTGCTGATCACCGCGGGCTGCGCCTTTTATGGCACCCTTTATTTCACGGACAGCCTCTACGCTCTGGTCCTCAATCAGGGCAGCGGCAACTACATCCTGACCCACTGGTCCAGACCTGGTGCCCTGCCCATTGTCCTTCTCTTTCTCGGTCTGGCCTGCTGCGTCCTGTCCTTCCTCTTCCAGTACCGCTCGAGCCATAAACTGGGCCGCATCCGCCTGCCCTTCTGAGGCTCAGTTACTCTCCCTGTCTCAGCGAAAGGAGTCCACATGATCAACCCAAACCAGCGTCCACCCAACGGACTGTACCTGCTCCTCCAGCGTCTTGCGTCCCTCTTCCAGTTCCTCCAGCGGGGGCCAGCACTCGGCCAGGGGCGCCGCCACCAGGACCGCAGCTACAAGCCCCACGCTTCCAGTTTGGGCCGGGGCCCCATCGTGCTCTGCCTTGCCGCATACTGGATCCCCATGTTTTTTTCCGGTCTGCAAATCTTCCATCTCCCCCTCGGCCTGCTCCTCTTTCTCCTCCCCCTGGCCATCTATATCCGTGAGCAGCAGAGCGGCCTGGTCCAGTTCCACGGCCTCCAGGCTGGCCTCTTTTTTCTCCTGCTCAGCCTCCTGCGCCTCGGCCTGCTGCGCCTCCTGGGTCTGCCCCTCCTCAGCCACCGCCTCCTCTTTCTCAACTGGACCGTTGGCGGGGGCGTCTATTTGCTTTACCAGCTCCTGTCCTTGGCCCTGACCTTTTTTTCTTTTTTCGTCTGCCTCAAGCTCAGTTTTTACATCTGCCGCTGGGAGGAGTACAGTCTCCCCCTCCTGGGCCCCTGCTGTCACTGGCTGCTCCGCCGACTCTGAACGGACGTCCCATCGCGTGACCAGGGCGAAATTATGAATAGAAATACAAGAGCCGCCTTCCCTATGAAGGGAGGCGGCTCTAATACCACGACAAGAACGCTACAATCGCAACACGTGAACGCATTTAATTTTGAAAAAACGCATTTTCGGCTAAGGGAGCTTAAGTGTTGACTAGCGGCTAAAAGCTCGGTAGTTACTGGGTTTTAGGAGATTGGGGAGGTATGGATTTAGGGATAGTTGGTGCGTAATGCGTTTAGCAGCTGGGGCTGTGCGTTCGGGTGCGTTTAGTGTGTTTAGTGTGTTTAGAGTAAAGAAAGCACCTGTGCTCGTGCTGGGTAGACAGACTTTGGCGGAGGAAGTAGCATGAAAAAATCCCCTCTGGTGCTGA
>JAEWGG010000010.1 GCA_023388435.1 Bacillota bacterium | reverse complement strand
CCACAACAACAAAATAATAATTTTGTTGTTGTGGAGAGGGTTTTATTTAGTATAGCCGAAGTATCTGAAGCTGTCAGCCTCTGTGGCGTTTCCAGCAGGCTGTTTGCCAGTTCCAAGCTTCTGCTGTCAGCCCGTAGCCTAACAGCCTTCAGGGCCAGACCTTACAAGCTGGAGTTCCAGCTGCTGGCGCTGTGGGCTGGATTCCGTGCCGCCCACAGCGTATTTGGATTTTTTCAGCAGGGCCCAGATTCATCTGAGTCTCTGAAAAGCTCTATGTCCTCTTGATTAAATTTGTCTGATGGCGCTCCTGGAGGTCCTTATTAAAAACAGAAAACTGATAGGTGGAGCGCTGTCAGTCCTCAGTTTGCCTCAAAAATCCCAGCTTCATCGCACGATTCGCCGCTGATACCAGGGCGCGCAAGGACGAGCGGCTGACGCTAAAGCTCAGGCCGCAGGCATTGACGTAGTCAGATCCGACCCGGACACGCACGAAGCTCAGGGCCCGTGAGCAGGCTGGACTGCGCTGGCTGAGTATGTCTTGCTGGCGAAATGTGCGCACGCTAAATTGCTCTTTAAATATCGATTTTAATATCTGAGCAAAGGCATCCAGTAGACCCGTTCCTTCAGCTTCCAAATTATGTTGTTCTGCACCCAATTTTAGGACACAGCGCAGCCGGATATGATGTTCGTCCAGTGTCTTTTCATCATAGGAGCAGAGTTCCAGAGGGTCTTTACCATTCACATATTCCTCCCAGAACAGCTCCTTGAGCTTCTGGGCCGAGAGGCTTTTTTGCCCCCGGTCCGACACGTCCGTGACCAGCCTGGAGAATTCCTGGGCAAAGGTCTGGGGCAGATCAATCCCGAAGTGCCGTTGCATGACATAGGCGAGGCCCGCCTTGCCCGACTGGGCATTGATACGGATGAGGGGTTCATAGTCTCGACCGATGTCCTGGGGGTCGATGGGCAGATACGGTATATCCCAGATTTCACCTGGCTTGAGGCTGTCCAGACTCTTCTTAATGGCGTCCTGGTGTGAGCCGGAAAAAGCTGTATAGACCAGGGCTCCCGCATAGGGATGCCTGGGAGCTACAGTCATTCCTGTACAGCGCTCGTAGGTGTCTACGACCTGATCAAGCTGGGAAAAATCCAATTTGGGATCCACGCCCGAGGCCAGTAAGTTCATGGCCAGAACTAAGAGATCAGCATTGCCTGTGCGTTCGCCATTTCCAAAAAGTGTCCCTTCCACACGTTGGGCCCCAGCCAGGAGCGCCAGTTCTGTGGCGGCCACACCCGTCCCGCGATCATTGTGACTGTGGACGCTCAGGCAGATCCGTTCTGGATCCTGGAAATTGCGGAGGAAATATTCAATCTGGTCTGCATAGATATGGGGGCCTGACAGTTCAACCGTGTTGGGCAGGTTCAGGACGAGTGGCTCTTCCCTGCTCGCGCCCAGTATCTCTGCCACCTCTTGGCACAGTTCCAGAGCGTAGTCCAGGTCCGCCCCACTGAAGCTCTCCGCAGTGAACTCAAAACGGATTCTGGAACCCGCTTCCTGTAGGGGGCGGACTGCCGAACACAGATAGCTGGCCGCCTCCGTGGCCAGGGTCTTATAGGCCCTGTGATCCATCTGAAAGACCAGTCTCCGCTGGGCCTCCGACACGGGGACATAGAGATGGATGGTGGCCTGTCTGACGCCCCGTAAGGACTCCACGGTCCGATCGATAATATGGGGCTTGCCCTGGGTCAAAACCTGTATCCAAAGGTCAGCTGGAACCTGCTCACGTTCGATGAGCTGGCGGACAAACAAATACTCCGTCTCTGCGGCGGCCGGGAATCCCACCTCGATCTCACGGAAGCCCACGCGCAGGAGGCAGCGAAAAAATTCCAGCTTCTGCTCCAGAGACATGGGCTTTTCCAGAGCCTGGTTACCATCACGCAAATCCACACTGCACCAGACTGGAGCCTGGCTCAGTATATTATCGGGCCAGCTGCGCTCTGGCAGCTGCACGCGAGGTCGCGGACTGTAGTGCTGGTGATTCACAGGTTTTGGGGCCCCTTCCCATCAGGAATATTAAGCTCCAGTATAGCATAAAGCACGGTGCTCCCAAACTCAGAAACAGCAGAACAAACTAGCTTTGCTGAGAAAAAAGAACGTGATACTGGCGGGCCAGATCCCGCTGCAGCTGCTGGTCTATGTAACGGCGGCGCAGCTCCTGCTGCAAGTGAGCAGCGCGAGCCAGCTTCTGCCGGGGCCTGGGCGCATCCTGGCGGACGCAGACCTGCCGGACCTCCGCCAGGCGCAGGAGGAGTTTGAATGTGGTGCCACGGCAGAGTTCCAGCCACTGACTATCGAAGGACAGGAGATAGAGCGCCCGCAGTTGCTGACCGCTGCAGAGCTGGATGTCCAGCTCCAGATGCTGGTCCACACAGGTCTGGAGAAAGCGTCGGTCCAGAGACCAGAGACCATTCTCAGGACCTCTCTCAGTCCGCGTGATCGGGGCAACTACGGCAAAAAAGGGATCGCGTCCAAGGTTCATAAACAGTCCTCCTCTCCCCTTCAGCTTAGTGTTTACGCTGGGGCTTGAGCAGTGACAAAATCCGACCAAAACCGACAAAAGGACTTTTATCTCTAAAGGCTCAAGATTGAGAGACGCGAAACTTTTCCAGGTCTTCCAGGATGAAGTCCAGCATCTCCTCGTTGCTGAGGTCAAGCAGACGCTGGGCACTGGGAAATTTGTTCAGCCAGGTGCGCTGACGCTTGGCATACTGGCGGCTTCGGATGAGCAGGCGCTGAGCCGCCTCGACCAGACGTTCTTCCCCTCTGAGATAAGGCAAGAATTCTTTGTAGGCTATGGCCTGTCCGGCGGAGTGTCCCAGATTCTCCTCCTGCTGAAGCAGGCTCTGGCACTCGTCCAGAAGGCCAATCTTGAGCATGTGCTCAATACGTCGGGCCAGACGCTCATCCAGCACATCAGGGCTGCGGTCAACCGCATAGTGCCGGAAAAAATAGGGACTCTCCTCCTGCCTTGAAGCCCGATTGCGCTCGCGCTTAGTCAGCCCCCCAGTCCCCTCGTATGCGACCAGGGCCCTCAGTACCCGCTTACGATTGTTGGGGTGAAGCGCTGCGGCCGCCTCGGGATCACGCTCGGCCAGGGCCGCGTGCAGGGCCGTGTTGTCCAAGTCATCCCAGAGCAGTTCCAAATTCTGATAGCTGGCGTCCTGACGTCCAAAACCAGTCTGCTTGAAGTCAATATTTTTGCTCAGCGCATAGATGTACTGGTATGTACCGCCAACCAGCATGGGCAGGCGGTCCCGATTCAGGATTTCCTGGATGCAGGCCAGGGCATCTGTCACGTAGTCTGCCACACTGTAGTCCCGCCCTATGGGTACTGAGCCTACGAGGTGATGGGGGACCAGGCGCTGCTCTTCCTCACTTGGGGCCGCGGTCCCAACACTCAGTCCGGCGTAGACTTGCATGGAGTCACAGATGATTATCTCGGCATTCAGTTTCCGGGCCAAATCAAGACTGAGCTCGGTCTTCCCCGCCCCGGTTACCCCGCTCAGAATCAGCACGAGGGGGCGCTGTTTGTCATCGGCAAAAATCAGATCCATGGCGTCACACACTGCGCTTAAAAAGTTTTTCGAAGTCGCGGGCCTCCATGCGGAGTACGCTGGGCCGTCCGTGGGGGCACTGGAAGGGTTGGCTGCAACGGGCCAGACGCCGCATAAGCTCTCGGGCCTCGGCGGAACTGATGCGGTCATGGGCCTTGATAGCCGCCTTGCAGGCTCTGGTCGCAAAGCGCAGGCGGAGCTCCTCCCGCCGACCATCTAAGGCCACCGCCCCCCCGTCCTCATGGAGCTCATCCAACATGGCCTGGAAGAGCTGTGCCTCGTCATTACGCTGGTCCAGGGCAGGCAGCTCCCGGAGTACCAGCTCCCGAGCTGAGAGAATGTCGTAGATGAAGCCCAGCTTGGCAAAGAACTCGCGCTGCTGCTCGGCCAGGGCCACTTGCTGGGGAGGGAGCTCAAGCATCAGGCCCTCCAGAAGTACCTGCCTGGGCACTTCAGCTTGGGCATAGGCCTCCAGGATCTCCTCATAGAGTATACGTTCATGGGCGGCGTGCTGGTCCACCCAGTAAATGGCCTTGCGACCACGAATGAGGAGGTAGGTATCAAAAACCACGGTCACAAATTCTCCGGCAAAGCAGTCCTCAAGCTCCGGGGACCGGCCCTGAATCTGGGGTTCTGCAGGGCTTTGATCCGCTCCAGACTGGGACTCCGGCAGCAGGCTCAATCCCTGGTCCGAGACGCGTCCCTCCTCTGCGCTGGCCTCTTCCCGTCCAGTGGGCGCTTCCTCCACAGAAGCTGCACTGAGCTCTGGCTGGGCTATATAGTTTCGCCCTGTCTCCGCAATCTGTCCCAGATCTGGCTGGTCTGTACTGGGACTATAGCGCAGCTGATTCCAGCGGTAGTAGCTGTCTTTCGCGCTGTAACCAGACCGTGTTGGAGGAAGCAGTCTGCTGATGGGGGCCCCAGCAAAGTTCTGCTGTCCCGTTTCCTGCCGCTCCCTGGCAGCTTCTGTCAGCCTGCCCTGAAGCGTCTCTGCTTCCTCTTTTGCAGACTCTGGGCCCTGGCCTACGGCTTCTCTGGGACCTCCCTGGGGCTCCGGTACCTGGGCGATGCTCTGTGCCAGACAGCGCTCCAACTCCTGGCGCAGACGGCGCAGGACTTGCACAAAGACCTTGCGCTCTTCAGCAAAGCGTAGCTCGGTTTTCTGGGGGTGAACATTGACATCCAGAAGGTGCGGGGGAATTTCCAGCTTGAGTACCACAAAGGGGTACTGGCCCTTCATTAAAAAGGAGCGGTAGGCCTCCTCCACGGCCTTGGCCAGGAGGCCGGACTGGATGCTGCGGCCATTGACAAAGAAATGCTCATGACTGCGGCTCTTGCGGGCCAGACTGGGGTGGCCTAAAACCACCTCGATGCGCTCCAAACCGGCTTCCAGCTCCCTCTGCTCCCAGCTGGCAAAGTAGCTGGACTCCAGTGTTTTACGGCCAAAGAGGGCATAAATCAGGTCCTCCATACGACCATTTCCCGGGCTGCGCAGGCTTTCCTTCCCATTCTGTTGGACTACGAATTGTAACTGGGGATGGGCCAGGGCCAGAGCCTGGACCACGTCATAGATCCTGGCTGACTCACTGCGTTCAGATCTAAGGAACTTGCGGCGGGCCGGGGTGTTGAAGAAAAGGTCCTCGACGAGGAAGGTGCTGCCCACGGGGCAGTCACAGGGCAGCTGTTCCAGCAGCTCTCCCCCTTCAATATAGATGCGGCAGCCGGCCTGCCCCGCACTGCGGGTCTGAAGGGTCAGCTTGGAAACGGCGGAGATGGCGGCCAGGGCCTCACCACGAAAGCCCATGCTGTGGAGCTGGTCAAGGTCTGAGATGCTTCTGAGCTTGCTTGTGGCGTGGCGTTCAAAGGCCATGAGGGCATCTTCGGCGACCATGCCCCGACCGTCGTCGCTGACCTGGATGCGCTCCAAGCCGCCCCCTTCGGTCAGGATACTGATGCGCTGGGCGCCGGCGTCGATGGCGTTCTCGGCCATCTCCTTGACCACTGAGGCGGGACGTTCAACGACCTCGCCAGCGGCTATGCTGTTGGCAGTGATGCTGTCGAGCAGGTGGATAATGCCCATGGTCCTGGCCTTTCTACTCACGGTACTATTGGCGGTCTGGAGGCTGGCCTCTTGCCTCTGGTCTATGCCTCCCCAGATGGGCTCTGGCTCTGACTGAGTCGTCGGGCCTCCTGGCAAAATTCATAGAGGCGATTGAGGGCCTGCATGAAGTCCAGGCTCTGGATGTCCAGATGGGCCAAGTCGTCGATAATTTTCTGACTCTGATTGTACTGCATTTCTGCAGTGAAAAGGTTCTGTTGTCCGAGCATGGTCTGCTGAATTTTGCGTCTTCTAGGGGCATCCTGGGCCTGGTTTTCCTCCTCCAGGAAGCGCAGGATATCGCGGGCCCTGCTCACGATATCCGCAGGGATGTCCGCGAGGGCTGCGACGTCGATGCCGTAGCTCTCATCGGCCCCCCCGGGCGCAATGAGGTGTCGGAAGTGGAGCTGCTGACCCTGGCGGCTGACCTCCACATGCATATTAAAGATGCCCTCCTGCTCTTCTTCCAGGCCTGTCAGCTCGTGGTAATGGGTGGCAAAGAGCGTCCGACAGCCGAGCCACCGCGGGTCCGCCACCGCCTCAATGATGGCCCGGGCGATGGCCAGGCCATCAAAGGTGGAAGTTCCGCGGCCCACCTCATCAAGGATGAGCAGGCTGCGCTGGTCCGCATGGCGCAGGATGTGGGCCATCTCGCGCATCTCTGTCATAAAAGTGGAATCGCCCGCAGCGAGGTCATCAGAGGCCCCGATGCGCGTGAAGAGCTTGTGGACAAGGCCGATGCGGCAGCTTTTGGCTGGGACGAAGCTGCCGATCTGGGCCATGACCGCAATCAGGGCCACCTGACGCATGTACGTGGACTTACCGCCCATGTTGGGTCCAGTCAGGACCATCAGCCGCCGCTGCTCCGTATCCAGGAAGCAGTCATTTGCCACGTAGTTCTGAGACCCCAGCAGCTTTTCCACCACGGGGTGACGCCCCTGCTCAATCCGCAGCTCCGTCGAATCCTCAACGCTGGGCTGGCAATAATTTTCGCGCTCAGCCACTTCTGCCAGAGAGGCCAGACAGTCCAGCTGGGCGATTAGCTGGGCGTTGTTCAGGATCTGGCGAGAACGGCACTGGGCGGCCTCGCGCAGCTCACAGAAAAGCTGGTATTCACGCTGTGTCAGGCGCTGGCGAGAGGACAGAATTCGGTCCTCCATGGCCTTCAGCTCCTCGGTGATGAAGCGCTCAGCATTGGCCAGGGTCTGGCGCCGCGTATAGGTCTCAGGAACGGCGCCCAGATTGCTCTTGCTGACCTCAATGTAGTAGCCGTGGACACGGTTGTAACCCACCTTGAGATTGCGAATCCCCGTGCTTTCTTTCTGCTGGTTCTCATAGTTGAGCAGCCACTGGCCTGCGCCCTCTGCGAGGGAGCGTAACTCGTCGATCTCGGCGTGATAACCTGGCCGTATCAGCCCCCCTTCTGTGAGGCTGATACCCGCCTGAGGATCCAGGGCAGCTTCGAGGAGGGCGCTCAGTTCTTCCAGACCGTCCAGTTCCTGCTGGGTTGAGACCAGCAGAGCGGACTGACAGGCTCGCAGGAGGGCTTTGAGCGTGGGAATGCGCTGGAGACTGCGCTGGAGGGCCAGAAGGTCGCGGGCATTGGCCTGGCCCTGCTGGACTTTTGCCCCGAGACGCGCCAAGTCATGGATGCCATCCAGATAGTCCCGGCACTCCTGGCGAAGAATATAGGCAGACTTGAGCTCAGAGACAGCCTCCTGGCGCAGGCGAATATCTGCCAGGTCCAGGAGGGGCTGCTGGATCCAGTCTCGCAGCAGGCGCTGGCCCATGGCGGAGCGGCAGCGGTCCAGGACCCAGAGCAGGCTGGCGTAGCGCTTACCTTCACGGAGATTCTGACAGAGCTCCAGGTGGCGGCGGCAACTGGCGTCCATCTCCATGTACTGCTCCACCTGGTAGTACTGGGCCCGGAGCTCCTGAATCGGATAATCCGGCAGGCACTGCCCAAGATAGCTCAAGAGCCCAGCGAGTGCCTGGCGCCAGAGAGGCAGGTCAGGAGCCTCCACGGCGGAGACGAGCTCCGCCTGGGCGGCCAGCGGAGAAAACTGCTCTTCGGGGAGGACACTCAGAAGGACCTGCTGTTCCTGGCTAAAACGCTGGGCCAGGGGACTCTGGGCAAAGCCCTCATTGCAGAGCAGCTCCCGGCAGTCCAGCCGCCGCAATTCGCCATAGAGCTTCTCCTGAACAGCTCCACGGTAAATGCAGCTGACCTGCAGCAATCCCGTGCTGACATCGATGGCGGCCAGTCCATAGTAATCCCGGTCCTGATAGACGGCGAGAAGGTAGCTGTGCTGGTCTTCCTGGAGACTCTCCAGCTCCGTGACCGTCCCCGGAGTGATGATGCGCCGTACGCCACGTTCTACGAGGCCCTTGGCCTGGCTGGGGTCCTCCAGCTGTTCGCAGATCGCGATTTTATACTGGGCGGCCAGCAATTTGGGGATGTACTGTTCGGCGGCATGATAGGGCACCCCGCACATCGGGGCCCGGTCCTTCTGGCCACAGTCGCGCCCCGTCAGAGCTATTTCCAGGACCCTGGACGCAATCAGGGCGTCATCAAAAAACATCTCATAGAAATCGCCCAGACGGAAAAAGAGCAGGCAGTCCGGATGCCGACGCTTGAGCTCCACATACTGACGCATCATGGGACTGAGACGCTCCAGATCAATCTGGTCCAAGAGCTCCGTGGGCAGGGGCTTCACTGGATGCCCCCTCTCTCCTGCCCCAGGGCGTCAAAGACGCGAGAGCGCTTGCCGTGGAAGGCGGTCATACGACCAAGCAGGGAAAAGGTTTTTGCCTCCAAAATTTCCACCTCACAGAAACAGCCCTCAAGGAGCTGGCCCAATTCAGCAGGGCTGAGCTGGTCCCAACCCTGGCTCTGGCGCAGCTCCTGGGGAATCTCGAAGTTCACGAGGTGAAAATCTGAGCCGCGTCCGGTAAAGCGGCTGCTGCTGTGTTCGCTCAGGCCCTCAATCAGCAACTCATCCCTCCGTCCCACTCGGCGCTGGTTGGCGGCCAGGGAATTGGCATTTTGCAGCTCAATCAGTCGTTTGAAGCGCTCGGCAGCCACATCGGCGTCAATCTGCTCGGCCAGTAGGGCGGCGGGTGTGCCGACCCGTGGCGAATAGATGAAGGTGAAGGCCGAATCGTAGGCGAATTCCCGCACGGCCTCAAGGGTCTGGGCGAAGTCCTCCTCCGTCTCCCCCGGGAAGGCCACAATCAGATCCGTGGACAGGGCGAGTTCCGGCATGAGTTCCCGAGCGTAGCGCAGTGTCTCGCGGTAGTGCTCAAGCGTATAGTGACGATTCATCTTATCCAGGATCCGGTCGCTGCCCGACTGCAGGGGCAGGTGTAGATGCCTCTCTATCTGGGGATAGCGGGCCATGACCTCCAGGAGTCTACGCGAAATATCCTTGGGGTGTGAGGTCATAAAGCGGATTCGGGGGATGCGCGTCTCCTGGCAGATGCGCTCCAGGAGCAGGGCGAAGGACTCGGGGTCTGCCTGGCCCTGGGCATCGTGAATGCCACGGTAGGAATTGACATTCTGTCCCAGGAGCATGACCTCTGAAAAATTCTGGGTCTCTAACTCCTTGAGTTCCGCCAGAATCTGGTCGGCGTCCCGGCTCCGTTCCCGTCCTCTGGTATAGGGTACGATGCAGTACGTGCAAAAGTTATTACAGCCGTACATGATGGTGCACAGGGCCCGGTACTTGCGCTCATGTACCACCGGAAGACCTTCGGCGATGACGTCCTGGTCCCCGATATCGTAGACGCGACGACTGCCACAGAGGCGGCGGTAGAGCAACTCTGGGAAGCGGTAGATATCCTGAGGTCCAAAAATCATATCCACGTAGGGGAAGGTCTTGCGGATGTGATCCACATGCTCGTCGACTTTCATCATACAGCCACAGACGACGGTGATGCGCTCCGGATTCTCACGCACCCATTGCTTGGCCTGACCCAGGTTGCCAAAAAAACGCTGGTCCGCATTCTCACGGATGCTGCAGGTGTTAAGGATGTAGAGGTCGGCCTCCTCCGCCGACTCCGCCCGAACGTAGCCCATCTGCTCCAGCTGGGCGCTCAGCACCTCCGAGTCGTGGTCGTTGAGCTGGCAGCCAAAGGTGCGTACAAAGTAGCGCTGGCCGGACTTGTGCAGGCGAGCAACCTGGGCCATATAGCCGGCCTGGCGCTCCATCTCCTCGCTGCTGATGCGGGTGAATCTCTCCCTTTTCATATGACTTTCTCCTTATATAGCAGGCTCAGATCGCAAAACCGCCGTCGACGCGGATGTCCTCGCCAGTGATAAAAGCGGCCTCCTCAGAGGCCAGGAAGTGGACGAGGGCGGCCACGTCCTCCGGGCGTCCGAGGCGGCCCAGGGGGGTCTCCTCCCGGAGGCTACGTAGCTCTTCCGGGCCAAAACTGGCCAGCATTTCCGTTTGGATGACACCGGGGCAGACCGTATTGACTGTAATGCCCGAGGGCCCCAGTTCCTGGGCCAGGGACTTGCTAAAGGCCATGAGCGCCGCCTTGGAAGCCGCATAGTGGGCCTCAAGGGCGGCCCCCTTTTGTCCCCAGATGGAGGAGACGTAGATCTGCCGCCCCGCCCCCTGACGCAGCATGCCCGGGCTTAGGAGGCGGCTGCAGATAAAAGCCGAACGCAGATTTACAGCCAGCATCCGATCCCAGTCCGCCAGGCTGAGATCCGTCAGCAATTCCTGCTGGGCCATACCCGCATTGTGGACAAAGACATCAAAGTGTCCGAAGTCCTCCAAGGCCGTTCGGAGCTGGCCCTCCAAGGCCTCCGCATCCGCGAGGTCCACGGCGTAGACCCCGACGTGTATCCCCTCCCGGGCCCAGTCCTTGGCGAGTTCCTGCAATTCCTCCGGGTGGCGGTGGCAGAAAAGGGCCAGGGACTGATCCGGACCGTGAAAACGCTGTACCAGGGCCCGGCCTATACCGCCCGAGGCTCCCGTAATCAAGACCTTGCGCATAGCTTAGGAAGCGAGGGTCTGGAAGTCCGGCAGGAGGGAATCCACAAAGGCCTGACGGTTGAAGTCAATCAGGTCCTCCGCCGCCTCGCCGAGGCCAGCCATATAGATGGGTAGACCCGTGTGCTCGGCCAGGGCCAGGGTCACGCCGCCCTTGGCATTGCCGTCCAACTTGCTGATGATGAGCCCTGTGACATCCACGATGGAGCGAAAGGCGTCGGCCTGGGCCAGGGCATTTTGGCCCGTGGTCGCATCGATCAGGAGCAGCGTCTCCACGCAGGCGCCCTGCGCCTCACGGAGGATGATGCGCTTCATCTTTCCCAGCTCAGCCATCAGATTCTGCTTATTGTGCAGGCGACCTGCCGTATCAATCAGCAGCAGCTCGGTCCCCTGGGCCTTGGCGGCCTGGATGGCGTCGTAGACAACAGCCGCCGGATCGGCCCCCTGGGCCTGGGCGACACAGGGCACAGAGATTTGTGCAGCCCAGTGCTGGAGCTGTTCGATGGCCGCCGCTCGGAAGGTGTCCGCAGCCGCCATCATGACCCGTCGCCCGGCCTGTTTGTAGCGCAGGGCCAGCTTGCCGCAGGTCGTCGTCTTGCCCGTGCCATTCACTCCAACCATAAACAGGATGGTCAGTTGGCCCGGCCTAAGCTGCAGAGGCTGGTCGACAGGCAAGACCTCCTCCATGGCCGCGGCCAGGGCCCTGCGCTGCTCCGTCAAATCCAGACGACCTTCCCGCTTCAGGCGCTGGCGAAAATTGTCCAGAATCTTAGTGGTACAGGTCTGGCCAACATCCGCCTGCAAGAGTAGCATTTCCAGCTCCTCGATCAGCTCCTCATCCGTTCCTCCGAAGACCTGACGGATTTGCTGCATGCCCTGATTAAAGAAGGCCCGCGTCTTGGACAGCCCCTCTTTGAATTTATCAAAAATTCCCATCTCTAAGGCTCCTATCTCCGAAAACAGGGGCCGGCCGGGCACGTGCCACAGGCGGGTCCCTGTCTGACTGTCTCTGAATAGTAATTATAGCAAAGCCCCTAATCCTGGTCCGCCAGGCGCATCGAGAGAATGCGCGATACGCCCCGCTCCTGCATGGTCACACCGTAGATGCTGTCAGCCGATTCCATAGTACCCTTGCGGTGGGTGACCAGAATGAACTGGGACTGCTTCGAATAATGGCGGATGAAGTTCGTGAAGCGGAAGACATTGCTGTCGTCCAGGGCCGCCTCAATTTCATCCAGCACGCAGAAGGGCGTGGGCCGCAGTTTCAGAATGGCGAAAAGCAGGGCGATGGCCGCCAGGGAGCGTTCCCCACCGGAGAGCAGCAGCATATTCTGTAGTTTCTTGCCTGGAGGCGAGGCCTTGATCTGGATCTCCGCCTCAAGTATATCTCCATCACCAAGCAGGCTGATCTCGGCCTGGCCACCGCCAAAGAGCTCCTGAAAGACCTCCTGGAAATGCTGGTTAATCTGGGCGAAGCGCTCGGCAAAAATTTCACGCATCTCCCCTGTCAGCTCCTGAATAAGTTGGCGCAGTTCTTTCTCGGCCGCCTGGATGTCCGCCTCCTGCTCCGCCAGGAAATCACGGCGCTCCTTTAGCTCCTTGAACTCCTCCACAGCATTGACGTTGACGTGGCCCAGGCCCCGCACCTCCTCGCGCAGGGCCTTGAGCCGTTCCTCCGTCGCCCGCAGGTCGGCCTCCAGCTCTGGGTCGCGGAACTGGGCGGCGTGGTCCGCTGTCAGGCTGTAGGTTTCCCAGAGGTGGTTCTTGAGACGGTCAAGCTGTTCCTGCCCCTGCTCGAGGGCAAAAATCAAGCGCTGGCGTTCAGAGTCCAGGGCATTTTGTTCTTCGCTCTGGCGGCGCAGCGCGGCAAAGAGTTCTTCCGATCGCTGGTTCAAGCGGGCCAGGGCCGCCCCCAGACGCTGGCGCTGCTCCTCTTCCCGCTGGCGCTGCTGCTCCAAGTGCTCCAGGTCCTGCTGTATCTGCTGGGCCTCAGCCTGTAGGCGCTGCTGCTCCTGACTCTGCTCCTCATCCTGGATGAGCAGCTCACGTTGGCGCTGGACCAGGCGCTCAATCTCAGCTTCCAGACGCTGCTTCAATTGGGCCTGCTGCTGGGTCTCGTGTTCAAAGGCCAGGACTCGGCTGCGCAGCTCTGTGTACTGCTCCTGCTCCGCCTGGCGTCCCTCAAGAAGACTCTCGATCAGCTCTCCCTTGGCCTTGATTTCTGTGCGCAGCTCGGCCTGCCGGGCCTCGTTTGCCTGCAGAGCCTGTTCCAAATTCCCAGCCGAATTCCGCCGCTGGGCCTCTTCTTCGGCCAGCTGACGGCAGCGCTCTTCCAAGCTCTGCCGCTGCTGGTCCAGACGTTGGCGCTCCGCTTCCAGTTGTCGGGCGAGGGCTCCCTGGCGCAGGAGCTGCTCGGCCTGTTGCATGGCCTGGCGGTTTACAGCATCGCGGCGCTGGGCGGCCTCAGCAGTCGCCTCCTCGCCCTCGTCAATGGCCTGCTCCGCCTGGTCAAGCAGCTTTTCCGCCCTTTTTATCTCCTCCTCCAGAGACTCAATTTCGCGTCGTCTGGCCAGAAAGGAAATTCCCTTGCGCCGGTACTGGCCGCCCGTAATGGAGCCACCAGCTGCGATGACCTCACCCTCCAAGGTCACAATCCGCAAGGCCTGACGGGTCTGCCTGGCCAGTTCGTTGGCTGCCGCCAGGTCTGGAGCCAATAGGACCCGGCCCAGGAGGTAGCGGTAGACCGCCTCATGTTCCGGGGCGTACTGCACCTGGGAAAAGGCTGTGCCTAAATAGGTCGAGGCGGGCAGGCGCTCCAGTTTCTGGCGCAGATCAGGGGCGAGCTCCGTGGGGCGCACGCGGTCAATCGGTAAGAATGTGACCCGGCCCAGGCGTTCGCGCTTCAGAATGTCAATGAGCTCACGGGCCGTTTCCGCATCCGCTACAAGAACCTGGTTCAAGGCTGAACCCAGAGCCGTTTCAATGGCCGTCTCATAATTCTTATCCACCGACAGATTTTCGGCCACAGTACCAAAAATTCGCAGCTGAAGTTCCGCCCGTTCCCGGCCCCGCTTCAAGATCTGGCGCACCGCCTCAGGATAGCCCTCGTGGTTGCGCTCTTGCTGTTCCAGACTCTGGAGCTGATACTGCTTCTGGTCCAGGCTGCTCACCAGTTGGTTATACTGCTTGCGGCTCTGTTCCAATGCGATTTTTGCCGCTTCCAAACGCTGCTCTTCCTCAGCAAAAGTCTGGCGCAGCTTCTGGTCCTCCGCCAGGAGCCGGTCCTGTTCCTGGCCCGCTTCCTCCAGCCGTTGGTGCAAGTCGGCGAGCTCCGCCTCATTCTCCTTCTGCGCCGTCTGGAGGCCGTCTTTTTGCTCCTGCATCAGGGCCTCGCGGACGCTGGTCTCGCCCATCTCAGAGCGCAGGCGCAAATACTGCTCTTCCAGGATCCTCAAATCCTGCTGACGTTCCTGAAGGCCGCGGTTTAATGCCTGAATCTCCTGCTGTCGCTGGTCCTGTCCCGCTTCTAAGGACTCCAGCTCAGCACGTAAGGCCTCCTGCTGGCTCTCCCGCTGGGCCCGCAGCCCAAGTTCCCCAGCCAGTTCCTGCTCCAGCTCAGCCTTCCGGGCCAGGACCTCCTCCTGACGGTTCTGGGACTGGCGCTGGGCCTCCTCCAAGGCCGCCTGTCGCTCGCGGATCTGCGTCCGCCGCTGGTTGAGTGCCTCAGTCCGTCCCTGTCGCTGGGTATCAGCCTCCTCTTCAGCACTGAACTGGCTCTGGAGGCTGGCCTGCTCCTCGCGGATCTGGGCATGACGCTCTTCCAAGTCCCGCCCCTCTTCCAGACAGCGGGCCCACTGAAGTTCCAGGTCCGCGGTCTGCTGCTGGGCGCGGCGCAGCTTCTCAGCCCCCTCTTCGATAGAGTGGAGGCTCAGAGTGATGTCCTTCGTCCGCAATTCATCGTAAAGTTCCAAATAGCGCCGGGCCTTCTCAGCCTGGCGTTCGAGGGGCTTGATACGCCCTTCTAACTCGCCCAGTATATCCTGCACACGGAGCAGGTTCTGACTGCTGTGCTCCAGGCGCCTCAGGGCCTCATCGCGGCGACTCTTATAGCGCTGGATGCCCGAGGCCTCCTCAAAAATACGCCGACGGTCCTCTGACTTGTTGCTGAGTATCTCGTCCACCCGCCCCTGGCTGATGATCGAATAGCCATCCTTACCCAGTCCCGTATCCATGAAGAGGGCGTGGATGTCCTTGAGACGCACGGGCTGCTTATTAATCAGAAACTGACTCTCACCCGAACGGTACAGACGGCGGGTCACCGCCACCTCACTGTAGTCAACGGGCAGGCTCTGGTCCCCGTTGTCCAGAATCATCGTTACCTCGGCGTAGCTGAGCGGGCGCCTGCTACCTGTTCCAGCGAAAATCACGTCCTCCATTTTACCGCCGCGCAGGGCCCTGGCGGACTGTTCCCCCAGCACCCAGCGGATGGCGTCTGTCACATTGGACTTGCCGCTGCCGTTGGGACCAATAATGGCCGTCACACCCTGGTGCACATCGATGCGGGTGCGCTCGGCAAAAGACTTAAAGCCCTGTATTTCTAAGCTTTTTAGATACATAGGCCCTCCTTTGCCTGCAGCTGCTGATAGAGCTTCATCGCGGCCTCCTGCTCCGCCATCTTTTTTGTCCGTCCCTGGCCCTGGGTGCGGGGCTGCCCGTTGACACAGGCCGCCATCGTAAAGAGACGCGCATGTACGGGCCCCTCCTCCTTAAGCAGGACGAAAGAAAGTTCCGGTTTGGAAGGCAGGGACTGGACTAGGATGTAGAGCTTAGTCTTATAGTCCTCATTCAGGGCCCCACGGAGGCCCTGATCGAGGAGGCCCCCGTAGCAGTTCTGTATACAGGCCGCAGCTGTCTCAAAGTCGCTGTCCAGGCTAATCGCCGCAAAAACCGCCTCCAAGGCGTCCGCCAAGTAGGAGTCCTTATCCCTGCCACCAGAGAGCTCCTCCCCCTTGCCAAGGATAAGGACCTCACCTAAACCCAGACCCCGAGCCAACTGGGCCAGGCTCTTTTCGCAGACTAAGTCCGCCCGGATCCGCGTCATGCGACCTTCAGGCAGAGCTGTCTGCTGCTGGTAGAGGATGCGGGATACGACAGCTTCAAGGATGGCGTCTCCCAGGAATTCCAGACGCTCATTGTCCCGATTCCAGTCACTGGATTCGTTGGCAAAACTGCTGTGACTCAAGGCTTCCAGGAGCAGCTCCCGCTCCTGGAAGTGATAGCCCAGAGCCGACATAAAATGCTCCAGGCGCTCCTCTGCCACCAGATGATCCCGCTTCACGACAGGCCTCCCTCCACACGCTCAAAAAGAAAAAAGGGCAGATCCTCTGATCCGCCCTGACTACGGCACCTGCGCTCCCGTATTAGAGCGACTTCTTGATGTACTCAACGGCGTCGCCCACCGTGCGAATACGCTCCGCCTCTTCATCAGGGATGGACATGCCAAATTCCTGCTCCATCGCCATCACCAGCTCGACGATGTCCAGCGAGTCCGCGTTCAGGTCGTCGGTAAAATCGGAGTCGAGGTTGATCTCATCAGCTTCAATACCCAGCTGCTCAACCAGGATGTTGCGGACCTTGTCCAGAATCATGTCATCTTTCATGTTCTTATCCTCCTAAAGCTTTCCGTCCCCCCCGATGTTCCTGTCGAAGCGCGGTGCGGAAATTGTTTTGATTAACTGATAGCTTTTTATATTAACCGTGCAGGCTTGTCAAGCGCTCTGACACGAAAAGTAAAAAAACTTATCAGTAAGCTGATTCTAATGGCCCTTGGCAAAGACCTGTCGATTGCGCTGGCAGTAGTCCCAGGCGGAATAGGCGCTCATCACGATGGAGAAAATGAGGGCGAGGTCACCCAGGATGTGCAGCCCTGTACCGAGCCAGGGGAGATTTAAAAGCCTGTTGAGGGCCAGCTCCAACATCATAAATATGATGGCACACATCTGGCTTACCGTTTTGATTTTCCCCGGCATGCGGGCCGCCACAACCACCTGATCCTCAGCTGCCAGGAGGCGAATTCCCGTCACCAGGAGCTCGCGGAAGAGTATGATGACCAGCACCCAGGTGGAGATGCGCCCAAGCTCGATGAAGGCCATAAATACCGAGAGCACAAGCAGTTTATCGGCTATGGGATCCAGAAATTTACCGAAGTTGCTGACAATATTCTGGCTGCGGGCGATATGTCCGTCCAGATAGTCCGTCACCGAGGCGGCGACAAAGAAAAGCAGGGCCAGGAGCATGCCCCAACGGTAGATAAAGTAATTCCACGTCAAAGGCATAAAAGGCAAGGGCAGCATGAAGAGCAGGACGAAGGGGATGAGTATCATCCGCAGTATGGTGAGACGGTTCGGCAGGTTCATTCTCTATACACTCCTGTCAGGTCGTAATCTTGGACCTCAAGTATCTCTACGGGATAGATCCGCTGCAGCTCCAGCGCTCCAGCCTCGCTCAGCACATAGCAGACCGGGTCTATATCTGGGGCCTGAGCTTCCGTACGACCTATATAGAATAAGCCATCATCTGAGACTTTTTCAATGAGCACCTGCCTGCGCTGGCCGATCAGCCTCTGGCTCCGAGCCTGGCTAATCTCCTGCTGCAGGGCCATCAGCTGGGCCGAGCGGGCCTCAGCGACTTCGGACGGCACGCGGTCTGGCAGCTCCGCCGCGGCCGTGCCCTCCTCCGGGGAGTAGGTGAAGCAGCCCAGGTGGTCAAACTGTACTTCCTTCACGAAATCCAGAAGCTCCTTGAATTCTGACTCCGTCTCTCCTGGGTAGCCACAGATCACGGTCGTACGCAGCGTGGCCCGGGGGAAGCGGCGGCGCAGCTCCTGGAAACAGCGGCGCAGCTGCTCCTGGCGGTCCGGTCGGCGCATGCGCTGGAGTACGGAGTCCGCAGCGTGCTGGATGGGAATATCAAAGTATGGCAGGATGTTCTCATGGCGCTCGATGCAGTCCAGCAATTCTCTGGTCGTGCCATTCACATAGCCATAGAGGTAGCGGATGCGTGGGAAGTCCAACTGGGCCAAGGCATCTAAAAGATCCGCAAAACGGCGTCGGCCATAGAGATCCAGGCCGTAGGAACAGCTGTCCTGGGCGACCAGGATCAGCTCCGGAACCCCTGCCTCCCTGATGCGCTTGGCCTCATCCAGAATATCTTCCATGGGGCGCGAACAGAGCGGTCCGCGGATGGCGGGGATGGCACAATAGGCACAGCGGTGGACACAGCCCTCGGAGATTTTTAAATAAGCATAAGACTGCTGCTGGAAGTCACGGACACTGTTTAGGTGGGCTAATGCCCCCACAGTG
This sequence comes from Bacillota bacterium, assembly GCA_023388435.1. Classification (GTDB taxonomy): domain Bacteria; phylum Bacillota; class Clostridia; order Saccharofermentanales; family Fastidiosipilaceae; genus JAEWGG01. The sequence continues at coordinate 128,660 of JAEWGG010000010.1, read as the reverse complement.
GAGTAGCTGACATCAAGCAGGGGCTTGTCATCCAATCCATAGAGGGCCTGGATATCCGCTTCCGGCAGGAGGAGGCGGTCCAGTGTCTCCACCACATCTTTGTAGTGGGCCACACCAAGAATGGCGTCGACCTCCGGCAACTCAGCTTCGATCTCTTTGGCGTAGCGCTGGGCCAGACAACCACAGACCACAAGGGCGCGGCAGCGTCCCTCTTTAAAACTTGCAGCCTGAAGTATTGCGTCTATGGCCTCCCGCTTCGCCGCCTCTATGAAGGCGCAGGTGTTGACCAGAATGAGGTCCGCTTCAGCCATGTCCGCAACACAGCTGTAGCCAGCCTGTTTAATCAGGGCCAGCATGGATTCGGAGTCCACCAGATTCTTGGCACAGCCCAGGGCCTGGTGGGCCACCTGGTATCCACTGCGCAGGCTTTGGATTTCGCTTATCGTATATCCCATCGTTTCCTTGAATTTTTCCTTTATTAGAGAATCGCACACTAGCAGCGCAGGCCTGCCGCCCTCAGGAGACGCAGGACCTGTTCATAACGAAAGCCGCGGGCCTGGCAGCGGCGCAGCAACTTGTCCAAGGCTCCCGGGGCCTTCCTCCCCTCGCGCTGGGCATCACGGAGTTCCCGAAGTAGTGAGGCCTGACGGCGTTTGAGGAAGATGGCCAAACAGCGGGCGTTGACGGCCTCGGTATCATAGCGCTCCCGGAAGAGGCGGAGACTGGACTCTCTGAAGCCCCGCTGGCGCATGCGCCCCAGGAAGTGCTGTACGGAATCTCCTCGGCGCTCAGACTCGAACTGCCACATTCTCAGGAGCAGCTCATCATCGTTCAGATATCCGCCCTCCTCCGCATAGCGCAGGGCATCCGCAACAGATTCCGAATCGTAGCCCAGCTCACAGAGCCTGGAGCGCAGCATACCACTGCTCCTGCTGCCATATGATAAATAGAGCAGCGCATCGTGGCGGCAGCGCAGACGGGTCTCCTCCAGTTCCTGGGCCCCGGCGATCTCCGCCTGCACCTCGCGAAGCGCCTTGCTGATGCGCGCCTCCAGGTCCTGTTTTGACTCAGCTGACATCGTTCTACCGGATAGGCTCAAATGTCATCCAGGTCCAGCATCTCGGAGTAATCAGGTTCTTCCAGCTCCGGGGTGGCCGCAGTCTGTTCCGGGACGAGGTCTTCCGTGACGGGCCCCTTAAACTCCGCCTCCAGCTTCGAGCCGTCATTGACCATCAGCTTAGCGCGCAGCAGCTCTTCGAGTTCCTGGTATTTTTCCGGATTCTGACCGAAGTACTCGGAAGCCTTCTCCTTGCCCTGGCCCAGGCGCTCTCCCTTGTAGGAATACCAGGAGCCGCTCTTCTCAATGACTCCCTGTTCCACAGCGAGATCAATGACGGAAGAGAAGTTCTGTACACCCTTGCCATAGATGGTCTCCACAAGAACTTCACGAAAGGGTGGGGCCATCTTATTCTTGACAATCTTCAGCCGGGTCATTGCGCCAACTCGCTCGCCGCCTTCAGTCAACGGCTCCTTGGCCCGGACCTCAATGCGCACCGAGGCATAAAATTTCAGGGCCACACCGCCGGCAGTGGTCTCAGGTACGATGCCGTTATAGGTCGGGGCTCCAATTTTCTGGCGAGTCTGGTTGATAAAGACCAGAACGGTGCGTGAACGGTTGATGATTGAGGTCAAACGGCGCAGGGCCTGGGACATCAGACGGGCCTGGGCACCCACCGACTGATCGCCAATCACGCCATCGATTTCAGACTTCGGTACCAGGGCGGCCACCGAGTCCACCACGACGAGGTCCACCGCTCCGCTGCGAATCAGGGCCTCCGCAATCTGCAGGGCCTGCTCACCGCTGTCTGGCTGTGAGATGATGAGGTCATCCACATTGACGCCCAACTTGGCCGCATAGACGGGATCCAGGGCGTGCTCCGCGTCGATAAAAGCCGCGTAACCGCCGCTCTTCTGGACGGCCGCCACGGCGTGCAAGGCGATGGTCGTCTTACCCGAGGATTCGCGGCCATAGATCTCAATCACACGCCCCCGGGGCAGGCCACCGATACCCAGGGCCGCATCCAGGGCCAGAATACCTGTCGAAATGCTGGACACCTTGATCTTGCCCTTTTCTCCCAGGCGCATGATGGAACCCTTACCGCAGTTCTTCTCAATTTCCAGCATTGCGCTCTCGAGCGCCGCCTGGCGCTCCTTGGCATCGGTCTTATAGACCACTTCACCGCGTTTCTTCGTAACTTTAGCCATGTTACACCCTTTCCTACTGGGGCACCTTCTGGTTCCCCCCATACATTTTCAATTTCTATTCAGGGCCTTCGCCCCTCTCAGCTGCCCTGGACAGCCTGCCCAGTGAACGCCTCCATTATACTGTACGGCCTGGGGGCTGCCCGCCTCTTTGTCCGACGGATTCCGACAATTGGCCCAGGAGCTCCTGACGCAGCAGGTTCAGGGCGTTGAGGGCCGCCTGCTCGCGCTGCTTGGCCCGGTCTCCACGGAATCTGAAGTGCCGAACCAAGACTCTGTCATGCGGTCCGGCCAGTCCGATATAGACGGTACCCACGGGTTTTTCAGGGCTCCCACCGCCTGGTCCGGCAACGCCGCTGACTGCCAGGGCGTAGTCCGCGCCCAGTCGCCGCTTCGCCCCCTGGGCCATGGCGCGCACGCAGGCCTCACTGACTGCGCCCGCCGTCTCCAAAATCTGGGGATCCACATCCAGGAGCTCAATTTTAGCCGCATTGGAATAGGTCACGAGTGAGGCCATTAAAATCTCTGATGAGCCGGGGAGATCCGTCAGCTGCTTGGCGATGAGTCCCCCAGTACAGCTCTCGGCCAGGGCCAGGCTGTGCCCCGACTGGCGGAGCAAGTCAGATACACAGGCCACGAGGGGACGCTGGCCAATTTCGTAAATATAGTCCCCCAAACGCTGCTCCAGCACGTGAAGCAGGGGCTCAGAGGCGCGTCTGGCCTCCTCCTCCGTGGCGGCGAAGCAGCTGATGCGAAAGTAAATCTCCCCCGTGGAACAATAAACTGCCAGGCTGGGATTCCTGGACTCCTGCAGGAGGTCGCGGACCTTGGCGGCGGCCTCGGATTCTCCGATACCAATCATGCGGACGAAGATCGTGTGCGTCTGGAAGCGGCTGCGGCCGCGCAACCAGGGGCGCACATAATCCGCAAAGATCGGGCGGTTCTCGGGCGGGGGGCCCGGCAGCAGGATGAAGACGTGCTCCTCAGCCTGATCGGCAAAAATCAATCCAGGGGCTGTCCCATTATGGTTCGGCAGCAGGAGGCCGGAATCTGGAACAAGAGCCTGCTTCCGATTATTCGGGCTGCAACTGCGTCCCAAAGCTCGGAAATAGTCCTCGATCTGCTGGTAGATCTCTGGGACGAAGTGGAGGCTACGGCCAGCGACCTCGGCCGCCACTTCCAGACTGAGGTCGTCATCGGTTGGCCCCAGCCCACCTGTCAGAATCAGGACTCGGCTGCGCCCCATGGCGAGGCGCAAAAGTTCCGCCAGCCGTTCCCTGTTGTCCCCACAGACGCTCTGGTAAAAACTCGGTATCCCCAGATCTCGGAGTTCCTGGGCCAGGTACTGGGCGTTGCGGTTCAGGATCTGCCCCATGAGCAACTCCGTCCCGACGCTGATAAGTTCAGCGGACTCAGGGCAAAACTCAGGCAGGTAGGTCTCCAGTTCTTGCTCTCGATCCGCAAAAAAGCAGTCCGCCATATCCCCTCCTAAATATCATTCAGCTCCTGGGCCTTGCGCACTTCCCACTGTGCGCGGCTGATCAGGATTTTACGCGGCTTGCTGCCCGCTTGGGGGCCGACAATCCCCGCCTTCTCCAGGGCGTCCATGAGCCGCCCGGCTCTCGGATGTCCGAGGCTCAGCCTGCGCTGCAGAGTCGATACTGAGGCCATACCCGTATCCAGGATCAATTCCACAGCCTCATCAAAGAGCTCATCCTCCTGGCTGGAATTTTTGCCAGAGCCCCCCGGGCTGCTCGCCTCACTGTCCGTATTCACAATCTGCTCAGCCAGGGCCTCATCGTAACCCTTGAGTCCCTGGGCCTGGATGTAGGAGACCACGGCCTCCACCTCGTGGTTGCTGACAAAGGCCCCCTGACCGCGTTGGGGCTTGGAACTGTCTTTGACAGGATAGAGCATATCTCCCTTACCCAGGAGCTGATCTGCGCCGACCATGTCAATGATGGTTCGGGAATCCACCTGCGAGGAGACCGCAAAGGCGATGCGCTTAGGAATATTGGCCTTGATAATACCCGTAATAACATCTACCGAAGGGCGCTGAGTTGCGATGATCAGATGGATACCGGCCGCACGGGCCAGGGCTGTGAGACGTGAGATGGCCCCCTCCACCTCCGCCGAAGCGGTCATCATCAGGTCCGCCAGCTCATCGATGACAATGACGATGTACGGCAACTTGTCCAGCCCCCGCTGCTGGGCGTGCATGTTGTAGCCCTTGAAGTCACGGACGCTGGCCTCGGCGAAGAGTTCATAGCGCCGGAGCATTTCCACCACGGCCCAATTGAGGGTGTTCGCAGCCTTTTGTGGGTCTGTGACCACTGGGGCCAAAAGGTGGGGTATGCCGTTGTAGACACTCAGCTCAACGACTTTCGGGTCAATCATGAGCAGCTTCAATTCGCTCGGCTTAGCGCGGTACAGCAAACTGAGCAGGATTGCATTGATACAGACCGACTTACCCGAACCGGTCGCACCCGCGATCAGGAGGTGGGGCATGTCGGCAATATCCAGAAGAATTGGCGCCCCTGCGATATCCCGGCCCAGAGCAGCTGTCAAGAGGGGCTTGGCCCGGCGGAACTCGGCCGACTCAATCAGGCCGCGAAGATTGACCGGACTCTTATGGCGGTTCGGTATCTCAAAACCGATGGCAGACTTGCCTGGAATTGGGGCCTCAACACGCATACCCGCGGCCGCCAGGCTGAGGGCGATGTCGTCCTTCATGTTGACGATTTTTGACACCTTGACACCGGGGCCTGGGGCGAGCTCGAAGCGTGTGATTGTGGGACCGGTTGTAATATCTACGATACGGGCCTCAACGCGGAAGTTTTCCAAGGTCTGCTTGAGCCGCTCCGCCAGTTTCTGTATCTCACGGCTGCGTCCCGCATCCCCGCTGTGATTCTCCGGCTGCAGGAGTGCGAGAGGCGGAAGGACGTAGGCGGCCTCAGCCCCGTCTTCTCTTGGAAATTCCTGTTGCTGTAGACGGGCCTGCGGCCCTCCCTCATGTTCCCGGAACACATAGCTTCGGGCTTCAGGAAGTCCTGGCTTGCGTCCAGTTTCCGCAGCCTTGCTTGCCGCCAGGCCCTCAGTGCCCCTGCTGCTTGAGAGCGCATGGCCGGGCGGAACAGACTTGGCAGTCGCTGTATCCTGGCCCCTCGTGACCTGTCCCTCGCTGAATCTGGGATCTGAAGTACCTGCACTGCGCGGAATCTTCGCTCCGGTCTGCCCCGAAGTTCCCGTCCCCTGATCCTGGGGATCGCTCGGCCAGGCCTCCCTGGCTTCGGCTAGTCCTGAGGGCTGGGATGTGTCACGATCCACAGTCCCATCAACACTGCCCGGGTCTGTAACGGCCGCTTCCAGGAGCGCCCCGTCCACAGCGGCATTCCCAGCCTCTTTCTTCTTGGCTGGCTGTAACCAGGATGGCCTGGCCGTGGACTGCTTCTGCTCTTCTCCCAGCTCTGCGGACGCCTTATATCCAGCTGTAGAAGCCATGTGCCCCCCGCTCAGCGTCGCCCCACCGAGTCTGGCTGCAGAGCCGAGAGCGGACTGTAGCGGGGCCGCCAAAGACTCAGCTGCCCCAAAGTTCCAGGACGCTTCTGGATCAGAGTTCTGCTCCTGCCAGACCTGTCCGCTGGGTCTGGCTCCCATGTCCGGTTGCCAGGCCGCAGGTTGCTGGGCCTTGAAGGGATCCTTGGCAGCGCCAGGCAATTCCCAGAGCTGCTGCACATCAAGGGTGGATGGGCGTAGCGCTGGAGAGGCAGAGTCCACCTGCTCAGGCACCGCAGCGGTCCAGGACTCAGCGGCAAAAGCATCTGCAGACAGACCTTCCGGAGACCAGACCTGCTGCGGCCTGGCCTCCCCAGTCTGACCCTCGTGCTGCGGCTCAGTCCAGGCGGCCAAGTCCTTCCCTTCTCCAGCCTCAGAGCTCATCGCAACTGTATTCTGTAAAAGTTGCAGCCCCTCCACCTGTCTAATTGGCCCAGCCTCTGCGGAATCCAGTTCGACCTGTCCCCAGTCTTCCTGCTCCTCCGCCGTATAACGCAAGATGCGGTCCAGGTCCTCTTCCAGCTCAGCAGCATTCCTGCTGCGGGCTGAGGCCTCCCGCAGAAAGGACGGGATTTCCAGATCGCCAGGAGCAGCCCCCTGGCTCAGTTTCGTGGTCGGAGGCAGCCCCTGGACTCCAGACGTCCCCGGGCCATAGGCCTCCACTGCAGCCTGGTCCGCGGCCTGCAGGCGCGCCTGTTCATGCACAGCTGTTCCAGTCCCAGTCTCTGGATAGAAGTCCGCTGTGGCAGCCCCCTCCATCAGGTCAAGTTCCGTACGCTGCCCCGCATCATAGCCGGCAATTGGCTGGTCCGTAAAGAGACTCCGCCCCTGCTCCGCCGAGCTCTCCCAGGGCTGGTCCTCACGGTACTGCTTCTGCTCCTCCACGGAGAGGCGCTTGGCGCCTCCTGCATCCAAGTCGCCCAGGTCCCAGAAACCGTGGGCCCCATTGCCCCAGTAGACATCCTGGCTGTCCTCCCAGCGCCCCAGTTGAGCTTCTGCGGAGGCGTAGTCAGCGGCGGGGTACTGCCCCTCAGCCCCCCCAGGCAAGTCGGGATCACCCAGCTGCTGCCCCGCCGTCTGCCGTTCCAGGAGTTCACGGATTCGGTCCTCCTCATCGTCAGAACGCGGTTCATCGGAAATGGGCTGGGGCTCCGGCTCCAGTTCCAAATCTGAGGACGCTCCCAGGTAGACTTCTCCCCCCTCATCCACCTTATCCTCAGTTTCCCGGTGCAGCCAGTTCTGGGCCCAGCGCTGCCGCTCCCACTGCTGCTGGAAATAGCGTGAGACTTCCTTCATGAGCAAAGAAAGCGAAAAATCAAAGAGCAATATCAATTCGATCAGCAGTGCCGCCACCAGCAGGAGCGTTGTACCCACCTGGCCGATCAGGCGCTGCAGGCCAAGGCCAATAAGACCTCCCAGCACACCGCCCAGCGAGGCGACCCCGCTGGCCTGGGCCTGGCCCGCATCGACGCTGCAGAGCCACAGACTCTGGAGCAGGTGGGTAGCCGTCTGTCCTCCCGCTCCATAACGGCGGTTTAGTAGGGGGGCCAGGTCTTCATAGCGCAGGCGAAAGATTTGGACAAAGGTCGTCGCAAGCAGCAGCAGGACCACCGAGTGGACAATACGCCGCCGCGTGCGCAGGAGGCGACGCTCGACAAAGAAGTCCAGCGCCATGTAGAGAAGCAAGGGCGGAAGGGCGTAGGCCAGGGGGCCAATCAGGCCCTTGGAACAACCCAGAAAGATCCTCCCCAGGACGCCGGACCGCGGTCCGGGAAGATAAAAAGCGACAGCAAGAAACAGGGCCGTGGCAATCAGCACACTGCCATTGATTTCCCGCCTCTTACGAGCTTGGAGTGAATCAGTCCGCAGTTCTGTCTCCATTCCGCACCTTTCTATCTTCTTCCATTAACGCCCGAACCTTGAGCACGGCAAGGGCTGTCTTAGCGTCCTGAATCTCCCCTGACATCACGGCCGAGTAAAGCGTCTCAAAGTCCATCGTGCAGGATTCCAGGAACTCACCGGGATCCGGCCTGGCTGCGACCTGACTCAGCTCCCGCGCCCAGTATAGGTGGATGGCCTCATCGCAGTAGCCGGGGGTGGCGAAGTAGGCCCCCAAGTAGTCCAGACGTCCCGGGACCAGACCGCACTCCTCTTCAAGCTCCCGCCGGGCCGTCAGCTCCGGCTCCTCCCCAGCCTCACGCTTCCCCGCCGGAAGTTCCAGCAGAAACTGGTCGACAGCTATGCGATACTGGCGTACCAGGCTCACCCTTCCACAGTCGTCCAGGGCCAGGACGGCCACGCCACCTCTGTGGTGCACCAGCTCGCGGCTACTTCGGCTGCCGTTCGACAGCTCTACCTGGGCCCGTTCCAGACTCAGAATTCGCCCTTCATACAGCAGCTCGGACGCAATGCGCCGCTCGTAAAGTTCCGCTTCGCTCATTTCTTATCGCCCCTCCTCCTGATTCTCGCGAAAGCGCTTGAGGGTCTCCACAGCGAGTCGGTCGCAGCGGTTGTTTCGGGCGTCATCCGCATGGCCTTTTACCTTGTGCCAATAGAGCTCATGACGCCGCTCCTGCTCCAGCAGTTCCTGCCAGAGGTCCGCATTGGCCACATCCTGTCCCGCGGCGTTCTTCCAGCCCCTCCGCTCCCAGGAGCGAATCCAGGCCTGGTTAAAGGCGTTGACCACATAGGCGGAATCGCTGTAAATATGGACGCGACAGGGCCACTTCAAGGCTCTGAGACCCTGGATGACCGCCTGCATCTCCATGCGATTATTGGTCGTTGCCGCCTCGGCTCCCGAGAGTTCCTTCTCCACGCGACCGCTGATCAGCAGGGCCGCCCAGGCGCCTGGTCCCGGATTGCCCGAACAGGCTCCATCCGTGTAGAGATCGACCTGGCTTCTCGGCTCTGACATGGCCCCCTCCTAAAAAAACTTAAATATACGGAAACCTCTGAAATTACGTAATTTCAGAGGTTTCCTACTGTGGCAGGGGAGACACGATTCGAACGCGCAACCGGCGGTTTTGGAGACCGCTGCTCTACCGTTGAGCCACTCCCCTAAAAGACTTCACAAGTTTAGCGGATTCTCGCTACAGTGTCAAGTATTTCCAGCTGCTGGAAAACGGGCATGCAGGGCTTCCCTGACCTCCTCTAAAAAAACATCCGCAAGCCCTGACTGTGGCTGCGGATGTCCTACTATACCTGGTGCCGGTGGCCGGATTCGAACCGGCACGGGGGTCGCCCACCGCATTTTGAGTGCGGCACGTCTACCAATTCCATCACACCGGCATAGCCCGTTGAGTATATGCTCCCGTATTGCTACTGTCAAGTGACAAAAGCAGTCCCAAACGTGCTACGCTAGTGTCGCAACGCGCTTCATGGGGCGGAAAAGTCCAGGTAAGGAATGGCTTTATTCATGAGACAAAACGGGAATTTCACACGATCGGAAAACAATTTTTTTGACTATCAGACTTCTAAGGAGCAGGAACTGACGACAGAGCTCTTCTGCCGTCCCGGCCTGCGCGTGGAGCGCATCGCCTCAGCGGGGCAGAGCAGCGGCCCCTACTGCCAGGAGGAGGATGAGTGGGTACTCCTCCTGGAAGGGCGGGCCCAGGTCCGCTGCGAGACGGCCGAGCGCGTCTGGACAGAAAAGCTGGAGGCTGGGGACTGGCTCTACATACCAGCCGGCCTCCGACACTGGGTGGAAAATTCCAGCGAGAAGGGCCTCTGGCTCTGCTGCTTTGTCAGGCCGGAAAAGAAAAACTGAGCCCTGCTCAAACCAGGATGTATTGGCGGAGAAAGGCCGCCAAGCCCGCCCGGCGATTGCTCGCGCTGCAGGCCCAGGCCTGTTGGCGACAGGCTTCTGTGGCATTCCCCATGGCAATGGGATAGGCAGCAAAATTCATGAGTTCCAAATCGTTTTCACTGTCTCCAAAAAAGACTAAGTTTCGGGCGTCCAGCCCCCGCCGGGCCAGAATCCAGGCCGCGGCGCTGGCCTTGCTTGTCCCCGCCGGGGCGATGTCCAGGTTGTCGTAGCGTGAGCTCGCCCCCACCAGGGAGGTCTCCGTCCGCAGGAAGTCTCGCAGCTCCGGGAGGCTCAGCAGGCTGGGATCGTGGACGTAAATTTTATATATGTGCTCCGTCTGCAAGCGTGAAGTCGCCTCCAGGGGGCGGACCTGGGCCAGCTGGCTCCCGCGGCTGTAGGCCAGGGCGTTGTAACGGTGGTAGGCCTGAATTTTTTTACTGTGGCTGGGATAGTAAATACAGTCTTCATCGTAGATAAGATAGTCGATGTCTCTCCGCTGCAGGAAGTCCAGACAGGCCCTGGCCTCCGCCGCATCCATGGGGCGGCGATAACTGGGCTCGGACTTCCCTGCCTCATAGACGAGGGCCCCATTACAGCTGATGACAGGCCCTTGTACGTCCAGCTCCTCAAGATAAATACGAAACATCGCCAGGGGCCGGCCTGAGGCGATGCCAAAGTCCGTCCCCCGGGCCTGGAGCTGAGCTATGGCCCGACGATCCTCAGGATCAATTCGATTGTCCGGGCGCAGGAGGGTCCCGTCCAGATCGCTCAGCACCAGGGCCAGGTTCTGCTGGAGCTGCCGAACCAGGTCCCTCTTGACGCGGCTCACGGCTCAGTCCCCGGCCGGCTCTGCCCCTGGCTGTCAGAGGCCGACGTAGTCAGCGTGGCCGCACCCGTAGCCTCCTGGGCCTGGGGCCCAGCCTCACGCTCTTCGATACTGATGATGAAGTGCTCGTAGGGGGTAAATGAGATGGTGTAGCTCGCTCCAGGGTCCGGCCGGCGGTGCAGGGGATTGTAATAGTAAAGCTCGTTCTCACTGGTCTTCACTGTCCCCCAGACGGAACGGCGATCAGAGACCTGAATACGCGTGAACGAGAGATTGTTACGCAGCAGGGCGATGAGATCGAGGGTCTTAGGGGCCGAGGACAGGACAACCTGGCAGCTGAGCAAAAGCGCCGCGCAGCTGGGTAGGAAAACCTGATAGGGCCGTTTGGCCTCCTCGCGGGCGTAGCGCCGACTGACGAAGAGAAAAAGCAGAACGAGCAGCGCCGTGAACGACAGGGACAGTCCCCAGCGCAGAATAAAATAGAACATGGGCTCCTCTCCCCTTTCCATGCGGTTTCTTATCGTCCAGCCTCCAGCGTTCAACCTGGGGATTTCCAATCTCAGAGAATGTCTAAAGTTTGAAGTCCCTCCGGGCCTCCGCCTCACTGAGGCAGGTCACACCCAGGGACCTGGCCTTATCCAGTTTCGAACCAGCAGCCGTGCCATAGATTAAAAAATCGGTGCGCGCGCTGACACTGGAGCGGACGCGGGCCCCCTTGGCCTCCAGGAGGGCGGCGAAGTCTTCACGACTCAGGCCTTCCATGCTGCCTGTGAGCACAACGGACTTCCCCTGCAGTGGGCCAGCAGCCTCTTGTCCCTGCGGTCCCGCAGCGCGCTTCCGCTCCTCAGCCAGGTCCTCGGCGCTGCGGTTCAGACAGGCCAGGCCAGCCTGGGTCAGGCGTTCTAACAAGTGTCGGTTCTGCTCTTCCTGAAAAAAGGCACAGACTGAGGCCGCCATTTTTTCCCCCACCTCAGGCAGGGCCTCCAGTTCCTCCACCCTGGCCCGCATCAGCGCCTCAAGATCTGGATAGTGACTGGCCAGCAGCTCAGAGGCCACCTGGCCGATGTGCCGTATTCCCAGGCCAAAAATGAGCCGTCCCAGGGGGCGTCCCTTGGCCTCTTCAATACCTTCAAGCAGCTTGTCGACGGACTTTTGCCCATAACCCTTCTCGGCCAGGAGCTCCGTTCGTTTTTCATCCAGATGAAAAATATCCGCCACGTCGCGCAGCCAGCCCTTAGCCAGGAAGAGCCGTATCTGTTTCTGGCCCAGGCCGTCAATATCCATGGCCCGGCGGGAGACAAAATGTTCCAGGTGACTCTGTAGCTGGGCCGGACAGTCCGCCCCTGTGCAGAAGCGGGCGGCCTCGTTCGGCTCGCGTTCCGCCCGGGCGCCACAGACGGGACAGACCTCCGGCATTCGCCAGGGCTGACTGTCCGCCGGACGGGCCTTGAGATCCACAGACACGATGGCCGGAATCACATCCCCCGCTTTTTCCACAGCCACAAGGTCCCCTATGCGCACGTCCAGTTTCTGGATGTAGTCCTCGTTGTGCAAGGTGGCTTTACTGATCTGCGAACCGTCCACCAGGACGGCTTCGAGCAGGGCCAGTGGGGTCAACTTCCCCGTGCGCCCAACCTGAACCTGGATGTCGAGGATGCGGGTCCACTGGCGCTCCGGCGGATACTTGTACGCCACGGCCCAGCGAGGCACTTTGGAACTGTTACCCAGCTCCTCCCTCCAGTCCAGACGATTCAGCTTCAGGACGGCCCCGTCAATGCCGTAGGGCAGGTCCGCACGCCGGGCCCCAAGGGCTTCTATGGCCTCCTGGATCGCCCCCTCCTCAGCGGCACAGCACGTACCTTCAACTACAGGAAAGCCCTCGGCGCGAAGATAGTCCATAGCTTCCACATGGCGTGTGAACTGGCGCCCCCGCAGCTGCTGTATATTGAAACAGAGGAAACGCAGGTCCCGTTCGGCTGTAACCCGCGCATCCAGCTGCCGCAAGCTGCCCGCGGCCGCATTGCGCGGATTGGCAAATAAGGCCTGCCCCCGGGCCTCCTGCTGGGCGTTCAGCCGCAGAAAAGACGACTGCGGCATATAGACCTCAGCGCGGATTTCCAGATACTCCGGAATCGGTTCCAGATGCAAGTTCAGCGGCAATTGGGCAAAGGTCCGTAGATTGGCGCTGACCTCCTCTCCCACATGGCCGTCGCCACGGGTAGAAGCCTGGGAAAAGCGCCCCTGCTCATAGACGAGAGAGATGGACAGGCCGTCAATTTTTTCCTCGAGCACATAGGCCGCCTGACCCTCAGCTTCCAGATTCTGCACCCCCAGCGCCTGTCTCTGCCGCTCCAGAAAACGTCCCAGCTCCCCGTAGGAAAAACAGTCCGCCAGGCTGAGCATGGGTACCTCATGCGACACGCGCTGCATGTCGCGACGCACCTGCCCCCCAACATGCTGGCTGGGGGAGTCCGCCGCCACCCAGTCCGGATGGGCGGTCTCAAGCTCCTCCAACTCGCGCAGGAGCTGGTCGTAGGCATAGTCCGAAATCTCCGGCTGGTCGAGGTCATAGTACTGGTGGTTGCGGAGCTTCAGTTCCGCCTTCAAGTCCTCATAGCGCCGCCGCTGATCCATGGGATCACTCCTCGATTTCGTAGGGATCCAGGTCCTCCAGATATTCCTTCAGAACAGCCAGCTCCTCTGCGGTCAGGCCCGCCCCCTTGCCCGCACGCTCATGGTTTGGGGCCCAGTCGCGGATCTCCCACTTCTTCTTCCCACCGTTCCAAGAAACAATATTCAACTCCTTGTTCCAACCGTTCTTCGTACTGCTCAGCACAGCGACATGGCGGTGGATTTCAAAACTGATTTTCTCTGGCATAACGTTCTCCTGTCTCCTTAATCATGCGTTATTTTGCAGTAGTTTTTTATGATAGCACATACGGCTCCCAGTCAAGTCCCTGGGTCCTTGCGAAGGCCTGTATTCCCTGTTCCAGGTCGTAGAAGCAGCGGCGAAAGTCCCCCGTGTACCAGGGATCGTCCACGTCCCTCCCCCTGTCTGGGTCCGGACAAAAGGAGAGCAGCTTCCGGATCTTAGCCTCGGGATCTCCGCCAAAATAGCGGCGGGCCATACGGAGGTTCTTCTCGTCCATAACCAGAATGTCCGTGTAGTCCCTGTAATCCTGGGGACGAATCTGACGGGCGCGGTGCCCCTCAGTCTGGATGCCTAGGCTCTCCAGGCAGCGCCGGGCAGGTGGATAGATGGGATTACCCAGCTCCTCCCGGCTGCAGGCGGCAGAGTCCACAAGCCAGTCCTCCACAGCTGCCGCGGCGAGATGGGCCTTTAACAGGTACTCGGCCATTGGTGAGCGACAGATATTGCCGTGGCAGACAAAAAGTACGCGCCTCATTCTTCATTCCTCCTCAATTGACCTTAATCTGCCTTATTGTGCCACAGCTTGCGGAGGCATGTACTGCGCGACGAGAATACGCTTCCGTGTAAATTCATTGGGAAACAGCCACACGATAATGAGCCCAGAATGTCCTGCTGCTCCCGACAGAAAGGCCAGCCCTCCCGCTTATCCTCGATAATTGGCCGCTTGGCATAAAGGCCTTGAAAGTCAGTAAAAGGGCTCTTATCTTAAAGACAACAAACATTTGAGAGGGGTTTCACCCATGATACGATACGAGTTTCACCAGGATCCAGATTTGACTGAGGTGGTCGTCCATTGTTACGCCCCCAAGCGAGACCTCAACTGCCTTTCGCTCGAACGCTACCTCTCTGAACTCAACGGTCAAAGCCTCAGGCTGCTCGGCATCTCCGATGGAGAAAATAAAGAAGCCAAGCTGATCGATTTGGATGACGTTTTTCGTTTCTATTCCGTTCAAAAACAGGTCTACGCGGAGCTCAGAGACAGCGTCTGGCGCATCAAATCGAGCTTGTGCAAGTTGGAAGAAATCTGCTCAGCGAAGGATTTTGTCCGAATCAATCAGGGAGAACTCATCAACCTGAGCCAAGTAGACCGCCTGGACTTATCCCTTTCTGGCGTCATCGGCATCACGCTGAAAAACCGGACGCGCTGTTTTGTCTCGCGCCGTTCACTCAAGGCTTTTAAGCAGAAAATATCCCTCTGATGGCAGAACCCGCCGTAGGGGGCATATGTTAGGGATTAAGCTACTGTTTTTTTGAGAAAGGAGCAACATTATGAAACGCATTTATCAGATCTTCGCTTCGGCCTCTATGGGTCTCAGCATCGGTATCCTGATCAACCTTGTCATTTCGGCCAGCAAGGGCCGCGTCTATCTTCCTGCTGTACCCGCTTACCTGGCCCAGTTTTCCAACCAGAACGTCGCCGTTGCGATGAGCCTTCTGGTCTATGCCGCCCTGGGCATCTTCTCCTACCTCTGCTCACTGCTCTATGACAATGAAAAGATCAAGCTCCCATATGCCAGCCTGATCCACATACTGCTCACCCTTGTCGCCCTGCTCAGCGCCGGCTTTTATCTCAAATGGTTCCCCGTCTCTTTCGCTTCCATTGTGAGCTTTACGCTCGTTGCGCTTTTGATTCAGCTGCTGATCTGGGGAGGCTTTTATTTCCATTACAAAGCGCGGATCAAAAAATTTAATGCCGCGCAACGCGATCGCCAGCCCTAAGCCCCCTCGAAATTCACAGGACAGGAAAAAGCTTCCTGGGGATGGGCAATCCATCCCCAGGAAGCTTTTTTCTACACGCTCAAACTTTTAAAACTTTCAAGGCCCTGGCCCAGAATTAGGGCGACTGTACAACAGGCCCTCCCGGACTCAATAGCCGATATTTTTCAAGAATTCCCGAATATGTCCTATGGGATTCCAGATCAGCAAGAAGATCAGGACCACAGCCGCCAGGCCCCCCCAGACCAGGAGGCGATTGCGGTGCCAGCGAAGCAGAGCTCGCTGCTGCTGGCGGCGGGCCTCTTCTACAGTCGTATAGCCTTTTAGCCGATAGACCTTGGCTGGGCCATAGCGGCGCAGGCGGCCCAGAAGCCCCCTGTTGATGGGGAAGTCCATCGCCTGTCTTCGGTGGACGCGCCGCTTCTTAAGGTTGAAGACACGGTTGCTAAAGGAGTCGAAGACCTGGGCCCAGCTCTCTGGCCCTGACCTGGCAGCCCTCCTGGCCCCGTCAGCACGCTGTCCCCCGCCCTTCCGTTGCGGATTCTGGACCGCGGTCGGACTGGAAGACTGGAAGGTCTCGGGACCCTGGACAGGTCTGGACTTCTGGCTACCAGGCTCCTTGCTGCGGCGCTCAGCCCGGGCAATTTTTTCGAGGGCAATACGCGCGGTTAGGGCACTGGGAGCCTGCTGGCGCTTCATATGTCCCCGGTTTTGACCCGCCACCTGCTGTAGCTTCTGCGCAACTTGCCTGGCCTTAGCAGCCCCTCCCCCCCTGGTCACAGACTGGGAGGAGCGGGCTTGCGCAGCCGCAGTGGTCCTCGTATCGGCTTGTCCCGGAATCTTTCTGTCCTCTTGATCTGCGCTCATAGGACTCCCTCCTCCCGTATTCACAATCGCTATTAGCCCGAAAAGCCCGAGCTTTATAGGGCCTCGAACTGCTCCAAGAAGCAACGATAAGCGCGGTACGTCTCATAGATGTCAAACTTGTGACCCTGCTCGATGGGGGCGTGCATGGAGAGTACAGGAACTCCACAGTCCAGCACTTCCATACCTGTTCCAGCGAAGTACTTGGCGATGGTTCCGCCACCGCCGGCGTCCACCTTACCCATTTCGCCGGTCTGCCAGCAGATCCCATGGCTGTCCAGGAGGCGGCAGATCGCCGACATCAGCTCGGCACTGGCGTCACTCGCCCCACTCTTGCCGCGGGCCCCTGTGTACTTGCAGAGACTGATGCCGTGGCCCATATAGTGGGAATTGGTCTTGTCCGAAACACTGGCGAAATTCGGATCGTAGGCATTGGTCACGTCCGCTGAGAGCATGACCGTGGCCTCCAGACAGCGCCGCAGACGAAGCTCCGAGTACTGCTCCGGATTGCTGCGGTAGAGAATCTCGGCCAGAACGTTCTCGTAACAGCGGGACTGGGCCCCGCTGTTGCCGGCAGAACCGACCTCCTCCTTGTCGCTGAGGAGGCAGACCGCCGTATACTTGGGCCGTTCCTGGGCCAGTACGGCCTGCAGGGCCGGGTAGGCACAGATTTTGTCATCCAGGCCGTAGGAGGCCACTACGCGGCGGTCCAGGCCCAGATCGAAGGCCTTGGTCGCGGGAACTGCGGAGAGCTCGGCGGAATAGAGGTCGCGCTCCCGAATACCATAGTCGGCCTCAAGGCGGCTCAACAGCCCCTCACGGAAGCGTGAAGCCCCCTCGGCCAGGCCACCATCTGCAAGCTCCGGAGAGCAGCCTGCCAACAGGCTCAGAGCCTCACCCGGGATGATCTCACTGGCCTTCTTGCTCATCTGCTCCGCACCCAGGTGAGGCAGGAGGTCTGTCACCAGGAACTTTGGCTCATCCTCAGCCTCCCCGAGGCTCAGCCGAATGCGCTCGCCCTCGCCGTTGATGACCACTCCGTGCAGGGCCAGGGGAATGGCTGTCCACTGATACTTCTTGATGCCCCCGTAATAATGGGTACGGAAATAGACCAGCTCCTGCTCCTCCGAGATGCTATTCGGCTTCAGGTCGAGGCGCGGCGAATCGATGTGAGCCCCCAGGATGCGGAAGCCCTCCTCCACGGGGCGCTCACCCAGCACAGCCAGCACCAGGCCCTTGTTTTTGATATTGTGATAGACCTTATCTCCGGGCTGCAGGCGCTCACAATCCGTCAGTGGACGGAAACCCAGCTCCTGGGCCGCCTCGATAGAAACCTCCACCGCGTCGCGCTCCGTCTTGGCAAGATCCAAAAAGGCCTTGAACTCCTCAGCAAAGGCCAGGGCCTCTTCCCGCAAATCCTGGTCATAGACATCCTCTAAGTGGGGGAACTGCTCCGTCCGTCTGGCGCGCTGCTTATCTTCACACATGGTCCATGTAATCCTTTCCTCAGCAAAATTAAGGGCCGCCCCTCCGACCCAAAACTGCATTTCATCTTACCACAAAAGGCCTCCCAGACTAAGCTTGTATATAATAGGCGGGTCCATCTAAAACGTCTAAAAGAGGAGTCCTCATGCGCTACTTTGACGGCCACTGCCACTGCCAGAACTTTTCCCCCGACAGCTCCCGCAGCCTTGAAGCTCTGCTGGCCGAGGCTGATCGCAAGGGACTGAGACATATCTGCCTGACCGACCACTACGACAAAGATGGGGTGGATGGCCAGCTGATTCCAGGGGTATCCCCCATGGGCGGAGCACCCGCCCCCGGGGAGTGGATTTTTCCCATTGACGACTACTTCCGTACGCTCTTGGCGCTCCAGGAGGAGCGCCGACTGGATCCGGAAAGCTGCCAGCTCCACATCGGTATCGAGATCAACTACGCCCCGCATCTGGTCTCCGCCTACCGTGACTTCCTGCCGAATTGGGACCTGGACCAGATCATCTATTCGGCCCACTTTTTCCAGGGCGCCGATCTCTATATGCACCGTGAGGTCTACGACCTGGGGAAACGTGAATTCTATGAGCGCTGGCTGGAGTGGCAGATTGCCATGTTGGAATCCCAGCCAGGGGTGGATGTCCTCGGTCACTACGACTACATGACACGCTACGCCCCCTATGCGGATCGCCAGCTCCGCTACAGGGACTTCCCGGACCACATGGACAGGCTGCTGCGCCTGCTGATTGACCAGGATATCGCTCTCGAAATCAACACAAAAAATTACTACAGCCAGGTTCAGCCCGAGGAGGAGGCGCGGGGGGCCCGTCTGGAGGACTTTTTTGACTCCGAACTCATCCGGCGCTATAAGGACTTGGGCGGCCGCCTGCTCTGCCTGCACTCGGACGCCCACAACGAGGGCTGTCTCTGTCGGGCCTTTAAGACCTATCTCCGGGCCCTGCGTCAGGCGGGCTGGGAGCAGCTCTGTTATTTTCGTCGGCGCCGCCCCCAACTGGTCCCAATTGATGAGCTCTAGGCCTTCCCTCTCCAGCGCAGAGACTGGCCGCCTCGCTCCATGCTCCGCCCAAAATCTGCTTCGGACTGCCTCAACAGCTCAGAATCATGTCTATTTCTCTGCTTTCCCCCGCTCGCGCCTTTCCAATTCCCGACGTATTCCATCTAGACGTTCCGCAATTCGGGCTTCGTAACCCTCCGTTCCCGCCTCATAAAAACGTTGTCCAGCCAGGGCCTCAGGGAGGTAAGCCTGGCGCACAATGTGGCCAGGATAGTCGTGAGGGTAGCGATAAGCTTCAGCGTAACCGAGTCCCCGCATCCCCTCGACAGGGGCATTGCGCAGGTGGTAGGGGATCTCGGCCAGAGGGCCCCTGCGCTGGGCCTCCAGGGCCCGATCTATGGCCCGGTAGGCACTGTTGGACTTCGGTGATGTGGCCACATAGATACAGGCCTCGGCCAGGGGGATACGGGCTTCTGGCATACCCAGAACATGGGCCGCATCGAAGGCCGCCTGGGCCAGGAGCAGGGCATTGGGATTGGCCAGCCCCACATCTTCAGCAGCACAGATCAGAATGCGCCGGGCGACAAATTCCACCGGCTCTCCCCCGTGCAGGGCCCTGGCCAAATAGTAAAGAGCGGCGTCGGGATCCGAGCCGCGCATCGACTTGATCATGGCCGATACCGTATCATAATGGGCTTCCCCGTCCTTGTCGTAGGCCAGGCTGCGCTCTTGAATACAATCTGCCAAGACCCCGCGATCGATACGCAGTCGCCCTTCCACTTTCTGGCTGGTCAGCAGTGCCAGCTCCAGTGCGCCCAGGGCTCGCCTGGCATCGCCGGCCGCCGCCTCCGCAAGACTGCGCAATGCGCCTGGCTCAAGCTCAAGTCCACTCAGGTCGAGGTCCCAGTCTTCGCGCTTCAGGGCCCGCTCCAGCAGAAGCTCAATATCCCTGGCCTGGAGGGGCTTTAACTGAAAGACGGTAGAGCGCGAAATAAGAGCCTTGTTCACTTCAAAAAAAGGATTCTCTGTTGTCGCGCCTATCAGGATGATAAGGCCGTCCTCCACATGGGGCAGGAGCAGGTCCTGCTGGGCCTTGTTAAAGCGGTGGATCTCATCGATAAAGAGCAGGCAGCGCCCCTCGGGCGTGATAAAGGGGTTGCGGCTCTCCTCCACCACCCGCTTAAGTTCCGCAACGCCGGCCTGTACGGCATTTAGCTGGCGAAAGGGAATCCTCGTCTGCCGGGCGATCACTCGGGCGATGGAGGTCTTCCCCGTCCCCGGGGGGCCGAAGAGGATGATCGAGCGCAGACGGTCCGCCTCAATCATTCTCCGCAGCAATTTCCCTGGAGCCAGGATCTCCTCCTGCCCGACGATGTCGTCCAAGTGCTCTGGCGCCATGCGGCGAGCCAGTGGCATGTGTTTGATCGGATCAGACGCAAGCATATTCGCAGAGCCTCGCCAGCGCTCAGAGCGGCAGCCCCGCATAGAGCGGATAGCGCTCCAGCAGCTCCCTTATACGTCGGCGAATGCCCTCGGCCTCCACCTCATAACGGCGCAGGGCCCCTACGATGCAGTCCGCAATGATGTCCATATCAGCCGGGACCAGGCCTCGGCTACTGATGGCTGGGGTCCCGATGCGCAGGCCTGAGCAGAGCTGTGGGCTGGCCGTATCAAAGGGGATACTGTTCTTATTAGCCGTAATATTGCAGGCATCGAGACGTTCTTGCAGCTCCTTACCGCTGACCCCCTCGCCCCGCAGGTCCAGAAGCAGGAGATGGTTATCCGTCCCGCCAGAAACCAGTTTGACCCCACGGTCCAGCAGTCCCCTGGCCAGGGCCTGGGCATTGTCGACAATCCGCTGCTGATAGGCCTTAAATTCAGGACTGAGGGCCTCTTTAAAGGCCACTGCCTTGGCCGCGATGATATGCATCAGCGGCCCGCCCTGAACGCCAGGAAAAACAGCGGAGTTGAGCTTTTTCGCATAGGCTTCACGACAGAGAATCAGACCGCCGCGGGGACCCCGCAGGGTTTTGTGCGTGGTGCTGCTGACGAAGTCAGCATAGGGAACGGGACTGGGGTGCAGCCCCGCGGCCACCAGGCCAGCGACATGGGCCATATCCACGAAGAGGTAGGCGCCAACCTGGTCACAGATCTCCCGAAAGCGGCGGAAGTCGATGCGCCGTGGGTAGGCGCTGGCGCCAGCCACAATCATCCGTGGGCGCAGCTCTTCAGCCTGTCGTGCCAGGGCCTCGTAGTCAATCCGCCCGTCCTCTTCCCGGACCTGGTAAAAGTACGAGTCATAGAGGCGGCCGGAGCTATTGCGCTTCATGCCGTGGGTCAGGTGCCCGCCGTGGGACAGATCCATACCGAGAATACGGTCCCCTGCTTCCAGAACGGCCATGTAGACTGCCATATTGGCCTGGGCGCCAGAGTGGGGCTGGACATTGACATGCTCCGCGCCGAAGAGTTCCTTCGCCCGCTGAATTGCCAGCTCCTCCACCACGTCCACGTGCTCGCAGCCGCCGTAATAGCGGCGCTGTGGATAGCCCTCAGCGTACTTATTCGTCAGGGGGCTTCCAGCAGTCTCCAGGACGGCCTCTGACACAAAGTTCTCAGAGGCGATCAGTTCCAACTTCTCACGCTGGCGCTGGCATTCTGCGCGCAAGGCGGCGTAGACTTCAGGATCAACATGGGCCACATGTTCATAATTCATAGGGAGCTACCTCCTCTTCCTCTCGGGGCAGAATCAGGGTTTCGATTTTTTGCAGGTCCCTGGACACCAGGGCCTCTATGTCCAACTTGCGCTCGGCCTCCTCCGCCATGCGCAGGCTGGGTCTGGTCCTGGGATGGCGGGGTACGAAGACCGTACAGCAGTCCTCATAGGGCAGTATGGATGTTTCAAAGCTGCCGATCTGCCGCGCCAGCCTGACGGTCTCATCCTTATCCACACCAATAAGGGGGCGAAAGACGGGCTTGGAGACCACCGCATTACTACAGACCAGACCCTCGGCTGTCTGGCTGGCCACCTGCCCCAGACTCTCACCGGTAATCAGGGCCTGGCAGCGCCGCTTCTCAGCCCAGGCCTCCGCCTCACGCATCATCATGCGGCGCATCACAATGGTCATCATGTCCGGGGGACAGAGTTCGCGCAGGGCCAGCTGGGTCTCCGTGAAGTCCACCACATGGAGGCGGATCCCCCCACAGTAATCCGTGAGAATTTCCGCCAATTGAATGACTTTTTCCTTGGCCTTGTCGCTTGTATAAGGGAAGGCATGAAAATAGATCGCCTCCAGGGCCATGCCGCGCGAGGCCATCATGTAGCCAGCTACGGGGCTGTCTATCCCCCCCGAAAGCAGCAGCATACCCTTGCCAGAACTGCCCAGAGGAAGGCCGCGTGTGCCAGGCTGCGAGGAGTGGTAGAGGTAAACTGCATCGCGGACCTCAACACGCAGAGTGAAGTCCGGCTCATGGACATCGACATGCAGATTCTTGCAATAGCTCAGAACTGCGGCTCCCAGCTCCCGGGCCAGGACGGGTGAGGGGTGGGGATAGTGCTTGTCGCCACGCCGGGCCTCAACCTTAAAAGAGCCCTGATAATCACGGCCGAGGCGAGTCCGCACATAGTGTCGCGCATAGTGCTGGAGCTGCGTCAGGTCCTCCGTATATGGATAGCGCTGGACGGGACTCGCCGAGACCAGGCCGAAGACCTTGCAGACCTCCACAAGGGCCTGGTCCAGAGCCTGACGGGAGCGCTCCTCCTCGGGGCAAATCCAGATGCGCGAGTCGCGCTGGTGAATCTCAAAGCGGCCCAGAGAACTGAGCTTGCGGCGGATCTGCAGCATCAGTCGCTGCTCGAAACGATGGCGGTTTAGGCCCTTAAGCGCAATCTCGCCCATGCGGGCCAGAATCCACTCCTCATAATTGATGCCTGTCTCCTGCTTACTCTCTACCACGGCTGGTCCTCCCTCACAATCCAGGTCTGATCTATAGAATTATAATTCAGCCACTGCCGTTCAGAGCCGGTAGCGGGCGTAGAGGCCGCGACAGATCCGGGCCGCCTCACGGACTTCTTCCTCTGTCTGCGCGGCGTCAAAACTAAAGCGCAGGGCCGAATTCAAGCGTTCCTCGCCGAGGCCCATCGCAGCCAGGACGGCACTGTGCCCCTGGCGCGAATGGCAGGAGGAACTCGCCGAAGCATAGACCCCCTCCGCCGAGAGGGCGTTGAGCAGGGTCTCAGAACGTAGGCCGGGAAAGGAGATGTTCATAATTCCAGGCGCTGCATCCGGCGGGGAATTTAGGCAGTATGTCCCCTCTTCAAGGCCTTCCAAAAAGGCTGCTTCGAGGCGGCGCAGCCGGTCCCACTTCTCCTCCCTGTTCTCCAGGAGAATTTTTGCCGCAAGACAAAAGCACTCCAGGAGTGTTGGATCCTCCGTCCCCGAGCGCAGATTAGCCTGCTGTCGGCCCCCGTGAATCAGCGGGAGCAGAGGCTGCCCAGAGCGGTGAAAAAGCAGGCCGATTCCGCGGGGCGCATGGATCTTATGTCCGGCAAAAATCGCATAGTCACAGTAGCTCCCCAGGGGCTGGAGCTCCAACTTGCCAAAGGCCTGGACCTCATCTACCAGAAAGCGGGCCCGCGGGGCCTTGGAACGCACGAGGGCCCCGATATCCTCGACAGGGTTTATGGCCCCCGTCTCATTGTTGACGTGCATACAGCAGACGAGGAAGACCTCCTCATCCAGGGCCGCCTCCAGGGCCTCGAGGTCAACACTGCCCGAACTCAGGAGAGGCAGGTGCTGGCAGTCCCAGCCCCGCTGCCCGGCGACAAAGGCCGCAGCCTCCTGCACAGCCGCGTGCTCCCCCTGGCTGATCAGTATTTTCCCCCGCCGCTCCCCAGGCTGCAAATAGAGCCAGGATTTGACGACCGTGTTAATCGCCTCCGTAGCCCCAGAGCAGGCCAGCAGCTCCTCCTCTTTACAGGACCAGATCCGGGCCAAATAGCGCCGTGCCCGCAGCAGGCGTCCCGCCGCCTCCTGGCCCCACTTGTGGAGGGCCGAGGGGTTTGCGGAGCAAGTCTGATAGCGCTCCTGATAAAAGGCCAGCACCTCCGGATAGGGGTAGGTGCTGGCGGCGTGATCCAAGTAAATCACAGCAAGAAGTCCCTTCTTCGCACATTTTCTTGCATTGTATCACGGATTACTCAGACGGGCCTCCCGCAAGTCTGTAGTCAAGTCCGCGGGCAGCTCCCCTTCCAGAGCCAGGCTAATGGAGAGGATGAGGATCTCCGTGGCCGGCCTTAGCTCCTCCAGACTGAGGTAGCTAGGCGCCAGGCGCAGGTGACTGTCTTCAGGGTCAGAGCCGTAGGGAAAGGCCGCACCGGCAGGGGTCAGTCTCAGGCCCGCCCGGGCCGCGAGCCTCCACACCAGCGAGGCCCTGCCCGGCGGGAGGTAGAGACTGATGAAGTAGCCTCCCGCCGGACGCGACCAGTGAATGTCTGCTTCATTTCCGAAGGCCTCCTCCAGGGCCTCCAGAACCAGAGCAAACTTGGGCCGCAGCAGGTCAGCGTGCCGGCGCATCAGCGGCTCTATTCCCACCCGCTCCAGGAATCTGGCCTGGCTGAGCTGCCAGCAGGTATTGGGTCCAATGCTGCGGCGGCTGAGTCCCTCCAGCAGCCAGTCGCGATTGGCCCTACTCAGGGCCACCGCCGCCACACCGCTGCCCGCATAGGTCATCTTCGAGGTCGAGGCCAGGGCCACGATGGCATCCTCACGGCACCGAAGCCGAGCCTGGTCCAGCACAGGCAAGTTGGGCAGATCTTGATGCAGTCCTGCACCCTCGGGCCAGTACAGGCTATGGACGGCGTAGGCATTGTCCCAGATCAGACGAAAATCAGGAGCCCAGGGCAGGTCCAGGATGGCGGCAAGCCGCTTGGCCGTCATTGTGACACCCGAAGGATTCCCATAGCGCGGCACGGTGAAAAGTACTTTTACACTGGGGTCCTGGGCCCAGGTGGAGAGCTGCTCCAGTACCGGCCCCTCCCCATCCTGAGGGATGGGAATCAGCTCAAAGCCCAGATATTCCGCCATCTGAAAATGTCGGTCGTAGCCTGGAACGGGACAGAGGGCCTTAGGCCGCAGCTCCCGCCAGGGTACAGTGGCGCCTGGCAGGGGAAAGAGCAGGGCCCGCTGCAAAAAGTCATAGAGGATGCTGAGACTCGAATTGTTCAGGCAGATCACTTCCGCAGGCTGGCAGCAGAGCAGCTGGGCAAAAATTTCTTTCAGGGGAGCGATACCGGTCAACTGGCCGTAATTGCGCAGATCCTGACCCAGGGCGTCCCGGTAGTCCGCAGCCCCCAGCTCCTGTCCCAGACCCAGGTCCGTCACCATATCTAACTGCTCCCGTGATGGCTTCCCGCGCGTCATGTCCAGGTCCCACGCCACAGCACAGTAGTCCCTATAAGCCCTATAGAGTTCCTCGCCCTTGAGTCTGAGCATTGCCCCTCCTCTACATAATAATGGGCTTGGATACCAGTTCCTGTACCCAAGTCCCGCCACGCCTATCCAAGGCCTAAAACGCTTCCAGGTCGTAGTCCACCAGGTCCCCCGAAGGCCCGTAGAACAGGCCCAGGAGGTAGTAATAGCGCGGGGCATCCACCCAGTTCCGCTCCTGGAGAAATCTCTCCAGACAAAGCTTGATATTGTGCTGTTGGCGGGGGCTCAAAAGCTGTTCTGAGGCCTCCTGCCCACTGCGGCGCAGCTTAATTTCGAAAGCATAAACCGCCCCCGCCCGCCGCAGCACAAGGTCCAATTCGCCGCGCCCAGGCACCCGATAGTTACGGGCCAGGAGCTCATATCCGGCCTCCTGAAGCAGGCTGCAGGCCCAGTCCTCCCCCCACTGGCCCAGCTGCTGCCGCGCAGTCCTGCTCATAGATATTTTTGCAGGAAGCTGCGCCGGTGCTCTGGACAGGGGCCCAGTTCCTGTATCAGACGGAGGTGCTGCGGCGTGCCGTAGCCCTTGTGCCTTGCAAAGCCATAGCTCGGATAGCGCTGGTCCAGTTCGATCATATAGTGGTCCCGGCTGACCTTGGCCAGAATGGATGCCGCCGCAATGCAATTGATCTGGGCATCTCCTTTTACATGGCAGCGAAAATCCTGGGAAAAGCAAAAGGCGCCCTGGTCCACCAGCAGGAAGTCCACAGGTCCCAGGGCTTCCAGACAGCGGTCCATAGCCAGCTGAATAGCTGAATTGATGCCCAGCAGATCCACCTCCTCGGCCGAAATCAGGGCGACGGCATGGGCCAGTGAGCGCTCTTTGATCTCCACATAGAGCAGCTCACGGCGGCGCTCACTGAGTTTCTTGGAATCATTGAGTCCGTAGATCGGCCGCTTCGGGTCCAGGATACAGGCCGCGGCTGCGACGGGGCCTGCCACTGGACCGCGTCCCGCCTCGTCAAGTCCCGCCACTCTGAGGAGGCCCTGAGACCACAGGGCCTCCTCCTCCTGATTCATGCGGCGAAAACGCTCCTCCGGACGCTCCCGACGCGGTCGGGGTCTGGCCTCCGGCTCAGTGTCCGCCAGCTCCTGCCCTGGCACTAAGGTCCGCGCTCCTCTCCCCTGACCCGCATCATTGAACTTGACCATGCCCATTCCCTCCCTCTTTGAGCGTGCGTGGGGGCGGACTCTGCTCGAGACTCATACGCCCCAGAACCCCCTGGCGAAATTCGTGTACAAAGTCGCGCGAAAAGCGCTCCACATCTGCCAGTCCCCCTCGTCTGACACAGGCTCTGGCCAGGGCCGCCTGCTCCAGGAGGGCATAACGGGTCATGAGATCCAATTCTCCAGCCGCAGGCAGCTCCAGCTTATAGCGCTGCTGCAGGGCCTCTGGATAGAGGCGAATTAAAAGGCAGAGCAGCTCCATGGCCAGTTCCTCCATATTGAGCAGCTCATCCTTCACCGCTCCACAGGCGGCCAGACAGAGCCGTTCCTGTTCTGTCTCCAACTTCGGCAGCATGAGTCCCGGCACATCAATCAGCGTCAAGTCCCCTGGGCAGCTGACGCGCTGCAGGGCCCTGGTCACCCCCGGGCGGTCCTCCTTCTTGGCCACGCGGCGTCCGGCCAAGGCGTTGATCAGCGTGGACTTACCACAATTAGGAATGCCGCCGAGAAGCAGTCGCAGCCCCAGGGCCTGCCGCCCCTTCTGTTCGGCCCGGGAGCGTTGGGCCGACTGAAGGGACTCCAGGGCCTTGCGAATGCGGCGACCTGCTTCACGGGCCTCCAGCAGATTTAAGAAAAGACAAGTCTCCCCCTGCTCCTGGAGCCGCATGTCAACTTGGCGCATGGCCTCAGGATCGGCCAGGTCGGCCTTAGTGAAGATCAGGAGCCGCGGGAGAGGGGCCGTCAGCTGGGCGATCTCCGGATTCTCTGAGCTAAAAGGAATGCGCGCGTCGCGCAGTTCCAGGAGGCAGTCCGCCTGGCGACTCTGCTCCGCCAGCAAACGCCGGGTCTTGGCCATGTGGCCAGGAAACCATTGCACATCCACAGTTCTCACTCCTCC
The DNA here is from genome assembly GCA_023388435.1 of Bacillota bacterium. Taxonomy (GTDB): domain Bacteria; phylum Bacillota; class Clostridia; order Saccharofermentanales; family Fastidiosipilaceae; genus JAEWGG01. The sequence continues at coordinate 101,644 of JAEWGG010000010.1, read as the reverse complement.
CCATCCGCAGACGGACAAAAGGATAAAGAAAGAGCCGCTGCCACGCGGTGGCTGCGGCTCTGTTCTCGCCCTTACTTGTTGCTGACGAGTCTTTCCTTAACTCGGGCAGCCTTACCCACGCGCTTACGGAGGTAATAGAGCTTCGCCCTACGCACCTTACCCTTGCGCATGACCTCGATCTTCTCGATCTTGGGGGAATGGACGGGCAACACACGCTCAACACCGACACCGTAAGACAGTCTCCGCACGGTGATGGACTCGCTGAGGCCCTTACCCTTGCGCGCGATTACCGTACCTTCAAAGACCTGGATACGCTCGCGGCTACCTTCCTTAATTCTCAGGTGGACACGGACGCGATCACCAATCTCAACGGCGGTGGTATCCTCGCGCAGCTGCATCTGTTCTACAGCCTGTACTAGATCCATATTGCGTTCCTCCTCTCTCTACTGGATGTTCTTGCACGCAATCAGCAGCGGACCATCCTTGATCTCAGGGACTTTTTTCAAATTCGCAGCAACCTGCTTCGAACTCAAAAAAAGAAGCTGGGCCTCGTCCTCCCGAGAGAGGATTCTAGCGACTAGCTTCTGGTGATCCGCCGGAGGCTCGAACTCCGGACCCCCTGATTAAAAGTCAGATGCTCTACCAACTGAGCTAGCGGATCATGGCTGGGATGGCAGGATTCGAACCTACGAATGCGGGAGTCAAAGTCCCGTGCCTTACCGCTTGGCGACACCCCATTGTAAGTGTGGGGTGGAATATGGGAGTCGAACCCACGACCTCCAGAGCCACAATCTGGCGCTCTAACCAACTGAGCTAATTCCACCATTTCTGCACATCCGCGCAACTACCCGTCAATTCTAGAGCAGGGCTAGACCCTTGTCAAGCCTTGAACTGTGATCTCTCTAACATTTTTTGAGGATGGGGATTTGCCCGAGTTTTTCGATAAAAATGCAGCTAATGTTTTGGCAATTTTAGAGCGTAAAAGCCTTGAATACAAGCATCTTAGACGATTAGAATTGGATTACTACACAATTATAATACCCATGGAAGATCGAGGTCCTAGCATGAACCTGTGCCGTCGCATCAATGAACACTGCTACTGGATTGGCGTCAATGACCGCCGCCTGCAGCGCTTTGAGAATATGTTCCCCCTGGATAACGGAGTCTCCTACAACTCCTACCTGATTCTGGACGAAAAAATCTGCATCATGGACTCCGTGGACAGCTCGGCCGCTGACCAGTACATGGCCAATATAGAAGCCCTGCTCGGTGAGCGCTGCCCCGACTATCTGGTCGTCCAGCACATGGAACCGGACCACTGCGGCTCCATTCAGCAGCTCTTGGAGCGCTATCCCCAGTGCCGCATGGTGGGCAACAAGAAAACGTTCCAACTCTATGAGCAGTTCTATGACAGCCGCTTCCGTGAGCGCTACCTCGAGGTGGCCGACAATGATCACCTGAATCTCGGCGCCATCGATCTGCGCTTCATCCTCGCCCCCAATGTACACTGGCCCGAAGTCATGGTGACCTATGACGAACTGCATCACCTCCTCTTCTCGGCCGACGCCTTCGGCTCCTTCGGGGCCATTCAGGGCAACCTCTTCTACGACGAGCTGGACTCCGACCAGGAGCTGCCTGAACTGCGCCGTTACTACAGCAATATTGTCGGACGGCAGGGCGCCTCTGTGCAGCGCCTCTTTAAAAAGCTGGAAGACTTGGAGTTGGATGTGCTCTGCCCCCTGCACGGCCGAGTCTTTCGCAGGGTTGTAGACGTGGCCTTTATTCTGGACAAGTACCAGCACTGGTCCACCTACACGCCGGAGGAGAACGGCGTAGTCCTCTTCTGGTCCTCGATGTATGGCAATATGGAACTCGCCATGGACAAGCTGGCCCTCTACCTCTCCGAGGCGGGTGTGCGCGAGATCAAGTGCTTCGACGTCTCCCAGACCGACCCCTCCTACATCATCGCCGAACTCTTCCGCTGCAGCCATTTTGTGGTGGGTGGTGTAAACTATAATACAGAGCTTTATTTTAAGCTCGAAGCACTGCTCAAGGAGGCCCTGACCTGCGGGGTGCAGAAGCGTGACTTCGCCCTCCTTGTTTCCAAGTCTTGGGGCGGCAAGGCCGAGCAGATTCTGAAGGAGCTCCTGGATCCCAAGCGCTTCACCCAACTGGGCGAGACCCTTCCCTTGCTCTCCTCACTCAAGCCCGAGCAGGATCAGGCCCTGCAGGACCTGGCCCAGACCCTTGCCAAGAGCATTCTCAAGGCCTGATAACTGAGCCTCCCCCCAATAGAGAGACCCGGCTACAAGAGGCGGGCGCAGGATTGCTTATCCTGCGCTCGCCTCCCTTATTGACACTAGGAGGAACCGAAATGGGTATATTGTTTAAAGGGCGTATGACACAGAGCGTGGCGGAGCGGCGCGCTATGATACTCAGCGGCAACAGCCTGCGCACCCTCCTCCTCCTCTCGTTCCCGACCCTCCTCATGGCCCTGGTCCAGTCCCTGATCCCCCTCAGCGACGGACTTTTTCTGAACCGCTCGGGCGGCATTGTCGTCGCCTCCTCCGTCGGCTTCTGCCAGCCCATCGTCAACATGATCAATGCCGTCTCCCAGGGGATGGCCGTGGCCGCGACAGCCATTATCGGCCAACTCAACGGCCTCGGCGATATGAAGCGCGTGCGCCACGTCTCCTCACAGATCATGGTCTTCGGCTTCTCCATGGGTATCCTGCTGGCCCCGCTCTCCATCCTCATGGCCTACATACTCTCCACGCGGGTCAACGCCGATATTGCGGGCTCCGTCTTCACCTATCTGAGCCTTTACTCCGCCGTCTTGCCCCTGCTCTTCCTGGCCGCAATTTTCAATGCAATAAAAAACGCCACAGGCCAGCCCGAAGCCACACTCTACCGCATGGTCATCCTCCTGGGCTGCAAACTGGTCTTCAACACCATCTTCCTGAGCCTTTTGCGCTGGGGGGTCAGCGGCGCCGTCCTGGCCTCATTCTGCTCCTATGTGATCATTGCCGTCTGGATGTATTACGACCTCTTTAAACGCCCCTCCGAAACCCAGCTCAGCCTCGAAAATTTCCGCTTTGACTGGCCGGAGCTGAAGGAGCTCCTGCGCATCGGCATTCCCTCCATGCTGAGCAGCGCCATGATCAACCTGGGTTTCTTTCTCATCAATACGGAGGTGGAAAAATATGGGGCCGCCATCCTCAACGCTCAAACCATTTCCACCAGCATCAATAACCTCTGCTTCACCGTACCCTCAGCGGTCAGCACCACTGTCACTACAATGGTCGCCATGAACATGAGTATCGGCCAGCAAAAAAATGCCAGGCGCATCACCTGGCAGGCCTTTGGCATTGGTAGCGGCCTGGCCCTGGCCCTCATCGCCATCTTTTATCCGGCGGCACCCTTCCTGGTCTCCCTCTTCACCTCGGATCCTCAAATTTCAGAGGTGGCCGTCTCCGCCCTCAATATTTATACCTTCTCCATCCTCGGCTTTGCCATCTATATGGTCGCGCAAGGGGCCTTCATCGGTCTCGGACGGACCAAGATCACCCTCTTCGGCGGCCTGCTGCGCATCTGGCTCTTCCGCTACCTCTTCATCCTCGTCGCCCAGCGCTTCTGGGGGATGGAGGTCGAAGCCGTCTTCTGGGGCAACCTCTTCTCCAATGTCTTGGCCGCTCTGCTCCTGGCTGGCTTCCTCATGCTGCGCCCCTTCACGACGGCGATTAAGACCGTCAAGGACCAGCAGAAGCACGAGACCTAAAAGCCTCCAGTTAGGGATGGCTCTGCCAGCCTCCGTCCTGGCAAGAGCCCTTTTTCCAGGTCCTGCCAGCCTCAGCCAGGCCCGCTCTATCCAGGGCTGGCCTGGCTTTTTGCTTCCTACTCGCCTCCCCTGCTTCCAGCCGCATGGCCCTCCCTCCTCACAGCCGCGTAAACCTGGCCGGGAACTCCCGCCCTGTCCCCAGGCGGCCCGGGAGCTGGACCAGCCGTCCCAGGAGCAACACAATAGGCTCCCAAGCTCTGAATGGATACATCCAGAAAATGGGAGCCCATTTAGAAAGCAGGCTGAACTTTTCTTAGGTCGGGACTCTTGGATAAGCGGCTAGGACAGCTGGGACCTGCATTTTTTAGTATCCAAAGAACATCATCCCGTCATAGACCTTTTCCACCGGCAGCGTGTGCCACCAGCCACCACGGTCATAGACCCAGTCGTTACAGAAGTAGACTGCGCGGGGTGAGAGGGAGCCCTCGCCGCGCAGGGCGGCCATGGCCCCGGCGATCTGCGCCTCTGTGGGCTGGGCATTCAGATAGTACCCATAGGTGTAGACATCGAATTGTCCCGGTGTAGTCAGCACTTCATAGAGGCTTCCCCAGCCCTGGCGCACCCGGTTGACGATGCACTGGGCCAGGTCCGTCACCGCTGCAGCATCCCAGAGCACGGAACTTTCCGTCGAGACAATGGCGATATAGAGATCCAGGACTTCCTGACTGGGCACGTCAATAACATAGTGGGCCGAGGACTGAGAACTGGACGCGGAACTGGTCTGAACAGCCCCTTCTCTTGCTCCCTCCTCTGTCCCTTGGCCAGAAGCCTGCTGCCCCAGCTCCTGGCTGCCGCTAGCCGCGGGCCTGGACTGTTGCTCAGGACTGACCCCCTGTTCTGGCGCGGCCAGAACAGCTGGACTCCCAGCAGCAACAGACGAAGCGGGCCTCGCTACAGAGCTGTGGACGGCTGTGGGACTTCCCAGTTCCGTAATCTGACGGGCCACAAGACCGCTCGCCTGCCCGATCCGTGGTAAATAGATCTCATCTCCAGCCTGCAACTCCGTAAAGTTCACGCTCCTATTTGCCGCTAGTATGGCCCCAGCTGCGCTGCGCTCTCCATAAAAACGCTGGGCCAGGTCCTCGACGGAGCTATCCAGGTCCTCCAGGCGCTGCAGACGCGGGAAAAAGGCCTTAGCCTCTGGGAGCAGCCCCTGCTCCCAGAGCTCCTGCTGCTCCAGAAGTCTTTGCCGCAGATCCAAGTCCAAGCTGCCATCCTCAGCGACAATGCGCCGAGCGTAGTGACTCTGGACTTCAAGTCCCCCAGCAGTCGCCAGGTACTGGCGCAGCTTGGTCTCACCCAGCTCGGCCTGCTGGTTCCAGGGCGCACGGAAGTCCTGGGCCTCCTCTCCACGGAGGAAGCCTGTGGCAGGCAAGGTTAAGACAAAAAAGATAAATACAAAGAGTACTAGCGTAGATTTCAGAAAACTGGGCTCAGCACACGAAGTCAACAAGGCGGAAACAAAGCGCTCGGCCCGCGTCTCTTCCGTGACACGGTACGACGAAAAGCTTCTAATACTGCCTTCGTAAGATTTCATGGAAGCCTCCTTTCCATAATTCATCCTTCGCAGAGAAAGAATCCACTACATTCTATCGAAAAGCGCCAGCCAAAACCCAGAAACAGGCCTTCGCAAAGCACAGTGCACAGCTTTAATCCCATGAATCACAGCATTTTTCGTGCACTAAATCAAAGTGCCTGAATTTTACAAAAACAAACATCATTACCTTTGTCTTTGTATCGACATATTATTTATTTAATAAATCCCCAAACTTATTCATTATCCACCGAATATTCAGCAGGAATCTTATACATTTCAGCCTGTGTTACCATTAGTTTAGAGTCGCCGCTTCAGGACAGCCTGCGACCGTAATAGGAAAGGAGTAAACCATGTCCCGCATAAAAATGTTCATGTTCCCCGAGTGCCCCCACTGCCAGCTGGCCCTCTCCTGCTTGGAACACTTACAGCAAAATTCCCCGTATAAGGAGCTGGAGATAGAAATTATTGATGAGAATCGTTTCCCGGAAAAAATCAAGGGCTATGACTACTATTATGTTCCCACCTTCTTCGTCGGAGAGAAGAAAGCCTTCGAGGGGCACATGGAGTGTGAGGATGTAAAGGCCGTCCTCGATATGGCACTCGGCACGGACCAGGGGGCGGCGGAACAGAAAAAGCAGAGTCTCGTTTTTCTGGCAGATGGCTTCGAGACGCTTGAAGCGCTCAGCCTGGTCGACGTCTGGCGCCGCGCAGGCCTCGATGTCAAGACGGTTTCCTTCAGCACGCAGCAACAGGTTCTGAGTGACCAGGGTGTTGAGGTCTCCGCCGACCTCCTCGCCCAGGACCTCCCCTCTCCCGACCTTGTAGAACTGATTTACGTCCCTGGCGGTCTCAAGGCTGTCAACAATCTGCGCGAACACGAGACCTGCATCTCCTATTTGCAAAAGGCCAGGGCAAGAGCCGTTCCCATCGCCACGATCTGCGCCGGTCCAGCAGTCCTCGCCCAGGCGGGTATCAGCCAGGAGCTCCGTGGAACCTGCTATCCAGGCTGCGAGGACATGGCCCAATACCGCGAGCATCTGGACCAGCTCCACGCCGCAGATGACCATGTCTATAGTTCCCGAGGTCCGAGCACTGCCCTCCCCTTCGCCCTGGAACTCCTCGCCCACTTGCATCCTGATAAGGCGGAGCAGGTCCAGAAAGCCATGCTCTACCCCTATCTTAAAGCGCATATTCAGGAGGGACTAAAGGCCTAGCTTGAAAAAACTCCGTCAGCCAGCTCCTTTTGAGAAATAAAGCCCCAGGCAGTGCAGACACTGCCTGGGGCTTGCTACTTAGCACTCAGCCGGGCTATACGGATTTAAGCTGGCGGAAATCAGTCACGGAAATGGCCGCCGTCTCTCTCCCTGCGACGCGGACCGCGATCGGCAGCACGCTCAGGACGGTCTCCACGCTCAAAACGTCTGGCTCCGCCGCGCTCTCCTCGGCCACCACGCTCAGAGCCGCGCCCCCCACGGCGCTCACGCGGAGCCTCCTCCACATAGTCCTCCGGCTTCTCCTTACAGTCGCGCATCGAGAGATTGATGCGGCCCTGGTCGTCGATTTCAGATACCATGACCTGGACCTTATCCCCCACGGCCACGACATCCTCGACGCTGTCCACACGCTTCCAGTCGAGCTTGGAGATGTGCACCAAGCCCTCCTTACCCGGAAGGAACTCGACAAAGGCACCGAAGCTCATCAGGCGGGTCACCGTACCCTCATAGATCGCACCGGGTTCGGGATCGCTCACAATACCCTCAACAATCTTCAGAGCCTTCTGACCGCCGGCTGCATCCACAGAAGAAATATAGACGTGGCCATCTTCTTCGATGTCGATCTGGGCCCCCGTCTCGGCGATGATGCGGTTGATGACTTTTCCACCCTGGCCGATGACCTCACGAATCTTATCCACGGGAATCTGAATCTGGATAATCTTGGGCGCGTAGGCCGAGAGCTCCGTACGGGGCTCGGGAAGACAGGGCTTGATAATGTTCTCCAGGATGTGGAGACGCCCCTTCTTCGTCATGGCAAAGGCCTCGCGGATGATGTCCAGTGTCAGACCATCCACCTTGATGTCCACCTGAATGGAGGTGATACCCTCAGTGGTGCCAGCAACCTTGAAGTCCATGTCACCAAAGAAGTCCTCAATCCCCTGAATGTCCATAAAGACCTTATAGTCGCTGGTATCCCCATCCCGAGTAATCAGGCCACAGGAAATGCCGGCCACGGGGCGCTTGATGGGCACGCCGGCATCCATCAGGGCGAGCGTCGAAGCGCAGACCGAACCCTGGGAGGTGGAGCCGTTCGACATCATAATCTCGGATACGGTACGGATGGCGTAGGGAAACTCTTCCGTACTGGGCAGGACAGGTAGGAGGGAGCGCTCTGCCAGGGCGCCGTGGCCGATCTCACGGCGGCCAGGAGAGCGGTTCGGCTTGGCCTCGCCCGTCGAATAGCCAGGGAAGTTGTAGTGATGCATGTAGCGCTTATGCTCTTCGGAGCTATCCAGACCATCCAGAATCTGCACCTTGGACAGGGGGGCCAGCGTACAGCTGGTCAGAACCTGGGTATGGCCGCGCTGGAAGAGTCCCGAACCGTGGACCCGGGGCAGCAGGCCGGCCGCACAGGACAGGGGACGGATCTCATCCATCGCCCGGCCGTCGACACGGCGCTCATCCGCATAGAGATAGTTGCGTACAACCTTCTTCTGCAGCGTGTAGAGGGCGTCGCCAACGTAAGGCAGCCATTCCGGATTCAGGCCCTCAATATGCGCCTTAGTCTCCGCGGCCAGGAGGTCCACCGCCTTGTCACGGGCGGACTTGTCCGCCCCGAGGGTGGCTTCCCGCATCTTGTCATAGGCAAAGTTATAGACGGCCTGCCAGACTTCATCAGGAGTGGCGGAGGACTGGTAGCTGAACTTCTCCTTGCCCACCTCCTGGACAATCTCCTTGATGAAGCGGCACATACGCTGGATCTCGCGGTGGCCTTCCTCAATACACTGGAGCATGATTTCATCGGGCAGCTCGCGGGCTCCGGCCTCAATCATGCAGACCTTCTCCTCGGTTCCGGCCAGGGTCAGTTCCAGCTGGCTGGCCTTGCGCTGTTCCTCATTCGGGTTAATCACGACCTCGCCGTCCACATAGCCGACGCTGAGGGAGCAGGTGGGGCCGGCCCAGGGGATGTCCGAAATGCTCACGGCAATGGATGAGCCAATCATTGCCACAATGTCCGGGGCGCAGTTGGAATCCACAGAGAGCACGAGATTGTTCACGCAGACATCGTTGCGCAGGTCCTTGGGGAAGAGCGGACGCATCGGACGGTCGATGGCGCGGGAAGTCAGGATGGCCTTCTCACTGGGGCGGCCCTCGCGCTTAATGAAGCCGCCAGGGATCTTACCCACCGAGTACATCTTCTCCTCGTAATCCACACTCAGGGGGAAGAAATCGATGCCCGGACGCGGTTCCTTCGAAGCCGTGGCGGTCGAGAGAATCACCGTATCACCGTAGCGCATAAGGCAGGAGCCGTTCGCAAACTGCGCCAGCTCCCCCGTCTCGACGCTGAGCGGACGTCCCGCCAGTTCCGTCGTAAATACACGTTTCATATGTACCTCCACTAACTTGGGAAACTGAGCAGGCAGGCTGTAGATTCAACACGGCAACCCCTATTGCGGCGAGAGCCCCATGAGTAGGCTGCTGTGCTCAATCTACCTCCGCCCATCTCCGGCTTCCCTGCTTTATAAAAAAGATGGTGCAACATAGAAAGAGTCACACCATCTTCTTTTCAACTTACTTACGCAGGCCCAGTCTGGCAATGATGCTGCGGTAGCGCTCAATATCAATCTTCGTCAGATAGTCCAGAAGACCGCGGCGCTTACCAACCATGATCAGCAGACCACGACGGGAATGGTGGTCGTGCTTGTGGGTCTTCAGATGTTCCGTCAGGTGATTGATGCGCTCGGTGAGCAACGCAATCTGCACTTCTGGCGACCCCGTGTCGCCCTCATGCGTGCCGTAGGTCTGAATGAGTTCCTGCTTACGTGCCTTGTCCATTTTTCTATACCTCCATAAGCCAGTAGCTAAGACCTGCGGACGGACATCCCAACAGCCTAGCTACGGTAATAACTGGCAAAGTTTAGCACAGTTTACATCCTTATTCAAGAGATCCGTTTAACCCTCCTCGGCGAGGCGCTGGCCAAAAGAGCGCACCTCTTCCGGCCCAAGAAAGAGGACAAGATCCCCCTCCTGCAGACAGGAGGCCAGCTCCGCCTTCAACTGCCCGTAATCCTGGACAAAAGAACTCCTGACTCCGGGCTTACGGCGCGCATAGGCCTCTTGCAAGAGTCTGGAACTCATGCCGAGGTTCTCCTGCTCGCGGTCGCTGTACACCTCATAAAAGATGACAGCTCCCAGCTCCTGGGCTTCCAGGCAGTCCAGATATTCGTCAAAGTGCAATTTGACACGGGCAAAGGTCAGGGGCTGGAGGACGACATAAAGTTTGTTGTGGGGCAGGGCCCTGGCCGCCGCCAGCGTCGCTCTACAGGCCGTCGGATGATGGGCATAATCGGAGACGAGCCTAGCGCCGTGAAAGTGTCCATTAATGGTGAAACGCCCGTCGGCCCCCGTAAATTCTGCCAGGACCCGGGGCAGGACCTCCGCATTCAGTCCCTCCTGGTCCGCAGCAGCCACGGCAGCAGCAATGTTATAGACATTGTGCAGGCCAGGCACACGGGCTGAGACCTCCTGTGAGCGCCCGTCCGGATAGAGGAGTTCAAACTGTGGGTAACCCCCCACCCAGCGCAGTTTACGAACGGTATAGCAGGGGTAGTCCTCCGGCTTGTAGCCCTCCATACCGCGGGCATAGTCCTCTTCCTGGCCGAAGAAAATCAGCTGCAAGTCCTCGGACCGGGCCGCGCGGAGACGGTCACAGAAAGCATCCATGTGCGGAGCGGCGTAGGGCAGTACGAGGGAGCCCCCAGCCTCGATTTTTTTCGCAAAACCGACGAAGGCCTCAATGATGTGATCCAAGTCGTGGAAAAAATCCAGATGATCCAGGTCTATGTTGGTGATCAGAGCCGTGGTTGAACGGAAGGACAAGAAGCTGTTATTGAATTCACAGGCCTCGGAGACCAGCAGGCGCCCTGGCTCACCGCTGTGTACGGTGGAGTTCCCGAAGGCCTTGAGCCTGGCTCCCAGATGTACGGTGGGATTGAGGCGGGAGGCCAGGAGCAACATGGAACACAGGGCCGTGGTGGTCGTCTTCCCATGCGTACCAGAGATGTTCAGTACGCGACCGAAGCTCTCCGTGAGCAGGCCGAGGAAGACGGCCCGGTCAAGGCAGGGGATGCCACGCTCCCGTGCCCGGGCCAGCTCCGGATTATCGCTGGGAATCGCCGCTGTATAGACCACATAGTCGGGCCGGCAGCTGTCGACCTGGGCCGCCAGGTGCTCGGAGAAAACCAGCACCCCCAGCCCCTGCAAATGCTCCACATGCTCCGAGGCGTGGGTGTCGGAACCGCAGACTTCAAAACCATTGACCAGCGCCAACTCCGCCAGGCCGCTCATGCTGATGCCGCCAATTCCCACAAAATAGAGCTTACTGCCAGCGGGCAGTCCCTGTATCTCTTGCCGCATTTTTTCACGCTCCTCTATACACGTAACCAAGAGATTATACGCAAGACCTCCCGTTTCGGCAAGGAAGCGCAGCCGAAAAGCTCTGGTATAAAATCCCGGATCCAGGATTTCCGCCACACAGAAAAATAAGGGTTTCCCGCCAAGCGGAAAACCCTTATCCATCCACAAAAAACTTCGCTAAGATTGTTGCGGATTAAGCGGCCGACAGCCCCTTATTCCTCAACCAGGCTGAAGTCTTCCTTCGTGGCGCCGCAGAGCGGGCAGACCCAATCCTCGGGGATGTCCTCGAAGGCCGTGCCGGGTTCGATGCCGCTATCCGGATCACCCAGCTCAGGATCATAAATGTAGCCACAGAGATCGCAAACATACTTGCTCATGAGATTACCTCCTCTTTATTTACAGGGCCTCTGGCACGTTCTGCCCCAGCCCTATTTTTCCCGGCCATTATATCAGCATCAGGGCACATATTCAAATTGGAATTCATCCAGGAAGACCAGGTCGCCCTCCTGAATCCCCCGCGCCTTCAGGGCATCCGTGACTCCCCTCCTCTGCAATTGGCGCTGGAAGTACTGCAGGGACTCAATGTCGTCAAAGTTGACAGACATGACCAGATTTTCGATCCATTCCGCCTCCACATAGAAATTGCGGTTCTCCTGGCGGATGCGGAAGCCCTTGTCAGGAACATAGCGATAAACTTTTTCCTCCTGCAGGTTACGACTCTCCTCAAGCACCGTCTCGGGCAACTGGGCGAGATGTCGGAAACAGGCGTCGACCACTTCCTTCAGACCCTCATGCGAGGGAGCGCAAATGTAGTAGAGCTCGAGCCCCCTCGCCTCCACCGCCCTGCGGAAGTCCTCCAGACGCTCTTTCGAGGCCAGGTCCCTGCGGCTGCCCACAATGATCTGCGGCCTCCGCCCCAGGGCCTCCGCATAGGAGCTGAGCTCACGGTCAATAAGGTCTAAGGCCTCCAGGGGTTCATGCTCCGCCCCCTCCGCCATATCGACAAAGTGCAGGAAGAGACGACAGCGCTCAATGTGGCGGAGAAAATCGTGTCCCAGGCCCTGGCCCTCGTGGGCCCCCTCAATAAGCCCTGGGATGTCTGCCAGAACAAAACGCTCATGCTCCCGCTCGACAATGCCGAGGACGGGTTCAAGGGTTGTGAAAGGATAGTCCGCAACCTTGGGCTTGGCAGCGGAAACAACAGACAGGAAGGTTGACTTGCCAATGTTCGGAAAGCCAACTAAGGCCACGTCCGCCAGCATCTTCAATTCAATGTCGATGCTCCTGGACTCCCCCCTGGCCCCGGCGCGGGCAAAGCCAGGGGCCTGCCGCACGGAGTTTGCGAAGTGTACGTTGCCCAGACCACCCTTGCCCCCCTTGGCCAGGACCTTGCGCTGGTCGGGACCTGTGAAATCCGCCAGGAGCTCACCCGTATCAGCATCCCTGAGCAGGCTCCCCGGGGGGACGCGGATGATGAGGTCTTCCCCGGCCTTGCCAAAGCACTTTCGCTTGCCGCCGTTTTCTCCATCTCCCGCCCGATATTTTCGTTTATAACGAAAGTCGCGCAGTGTGGAGAGATTGCCGTCACTGACGAAGATCACGTCTCCGCCACGGCCTCCGTCGCCGCCGTCGGGACCACCGTTTGGAATGTATTTCTCACGACGAAACGAGGATGAGCCATCGCCGCCCTTCCCCGCGCAGATATCAATTCTTGCCCGATCGATTAGCATCTCCTAGCCTCACTCTCTGTAGCAGTTCCAGCCTCATAAAAAAGCAGGGAGCCCGCATCAGGGCTCCCTGCTTGACGGTTCAACTTATGATAGCGAACTTAGGCCAGGGGGTAAACCGAAACCTTGCTGCGGTTCTTACCCAGACGCTCAAACTTCACAGCGCCGTCAATCAGCGCAAAGAGTGTGTCGTCACCACCCTTGCCGACATTGTTGCCGGGGTGGATCTTCGTGCCGCGCTGGCGAACCAGGATGTTACCGGCACGGACGTGCTGGCCGTCACCTTTCTTAGCGCCCAGGCGCTTGGACTCGGAGTCACGGCCGTTCTTGGTGCTACCCACACCCTTCTTCGAGGAGAGGAGCTGCAAGTTAATGTTCAACATGATTATATCTCCCTTTCTTCTGAGGTCTGAACGTATTCCCCATAGTTCAGAACCAACTGCTTCACGCCAAGGAAGCAGGTCTCCAATATATTCTGTACTGCTGCTGAGCGGCAGCTCTGCCGGTCAATCTCCACACGGATGTCCCCCTCCGCAAAATGGAGCTCGGGCTCCAGGTGAAGGACGTCGGTCAGACCCGTCGCGGCGGTGGCCAAAATAGCGGTAACGGCCGCGCAAACGATATCTTCTCCCCGCTCAGCGTAGCCTGCGTGACCCCTGGCTTCCAGGCGGTAAATCGCCCCGTCAGCCAACCTCTTGGCACACAGTTGAATCATCTCAGGCGATGCTCTTAATGCTCAGCTTGGTGTAGGGCTGGCGGTGGCCATTCTTACGGCGGTAGCCCTTCTTGGGCTTGTACTTGAAGACGATGATCTTCTTCCCGCGGCCCTGCTTGACGATCTCGGCCTTGACACAGACGCCCTTGGCCTCCTCACCCAGCTTCACGCTGTCCCCGTCGAAAACGGCCAGAACGTTCTCGAGGCTGATCTCAGTCCCCTGCTCGCCTTCCAGCTTCTCGACATAGATCTCGTCACCGACGGCAACCTTATACTGCTTACCGCCCGTAGCAACAATAGCGTACATATTTCTAACCTCCTAAAAGACTCGCCGAACTGTGGTTTACACCCATAACGGGCATAATTAGACCACATTCGCGCGGTTAGGGAGCAATTTAGCAAAAATCAGGATCCATGTCAAGTTCTAGGGAACTGTGCGCGGGCCTTTTTCAGGGCCTCTTCCAGATCAGCCCTGCTGACCGCTCCCATATGGTAGGCCTGGAGGCTACCGTCTGGCCCCACCAGAGCTGTGGTCGGCAGCGAGTAGGCCTGATAGTGGCGCATGGCCAGACCTTCAGGATCATAGAAGTAGGGCATGGTAAAGGACTGGTCCTGCATGTACGTATCGGCAGCCTCCTTGCTCTCCCAGGAGCCAGTCATATGGACCGAATAAAAGTAAAAGTCCTCGTCCTGATGATGGGCATCATAAAAGGCCTGGATATCTGGGAACTCATGGCGGCAATAGGTACAGTTGGAAGCCCAGAAGTTCAAAAAGACAATGCGCCCCCGCAGGGAGCTCAGGGCCACGGTCTCCCCTTTATTGTTTGTCAGTACGAGTTCAGGCGCCTGCTGGCTCTGGCCCGCGTTCTGACCCTCAGCCCCTCCGCTCTCAGCCGTGGCCTTCGGCAGTTTTGAACCCTGGAGCTGCGGCAGTTGCTGCTGGGAGGGGATGTCTGCAGAAAAGTGCCTGTAGAGCAGGGCCGCAGCTGCGAAAAGCAGGCCAAAACACAATAGCAGGATAGCGGTCTTTAGCCACTCACGTGTACGTTTTTCCATCTTTACTCCTATTCATTTAGTGGGCCCTCCTAGGAGAGCTCCAGGTCTGGGAGCCAGGCCAGATCCAGTCCCAGTTCCTTCCTGATTTGGGCGGGGGCCTCCGCCCCCTCCAGCAGGAGCGCGTCAGCAGCTCCGCACTTCCCCTGGTAGTAGCAGGCCCGCCCGCCACCGAGCAGGCCTAAGCCCTCCTTACCCATTTGCATAAACTCGGCCAGGCGCGCCTCATCGCCCTCTACCCCAGCCAGGTAAAAAGCCAGCATCTCCGCCTGAAGCTCCAACAAAAAGATGGGCCTGCCGAGGGCCGAAGCCAGCGTCTGGGCATAGAGCTGCCCGTCCCCCTTCCCCAAGCCCCGCAGCAGCTGGGCGAGGATCTGTGAGCGCGGCTGCTCTGCCGACGCTAAGGCCTGAGTCCGGGCCAGGGCCTGTATGAACCTGCGCCGCTGCTCACGCTCCAAGCCGAGACTAGTCTGAATCTGCTCCACGCCTTCGAGCACACGGTCACGGGGCAGGGAGAAGCGACGCGAAAGCTCCAGCTGGAGCCTCGTAGCCTCCTGCCACTGACTCAGGGCCTGGGCTCCCACCTGCAAATGCAGACGGGTCCCACGGCGCTGGCGCTCCAGGCGAACGATAGCCAGGGCCCCAATCGCCCCCGTATCTGTGCAGTGGAGGGCACAGCAGGCACAGCAGTCACAGCCTTCCACCTGCACAAGGCGCAGCGGGCCCCTGAGCTCTTTTTTCTGACGAAAATCGACTTTCGCCAGCTCCTCAGCGCTGGGTATCCAAGCCCGCACAGGACGTCGGGCCCAGATTTCCTTCTGGATTTCCAGCTCGATCTCCCGACAGTCCTCCTCGCTGAGCAGCCCATTGAAGTCGGCCGTCGCCCGCAGCTCCTCAGACAGGGCGAAACCGACATTGTCATAGCCCCAACGCCTCCGCACATAGCCCGAGACCATGTGCTCCGCACTGTGGAGGCACATGAACGCCCAGCGCCGCTCCCAGTCCAGTTCCATGTACAGGCTGGTCCCAGGCGGCGGGTCCTCAGCCTCGGCTGGGAGGAGCAGGGCCAGGTCACCAGCTTTTAGCTGTGTGTCCCGGACAGGAAAAGTCAGCTCCGCCCCATTGCAGTTATAGCGGATCCAGCCCCGATCGCCTGGCTGTCCCCCGGCCTCCGGGAAGAAACAGCTGTCCTGAGGATAGAGCCACAGTCCCGCCGAGTCCCGCTGACTGCGCAGCAGGCCAGCCTCTGCAGTTCGAGCCAGCGGGTCCCGATAAGAGCCTAAATTAAAGTTCATGATAACCTCATTTCTGCTTTGACTCATTTTAACAGAGGAAGTTCAGCAGCACAGCCCAGGCAAAATCGACTGCGGAGCCGTCAATGACCCACTTCCCGCCGAGCCTTGCACTGCCTTAAATTATTTGCTAAATTATCGTTGTTTCAACTATTAAAAAGAATGTACGAGGCTGCCCTATGGATATTTTCGAAAAATGCTATAGCTACGACCGCGATCTCACCGCTATCGACTTGGGAATTTACCCCTACTTTCACAAACTGACCAGCGGACAGGACTGCGAGGTGGAAATTGAAGGTCGCCACACCTATATGCTGGGCTCCAACAATTATCTCGGCCTGACAGCCGACCCCCGAGTCAAGGAGGCTGCTATTAAGGGTATCGAGAAATACGGCACGGGCTGCTCCGGCTCCCGCTTTCTCAACGGTAATCTGGACATCCATGAAGCCCTCGAAGAGGACCTTGCCAAGTTCCTGAAC
The DNA here is from genome assembly GCA_023388435.1 of Bacillota bacterium. Classification (GTDB taxonomy): domain Bacteria; phylum Bacillota; class Clostridia; order Saccharofermentanales; family Fastidiosipilaceae; genus JAEWGG01. The sequence goes on along the minus strand of JAEWGG010000010.1, from coordinate 85,373 downwards.
AAGGAGGCCTGTCTGACTTTTTCCACGGGTTTTCAGTCCAACCTGGCCATCATCTCCGCCCTGGCTGGGCGGGGTGACATCATTGTCGCCGACAGTATGAATCACGCCAGCCTCATCGACGCCTCGCGCCTGAGTTTTGCCAAAAAAGTACTCAAATACCGCCACAGCGACATGGACGACCTCGAGAAGAAACTGCGCTTTGCCCAGCAACAGGGGGATGTGGGCATTCTCATCGTAACGGACGGCGTCTTCAGTATGGAAGGCGAGATCTGTAAGCTGCCCGAGATCGTCCGCCTGGCTAAGCAGTACGGAGCCAGGATCATGGTCGACGACGCCCACTCCCTGGGCGTCCTCGGTGAGGGGGGACGCGGGACGGCCTCCCACTTCGGTCTGGAGGACGAGGTGGATATCATCATGAACACCTTCTCCAAAACCCTGGCCTCATTGGGTGGTTGCGTCGTTGGACCCAGGGATGTAATCCGCTATATCAAACACTGTTCCCGCCCCTTCATTTTCAGTGCCAGTATTCCCCCTGGGCAGGTAGCCGCCGCCCACAAGTCCCTTCAAATTCTGAAGGAAGAACCCTGGAGGGTGGAGCGCCTGCACGAGATCGTGCGCCTGATGAAGGCCAAGTTCAAGACCATGGAACATGTGCAGCTGCGGGAGACAGGCAATGAGCTTGTACCCATCTTACCCCTGCTGACGGGCACTGCAGGACGGACCATGTTCACCTCCAATCTCCTGCTGCAGAACGGGATCTACGTCAATCCGGTCTTCCCACCTGTGGTTCCCCAGGACTCCTGCCTCCTGCGCAGCAGCTACATGGCCACGCACAGCGACGAGCAGTTGGAGCTGGCCGCCCAGATTATCGAACGCTGCTTTGCAGAGATCGACGCCATGGACCGCAGCCAGTTTGACATCAACTTTTGATTTTCGGGCCCCTGTGAAGCTGGGGCCCTTTTACTGAAAACAGTCCAGGCAGGCTGTAGCCGATAAATTCTGTGCTTCATGCGAAGCCCGCGGGCAGCTCTGAAAGGAAAAAAACATGTTTGCAATCGGACTTTTCTTCGAGGGACTTCTGGCTTTCTTGTCCCCTTGCATCCTCCCCCTCCTCCCCGTCTACCTCGCCTACATGGCGGGGGATCGCCTGAGGAGCAGAGCCCAGCGCCTCCTGTCCAGCCTCTGTTTTGTACTCGGCTTCAGCCTCGTGTTTGTCGGCCTTGGCCTGGCCGCCTCCAGTCTGGGTCAGCTCCTCCGCGATGAGCTCAGGCTCCTGCGCCACATTGCAGCCGGCTTCCTGATCCTTATCGCCTGCTTCTATCTGCTCGGCCAGGACCCCCTCGGCAGAGTCCTCAGCCGCCTGGGCTGCAGGTCTACAGAAGGTCCACAGAATACGGGGACCTACCTCAGCAGCTTTGTCCTGGGCCTGAGCTTTTCCATCAGTTGGACGCCCTGTGTCGGCCCCCTTCTCGCCTCGGCCCTAACGCTCGCCCTGAGTTCGGGAAACAGCTGGGCTTCAGCGGGCTTACTCCTCTCCTTCTCCCTCGGCCTGGGCCTACCCTTCGTCCTTCTCTCCCTGCTCTATGAACGCCTGCGCAAGCAGCTCCGCTTCCTCCAGCAGCACAGCCTCAGCCTGCGCCGCATCGGCGGCCTGCTCCTGCTCGTCCTGGGCATACTGATGCTGAGCGGAAGCTTTGAGCGCTACCTCGCCCTCTTTAATTAGCTTTCAGCTACTATGAAATCCATAAAAATTGGCCCGCCTCCCAGCTTCGACTGAGATGGCGGGCCACCTTAATTTCACCTAAAAGGCTCAGCGCATGGAGCCCTGGGGCATCTCAGGCTGGAAGCTCAGCGGGGCGAGGAGCCCATCCTCCTCCATGGCCCTGCGCAGCTGGCAGATATCGTTCCAGAGGTGTATGCGCTGGCGATTGTCCCTCAGAATGTAGGCGGGATGGAAGCTGGCCAGGGCCCGGTAGGACTGGTACTTAAAAAACTGGCCGCGCATACGGCTGATACTCCCCTTCTCTCCAGTCAGATACTGATAGGCGCTGGAACCAAGCAAAAAGAGATAGCGGGCCCTGACCAGGCTGAGCTGCTCCTCGAGGAGGCGGCGACAGGCCTGGGCCTCCTCGGGCCGCGGCCGCCGATTCTGGGGCGGACGACACTTGACTATATTCGCGATGTGGTAGTCCTCTTCCTGAAAGCCGTTGGCCAGGAGCAGGTAATTGAGCAACTTCCCGCTGCGGCCGACAAAGGGCAGTCCTGTCGCATCCTCATCCGCTCCAGGCCCCTCTCCCAGAATGACCAGGGGGGCCTGGATAGCCCCCCGGTACACGACGACATTGCGGCGTGTCTCGGCCAGGTCACAGGCCCTGCAGGCCTGACAGCGGGCAGTAAAAGCCGCGAAAATCTCCTCTGGGCCAGGCTGCAGAGCCTTGCTCATGACCGCAGTCCTCCTTAAAATATTTTCAAGCTGGGGCCTCAGGCCCCCTCCTGGCAAACTAGACCAGTACCAGGCTGCAGAGGCGTGAGTACTTGCTCCAATCCCGGTCTCGCTTCAGTTCTGGATACATATAGGCGATATGCTTACCCTGGGCTTCAAAGGGTCCGAAGCACTCTCCTGGACAAAAGGCGCGGATCTCCCCACTGCGCAGGGCCTCATAGAGATACTGCCGGCAGCAGTGGCGATCCTGGGCTGCCCGAGCCCCTGGGGCATGTAAAATTTTTACCGCCTTCATGTGCAACTTCCCCGCCACCTTCAGCTCGCGCTGCAACTGCTTCAGAAGTTGTTCCTGATCGTCAAAATCCCGGCGCAAATCAATGATACACACGGCCATGATTAACCCCCATTTCGGGGCCTGGCCACTCTGGCACGCCCTTTTTATTGTAGCACAGGACGCCCTGAGAAAAACTCAGTCCGCGAGGGCAAAAGGCCGGCGACAAAAAACGGAAAGCCCTTCGGCAAACTGCAAAAAATAATCTGGAAGTTCGTTCAGGCCACTGAAACTCAGGCGTTCCTCCCCCGCCGGCCCCAGCCACAGAAGACTCAGTTCCCAGCGCAGACGAAAGTCCCGCCCCTGCTCGAAACTTGGGCTCTCCTGAGGCCAGTACTCAAAATGACAGCCCGCGAGGAAGTCCCGTATGGCCTGGCGCTCCATAAGGTTGATGGACCGGGTAAAATTCCGATTCCAGTGGTTGCTCTCCTTCCAGCGCAGGAGGCGGCGCTCGAGATCACAGTAGAGCGTCAGTACACCCCGTCGACTGTAGTTCAGCTCCGCTTCGAAGCTGCGAATCTGATCGACTGCTATAGGCTCTCGCATCTTCGCTCCTCCCTCCTCTCACGCTCAGACCATACCGCTGTGGCCCGCACATTGACCGCCAGAATATTGATTGCTGTGTATCGCTCCACACTGCTCGCCACACGCGCCTGGACTTCGGCCAGGAGGCTCTGGGCACTGTAGCCGAAGTAGAGGGCCAGTTCCAGATCCAGGCTGACCCCGTAGACTTCCTTCGTGATGCGACAGTTCTCAAGGGCGGCCACCCCAGGAATCTCTCCCAGCAGGAGTTCCAACATGTGTCTCAGAGCCTCGTCAGAAATCGAATAGGAACCCAGGATGGAAAAGGTCGGCCGCACCACCGTGCGCTCTGTCCCAGGCCCCCCTGCCTGGCGCTCCCGGTCCAGGCGGGATCGCAGGCGGCTGATGGGTTCTGAGAAATAGCCCGAGAATTCGTGCTTGATCTCCATGCTGGGCACCGGTATGGTGTGCTGGCCCTCCGTCAAGCGATTCTTGCGAGCCTGATGGCGCTCCTCCTCCGTGGTCACATCCTCAATGCGGATCAGCATCGAAGGGGGATTGAGATGCAGGGCCTTACATATTTTTTCCAACATATTGTCGGAGGTACCGAGGATCATGAGCGTGGCTGGCTGCTGCTCAGCCAGGACGCGTCGCATGCTCCTGGCCCGCTGAGGGTCTGAGAAGAGGGCCTGGCGCACCGACTCCAGCTTTGTCGGAGCGCGTTTGGCCGAAGTCCCGGCGAGGATGCGCGAGCCGTGGATCAACAGTCCATCGTCAATGATATAGGCGATCTGATGCTTGGCAGCCAGGGAGAGCGCGCGGGTGCTCTTCCCTGTTCCGGAGGGGCCGACAAAGGCCAGGACAGCAATCTGGCTCAGGATCTCACGTTGCCGTTCCTCGGACTCCTGCTGACTCTCCTGGCCGCCACTGCGGCCGAGCAGGCGGAGGCGGCCCGTGTTCTCCAGGCTGCGCCGCCCGATATTCTCCTCATAGGCCTCCTGAATGCGCTTCTGTACATGTTTCAGGGCATTCAACGGATCCTGGGGACTGGCGGCAGCGGACGGCTCTCCCCCCGCCGTCCGCTGCCTGCCGCGCTTCGTCTTCCAGCCAAACCAGGCCACCCGCTCCGCACCTCACTTCATCAGGCTGCTCAGGCCTCCCAATTGTGGAAGACCTCCTGCACGTCGTCCAGATCCTCAAGGCCATCGATCAGCTTTTCCATGCTGGCCACCTTCTCCTCATCCAGCTGGACCCAGGTGCTCGGCACAGGCTCGACGGCCGCTTCCATGAAGCTGTAGCCCTTGGCCTCCAGAGCTTCGCGCACGGCGCTGTAATCCGCTGGATCGGTCAAGATCTCATAGATTTCTTCCTCCGCCGTAAAGTCGTCGGCTCCGGCGTCGAGGGCGTCCATCATGACAGCCTCCTCATCCTCGAATTCCTCACGGTCGATGATGAGGCGGCCCCGGGAACTAAAGAGGTAGGACACGCTCCCGGTCTGTCCCATATTGCCGCCACTGCGGTCAAACTGATGCCGCACCTCAGCAGCAGTGCGGTTACGATTGTCCGTAAGGGCGCGGACCATCACCGCCACACCAGAGGGACCATAGCCCTCATAGACGATCTCCTCGTAGTTCTCCGTACTCTCGCCGCCCGAGGCCTTCTTGATGCTGCGCTGAATATTGTCGCTGGGCATATTATTGGCCTTGGCCTTGGCGATGATGTCCTTCAGCTTGCTGTTGCTCTCGGGATCCGGCCCCCCGGCCTTGACGGCGACCTGTATTTCGCGTCCAATTTTGGTAAAAATCTTGCCGCGGGCCGCGTCCGCCGCACCCTTCTTGCGCTTGATATTATTCCACTTAGAATGACCTGACATAGGGCCCCTCTTTCCTTAAATTAATATTTTGGTATTTTACCACATACAGGGCCTTCTCTCACAGGGGACAGAGCTCCTGGACACCGCGCTAGGACGCCGTTCTCTGCTATAATAATTCACTGTTTCTTTCGGTTTCAGGAGGGCTCCTGAAACCGCCCCTAGCACAAGTCAGAATGAGGAGGCCACATGCCCATAGACACGGATAGAATGCGTCAGGAAATTGCGCGCAGGCGCAGCTTCGCCATCATCTCCCACCCCGACGCCGGTAAGACGACCATGACTGAGAAACTCCTTCTCTACGGAGGCGCCATCCACCTGGCCGGCTCAGTTAAGGCCCGCAAGGCCCAGCGCCACGCCACATCGGACTGGATGGAAATTGAGCAAAAACGCGGCATCTCGGTCACCTCATCTGTCATGCAGTTTGAATACGAGGGCTTCTGCGTCAACATCCTGGATACGCCTGGGCACCAGGACTTCTCCGAGGATACCTACCGCACACTCTGTGCGGCCGATGCGGCCGTCATGCTCATCGATGCCGCCAAGGGCGTCGAGCCCCAGACCATCAAACTCTTTCAAGTCTGCCGTCTGCGGCAGATCCCCATTTTTACCTTCATCAATAAGATGGACCGCGCGGCCATCCCCCCCTTCGATCTGATCGACGAGCTGGAAAAAGTCCTGGGAATCCAGTCCTATCCAATGAACTGGCCAATCGGCATCCACGGCGACTTCAAAGGAGTCTACAAGCGTCGGGAGGCCGAGATCGAACTCTACGATTCCAGCAGTTCCCAGCACGGACAAAAACAGGTCCTGGGGCGGACATGCAGCCTTGATGAGGCCCGGGACCTGGGCCTTGAAGAGCACTATCTGGAGACCTTAAATGAGGAGATTGAGCTCCTCGATGTGGCCGGCGAAGACTTTTCCGAGGAGCGCATTCGCCAGGGCCAGCTGACGCCGGTCTTTTTTGGCTCAGCGATCAACAACTTCGGCATGGCTCACTTCCTGGAGCACTTCCTGGCCATGGCGCCCCCGCCCAGCCCCCGCCAGGCCGAGGACCGTCTGATACAGGCCGACGAGCCCTTCTTCTCGGGCTTTGTCTTTAAGATTCAGGCGAATATGAACCCCGAGCACCGCGACCGCCTGGCCTTCATCCGTATCTGCTCCGGCGTCTACGAGCGCAACATGGAAGTGCGGCACATGCGGGAGGGCCGCACGGTGCGCCTGGCCCCGCCTCAGCAATTCCTTGCCCAGAGCCACAAGCTGGTCGACGAGGCCTACGCAGGAGATATCATCGGGGTCTTCGATCCAGGAATTTTCCGAATCGGTGACAGCATCTGCAGCAAGGATGAGAAAATCCGCTTCGCCGATATTCCGGTCTTCCCCGCCGAGAACTTCGCCCGCATCCAGCCCAAGGACTCCATGCGACGCAAGCAGTTTTTACAGGGGATGCAGCAGCTCTCTCAGGAAGGCGCCGTCCAGCTCTACAAACAGCCGGACATCGGTACGGAGACCTATATCGCCGGCGTGGTTGGCAGCTTGCAGTTTGATGTCCTGGCCTATAGACTGCGGTCGGAATATAAGGTGGAGCTGCTGGAAACCCGCCTGAATTACCGTTACGCCCGCTGGATTGAAAAGGACGGCCTGCTCCTCTATTCAGCGGAGGAAGCCGCCAAGTTGAGCATGACCTCCACCACCTTACTTGTCGAAGACCAGGAGGGGGCCATGCTCCTGCTCTTCGAGTCTGAATGGGCCATGGCTTGGGTTCTGGAACGCAACAAGGGGATACGCCTGCTGGATATCGGCATGCGCTAGCCGGGACGCCAGGTGGAGCTAGAAGCCTCCTCAGCAGACAGAGCTAAACTCCCTGTTCTTGGACTGCAGAGCCAGGGTCCGAGGAGAGGGAGTTTTTATGTCCGCTTTTTACAAGCTCATCCTGAGCTCCGCCCGACCGCAGCTGTGGACCAAGCTTCTCCTCCAGCATGTTCAGAATGTACGCCGTATTCGCTTTGGAGCCGAAGCTCATAATTTTAGACCGCTTGGGATAATTTTTTAAATAGCTTAGTGTGCTGACCCTTCTCCCCTTATATAAGATCCACTTGATAAATTCAAAATCAATTTTTTCCAAGCAGCCCTCTGCCATCGAGGGTCTACTCTGATTGCGATAGGTAAAATAGCGCTTGAGACAGCGGTACAGACAGACAAAGCGATTCTCTTTCATGAATATGATCAGATCTGCTTCTTCCATCCGTCTCAGAAGATTCAGCTTAGCGTAATTTCCATCAATCACCCAATTTGCGTTTGCAGTTAAAAATTCATTTAGTATTTCCAGACTTTCCGCATGAGACCTGGTCTGCCAGCCTGGAAGAAAATGGATCGTATCAAGATGAAGGAGCTGCAAATCATATTTGCTCGCCAGTGCGCGCGCCAGGCTTGACTTGCCAGAGGCACTAAAACCAAGAATACAAATTTTCATTGATCAGCTCACAACAGGCAAGGACTTAGCAAAAGTACAAAGCAATTCCGACGAAAGCGTGCAGACCACGTACGGCAGGCTACATATCTGCCGCGCACATCAGGGGCTGGGACGTTCTGCGGCCCCCGCCTCGGTGCCTGTACCTGGACTCGGCACAGTCGGGTCTTCTGTCGGCGAGACCGTGGGCGGCTCCAGCGAGCTGTCGCTCGCTTCTGTCGACGCCTCTGTAGAAGCCGCTGTGGAACGTCCAGGAGGCGCTTCTGTTGGAGTTTCTATCGGCATTTCTACAGACGCCTCTGTCGGCGTTTCTACAGGCGAGTCTGCCGTCAGCTCTGATGTGGGCTGAACCAGGGGACGCTCTACAGCTGCTTCCTCCGGGCGCTCTATTGGGGGCCCTTCACCTGGGGAAGGCTGATTAAGGGCTGGCGGAACTGGGCTCAACGTGGGATTGGGCTCTGGCTTGGACCCCGCTGGCCTGGATCCCGCTGGCCTGGATCCCGCTGGACGACTTGCGCCGGACTGGTCTGAAGCTCTTTTCTGACTTGACCCTGGCTGGAACTCATTTTCTCTGCCCCCAGTCGGACCTCGCCGCCTGTCCCCCTGGCCGCTGCGGGCCGGATGAAAAATCGGATTGCGACTGGACCTTCTGCTGCTATAGTAGGCGGCCAGGACAAGTACGAGAAGGAGTAGCAGCAAGGCTCCCAGACTGATCCAGCGCTTGCGAAAACGGCGTCCCTGACCCAGTCGCAAGGCTGCGGCCTTCTGCTCCCAGCTGGACAGCTCCGCTTCAAATTCCAGGCCCTCCTCGCCCCTGCGCTCCAGGAACTTAGCGAAGCCTGGAACTTGCCGCAGCCAGTGTTCAAGGCGCTGGCCCAGGCTTGCCTGCTCTGGGCTCAAAAAAGAACGGTGGCGCCCCCTGGACCTGCGACCGAAGAGTTCTCGATACTCCTTGCGCGACAGGGGCGCCAGAGAATTGCGCTCGGCCAGGTCCTCCGCCCTGTCCTCTGGAAGGCGCTTAGCCAGGGCGTCCAGCAAGGCCTGGTCCTGGGCCTCCTGCTGCTCCCACTGTTCCTCTGTGCTCGGCCCACGTTTTCTCACCCTGTCCCCGCTCCTTACGTCTAGTTGGTCTTAGGCTTGTATCCGGCCTGCTTTTGCCTGGCCAGTTCCTCCTCTTGCAGCTGACGGGCCGCCTCTATTCCACCCTCAATATATGGGGCCTGCTGGGCCACAAAACTTTCGCTATCCGGCTTTATCCAGATCGCCGAATCGTGGGCGACTTTGGGCGCACCCGGTATCTCTGGCACCTGCACCTGGGCCAGGTCCTCGTCGTAGAGGAAACGGTACAGCTCCTTAGCGGAGGCCTCCAGGTTGGCCAGTATATTGTAGTTGTCATCTGTCCAGGACCAGAGCTTGGGTGGCATGTGGGTCTGGCCTATCTCTTCACTCCTGAATATGGAGGCGTTCTGGGCCAATTCCGTGAGATCCGCCAGGTTCAGATTGGTCTGGACATGGGACAGGCCCTCGCGGATGATGGCCGCCTGGGATACGGCGTCAAAGTTCTTAAATTTACGAAATATCAGACTCAGAATATCCCTCTGGCGCTGTCCGCGTTCGTAGTCACTGTCCAGCTTGCGCATGCGGCAGTAGGCCAGAACCTGGCCGCCGTTCAGCGTCTGCGTCCCCGGCTGCTCAATCAGGCTGTACTGTACGCCAATTTCTTCGTTCTGCTCCAGGATGCAGCGGTTGAGTTCCTGGATCACGGCCTCGTCGTCGGGGATCGTGACTTCCAGCCCCTTCATCAGGTCCACGACGCGGGTCAGGCCCGGCATCTGTATGCTTACGTAGTCTCGGATATTCAGGGCAAAATTCTGGTTGATGGTCTGCAGGAGGTAGTCCGCCCCCTTCAGATAGGCGGTGTTCAGGCGGGCCAGGTCGCGGGTCCCGGGCATCTCCACCAGCATGTCACGCTGGAAGGAACAGAGTTTTACCGTTTTTTTATCGAGGTCCAGACTGAGCAAAATCATACTGTCCGTACGTTCGCCAATCTCCTCCTTAATCTCCTCGTTGCGCATGTCCGTGCCCATCAACAGGATATTGCGCACATGTTCCTTCTGGGGTACAAAGAGCGCCTGCTGGGGCTGCTGGTAATCCGCCGCCCCAGATGTCTGAGGCTTGTCGGTCTGCACCAGGCCTCCCCGAAGATAGGTGGCCCCCAGGTAGACCACAAAACACAGCAGGGCCAGGATGAGCAAGCCGATCAGGAGATAGGCCTTAAGTTTGGAAACCTGCGTGCCAGACCGTGCGGAGCCCCGTGAAGCCCGCCGTGTGGAGCCCGACTTGGGCAGGAGCAGCCAGTCGTCCTGGTCTCCATTTCGCCCAGGGGACTGAGACCTCCCCTGGTGGCTGAGTCGGGGGGAAGCAGTCCGGGGCGCGGACCCGCTGGCAACTCGCCCCAGAGCCCTGTCACCTGAACCAGGTCTTGGGCTGGGGCGGGAACTGAGACCTGAGCGCTCCCCTGTGCGGTAGGAAGCGGCCCGAACGGAGTTCCGGCCTTCTGTCTGAAAGCCGCGACCGCCCTCGGCGGAAGCAGGGGCCTGCCCCAGCCCCTGGCTGCGTGTCCCAGGACCTGGGTTGGGCCTGGCCTGGGACTTCAACTGGGGACTTGAAGAACTCCAGGACCTGGGCTGCCCGGGATATGGAGGCTGCCGATAAGTCTCTTGTCCCCCATATCCCTCAGTGGACTCTCGACCTGCCGCAGTCTGGGGCCAGCCGCCGACCTGGCCCTGAACCCGAGCCGGGGTCTGACTCCGACCCTGACGCTGGGCTCCGAGCTGGGCAGCCAGAGACTCGGAGACAGACCGGGGACTCGCCTGTCTGCGCTCTGTGGATTGGGAAGTAGAGCGAGGGCCCAGGCGTCCCTCATAAGCTGTATAGCGGGGTGGAAGCTCACGGTACGCTGCTGGGGAGGTCCTGGCTTCGCTCCCCCAGGAGAACTGATCAGGGGCTTGGCGCGGACCAGCAGAAGCCGAAGCTTCTGCTCGGCCCGTCCTGCCAGCTTGACCTGGCTCCGAAAAATTCCAGAGCTGCAAGTCCTGCTCCCCCTCTGATCGTCCATTTTTCCGCATTCGCTACTCCTCTCGTACTACCCGGTCCCACAAGCATTCCAAACTCAGTAGCCCTGGGGGTTCTGCTTCTGGAAGTTCCAGGCGTCCCGACACATGTCTTCACAGTCGAAGCGGGCGGACCAGTTCAGAAGCTCCTTGGCCTTGCGCGCATCGGCGTAGCAGGCTCCAATATCACCGGCTCGGCGGCCGTCAATCTGGTAGGGAATTTCGATGTCATTTACGCGGGAAAACGTCTGGATCAGCTCGAGTACGCTGATGCCCCGCCCCGTGCCTAGATTGATAATCTCTGCCCCGGGATGCCCCATGGCATAATCAATGGCCGCGCAGTGGCCCTCCGCCAGGTCCACCACATGGATGTAATCGCGGACTCCCGAACCGTCGGGCGTGTCGTAGTCATCGCCGAATACGTGCACTTTTTCCAGACGCCCCACGGCCACCTGACTGATGTAGGGCATGAGGTTGTTCGGAATGCCGTTGGGATTCTCTCCGATGCGGCCTGAGGCGTGGGCTCCAATGGGGTTAAAATAGCGCAGGAGGATGACCGCCCAGTCCGGGTGGGCCTGCTGAAAGTCTGTGAGAATCTGCTCGCTCATCCACTTCGTCCAGCCGTAGGGATTGGTGCAGCTCCCCTTCATATCCTCCGTCAGGGGCAGGCGTTCGGGCGTGCCGTAGACCGTGGCCGAAGAACTGAAGACCACACAGTTCACCCCGTGGGCCTCCATGGCGCGGAGCAGGCTCAGAGTGGATTGCAAATTATTCTGATAGTAATCGAGGGGCTTGGCAACAGACTCTCCCACCGCCTTGTAGCCCGCCAGATGGATGCAGGCATCAATTTTTTGCTCCTCGAAGACGCGGTTCAGGGCCTCGGTATCACAGACATCCAGCTGATAAAAAGGCAGTTTGCGCCCCGCCAATTCCTCAATGCGCTGCAGGGCCTCCAGGCTGCTGTTTGAAAGGTTGTCAACGAGTACTGGCAGGTCCCCCCGCTCGGCGAGGGCCACGGCGATGTGGCTCCCAATGTAGCCAGTCCCTCCGGTCAATAAAACGGTCTTGTGCATAGTGCCTCCTTGTGTCGCCCGTACCGGGCCTCTCTATCTCCGCTCCTGGACGGCGGGGCGGAAACAGGTCCTCCCCAGCCAAACAGGGACTGCGAACTCGTACGCTATTTCAGCCCAGGACCTCCAGGGCCTCCAGGACCTCCGCCTCCGCAGGTAGGGAGGCTATGCCTCCGAGACGGGTCACAGAAATGGCGGCGGCCATGGCCGCAAAAGCCCCCGCCGACCGCAGCTCCGCCGCCCCCGCCTGAAGGGGTTCCGGCAAGTGGAGGAGACGGCTCAGCAGGGCGGCGAAGTAGCAGTCCCCCGCAGCTGTGGTGTCGAGCGTCTTTCCCCACTTCCTGGCCGCCAGCCGCTCCGTACAGGACTCGGACTGCAAAACAGACCCAGCCTCCCCATCCGTCCAGGCCAGAAGTCTGGGCCCCTGGCTCAGAAGAAAGCTTCTGGCCAGCTGGGGGTCCTCCTCCCCACTCAGCAGGCAGGCCTCCTCACGGGAGACCTTGAGCAGGTCCACAAAAGGCAGAAAAGCCAGCAGGGTATGGCGGTAGGCCTCGGAGCTGGGCCAGAGTTCAGCTCGGTAGTTGGCATCGAAACTGATTAAAAGCCTCCTCTGCCGAGCCTCTGTAGCCAGGGCTTCCAGGGCCGTCTTGCAAGGTTCAGCACTCAGGGAAAGTGCGCCCGCGTGCAGTATGTTCCGGCCCTCCAGGCAGCTCAGATCGATTTCTTCCCTGCGGAGCTGGCTGTCCGCCCCAGGCTTGCGGGCGAAGGAGAAGTCGCGCTCCCCCTGAGCGTCCAGACTCACGAAGGCCAGCGTGGTGAAATACTGCGGATCCTCGATGCAGTAAGCCATGTCCAGGCCCTGACTGCGCCCCGTATCCAGGAGGAAGCGACCGAGAGCGTCGGCGCCGACCTTGCCCAGGAACGTGGTCTCGTGGCCAAAGCGCTGACAGGCGACAGCAAAATTGAAAGGGGCTCCCCCAGCCTGGCGCAGATAGCAGATCCCCTGCTCAGCCGCGCCGGGGGGCTGGGCGGCGAAGTCGATGAGGGCCTCACCGAAGGCAAGAATACGGGCCATGGACGAAACCTCCTTTTGTAAGAATCCGAATAGTTATTATACCCCAAGAGCGTAAGTCCCCGCCGTCTTGAAGCATCAGCCATGCCGCTAGGCAGGGTCCATGGACAGGCGGATGTGGCAGCCCTGAGGCAGGTCAATCTGCCGGCTGATCAGGGCCAGATAGGAGAGCTTGGCCAGTTCTGTCGAGCGGAGGTGCAGGACGTGGCGATAGCGATGGTAGAGCATAAAAGGGTAGGCTTCCTGAATCGGACTTAGCTCAAGTTCCCGCATCTCCTCCTGGACCTCCTGCAGCTGGCGGATGGCCCCGACAATGCGCTCCAGAGTCTCCAGACTCCGCTGGGGACTGGGCCCCTGGCTGCTGATGCTCAGCATGGAGCGGTACGGAGGATAGGAAAAGAGCTTGCGCAGGGCCAGCTCTTCCTTGTAGAAGCGCAGATAGTCATGCTGGGCCGCCGCCTGCACACTGTAGCTCTCAGGCTGAAACGTCTGCAAGTAGACCTCCCCTGGCCTCCCGTGGCGTCCGGCCCGCCCAGCAGCCTGTGTCATGAGCTGGAAGGCCCGTTCATGGGCCCGAAAATCCGCCCGAATCATGAGCTGGTCGCAGGATATGATGCCCAGGACACTGACCCGGGGGAAGTCGTGGCCCTTGGCAATCATCTGGGTGCCTAGCAGAATCTCCGCCTCCCCCCGTCTGAAGCGCTCAAGTATGGCCGCATGCCCTCCTGGGATCTGGATGCTGTCCTGGTCCATGCGCAGGACGCGCTGCTTCGGAAAGAGCCGCGCCAGGCTGTCCTCCAGCTGCTGGATACCCAGGCCAAAGGGACCTATGCGGCTACTGCCACAGTTTGGACAGACCTGGGGCTCCGGAGCCTGGTAGCCACAGTAATGGCAGATCACTCGGGCCTGCTGGTACTTGCTGCTTTTATGGGGAAAAAGGTGGACGGAGCAGTTGGGGCAGCCCAGCTGCTCCCCGCAGTCCCGGCAGAGAATCGCAGAGGCGTAACCCCGACGATTCAAAAAAAGCATGCTCTGCTCCCCCCGTTCAAAGCACTCTTGCAGGGCCCTTTGGAGGGGCGGAGACAAGATGGCCTCATCGGGGTTAAAGAGGTTGGCCGCCCTCCGCATATCAACAATGTGACACTGGGGCAGGGGCTGCTGCGTGGCGCGCTGACGCAGCTCCAGAATTTTGGATTTGCCAATCTCCGCGCGGCTGTACGTCTCAATAGATGGGGTGGCCGAGCCCAGGAGGAGAAGGGCCCCCTCCCCGCGGGCGCGCAGCCGGGCTATGCTGCGGCTGTCATAGACGGGACTCTGATCGGAGCGATAGGCGGAGTCGTGCTCCTCATCGATCACAATAAGACCTAGCTTGTTCAGAGGGGCAAAAAGGGCGGAACGGGGCCCCAGGACAATGCGCACCTCCTGACGGCGGATGCGCTGCCACTGCTCGTAGCGCAGGCGGGGGCTGAGCTGACTGTGGATGATGGCTATATCCCGACCAAAGCGTCTGTAGACACGCTGGGTCATCTGGGGGGTGAGAGAGATCTCAGGGACGAGGATGATGGCCGTCTGCCCGCGCTCCAGGACCTTCTGCACCACACGCAGATAGAGCTCCGTCTTGCCCGAACCGGTCACCCCATGGAGGAGATACTCGCGCAGACCTCCATCCGGCGGGGCTTCCAGACCTAGCAGTAGCTGCCGATATACCTGTGCCTGTTCCGGAGTCAGTTCGGGGATTGGCTCAGGCTCAGGCTCAGCCTCAACCTCAACCTCGGCCTTGGCCTCCGGCTTCTGCTCGGGCTCCCCCCCTCCGCCACGCTCCATTTCCTCAGTGATGCCAAGGTCTCTGAGAATCTGTTGTAACTGCGCCTCTCCCAGTCTGCTGCTGCGTTCGGCGAAGGCGATCAGGCCCTTTTTCTCAAGGCCACGCAGGACGGCCCGACTGACCTGGGCATTTTGCTCAAGAGTCGTCAGACCCATATCGCCATATTCGAGGAGTAGCTCCAGAACTCGGGCCTGGGCGGCGGAACGCAGGACCTGGGAACTCAGCAGCTCCTCGCAGCGCTCGGGCTGCGGCAGGTAGGCGTAGCGCTCTGTCTTTTCCTGTATCCCCGCCTGACAACTATAGCTGTAGCTCAGCAGTCCCGCCTCCTCCAGAGTCTGTAGACAGGCCTTGCTGACCGGGCAGTCCCTCCTGATCTGCTCCTCGCTCAGACCCCTGGCTGTGGCGAGGAGCTGCTGGAGGAAGTCGGCCAGACCACGATAACGTGGGTAGCGCTGGAGAATCTCGTCCCGGTCCTCAGCAGCAAACTGGGCCTGGTAGCGTCTCGTGATACGGGCGCTCAGTCCGGGAGGCAGCATGAGTCGAATGGCCTCGCCATAAGTACAGGCATAGCGCAGGCGCATGAGCTCGACAAGGCGCATCTGGGCGCGACTCAGGACGGGAAAGTCCTCATAGACCGCCAGGACGGCCTTGAGCTCCGTCTGATCCACGGCCTCGGACTCCGCACGAGGTGGAAACCAGACAAAGGCCTCCTGGGGGCGGTTCTGACGGCCAAAGGGTACCAGGACCCTCTGGCCGGGAAGCGGGGCCGGGACTCCCTGTGTCCAGAGATAAGAATAGGGACGGTCGTAGCTCGTTTTTGCCTGGCGCAGGACGACGCGCAGTTCCATTCTGAGCTGGCTCCTTTCATGCGGCTGCCCGTGGGGACGGCCAGTGACTGCCTCTCGCTGCAGCAGTCCACCTAGTCTTGGGTGGACTGTTGCATCCATTCAAAGAGGTCCAGCTGGGCGCTCTCGGGTATGCCCTCCAGGACCCCCTCGCTGGCCAGGGCCTCCATGGCGCTGGGACCCAGGCCCGCCTCGCGGGCGATGCTGTCACGACAGCTGAAGTCCGCACCGCGTTCCCGGGCCTGGACGAGGTCGCAGGCCATTGCGGTCGAGAAGCCGGGGATTACATTAAAGGGGGGCAGGATCTCCGTGTCGCTGAGCACCTGGAAGCGGGAGGGCTCGGATTTCTGGAGACTGATCGGAAGGAAGCGGATTCCCCGGCAGTACATCTCTTCCACCAGTTCAAAAATATAGAAGAGCGACTTGTCCTTGGGATTGGCCTGGCGCTCACGCATGCGCTCCTCGGCCTTCTTTTTCTCACTGATGCAGCGCTCCAGGCCGTGGCACATGGTGTCCGCACTGAATTCGTCGGCGCGCACACTGTAATAGGCGGCGTAGTAGGCCGCGGGCATGTGGACCTTGAACCAGGCGATGCGCAGGGCGGAAGTGACGTAGGCCACCGCGTGGGCCTTGGGGAACATGTACTTGATTTTTTTGCAGGAATCAATGTACCAGTCCTCTACCTGGTGCTCGCGCATCAGGGCCTCGTGCTCCGCGGAGAGGCCCTTGCCCTTACGGACTTTTTCCATAATGTCGAAGGCCGCCTTCTTGGGGAGCCCCTTATAGATCAGAGTGGTCATAATGCCGTCACGGCAGCCGATGACGCTGTTGATATCACAGGTTCCACTGCGGATGAGGTCCTGGGCATTGCCCTTCCAGACATCGGTACCGTGTGAGAGGCCGGAGAGCTGGACCAGGTCGAAGAAATGCCGGGGCTGGGTCTCACGGATCATCTCCCGGGCCATTCTTGTCCCCATCTCGGGAATGCCCAGGGTGCCGTCTTGCTGGTCACTGTGCTGCTGGTATTTCAGAGGTTCCAGAGATTGAAAAAGACGCATCACTTCAGGGTCGGGAATGGGAATCTTACGGACATCCACAGCGGTGAGATCACCCAGGACCTTGAGCATGGTCGGATCGTCGTGGCCCAGGATATCCAGCTTCAGGATGGTGTCGTGCATGGCATTGAAGTCAAAGTGCGTGGTCTGCATATTGTCCCCGCACTTGTCCGCCGGATACTGGACGGGGGTAAAGTCATAGACCTCACGCTCCTTGGGTATGACCACGATGCCTCCAGGGTGCTGGCCCGTCGTGCGTTTGACCCCGATGAGCCCCTGCGCAAGGCGGTGGATATTCGCCCAGGTGCTCGTCTCCTCACGCTTCTCCAGGTAGCTGCGCACCAGGCCGTCGGCATTTTTCTCGGCGTAGCGGCCAATGGTCCCCGCACGGAAGGTGTGCGTTTCACCAAACATCTCACAGATATAGCGGTGGGCCTGGGCCTGGTACTCGCCGGAAAAATTCAAGTCAATATCGGGTTGCTTGTCACCGTTGAAGCCGAGGAAGGTTTCAAAGGGGATATCCTGTCCGTCACGTTCCAAATCTGCACCGCAGTGTGGGCACTGGCGCGGGGGCAGGTCATAGCCTGAACCATAGCTGCCGCTCGTATCAAATTCCGAGTAGTGACACTGGGGACAGACATAGTGCGGTGGCAGGGGGTTGACCTCCGTTATGCCACAGAGGGTGGCCACGAGTGAGGAGCCGACGGAACCTCTGGAGCCGACCAGGTAGCCGTCGTCATTGGAGCGCTTTACCAATTTATGGGCGATGTAGTACATGATGGCAAAGCCGTTACTGATGATGGCATCCAGCTCCCGCTGGACCCGCTTTTCCACAAGCTCCGGCAGCTGCTCGCCCTCCATCTGATAGCGGGCACGGGCCGAATTCCAGGTCAGCTGCTCCACCTGCTCCTCCGCCTCTTTGATCATTGGCGGATAGGAGCCTGGCGGGAAGGGTTGGATGTCGGCTTCCACCTGAGCCGCGATGGCCTGGGGAGCGCGGACAACCAGTTCCTGGGCCTGGTCAGGGCCCAGATAGGCAAATTCCTCCAGCATCTCATCAGTGCTGCGAAAATAGAGTTCCGCCTGGCTCTCCATGTCGTCATAGCCCATGTTGCTGAGCATAATTTCACGGTAGATGGCATCTTCGGGACGCAGGTAGTGGGCGTCGCAGGTGGCCACCACAGGCTTCTTCAACTGGCGTCCCCAGGCCAGGACCAGGCGATTCAGATTGCGCAGGTCCTCATCGTTGACGATGCCTGTATTTTCACTGCGCACCAAAAAACGGTTATTAGTCAGGGGCTGAATTTCAAAGTAGTCATAATAGCGGCCCCTATTGCGGTATCGCCTCAGCTCCTCCAGGCTGCGGTCCAGATCCTTCCCACTGCGCACATAGGCTTCCAGGCAGGACTGGAACACCTCACCGGCCACACAGGCCGAACCCAGGATCAGGCCGCTGCGCAGGTAGGTCAGAAGGGAGCGGGGAATCCGTGGGCGGCGGCTGAAGTAGCGGGTGTGCGCCTCGGAGACCAGTCGGTAGAGATTGTAGAGGCCCAGCTCGTTGCGGGCCAGCAAGATGACATGATGGGGCCGGCTGCGGCGCTGCTTGACCTCCTCAACGGAGCGCTGTCCCAGCATGCGATTCAGGGCCTGGAGATCCGGCTCATCGAGGCGCTTATAGAGACGGGCGAAAATCTCACCACAGCAACGGGCGTCATCCAGAGCCCGATGGTGCTGGTCCAGCGGAATACCCATGGCCTCTGCCACCGTATTCAGGCGGTGGCGCGGAAGCTCCGGCAGTACGTGGCGAGCCAGGGGCAGGGTGTCGATGAGCACAGGGTTAAACTTCAGTCTCGGGGCATAGGGCTCAGGCGTGCGAAAGCCCTCAGCCCGGAGGAAGCCCAGGTCGAAGAGGGCGTTGTGCGCCACCAGCGGATCCGTGCCCAGAAATGCGTGCAGGCGCTCCAGTACCGGCCAGGCAGTTTCGGCATTGAGCAGGTCGAGGTCGCTGATGCCCGTGAGCTTGACGATCTCTGGGGACAGGCTGCGGCCAGGATTAATAAGGGCCTGGAACTCCTCCGTGACGACGAAGTCCTCGCCCTGGCGCTCAAAGCGCAGGGCGGCCACCTCAATCAGGCGGTCTTCTGCAGCGTCCAGGCCCGTCGTCTCCACATCAAGGGCACAGAAGCGCTCGACGCGCAGGGCCTCAAGCGGAGTCGGCGCATAGACGCAGACTTCTCCATCATCTACAAGGTAGCCCTCAAGACCCAGAATCAGCTTGAAGTCCGGATTTTTTTTGCGCGCCTCACAGGCTGCCTGATAGGCCTCAGGAAAGGCCTGAACCACACCGTGGTCCGTGATGGCCACCGCAGGATGGCCGAAGTCCGCCGCCTGGCGGACGATGGCCTTGGCCTCCGCAACGGCATCCTGGGCGCTCATCTTGCTGTGGCAGTGCAGTTCCACACGCTTTTCCACGGCACGGTCCTGGCGGCTGGGCGGCTCAGGAGCGGGCATCAGGCCGAGGACGCGGGCCTGGAGATCCTTCGAGAAGCGGCCCTCATACTGGACCTCCGCCTCGATGCGTAAATAGCGCCCCTTCTTGAGTTCCTTTTGCAGCGACTCCTGCTCTTCGGGCTTGGCGAAAAAAATCGCACTGATCGCCCCGTTCTCCCCGTAAAAATCAAACTTACAAATCAGCGTCCGCCCATTTTTACTGAGTGCCATCTCTGGGCTCTGAACCCGTCCCAGGAGCTGGACCTGGCCGCTGCTGTCGGTCAGTTCTCGGTAATTATAGGGTTCCTGCAGCTCGGTGATACGCCCCCAGATCACCTCGGGCAAATTGCGGCGGCGGTAGTTACGGGACGACTTAGTACGCGGCTCCTCTTCGGATGGAGGTTCTGGAGCAGCAGCTGCCGAGTCCCAACTGGGCGGGGCTGCCGCCCCCTCCTCGGTCTCAGAAAGCTCCCCGCGCTCTGTACTGTAAAGTGCTTCGACGTAGGCCTCCGTTTGACGCTGTTCCTCCTCGGCCCGACAGGGACGGAGTTTCCAGGCCAGGTCCAGCCCCCCCATCTCCCGACAAAAGCGGGCCAGCTCCTCCTCCAACTTAGAGGAGAGGTCCGCCCAGGCCATCTGTGGCAAGTCCAGATAGACCTCCGACTCCTCCCAGACCAGGGACTGGGGTCCCAGGGCACAGGCGATGGTTCCCGGAAGAACCTGACGGCTGTTGCGCAACCAGTCGAGGACGGCCAGGTGCAAGCTGCGCTGCTCCTCTGCCGTCCGCTCCTCGCTGGGGCGGCTGCACTGGAGATGAAAGCGCAGCTTCGGAACATCCAGGCGATCCTGTAAGCTGCGTTCGAACTGGGCGATACTCTGGCCACTCGGATACTGGGGTAAAACGAGGTTCAGACCCAGGCCACGTGAACTGATCCTGGCCTGTCTGAGCTCTGCGTCCAGAAGTTCTGGAGGGGCCGCCATGGTGTAGACCCCAGTCTCACCCATGAGGGCAATCAGAAAGTCTCGCAGTTGGCGCATCTCATACCTCCGCTCCAAAACGTTCCTTAATCTCAGCCATCAGGCGCTCAAAGGCCTGTTCCTCCGGAACTTTGGCGATGATTTTCCCTTTGACAAAAAGCACGTACTCCCCGCGTCCTCCAGCGATGCCGATGTCCGCTTCGCGGGCCTCTCCGGGCCCATTGACGGCGCAGCCCATGACGGCCACGGTAAGCGGCTTGGCCCAGCTCTTCAAGGCCTCCTCGACACGGGCGGCAAGGGCGATGAGGTCAACCTGGGTACGGCCACAGGTGGGGCAGGAAATCACGGTGCTCCCCTGTCGGGCCAGGCCCAGGGCCTTCAGAATGGTGTAGGCTGCGTGGACCTCCTCTACAGGATCTGCTGTGAGGGAGACACGCAGGGTATCTCCTATACCCTCAGCCAGGAGGGCACCCAGGGCCACCGCGCTGCGCAGACTACCTGTAGCCTGGGTCCCCGCCTCTGTGACTCCGAGGTGCAGGGGGTAGTCGCAGAGCTCAGCCATGCGCCGGTAGGCCGCGATGCAGAGGGCGGGATCCGAGGCTTTGAGGGAGACGACAAGCTGGTCGTAACCACAGTCCTCAATCAGGCGCAGGGCCTCCAGGGCCGAAGCGCAGAGCGATTCCACAGTGACTCCGCCATGGGCTTCACGCAGGGCGCGGGAGATGGATCCGGAATTCACACCGACGCGGATCGGTACCTGTCGCTCCTGACAGGCCCGGACCACCTGGCGCAGGCGCTCCGCTCCACCGATATTTCCGGGGTTGATACGGATTTTTGCCGCCCCGTTCTCCAGGGCAGCCAGAGCCAGGCGATAGTCAAAATGAATGTCCGCAACAATGGGCAGGGGCGAGCGTCGGGCGATGGCCCCCAGGGCCTGGGCCGCCTCCTGGTCGGGGATGGCGAGGCGCGTCAGCTGACAACCTGCCGCGGCCAGAGCATGGATCTGGGCGAGGCTGGCCTCCACATCACGGCTGTCACAATTGTTCATGGACTGCACAATGGGCGCGCCCCCACCCCCCAGCAGCAGCCCGCCGACCTGTACGCTTCGGGACTTGCGCCGCGGTCCCAAAAGGCTCAGAGCGCGCTCTAGATTCTCCTTGCACATAGCTTTCACCTCTCTCCTATCCATCTACACAGCCTGTTCCTAAGAGGGCCAGACTGTTTCGATTCCAGCCTCAGTCCGCCTGTCCTGGCCAGGCCGAACTCAGACGCCACTCAGACGGAGGATGTCAAAGAAGAGTCCCAGGACGAACAGGGCCACAATGACCACCAGGCCGGCGATGGCGAAGCGCTGGCGGGCCTTCATCGACAGACTCTTCCCGCGCAGCCCCTCGTAGGCCGTCACCCAGAGCTGGAAACCGTCCAGCGGGGGGATGGGCAGGAGGTTCATGATGCCCAGCGAGATGGAGATCAGAGCAAAGAGGTAGACCAGCTGCAAGGCGCGATCCGCCCAAGAAATCTGGCTCGCCGTGACGACGCCACTGATCATGGACACGACACCAACAGGACCTGAGACCGCGTCGCGAGCAGCGATGCCGCCAGTAAAGATCTGGCGTATGGAGTCAAAGGTCAGGCGCACAATAGAGCCCAAATAATGCCAGGAATAAGGGAGGGCCTCCCAGAAGGAATGGCTCAGTTCAAAACTGGCTCCCACGGGGCGCAGCCCCTCCTGTGCGAAGGGACGGAGCTCCAGTTCCAGCCTCTCGCCCTCACGCAGGAGCTCCAGCTTCACAGCCTCCCCCTCACTGGCCTGGGCTGCCTGGAGCAGGCTCTCAATGCTGGCCTCCTGACCCGCGACACGGAGAATCTGGTCTCCCGCCTTCAAGCCGCGGCGGGCATCATCTGCGGGGGCCGTGTCCGGCGCGGGGTCGACAGAGGCGACGATCATCCCCTCCTGGGCCGCATTCTTGCGAATCCCGAAGCGCCAATTGTGCACCCGATCCCAGTTCAGATCGCGCCGCTCCACCTGGCCCTCGGGACTGCGGTAGCTGAGCTCCAGCCGCCCCTTGGAAGCAAAGCGGAGGTAGTAAGAAAAGTCCAGATTATTGCGCAGGCGATGGCCGTCAAGTTCCAGCAGTTCCGCACCTACAGGGATCTGGGCCCGGGCGAAGAGCGAATCTGCTTCCACTGACTTGACGCGCAATTGGGCGAAGCCCGTCGCGCTGAAAAAGATCACCAGGGCCAGCAGGCCGCTCACAATATTGATCAGCGGACCCGCCAGTAGGACCAGGGCCCGCATCCATTTCGGACGGTTGAAGAAGAGGCTCGGATCGTCAGGATCCAGCTTCGCGGGCTGGTCCAGGTCCAGTTCCTCCCCCGCTCCAGTCTCCTGCTCTTGCCTCCGCTGGGCCGCGCTTTCCTCACGCAGCCTCTCGCGCAGGACCTCGTCCGTCTCCCCCTCATCACCCTCTCCAGCGAAGGCCACAGAGGCCCCGATCGGGACGAGACGCAGGGCGTAGCGAATGCCGTCCTTATAGCGTTTCAGGAGCGTTGGCCCCATAAAAATATTGAATTCCAGAATTTTAAAGCCCAGCTTCTTACCTACCAGGAAGTGCCCGAGCTCATGAAGAAACATCATCAGACCGAGCAGCAAAAGGCCCAGCAGGATGCCAAAAAGTGTATAGATCATGTCTGCTCCCTATCGTCTTACCATCAAACCACACTAGACTGTTTATTTTAGCAAAGCGCGGCAGCGCTGGCGCGCCTCCTGGTCCAAGGCTGCAATCTCTTCAAAGCAGGTGGGCTGCCAGACCCCCTCTTTCTGGTGAGCTTCCATACAGTTCTCCACCGTTTCAGCGATGCCCAGAAAAGACACGTTACGGGCCAAAAAGGCCTCCACAGCCACCTCATTGGCGGCATTCATCACCACAGCCAGGGACTTCGGAGCCCTGGCCGCCTCCCTGGCCAGGTGAAGACTGCGAAAGCGCTGGGGGTCTGCCGCCTCGAAACTCAGTCCCTCAGTCAAACTTAGGAGGTCAAGGGGACTAAAGGTCTCCTCCGCCCGACGTGGGTAGTGCAGGGCCAGGGAAATGGCCTGGCGCATGTCCGGGGCGCCCAACTGGGCCAGGAGGGCCCCGTCCTTAAACTCCACCATGGAGTGGACGATGGACTGAGGGTGTATCAGGATGTCGATATGCTCTTCCGGACAGTCGAAGAGGTGCTGGGCCTCAATTAGCTCCAGGCCCTTATTCATCATGGTCGCCGAATCAATACTGATTTTTGCCCCCATCTTCCAATTGGGATGGGCCAGGGCCTCCTGAGGGCCAGCGTTCCGCATGGCCTCCAGACTGGACTTGCGAAAAGGGCCTCCGGAAGCGGTGAGTATCAGCCTCTTTAAACGTCCGCAGTCCTGCCCCTGAAGACACTGCCAGATAGCGGAGTGCTCGCTGTCCACAGGCAGAAGCTTACAGCCCCGCTCCCTTGCCAGAGTCGTGACCAGCTCCCCCCCCGTCACCAGGACCTCCTTGTTGGCGAGGGCGATGTCTGCCCCCAGGTCCAAGGCCTTCAGCACCGGACGCAGCCCGCTGATACCAACCATGGCCGCCAGTACCAGGCGAGGGTGAAGCTCCTCAAGGAGCTCGTCCACCCCTCCAGTCCCCCAGTGCAAAACCGGAAGAGCAGTCAGATCCAGGGCTGCCAGTCCAGCCTCAAGCTCAGCTCGAACTTCAGCTGCAGCGAGAGCGACATGACGGGGACGAAATTCACGAATCTGCTCCAGGAGCAGGGGGACGTTACGGCCACAGACCAGCCCATCGACAGGTATCTGGTCCCGGCGGCAGACATCCAGGGTCTGGCGTCCGATGGACCCCGTGGAACCCAGGATGACCAAGCCGCTCCGAGAGTCTTGATTGCTGTGCATTGTTCTCTTCCCTTCTATACAAGAGAGGAGGAGTTCCCTGCCGGTCACTCCTCCTGATGGGCCTCCAAGCTCAGCTCCGAGCACTCAGTGAGCATAGTAGAGCAATGATAAGAAAAAGCTGAGCGGTAAGGCAAACAAGATGCTGTCAAAGCGATCCAGAAGTCCTCCGTGTCCCGGCAGGATGGAGCTGAAATCCTTGATACCGCTCCAGCGTTTCAAGGCCGAGGCAAAGAGGTCGCCCAGTTCCCCCGCCACCGCAATCAGAGCCCCAGAAATCAGCCCCCAGAGGAAGGCCAGGCCACGGCCTCTAAAAGGTGCGTAGTTCCCGCTCAGAAAAAAGAGGAAATAGAGCCCCGATACCAGGGCCGCCAAGGCCAGACCAGCGGCAGCCCCCTCCCAGGTTTTCTTCGGAGAGAGGTGGTGAAAAAAGGGCGTCTTGCCGAAGAAGCGCCCCCCATAGTAGGCCCCCACATCACAGATACAGGGCAGGAAGAAGGCCAGGAAAATCCAGCGGTAACCATTCGGCAGAGCGAAGAGCCAGACGCTGACCAGCATGAGGGGGAAGGCGATATAGAACAGGGGGGCCAGGGCCGTCACCGTCTGCGGAAGGCGCTCAGCCCCGCGACTTAGGACCGTGTACACCACAGCCAGGATGAGCAGAAGGCTCGCCCCTGCCAGGAAATACAGGAAGCTGCGGCCGACCAGATAGCGATAGTCCCGCTGCCAGGTCTCCGAATAGCCCAGGGGCGGAAGCAGGGCGCTGGGAATGAACTGCCAGCCACGAAATTTTTTCCCTTCCACCAACAGTGGGAGCAGGCCCAGAATGGAGACCGCCACGGAACTCAGGGTCAAGGCGAGGGACAGAGGACGAAAAATACGCTGCATGGCCTGGTGGTATTCCAAGGCCAGAAAGAGCCCCACCAGAAGCAGGAAGAAGACGGTCCAGAGGGGCCAGACAAAGGCCGGAATCAAGACGGCCAAGAGTAAGATAGCAAATATGGCCCCCGTCAAAACGCGCGAATTCATAGCTAGCCTCCTATTTCAATCCACCGAAGCGCCGCTCCCTCCGCCCATAGGCCTCGAGGGCTACGGCCAAGTCCTCCTCATGGAAGTCCGGCCAATAACGGTCCGTAATATAAAACTCGCTGTAAGCCGCCTGCCAGAGGAGAAAGTTGGACAGGCGCAGCTCGCCGCTCGTGCGAATAATAAGCTCCGGGTCCGGCACATCCGGGAGGTCCAGATAGCGGGCCAAACCCGCCTCATCCAAGTGCTCGAGCCCCTGGGCCCCAAGTTCGCGGGACGCCCGCTTGACGGCCCTCAGCAGCTCATCGCGGCCGCCATAATTAAAGGCCAGGATCAGCTGCAGACCCTTACGCTGCTCCGAACGGGCCTCTGCCGCCCCCAGAGCTGCCTGGATGCGCGGCGAAAGTCGGCTCCGCTCCCCCATAAAGCGCAGACGCACCCCGTTGGCCTCCAATTCCGCATCATAGCGTTCCAGGAATTCCAGAAAAAGGCCCATCAGGGTCTCCACCTCAGCGGCCGGACGCTTCCAGTTTTCTGTGGAAAAGGCATAGACCGTCAGGTAGGAGAGGCCGGCGCGGGCCGCCACCTCACAGATCTGTCGCAGATTCTCCGCCCCTGCGCGGTGCCCCGCCTGGCGGGGCAGGTGGCGCTCCCTGGCCCAGCGTCCATTGCCGTCCATGATAATCGCCACATGCCGCGGCAGCTCCCGATCGGAATCCTTGCTGCGGAGCAGGTCCAGGGCCTGACCCTTCTCTCCCCGTCCCTGCCTCGGCCGGGAGCGCCCCAACAGGCGTGTAAGTAAGCCACCCATCAGATGGACAAGAGGTCCTTTTCCTTGTCGCCCACAATCTGGTCGACATGCTTCGTGTACTTATCCGTACGTTTCTGGATCTCCTGCTCGGCGTCACGGAGAATATCGTCGCCGATCTCCTTTTTCTTGTGGTGGCCCTTGAGCATATCCATACAGTCACGGCGCACTGCGCGAATGCCCACCTTGGCCTCCTCACCGTACTTCTGCACCTGCTTGACCAGCTCCTTGCGGCGCTCCTCCGTCAGCGGGGGGAAGGTCAGGCGGATGCACTTGCCGTCGTTGTTGGGATTCAGGCCCAGATCCGAGCTCAGGATGGCCTTCTCGATCTCCTTCAACAGGGACTGGTCCCAGGGGGTAATGCTGATCATGCGGGCCTCTGGGACCTGGATATTCGCCACCTGATTGAGCGGCGTAGGCGTCCCGTAGTACTCCACCTGAATCTGGTCCAAAACGCGGGGGTTGGCCCGGCCGGCGCGGATGGTGTTCAGAATCTCCTGAAGCTGCTCACAGCGCTGCTCCATCTTCTCTTCATAGGGTCTGTAGGTCTCCTTCGTCAGTTCAATCGCCATAAGTCTCTCCTTCATTGAGGGTCTTTCTGCCTAGCATGTTACCATATCTCGGGCTTAAAAGTAGACGGGCCATCGGCCCTGCCGACAGCCCGTCACAGACTTTAGCCCAGGTATTAATACACGAGGGTGCCCACATCC
The DNA here is from genome assembly GCA_023388435.1 of Bacillota bacterium. GTDB lineage: Bacteria > Bacillota > Clostridia > Saccharofermentanales > Fastidiosipilaceae > JAEWGG01. The sequence continues at coordinate 58,829 of JAEWGG010000010.1, read as the reverse complement.
TCACCACAGACGATGCGCATGATATTCTGCGGCTCTTTCAGACTGAAGACCTGAATCTTCAGGGCGTTGTCACGGCAGATTGCCGCCGCATTGGCATCCATGATCCGCAGCTGCTTCTGCAGGACCTCCATGTGGCTGATCTTGCTGTAGCGCTGGGCGTCGGCGTGCTTCTGGGGATCCTTGTCGTAGACTCCGTCCACATTGGTGGCCTTCATCACCAGGTCCGCCTCAATCTCCGCCGCGCGTAGGGCCATGGCCGAGTCGGTAGAGAAATAGGGGTTGCCCGTGCCACAGGCAAAAATAATGATGCGTCCCTTCTCCAGATGGCGCAGGGCGCGACGACGGATATAGGTCTCCGTGATCTGGCGCATCTCAATCGCGCTCATCACCCGCGTCGTGGCCCCCAATTGCTCCAGGGCATCACTCAGGGCCATCGCGTTCATCGCCGTGGCCAGCATGCCCATGTGGTCCGCCGTCACCCGGTCCATCCCCTCGGAGGTCCGACCGCGCCAGAAGTTGCCACCGCCAACCACAATGGCCAGTTCACAACCCTTGTCGTGAACTTCCTTGACTGTCTTGGCAATCTCATGGATCGTCTCATTATCCAGTCCCCAGCCACGGCTTCCGGCCAGGGCTTCGCCCGAAATCTTCAGCAGGACACGTCTGTACGCCAGCTCCGCCATTTTCTTACCTCCATATAAAGAAGTCGTCCGAGGTCGCAAGGTGCGTCCTGGACGACGTAAAAAAGGACGTGCCCCACGGGGTGAAACACGTCCTCGCTTACTTACTGCAGCTGCTTGGCCACCTCAGCGGCGAAGTCCTCTTCCTTCTTCTCAAGGCCCTCGCCCATCTCATAGCGGGTGAAGCGGCGAATCTTAATGTTTTCACCGATCTTCGCGATGAGCTCCTTCAGGATCTCTTCGATGCTCTTCTTGTCATCGCGGACGAAGGGCTGCTCCAGCAGGCAATTCTCGGCATAGAACTTGTTCAGCTTGCCCTCGACGATCTTCTCGACAAAGGGGCCCTTCTTGCCCTCATTCTCGCACTGGTTGCGAATGATGGTCTCCTCAGCGGCGACGGCCTCAGCGGGCACATCCTCGCGGGAGATCCACTTCGGATTCATAGCCGCGACCTGCATGGCCACATCGTGGACAAAGTTCTTAAACTCCTCGTTCTTGGCGGCGAAGTCGGTCTCGATGTTGACCTCAATCAGCACACCGATGCGGCCACCCATGTGGATGTAGGAATCAACAACGCCCTCGGCGGCAATACGGGAGGCCTTCTTCCCGGCGCTGGCAATGCCCTTCTCACGCAGCCAGGCGATGGCCTTCTCGATATCATTGTTGTTCTCGGCCAGGGCCTTCTTGCAGTCCATCATGCCGGAACCGGTCTTCTCGCGCAGCTCCTTGATCAGATTAATCGAAATATCTGCCATGGTCTCTCTCCTATCTAGGATTTCTCAGCCGGACGTCTCCCTGACAAGTCAGGCGACGACCTCGGCCTCTTCGCTCTTCTCGCTCTCGGCGGCTTCCTGCTCACCCTGACGGCCCTCCAGAACAGCGTCGGCCATCTTACCGGCGATCAGCTTAACGGCACGGATGGCGTCGTCATTGCCGGGGATGATGTAGTCGACCTCGTCCGGATCACAGTTGGTATCGACAATGCCCACGATGGGAATGCCCAGACGGCGGGCCTCGGCGACGGCGATGTTCTCCTTCTTGGGATCGACGACGAAGAGGGCGTCGGGCAGGCGGCGCATCTCCTTAATGCCACCCAGGTTGGCTTCGAGCTTGTCGTGCTCCAGGCCCAGCTTCGCCGCCTCCTTCTTGGTCAGCAGATCGAAGCGGCCGTCCTCGGCCATACGCTCCAGCTCCTTAAGGCGGTTAATGCGGGTCTTGATGGTGCTGAAGTTGGTCAGCGTGCCGCCCAACCAGCGGTTGTTGATGTAGAACATGCCGCAGCGCTCGGCCTCCTCACGGATCGAATCCTGGGCCTGCTTCTTGGTCCCTACGAAGAGGATCTTCCCACCCTTCTCGGCCACGCTGCGGACAAACATGTAGGCCTCATCGGCCTTCTTCACCGTCTTCTGCAGGTCGATGATGTAGATCCCATTGCGCTCCGTGTAGATGTACTCCGCCATCTTGGGGTTCCAGCGACGGGTCTGGTGACCGAAGTGGACGCCAGCTTCGAGGAGCTGCTTCATGCTGATAACTGCCATAATAAATTCCTCCTGTTAATTCCTCCACAGCTGCCGCCGTATCGTCTTCGGCAAACCTTATCCGGCACAGGGGCAAGCTACTGTGTGTGTATTGGCTAGTGAAAGCCGCACAAGATACTATCATAAGCTCTCGACAAAAGCAAGAACGAACGCGCTAAAACAAAGACCTCCTGCCCGACGCCGGGCTCTCCGCCTCCGCGGCCCTACGCTCGCTCCTTTAGAGCCCGGGCAATGCGCCGTTCCGCCTCGCGCTCACGCTTGGTCTCGCGCTTGTCATAGTCCTTTTTGCCGCGGGCCAGGGCCAGCTCCACCTTGACCTTTCCCGCCTTGAAGTAAAGTCTCAGCGGCACGAGGGTCAGCCCCTCCTGTTTGACTCGGCCGTAGAGTTTCACGATTTCTCTCTTGTGCATGAGCAGTTTGCGGCTGCGCTCGGGCTCAGGATTGAAGCGGTTGCCATGTTCGTAGGGACTGATGTGCAGACCCTGCAGGTAGAGCTCGCCGCCCTTGACCTGGGCGTAGCTGTCGACGAGGTTGCAGCGTCCGCCGCGCAGGGACTTGACCTCCGTCCCCGTGAGCACAATCCCCGCTTCAAACTGCTCCAGAAAATGGTAAAGATGGCGGGCCTTGCGATTGTAGACAATTTCTTTTGTACCCTTCTCCGCTGCCATAGTTCAGCTCCTCACTCTCTTTAGTGCTGGCCAGGAAAAGTCCTCCAGAGACCAGCTGGCTCGGGCGTTGAGGCCGCTGTCGGCAGGCGGGGCTCCAGCCTGTATATAGTAGTAAGCCGCAGCGCCAATCATGTCGGCATTATCCGTACAGTAGCGAAGCTCCGGACAATAGAAGTCCAGGCCAAGGGCCTGGGACTCCGCCGCCAGGCGCTCTCTCAACTGACGGTTTGCCGCCACACCGCCGGCCAGGGCCAGGCGCCTGAGCCCCTTCTGGCGGCAGGCCTCCAGCGCCTTATGGCAGAGCGTCTGAACCACCGCCCGCTGAAAGGAGGCGGCGAAATCAGCCTTATTGAGCGTCTCACCCCGCTGCTCGGCCTGGTGAATGCGGTTGATGGCATAAGTTTTCAAACCGCTGAAAGAAAAATCCAGGGATGCTCCCAGCTTGGCCTCGGGGAACGTAAAGGCATCCGCCCGCCCCTCCTGGGCGAGGCGGTCAATTTCCGGTCCTCCAGGGTATGGCAGCCCCAGGACGCGGGCGACTTTATCGAAGGCCTCCCCCGCGGCATCGTCCCGGCTGCGCCCCAGGAGTTCAAACTGACCGTAGTCCGCGCAGTATACGATATGGCTGTGACCACCTGAGGCCACCAGACAGATGAACGGCGGACTGAAGTCTTCGTGACAGAGATAGTTGGCCGCGATGTGTCCCGCAATGTGATGGATGCCATAGAGCGGCTTATTCAGGGCCAGAGCCAGGGCCTTAGCCGCCGTTACCGCGACCAGAAGCGAACCGACAAGTCCCGGACCCGCCGTGACTGCCAGGGCATCGACCGCCTCCCAGCCACCGGGGACCTGATCCAGACAGGAGTCCAGAACGGGAATCAGAGCCTCGACATGCTTGCGCGACGCAATTTCCGGAACGACACCCCCAAAGTGGCGGTGCAGACTGATCTGCGAGGCCACAGACGAGGCCAGGACATGGCGACCATCCTCGACTAGCGAGGCGGCCATCTCATCACAGGAAGACTCCAGGGCTAAAATACGCATGCTCAGTCCTCGTGCCGCATACCGCTGTGGCCGAAGCCGCCCCCACGGTTGCTTGTCTCCGAAATGCTGGCGGCCTGCGCCGAGTCAATCTGCAGGAGCTCCGCCTGGACAACCGGGGCCATGACCAGCTGGGCGATGCGGTCCCCAGGACGGATCTCATAGCGCCCCTGGCAGTTCCCCTTATCCTCGACCGTATAATGACCCTCATCCGCCCGACTCGTATTCTGCATCAGAATCATCAGCTCGTCCTTGTATCCAGAATCGATTGTACCCGGGCTGTTGGGCAGGCGCAGAGGCGTCTTCAGCGAAAGTCCCGAACGCGGACGGACCTGTATCTCGTAGCCCCGAGGGATGGCCAGCTTTAAGCCGGTGCGGATAGGTCTGGTCTCGCCAGGAGCCAGAATACAGTGCTCAGCCGCACAGACATCCATGCCCGCATCCCCTTCATGCGCGTAGAAGGGCAGCCGAGCCTCCGAATTAATGCGCTCTATGCCTAGTTGAACTTTTCCTGCGTCCATGTAGATCTTCCTTTCTCCGTCGCCCGCTCTGACACCTTCGCCCCGTACTGCTCCGCCCTCCCGAGCATCCCGGCTCCTGCCTCCTCTGGCTGCGTGGGTCCCCGCCAGGGTTGGGACAAGGGCGCTTGGGTCTCCGTGGCGACAGGGCCTCCCAGACACTGAGCTGAGGCCATTTTAAATCTGACAGTTCTCTACCCAGCCCCCAGGTTCCCGGCCTGGCATCCGGGTCGTATATCTCAGTCATACAGCCCCCCCGCGGCTTGCAGAGAAGCTGGTAGCTCCGTCCCTCCTGATCCAGAGCAAAATGCTGACCGGCACAGCGCCGACAAGCAAAACGCCGCTGGCCAACGGGGCAGTGCTTACTATACATGACCGCCTGCCCCTTGTTAAGCGAGGTCCAGAGCGGGGGCAAGCTCCCGTTCTCAGCCTGCCGCCAAAGTCTGGCAAAAGTCCGCAAGCAGGAATTCAAACGTTCTCTATCAAATTCCAGGGCCGGGCTCAGACAGTGCGCCCCGGCTCTCAGGTAATACAGGGCTGCTAAGCGGTTTAGGACCTGCTCTTGCTGGTCCGGATACCAGTCCACGTCCAGGCCCCTGGCCCGTAGCATCTGATAATGATTCATCGTGCAGCAGACTGCAATTCGCCCTAAGCTGGGAAGCCATTGACAGAGCCAGTCTTCCTGCCAGGCTTCCATGAGCGGCGGCAGGCGCAGGCCCAGTTCCACATCTGAGGGGAGTTCTGAACGCCAGCGACAAAATCTCGTCCAGACCTCCTCCCAGCTCCTCTCGGGCCGATAGGCGGAGCCTTCCTCACAATAACGCCTGGCCTCCTGACGCTCCAGGCCCAGCAGGTCAAAAAAAGGCAAGATGATAAGCAGGCCCCTGGCCCCCTCCTGGACCTGCTTCTGACGGGCCTCCTGAAGCAGGGCGGGAAGCAGGTCTACAGACTCCAATTCACGACAGGAATAGACCAGGCCAGCAGCATCCCGCCCCTCTCTACCATTCACTTCGCCCAGGCCACTGAGCAGCTCCCGCTCACAGACCCTGAGCGCCCCTTCCTCCAATTTGCAAGCTGGAGCAGTTGGACGCCGACGCTGGACTAGGTCCTCATCCAGGTCTGCGAGCAGGCTTCGACGCAGCTCGTTGAGCTCCGCCATGCTGTAGTTGCCGCAGACGTCAGAGGCCAGGTCGAGAACGCCTAAGCGGTAGGGCCTCCCTCCCAACTTGGAAAAGGCCCGAAACCAGCGGACCTGGGAGGAGCTCTGTCCCGTCCCCTGGTCACCAGTCGCAGCAGGAGCTGCCAGGGCCATGTCCGCCTGGGCCATAAGCCCGGAGCGGGGCGCATGGAGGCTGGCAGTCAGGCGGCCTGACTGTACGCGAACCCGCAGTTCGGGCCGCTCAGCCTCCCGCAGCTCCTTCTGCAGCTGGAGCTCCACAGCTGGGGAGGCCTGCAAATAGACGCGGTCCGTTCTTTGGAACTTTCGGAGCTGCGCCGGATGGAAGCCGCGGGCCAGGATGTGGTCCCCCTCCTCCCAGATCTCACCAACCGGACAAGAGGCCCGCTCCATCCCGTCCTGGGTCCGGACCAGCAAAACGGCCTTGCGCTCCAGAGCCCCCCGTGGCAGACGCAGGTCCGGGGCCTTCTTAATGCACAAGAGCCCCTGCTGAGCCCGGGCAGCCGCCATCTGACCAAGCTCTATGCCCAGGTGCCCGCTGCTCCTTCCCGTAATCAGATTGCGTCCATCCTGATCCAGAAAGTGGGCCGCCTGGTACTGAGCCCCCTTACTATAGGCCAAACGCAGGCGCAGGAGGTCTTCCTGGGCCCCCGTATCCTCTTCGGCTTCACCGCTGTGGGGCCCCGGATCCACCCAGCTGTCCAAACGGCGGCGATAGGCCGCCACGGCCGCCCGCACATAGGCCGGACTACGCTTACGGCCTTCAATTTTGAGCGAGTGCAGCCCCATACGGGCAATGCTTGGGAGCTCAGAGTAGAGAGACAGGTCCGCCGCGGATAAAAGACAGGCTGAGTCCCCGAGCAGGTCTACTGAGTCTGGCCTAAGCCTCTGAAGCTGATAGCCCAGACGACAGGCCTGGGCGCAGAGCCCGCGATTGGCGGAGCGCCCGCCTCGGGCCTGGCTCATGTGACAGTGCCCGGACATGGAAATGCAGTAGGCCCCCTGGATAAAAAATTCCAGATCCAGGTCCAGTTCTGCCGCCCGCTCCAAGGCGCGGCGCAGCGCCTCTGGCCCCATCTCCCTGGCCAGAACAACTCGCCTGAGACCCAGGCTGCGGGCCCAATCCAGCTCCGAAGCTGAGGAACAGCGCAGCTGCGTGCTCCCGTGGAGCTCCAGCTCCGGCAAATAACGCCGCAGAACGTGAATCAGGCCCAGGTCCTGGACGATCACCGCATCGACGCCAGCCAGGTAGGCGGCCTCAGCCAGGGCCAGGGCCTCCCCCAGCTCCTCATCGTAGAGCAGGGTATTCAGTGTCAGGTAAGCCTTCGCCCCCCAGTTCCAGACTCGCTCCAGGATCTCAGGAAGGCGCTCCTGACAAAAATCCTCGGTCACATTGCGCGCGTTAAATTTGCTAAGGCCGAAGTAGACGGCATCGGCCCCCGCTTCCAGACCAGCCTCCAGGGCGGCAAAGGAGCCTGCTGGGGCCAGGAGTTCCGGACGACGCTGCCCCGTGCCCAAATCCGTGTTTTGCTCTCTCTTGCTCATGCGCTTAGCTTAGCACATCTGGCTGCGCCCCCACTGGGACTAAGTCTGAATCCGTCCTGAAGCCAGCAGAAAACAAAGAGGCGTCCGCTGGCTGGCGGACGCCTCTAGCTATACGACAGATCTTAGCCTCAGGCCTTGGCCAGGCGCTCCTTCAGAGCGGCCAGCTGCTCCTTCAGCTCGGCGGGCAGGCGCTGGAACTTCTTATAGTGCTCCTCCATGCCGGAGACTTCCTCAGCCCAGATGTCCTTGTCCACCGTCAGCAGTTTCTTCAGGTCCTCGATACCGAAGCCCTCAAGACCTTCCAGATTGATGTCCTCGGGCTTGGGCAGATAGCCGATGGGCGACTCGTCGGCCCCGACCTCGCCCTCGCAGCGGCGCAGGATCCACTCGATGACGCGGAAGTTATCGCCGAAGCCAGGCCAGGCAAACTTGCCCTCCTCGTTGGTGCGGAACCAGTTGACATTAAAGATCAGAGGCTTGTGCTCAATCTTCTTGCCCATGTCAATCCAGTGCTGGAAGTAGTCACCCATGTTGTAGCCGCAGAAAGGCAGCATGGCCATGGGATCGCGGCGCACGACACCGACGGCGCCAGCGGCAGCGGCCGTGGTCTCCGAGGCCATGGTCGAACCGATGAACACACCGTGGTTCCAGTCAAAGGACTGGTAGACCAGCGGGGCCGTCTTCGCGCGGCGGCCACCGAAGAGAATGGCCGAGATCGGCACACCCTGCGGGGCCTCCCACTCACTGGAGATGCAGGGACACTGGCGGGCGGGGGCGGTGAAGCGGCTGTTCGGATGGGCGGCCTTCACGCCATTGTCAGGGGTCCAGGGCTGACCCAGCCAGTCCGTGGTACCTTCCTGCTCGGGCTCCACACCCATGCCCTCCCACCAGGGCTCGTTGTTTGAGGTCACGGCCACGTTGGTGAAAATCGTGTTGGACATTGTGGTCTTCAGGGCGTTGGGATTGCTCTTCATGCTCGTGCCAGGGGCCACACCAAAGAATCCGGCCTCAGGGTTGATCGCGTAAAGTTTGCCATCTTCCATCGGACGCATCCAGGCGATGTCGTCGCCGACGGTGTAAACCTTATAGCCCTTCATCGCAGCCGGGGGAATCAGCATCGCGAGATTCGTCTTACCGCAGGCGGAGGGGAAGGCACCCGTGATGTAGTGGGTCTTACCCGTCTTCTCATTCTCGACGCCGAGGATCAGCATGTGCTCGGCCATCCAGTTCTCCTTGCGGGCCAGGTTCGAGGCGATGCGCAGGGCGAAGCACTTCTTGCCCAGCAGCACGTTGCCACCGTAGGCGGAGTTGATGGACCAGATCGTGTTGTCCTGGGGAAAGTGCACGATGTAGCGGTTCTCAGGGTCCACCTGGGCCTTGGAGTGCAGGCCGCGGACGAAGGCGTCCGAATCACCCAGCTGCTTCCAGGCGATGTCACCCATGCGGGTCATAATACGCATGTTGAGCACGACGTAGATACTGTCGCTGAGCTCCACACCCACCTTGGAGTGCGGGGAACCTGCGGGCCCCATGATATAGGGGATGACGTACATGGTGCGGCCCTTCATCGAACCCTTGTAAAGTTCGCGCAGCTTGGCATACATCTCGGTGGGATCGGCCCAGTTATTGGTGGGACCGGCATCCTCTTCCTTCTCACAGCAGATAAAGGTTCTGCCCTCAACACGGGCCACGTCATTCTGGGCCGTCCGATGGTAGAGGCAGCCGGGCCACTTCTCCTCATTCAGGCGCTTCATTTCACCGGAGGCCAGGGCCTCCGCTTCCAGCCGCTCCTTCTCTTCGACAGAGCCGTCTACCCAATAGATATCCGCCGGTTCACAGAGCGCGGCCATCTCCTCGACCCACTTCTGCACATACTGATTCTTGTTCAACATGCTTTGCGTACCACCTTTCATTCGCTGGGGGGTCCCCCGCCCACAAAAGGGCGGGAGGACTGCAAATTGGCTTTTTTTGCCTATCGTTCTAATTTTATCACATTTTCCAAGGCTGTACAGTATTTTACGGGCCTCAGCAGGTCAGTCCACAAACTTTTTATAGACTAGCGCCAATTCGCTCCCGCTCACTTTGATAAATAAATACCAAGTGCCTAGCCGCAGTGCTCGCAACAGCCTGGACAGCTCCCTCGCCTTTTGGCGGCCCTAAGCTTTTACAAAAAGTCCTGACGCTCTGAGAGCAGGGTCTGGAGCGTCTCCCAGACCTCGCGCAGTGTTCCGTATCGCAGCTGCTCCTGGCGGCAGATTGCGTAAAAAGTCCTGCTGCTGTCCACATCCTCCAGCGTGTACGCACGAAGTTCCCCGCGCTCAAGGGAGTCCTGCACAAGCGAAGGCGGCATGAGCGCCAGGCCCTCTTTTTGGAGAAGTAAGAGACGAATATATTCCGGCTCATTACAGTAAGCGCAAATGTGACACTGGCTGAGTTCCAGGCCAGCCCGCTGAATAAGCTGCTCAGCTTCCCTGCGGCTGGCGCTCCCCGCGCTGCGCAGGATGAGCGGAAACCTGGGGAGGACGGCGGACAGGCGGAGTGACTTGGCCCTTCCCAAGCCGAAGTCCGCTGCGGCCAGCACAGCGGTCTGTTCTGTAAAGAGGCGGAGGCTGGCCAGGCCCTCCCCCTGATAGGGCATACCAATCAAGCCGAGGTCATAACGGCCTCTCTCAACGCCAAAAATGACATCCTGGCTATCGGCCTGGCTGATCTGGAGCACGAGCTGCGGGGCGCGCTGTCGGAGCCGGTGATACAGGTCTGGTACGAGGCGGCGCCCTGGGACCGTGGAACAGGCCAACTTGACCCTTCCCGACTGGCCCTGGGCCCAGCGTTCATGAAACTGGCGCTGCTGCTCAAGGACAGCAGAAGCCCATTCGTAATAGGCACGACCCGCCGGGGTCAGGGAACAGCCCCGCCCACCGCGCTGAATCAGAACACAGTTCAGCTCGGTCTCCAGCTGCCTCAGGTGGTGGCTGATGCTGGGCTGGGAGCGGTGGAGGCGCTGGGCGGCGCGGGAGAAGCTCTGCTCCTCAACCAGGGCCACCAGACTTTCTAACCATTTGCTGTCCATAATTAGCCTCACTCCAGAAGTTCTGCCAGGGCCTCCGCCGCCCGTTCCACATCCCTCTCCTGCTGGGCGTGATGAAAAGAAAAACGCAGACTTCCAGCGGGCAGGGTCCCGTAGCTCTGATGCGCCAGGGGGGCACAGTGCAGGCCAGCGCGACTCTCAATTCCGTAAAGCTGATAGAGGGCGTCAGCGAGAAGACCCGGATCCTCATCAGGAAAATACAGAGAGACCAGACCCATATATCGAGGCTCCCAGTCTCTGGCAGGAGGGCGGTCCTGCCCCCCCTCCAGAGGCAGGTCCAGAACGCGATACGCCCCAGGCCTCAGGCGCTTTTGAAGCTCTTTGATGAAGTGGGTGCGCAGGCTCTGCTCGCGTTCGGCCAGGGCTGGCCAGCGCTCCTCAATGTAGTCCAGGGCCGCACTCAGGCCAAAAATACCTGGCAGATTGAGGCTGCCCTGCTCATGGCGGTCGGGCAGGCTGGGAGGCGGCTCATAACTGTAGCTGTAAGTCCCGGACCCCCCATAGAGCAGGGGGCGCAGCCGCTCCGCATAGTCCGGGTGCAACAAAAATCCGCCCACACCCATCGGCCCCAGAAGGGTCTTGTGTCCGGCAAAGGCCAGGGCCGCCACACCGAGGCCCTCCAAATCCAGGGCCATACGGGCCGCCGCCTGGGCGCTGTCCAGAATGAGGGGGATCTGGCGCTCCCTGCAAAACTGGGCCACAGCTCCCAGGTTCTGCACAAGGCCGCTGACATTACTGGCGACATTGAGAACGAAACCATCGGGACGGCCCCGCTCCCATTCAGCCTGACAGCGAGCCAGCACCTGAGAGTCTGAGCCCACACAGTCCAAGACCTGCAGCAGTGCCCCGGAGCGCTCCAGAGCCTTGAGCGGCCGCATGACTGCATGGTGCTCCAAAGCGCTGTGCCAGATGCGGCTCCCCGGAGACCAGAAGCCAAAAATCAGGCGGTTGAGAGCCTCGGTCGCCCCCGCGCAAAAGATACAATATTTTGCTTCAGATAGACCGAAGAGGCGGGCCAACTTACAGCGGCAATCGTAGACTTCCCCCAAGGCGTCGAGGGCCGACCCATAGCTTCCCCGCTGCGGACTGGCCGCCTCTGTCAAGGCCCGCAACATGGCCTCCCCCACCCCGGGGGCTGGGGGGCGGGCGCTGGCCGCCTGATCAAAGGTCCCCAGAAATTGCTCCTGTCTCATGCCAAGCCTCCTCGCAATAAAATTTACGAATAGAAGCACAGCTTCTATTCAGAATATTGAGGGCGAGTAACAATCACTTGTTATACTCCCCATATCATACTTAAGGAAGGTATTTTATGAAAGCCATCTTATTGCGTTACAGAGGAATAATAGCTGGACTCATCATCGGAATCCTGGCCGCCCTCCTCGCTTTTGGAGGTAATCCGAAGAATATGGGCTTCTGCATCGCCTGTTTTCTCAGGGACACAAGCGGTGCCCTGGGCCTCCACCGCAGCGAGGGGGTCCAGTATTTTCGTCCGGAAATTGCGGGGCTTACCCTTGGGGCCTTCGCCATGGCCTTCCTCCGCAAGGAACGCCAGTCCAGGGCTGGCTCTTCCCCGCTCAGCCGCCTGCTTCTGGGGATTTCGGTCATGGTCGGCTGTCTCATGTTCCTGGGCTGTCCCTTCCGCGCCATACTCCGACTGGCGGGCGGTGACCTCAACGCCCTACTCGGCCTGGGAGGTTTTGTGGCAGGAATACTGGGCGGCGTCTTCTTTCTGACTAAAGGTTTTAGCCTCCGCCCCAGCCAGCGTCAGACAGCCCTTGAAGGATACTGGCCCAGCGTTCTAGTGGGACTAGGTCTGATTCTGGCCTGTATTCCAGGAATTTTCTTTGCCACCCCTGCCGGTAAGGGCCCTGGGGCCATGCATGCGGCAATAGGGCTCAGCCTCCTGGCGGGCTTGCTGGTCGGAGGCCTGGCCCAGCGTGTCCGACTCTGCATGATTGGCGGCATCCGTGACCTGGCCCTCTTCCGCGAGTGGAAACTCCTGCTCGTCTTCCTCGCTGTTGGGCTGGGCGCCCTGCTCACGAACCTGATCCTCACAGCCGCAGGGGCTGGGAGCTATTTCCAACTCGGCTTTACAGGCCAGCCTGTGGCCCACGCCGACGGTCTCTGGAATTTCTTGGGCATGGCCCTTGCGGGCCTGGCCTCCGTCCTCCTCGGTGGCTGTCCCATGCGTCAAATCGTCATGATGGCTGAAGGCAATGGAGACAGTGCGATCACTGTCGTAGGCCTGCTCATCGGGGCCGGGCTCTGTCACAACTTCAATCTGGCCTCCTCACCCAAGGGACCGACGGCCAATGGCAAGCTCGCCGTCATCGTACTCTTCCTGCTCGTCCTCGGCATCGCCATATATAACAGTTATTTTCGACAGAAAATTGAAGCAAAGGAGTGACTGCAATGAGTAAACTTTTAGACCTCCGTGGCCTGTCTTGCCCTGAACCCCTGCTCCGCGTCCAGGAGGCCCTCCGTTCCGGAGACTCCCCTCTGGATCTGGTCCTGGATAATGGTGTAAGTCTGGAACGCATCCGCGAATACTGTGAAGGCCAGGGGCTCCCAGTCAGAAAGAGCGATCAGGGCTTGCACATCGGTGATTAGATGGAGACCTGCGAAGTTGTAATCAGCTTTTTTGCCCACATCGGCAGCCTGCAGTGCCAGCGTTTCTGCACGTCGCAGGGCTGGTCCGCCCGTATGGGGCCGGTCCCCCGACAGCTCAGCAGCAGCTGCGGCACGGCAGTCTACCTCCAATTGGATAAGGGACAGGTCCCCCGACTCCTGGCCTACGTCGACACAGCGGAGGAGGCCGAACAAGTGGCACAAAAACGAGGTCCCGACAGCTACCAGATACTCTGGAGACAGGAGCGATAGAAGAAGGCTGTGGCCATCAAAATGGCCACAGCCTTTCTTTATCCTCTCACAAGCCCCAGGCTAGTGCAGGGGGCCAAAGCGCCCCCATGGTCCGCTGCGAAAAAAGAGCTTCCCGAAGAGTCCACTCTCGGGAACTGGCCCGAAACCCCGGCTGTCGTAACTCGCGTCACGGTTGTCCCCCAGCACGAAGTATTCCCTTTCACCCAGTGTCACATCGGCATAGGCCCCAGTTGTCGGATTCGTCACGACTGATGGGGCGAGGTAGGGCTCATCAAGTTGCTGTCCATTAATGTAGACCCGCCCCTCCCGCAGCTCCACCCGTTCTCCGGGCAGGCCGACAATACGTTTTACAAAGTCGTCCTGGGCGTGCTCCCCCGTCGCACGGACTGAGGCCGCGTGGAGGACAATGATGTCCCCTCGATTGTAGCCTGACCAATACTTGCTCACAGCTTCCACCCAGACCTGGTCGTTAGGCTGGAGTGTGGGGGCCATAGACATACCCTGTACCACACTGCGGTGCAGGACGACACGCGAAAGGAAAAAGGCGATGAGGACGGCCAGAACTATGTACTTGAACCAGTCCAGAATTTCGCGCCCCAGACGCCAGATACGGCTGGCCTCTGGGGCGGCCAGGGCCTCCTCTTCCTTCCCCGGGATCTCCCGCCAGCGCCTGTCCTGAGCGGGTTCCGGACCCTGCTCATCCAAGTCTGGACGGGGCCAGTGAGGCCTCCAATCCCGGAAGTCTTCCTGTTTGCTCATTCCTCCGCCACCTCCACCGTGCGGATCTGCAGCTCGTCAAGCTGCTTCGGGCTGACCGTGGAAGGGGCCTCCGTCATCAGGTCTGCCGAACTCTGAACTTTCGGGAAGGCAATGACCTCGCGAATACTCTCCGTACCCGCCAGCAACATAATCAGTCGGTCCAGGCCCAGGGCGCAGCCGCCGTGCGGGGGGACCCCGTAGCGGAAGGCCTCCAGGAGGAAGCCGAACTGGGCCCAGGCCTGCTCCTTGCTGAAGCCCAGAAGGCCAAACATGCGCTCCTGCAGCTCCTGGTCAAAGATACGGATTGAGCCGCCGCCCAGCTCTACGCCGTTGAGCACAATATCATAGGCCTTGGCCCGCACCGCCTCAGGCTGACTGTCCAGCTTGGGAATATCCTCCTCCATGGGCATGGTGAAGGGGTGGTGTTTGGCCACAAATCGCTGTTCTTCCTCATCGTATTCGAAGAGCGGGAATTCCGTCACCCAGAGCAGACTGTCCTCCTTCCCCTCCAGCAGCCCCAGACGCCGCGCCAACTCACAGCGAAGTTGACCGAGGCCGTTCTGCAGGAGCGGGACCTGGCTGTCCGCCGCCAGGAGCAGGAGGTCTCCCTCGTTCAGACCGAAGGCCTCTCGAAGCTCCTTCTGGCGCTCCTCCGAAACAAACTTCAGGATGGATCCGCGCCAGGTCTCCCCCGCCACCAGCCAGGCCAGGGTGCCCACGCGATAGGTCTTGATATAGGTCGCCAGACTGTCCAGCTGCTTGCGGCTCATGCTCCCTCCACCGGGTACGACAAGGCCGAGGACCCGGCCGCCCGCCTCCATAGCAGCCTTAAAGACCGGGAATTCCGTGTCCTGGAAATAGGAGCTGAAGTCCTGCAATTCAAGGTCAAAGCGCAGGTCTGGCTTATCTGAGCCGAAGCGCCGCATGGCCTCCGCATAAGTCAGTCTCTGAACAGGGGAAGGCAGGCGCCGGCTCCGCACCAGCTCAAGGGCGTCCAGGACGTAGCCCTCGACCACAGACATCACATCTTCCTCGTTGACGAAGGACATCTCGAGGTCGATCTGGGTGAACTCCGGCTGGCGGTCTGCGCGCAGATCCTCGTCGCGGAAGCAGCGCGCCAATTGGATGTAACGGTCCATGCCTGCCACCATCAGCAGCTGCTTATAAAGCTGAGGGGACTGGGGCAGGGCGAAGAAGCAACCCGGCTTAACTCTGGAGGGTACAAGATAGTCGCGGGCCCCCTCCGGAGTACTCTTCCCCAGCATCGGTGTCTCAATTTCGAGGAAGCCCTGGGCGTCGAAATAGCTGTGGGTCAGGGCGACAATCTGGTGGCGCAAGATCTGCAGGCGCTGCATCTCGGGGCGGCGCAGATCCAGGTAGCGATATTTCAGGCGCAGGGCTTCATTGGCCTCCACCCCGTCCTCAATGTAGAAGGGTGGCGTCTCGGCCTCGGAGAGGATGCGCAGTTCGGAGAGCAGCAATTCATAACGCCCCGTCGGCATCTTCGGATTGGGGTCCTGGCGCAGGGCCAGGCGGCCCCGGACCGCAAGAACATACTCCTGACGCACCTTGGCCGCCAGCTGCTTGAGCTCCTCCCCCGCCTGGTCTCCGACCACCAGCTGCAACTCACCGCTACGGTCACGCAGGCCGATAAAAATCATGCCGCCTAAGTTGCGTTGGCGGTGGCACCAGCCCATCAGGCAGAGTTCCTGCCCCAGCTGTTCCTCACCGATCTCCGCACAGCGGCAGCTGCGCTGCCAACCCATAATGCTCTTCTTATTTTCGCTCATCTTACTTCCTCGCCTTTCACAGCTCTCGCCAGTCAGCCTGGACGTCCCCCGTCTCCAGGTCGCCCACTCAATTTTCTTCCTGTTCCCAGTCAGCCGCCTCCAGGGCATCTCCCAGGATGCTCTCGGCCAGGGCCTGAACATCCGACAGGCTGGCCTCATACTGGCCCTCCCCCTGCAGGCGTTTGACCTGACAGCGGCCCCTCTGCAACTCCTCCTCACCGAGGACCAGACAGTAGTCAAGGCCCTGCTTGCCAGCATATTTAAGCTGGGCTTTTAGGGAGCGGCCACAGAGCTCCGTCTCCGCAGGCAGGCCCGTCCGACGCAGCTCCAGGGCCAGACGGCGGGCCAGACGTCCCGCCTCCTCGCCGTGGGCCGCAATATAGACGCGGGGCGGCCGCTCGTCCTTCCACGCCACACCCTGGGCCTCCATCTCCTTCAACAGGCGCTCCTCGCCAATGGCATAGCCGCAGGCTGGCGTGGACTTGCCGCCCAGGTCTTCCACCAGGCTGTTGTAGCGTCCGCCGCCGCAGATTGCACTCTGGGCCCCCAGCTTGTCCGAAACATATTCAAAGACCGTCTTGCTGTAATAATCCAGGCCACGTACCAGACGGGGGTCGACCGTGTACGCGACACCCAGCTGATCCAGTTCCTGACAGAGCTGCTTGAAGTGCGCCTCGGACTCTGTGTCAAGGTAGTCCAGGATGGACGGGGCCTCCTGGGCCAGGCGGCGGCAGGTCTCTTCCTTACAGTCCAGGAGGCGCAGCGGGTTGCGCTCCAGACGTTCCTTACAGTTCGGGCAGAGCTCGGCCTCGTGGGGGCGGTAGTAGGCCAGCAGGGCCTCACGGTAACGCGCCCTGGTCTCAGCCTCACCCAGAGAATTCAGCCGCAGTCTCCGCTCCTTGAGCCCACAGCGCTCCAGGAAGAGGTCCAGGGCCGCAATCAGCTCCGCATCGGACTCTGGGCCCTCCGCACCGAAGCACTCCATCCCCAGCTGGTGGAACTCCCGATAGCGCCCCTCCTGGACATTCTCATAGCGAAAGAGGTTCATGAGATAGTAAACTTTTACTGGAAAAGGCCGCGAACTCAGTCCCTGTTGGATGAAGGAGCGCACCACCCCCGCCGTGCCCTCGGGGCGCAGGGTCATGCTGCGTCCGGCCTTATCGAGAAAGGTGTACATCTCCTTCTGCACGATGTCGGTGCCGTCGCCCACCCCACGCTGGAAGAGCTCGGTCTGCTCGAAGGTGGGGGTCCTCAGTTCCTGGTAGGCAAAGCGGTCAGCCAGCTCGTGGAAGAGCTGCTCCACCTGCTGCCAGCGCCGGATCTCCGGAGCTCCGATGTCCCTGGTTCCCTTGGGCGCCTTAAATGCCATAGTCAGCCTCTTTCTATCGAAAACTTTTAAGTCTTATTCTACCGTACTTTTGCTAAAAATCGCTGGGGTCAGGGGGCAAAAAAGAAGGATAAAATACGGTCCGATAGTTCCAACATGCTATAATTTCTGCCGCAGCGACAGCTTTGAATACAAGGAGATCCCTATGTGGCAAAAATTGCGCCTTTTTTTCTACAATCACAGGAGCTGGGTCTATACCCTGCAATACGTTTTCTATTCACTGCTCGTCCTGATCCTGGTCCTGGCGATCGACTTTCGCTGGCTGCCCATTGGCCCCTATCTCCCGAGCTTTATCAGCACCTCTGTGGAACTGGCCAAGAGTATACTCTCCACTCTGGCCGGGGCCCTGCTGACCATCACCACCTTCACCTTCTCAACTATCCTTGCGGTGCTCACGCTCTACAGCGCTAACTACACCCCGCGCAGCATTGAAAATTTCGCCCAGAAACGCATCACCATGAAAGTTCTGGGTATCTTCATCGGCGGTTTCTTCTACAGCATTTCGGCCCTCGCCATGATGCGGGACAGCTTTGGTGAGTCCAGGGTCACAGCGGGCCTGGTCGCCGTGCTCTATTCTGTTGTCTGTGTGATCTACTTCATCATTTTTGTCCAACGCGTCATCCGCAGTGTCCAGCCAGCCAATCTCGTCCAGGATATCTTTGCCGAGAGCTCCGAGATTCTGGCCGCAGAAGTGAGCAGACGCCGCAGCATGCCTCAGACGGGCTCCGCCCCGGGTCTGAAAATCCTGGCTCCCCGCTCCGGTTACCTGGCTCTGATCGACAGCCAGGCCCTGCTCCGCAAGCTGGAGGGCCAGGAGGTTCTGGTCAGCATTGAGCGGCGCATTGGGGAGTACATTCTCAAAGGGGAGCGTCTGGGATACCTCTATTTTACAGCGGACAGAAACAGGCTTCCTGAAGAGGCTCAGACCATTCGAAGTTCCGATGTCCAGGACCTCGCAGGCTACCTCTCTGGCGAGGCCTACCAGCGCTCCCTCCTCCTCCCTGGTAAGGAGGGCCAGGAGGGGCAGGAGGCTGCCCTGAAGGCCCTCTCAGCCGGTGCTCAGAAGCTCTTTCACCTGGCTTCGGAAGCCTTTATTTTGCAGGCGGAAAAAGTCGGTTTTGAGGACTACCGCCACGGTCTCCAGAAGCTCTCAGAAATCAGTCTGCGCGCCCTGTCGCCAGGCATCAATGACCCGGCCACAGCCGTGCACTGTATTCGTAAGATGAGCATACTCCTGAGCCGCCTGGCCCTGGTCGATCCCTACCACGTCCTGCTGGCCTCCGAGGGGGGCTGCCAGATCTTCTGCAGCTCCTACCGCTTGGAAGAGGATCTCTACAGCCTGCTCTGGCCCATTCTGCACTACGGGCAAGAAGACTTGCAAATCGCCCTGACCCTGATGGAGGCCCTGGGCATCATACGCCACAGCGCCAGTAGGGAAAACTACCAAACAGTCTGTGATTTTCGCCAGGCTGTGCTGGGGCTACTTGAAAAGAGTCTGGAACGCACGGAATGGGACTACCTCCAGCGCGTTTTAAGCCACCAGGAGCAGCTCCTGGACTCCCCCAGTCCACATGAGGCCCAGGTCCAAAGGGGCTAAAAACAGACCTGCTCCCGTGACTCCCTCCACCTTCGTGCCTATCTGCAGCACATCGTGTTAAACAAAGAAAAGCTCCCATTCCTTGGACGGTAATTTCCCGTGTCCAAGAAATGGGAGGCGGTTCACATATTCAGCTCCAGGGGCCTGTTTCAGCCTCAGGCCCGAGGCTGGAGCAGACTGGACTCAGGCCTGGCGCTCTTTATACAGACCTAACTTATAGGGGATGTAGAGCAGCAGGGGCAGGATAACATAGCCCAGCACCATCGCGGCGATCGCAAAATAGTTTGCCCCCCCATCCTTCAGCGTAAACTGTCCCACCCAGTCAAACTTGAGCATCAGCAGGATGGTCAAGGCGAGACCCAGGATCGAGATGAGCACGTCAGTCACGAAATTTTTCGGGGCTTTCAGGGCCTCCTCCCGCGAGCGTCCATAATAGAAAACAATCAGGGCCACGGGGACCACCAGGAACTGGACGAAGCGGGAAATGGAGCTGATGATAATAATGTTGCCCATGTCGTACTGGAAGGCCATGGGGACAAAAATGGCCAGGGCCGCCGTGATCAGAAATGAGGGCAGGGCGATGCCGCGCTTATTTTTTTTGCAGAGGAAACTTGGGACCTGACGCTCACTGGCCATGGCCTCAAAGATGCGGGGCGTGGAGAAGGCCGCCGCCACGTTGATGCCGAACATGGAAACCAGGGCCCCATAGGTCACAAGGTTTTTCAGAATGGGATTCTCAAAGGCCGCCGCCAGAACCACGGGTTCCTTGCTGGTCATCAGGGCCACAGGATTGATGACCATGCAGATACTGACCACAAAGAGGTAGACGGCCGCAATAATCAGCATACCCACTGGAATGGCCCTGGGCAGGTTCTTCTCAGGCTCCTCCATCTCCGTCGCGGCACTGGCCACAGACTCAAAACCTGTAAAGGCATAGAAAGCGGAAATAATCGCCGTCACAAAGAGCGTCAGGTCCATCGGCTTGACGATCAGCTGCCCCTGGGCGTCGCGGACCTGGTTGACCTCTGAGAAATGGTTCTGGCGCAGCAGGAGGAAGACGACGAAGCCGCCTACAATGGCCACAACCAGGGCCAGAATCTTTCCTACGCTGGACACATTCGAGACCAGCCTGGTGACCGCCGTCCCCATGAAGACGATCCCCAAAACGATGGCCATGAGGACAATAAAGCCAATGGTAATGTTCAGCTGGCTGTCCTCGATGCCGAAAATGTGGAAGGTGTTACGCACCACAGCCGTGGCCATGACGCCCCAGGCGATGGCGCCAGCCGCAAAGCGCGTGATGCCGACGTAGAAGCCCAGGTCATCGCCGAAGGCGACTTTAGCATAGGCGTAGGCCGCACCGTTCTTATTTGTGTACTTCGAGGCGGCGGCAAAAATTACCGCCAGCACCGTAGCGAAGACGGCGGCCAGGACGTAGACCAGGGGGGTGTAGGTGCCTGCTGACTTGAGCACCCCGCCGGGACTCAGGAAAATACCCGAGCCGATGACGGCATTGATGCAGAGCAGGACGATGGACCAGTAACCAAACTTCTTACTCGTTTTGCTCATAATTCTTCCTCTTAAGCTGATGTCAGGGAGCTGCGCTTGTGGAGTTGAATGTAAGGCTCCCCCTCACGGGTATAAGCGCCGTACAGAACTCAGTTCTTCCGGGCGGCCTGGGAGATGAACCAGGCGAAGAGCTGGGCCGTCTCGGCGCAGACGCCAGAAAGCATCTCGGGATGCCACTGCACGGCATAGATGGGGAGTTCCTTATGCCTGACGGCCTCGATGACCCCATCCGAGGACCGGGCCAGAACCTCCATCTCTTTCCCCGCCTCCAGGATGACCTGGTGGTGGAAGCTGTTGACCAGGGTCTCTGACCCGAAGCAGTCATAGATAGGGTTGCCCGCCTCAATCTGCACCGCATGCGTCTTGAGCGTCGGACTGTGCCCCTGCCAGTGCTTGAGCAGCTCCTGGGGCGCGTAGCTCAGGTCCTGGATGACCTGGGCTCCGAAGTGGGCGTTGATCAGCTGGAAGCCCCGGCAGATGCCAAAGACTGGCTTGGACTGGGCGATGAGCAGGTCGAGAAGCTGGTGCTCCAGCTCGTCCCTGCGCGGCCAGACCTCGGTCAGCTTCTGACGGCACTCGGCCCCGTAATAGGGCGGAAACAGATCATGACCGCCACTCAGAATGAGGCCGTCGATCAGCCCGGCATAGCGCTCCAGGGCCTCCTCCGGATGCTCCGCCTCGTAGAGACAGGGCAGCATGAGAGGCAGGCCCCCGTTCACCTCGACCGAACGCATGTAATCGTAGTTGATGTAGGCGCGCCGGTATCCGGGGAACATCCCCCCCTGATCCAGCATCATGCTGCCGGAAACGCCAATGACAGGACGCTCTTTCATATGTCTGTACTCCTCCTTCCTCTGAACTGTCCCTTCGCCCCAGTGGGACTCGACAGTGAAAAACTAGTCCTCCGAACAGCAGCCCGGATTAATCATTATGTGCAGGATCTCCTCATCCGTGGACTTCATACCCACTCGGGCCATGCGGCCCACATTGCGAATCGTGGCCTCGGCATTCTTGCCGACGATGCCATCGCCCTCCTCAAAGGCCTTATCCATACGCGCCATATTGATGCCCATCAGAGCATTGTTGAGGGAGACCGCTATTTTTGCCGCACAGGAGGGCTTGGCCCCATCACAGACCATGCCTCCACTGGTCGCCAACGTGTTGATCAGCACCTTGCAAATCTGCTCAAAAGACATGTTCTGCAGGTAGGCCAGGCCCGCTCCGGCGGCCGCTGCTGCGGAGACCACTCCGCAGAAGGCCGAAAGCTTGCCAATGAAACGCTTCTGGTGAATGGCGACGAGATTCGCCAGCATCAGGGCCCGCAGCAGGCGGGGCCGCTCAATGCGCATCTCCTGGGCGTAGATCACCAGAGGAATCGACACCGTCATGCCCTGGTTGCCAGAACCCGAGTTGATGACCACGGGAAGGCTGCAGCCGCTCATGCGGGCATCCGAACCAGCCGCCGCATAGGCAATGGCCTGCTGCTCCACCTGGTGACTGAGGTTGGAGAAGAGCGTGATGCGGCCAATCTCCGCCCCGTGAGCGTGGTTGATGCCCTCACGCCCAATGGCCAGGTTGTAGTCAATCTGTCGCTCCAGCGCTTCCCTCAGCCCCTGGTGCTCCGCCTCCTCAATGGGGAAGTCCTCAGCAAAGCGGTAGATGTCGTAGAGGTTCAGGCAAGACAGGTCCATGTGGTGGTCATCGATGCTCTCGATCCCCCCCGAGTGGAGCAGGACCCCATTTTTTTCGATTCGGTTGAAGTGCGTATGATCGTATTTGATCTCCGTCAGGGCCGTCTCTTCCCCCAAGCTGGCTTCACAGCGCAGATAGAGGTTGGGCTCGTCCTTCTCGTGGTGGACCTGGATATGTCCTTCCGCCACGTAGGCCAGGGCCCGCCTCCGATGCTCGTCCGTAATCTCGCTCAGCACCTCGAGCAGCAGCTCGGGGCGGCCTCCAATTACACCGAGGGCCGCAGCTACCTCAATACCTTTCTTCCCTCCCGAATTCGGGATGACCACTGCGCGGACATTCTTAATAATGTTCCCGCTGCAGTAGAGATCGATCCGCTCCGGAAGTCCACCCAGGACCTCCCTGGCCTTGGAAACGCTGAGGGCGATGGCAATAGGTTCGGTACAACCGAGGGCCGGCAGGAGCTCAGAGACCAGGATCTCCTCATACTGTTGGTATGTCGCCTCCATACTTCTCTCCCTTTTCACGAAATCTCAGCCGCAGCGGCAATCCAAACTGCGACAGACTTACTGACATAAATATAAATTCAAGTCCCCTGGGAGGCAAGCACTTAACCGTTGCTAACCACTATTATTTTTGGCTTTTAGCAAGAGAATTTGGTTAAAGTGCTGCAAATTAGAGCTCCCCTCCAGCAATTCGGCTCCTTATAACCTGTCACTGGGGCACATGGGCCAGAAACTGTCTCAGCTTCGGGCTCCTGGGCGCCGCAAAAATTTCGGCCGCCGGGCCGCTCTCCTCAATGACGCCATCTTGCATGAAGCAGACTCTGCTGGCCACATCCCGCGCAAAACTCATCTCGTGACTGACGACCACCATGGTCATCCCTGATTCCGCAACCTGGCGCATGACCGCAAGGACTTCCTGGACCATCCCCGGATCCAGGGCTGAGGTCGGCTCGTCCAGGAAGAGGGCCTTCGGATCCATGGCGAGGGAGCGGGCGATAGCTACACGCTGGCGCTGCCCTCCTGAGAGCTGTTCTGGCCGGGCAGTCGAATATGCCGCCATCCCCACCTGCTCCAGGAGCTGGAGGCTCTTTTGCTCCGCCTCCTGTCGACTGCGCCCCAGGACCTTCTGCTGGGCGAGGCAGCAGTTCTCCAGAACTGTCAAATTGGGAAAGAGGTTGTACTGCTGGAAGACCATTCCCACCTGGCTGTGGTACTGTCTCCGCTTAAATTTCGGATCCAGGATGGACTGGCCCTCGAAGTAAATCTGCCCCCCAGTCGGCTCCTCAAGCAGATTGAGGCAACGCAGCAGTGTGGACTTCCCCGAGCCCGAAGGACCGATCAGCGCCAGGACCTCCCCCCGCCGCAGTTCCAGATCGATCCCCTTCAAAATCTCCGCCGAAGCAAAACTCTTGACCAGCCCTTCAACACGAAAAAGAACATTATCCTGTGCGTTCATCCTGGAACCTCCTGTCCCCCCTGGGTCTGACTGCTCAAGCTGAAAGCCTGAATTTTCCCGCTCTTCTTTCCCCAGTAGTTAATCAGCCTTGTGGCGGCAAAAGTCAGCACAAAATAGATTAGAGCCGTTATCGCATAGGTCTGAAAGACCAGATAGGTGGAGCCGGCCACGGAACGTGTCGCAAAGAAGAGCTCTGTGACCGAAATGACATTGAGGACGGATGTGTCCTTGATGTTGACCACAAACTCATTGCCCACCGCGGGCAGGATGGCCCGTATAGTCTGGGGCAGGATGACATAGCGCATGCTCTGGCTGTGGCTCAGCCCCAATGAGGTACAGGCCTCAAATTGGGCCCGATCTATGGCCCGGATACCGCCGCGGATGACCTCCGCAAGATAGGCCCCGGTATTTACAGAGACGATGATCAGGGCCGCCGCCAAGGAACTCAGCTCCCAGCCAAAAAAGAGTCTGCTGCCGTAGAAAAGCAAGACCGCCTGGACCATCATCGGTGTCCCGCGGAAAATTTCCACATAGGCCCCTAGAAGGAACTGCAAAAGTCGATAGAGCCCGCGTAGAAGCAGGCCCGCTCGGGCTGGATAGGCCAGTTCACGCAGGATTTGGACGAGCAGGGCCAGGAGGAAGCCCAGGAGGGTGCCCACGGTTGAAATCAGCAGCGTCACAGCCGCACCGCGCAGAAAGAGCGGCCCATAGTCCCGTAAAATCTGGACGGTCTGCCGCCAGAAACCGGGCTGCTGAACCTGGCCCCCAGCAGACGCCTCCCCCTGCTGTTCCAAGGCTATCATCCGCTCCATGGCGGCCTGACGCTCCTCCTCCGGAATTCCCCGCAGGGCCTGGTTCAGAAGCGGAAGTAGGGGGCTGTCCTTGCGCAGGCCCACCGCAATGCTCACGTCTTCATCTTTAACGGTGAAACCCTGGCCTTCCGGGAACTGCACATAGCTGAGTTCCGGGCTGGCCGCCACGGCGGCCATGGCTCCCGGACGCTCTGAAACATAGGCGTCCAGAGCCCCGGACTTCACCGCAGTGATCAGCGTGGGAAAACTGTCCATGGCCGCCTGCCTCTGCACAGCGGGGATCTGCTCAATGACCGTATAGTGAAAGGTATTGAGCTGTCCACTGACCCTGGCGCCCTGGAAATCTTTCAGACTCCGGGCCTGACTATAGGGGCTGTCCTTGCGCAGGACCAGCACCAGGTCAGAGCGGTAATACGGCTCTGTGAAATCAATCTGCTCCCGCCGCTCCTCCGTAGGACTCATGCCAGCCACAATGGCGTCGATGAGCCCCGACATCAGGGCTGGGGTCAAACCGTCCCACTCAATTTTCTGGACCTCCAACTTCATGCCCAGGCGGCTGGCCAGTTCCTTCGCCATCCAGAGATCATATCCGTTGACGTACTCCCCTGGGCTATTTGCTATGGGATAGGCTCCCCCCGCCGCCGAGGTCTGGCTCCAGTTAAAAGGGGCGTAATTCGCCTCCAGGCCCACGCGGAACACAGCTTCGCCGGCCTTGGCCCCCGCTTCCTGCGGCAGTGCCGCCGCTTCCTCCTGCCCCGCCGCGGCCGCCTCCAGGCTCCCGAGGGGTGACAGGGTACTGAGGAACAGGCCCAGGGCCAACAAACCCAGCAGTCGTCTGGGCCCGTTCAGCAGGCCCGCAAGAGCGCTCTTCCACCTGTGAAAAAACATGCTTACTTCCTCCTCTCGCAGCCATATCTGCCCGGGGAAGAAAAGAAAAAGCGCAGTCGACAGAGCCGATCCGCGCCATATCCTCAACTATTAGCTCGAGCAAGATAGCGCAACACGCACCGGTCGAGTCGGTACGTGACAGTCCAGCTCCTATTAAGAACTGGCCCAGGCGCCAGCTGTGCCCAACTGTGCCTTCGGCGAAGTCCCCTTCCACCTCCCCTTCTTGTGTCGGCCGCCGCCTAAGGGAGACTACTCTTGTCCTTCGCGCCTCTACCCCGCACTTCACGGGGAAATACTGCCGCCATTCTAGACTCCCCTCTGGAGCGTGTCAAGCCGCGGAACTCCAAAACAGCCAGAAATGGATATAATGGCAGAAAATCCCCTGCCAGGAGACAGTTATGAAAAAGAATCCCCCCAGCCCCAGCCGGCGTCCAGTCAACAGGTCTAAACACAGAGCCGAGTCAGGCCGCCTGAACTTAGGCAGCCGCCGCCAGTTTAAGCCCCAATTGGGCCCCTGGCTCCTTGGCCCCCTGGCCCTGCTCGCCCTGCTTGTCCTGAGCTATTCCCTGCTTGCTGCTGATGCCTCCGCCTTCTGGCGCTACATGGCTGCGGCCCTCGCCGCGGGCCTCCTTGGGCTCCCCCTGGCCTGCCGCCTTCTGCCGCGCCACCCGGAATGTCTCTTTCTCCTCGGCCTCCCCCTTGGCCTCTGCCTCTGGTCCTGGACCCAGTGGACCCTCTCCTATCTCCACCTGCTGCCTTTTCGCTTCGGGACTCAGCTTCTGCTCTTTGTCCTCCTCCTGGCAGCCAGCCTGGCCTTTCCCCGGCTGCGCCGAAGCTGCCGCCTGACCCTCAAGTCCCCCCGGTTCTGGCGAAGCCTGCCCTGGCAGCTCCTGCTCTTTCTTCTGCCCGCCCTCGCCATGGCTTTTGTCCGCGGCCTCATCCCTGCGGCCCACGGCCTCGAAAAGTTCATGGACTACGGATTTATGCAGAGTCTGATGCGCAGCGACTTCCTCCCCGCCGCCGATCCCTGGCTGGCTGGCTCCCCTATCAACTACTATTACTACGGACAGTATCTCTATACATTCCTGGCCAAAATTGCAGCCTGCCCTGTCTCCCTGGCCTACAATCTTGGTTTCGCCGGAACCTTCGCCTTCCTCTTCTCCCTCAGCGCGACCTGGGGCTACCTCCTCCTCCGCTTTTTTCAGGGAAGACGACGCTCCTTCCTGCCCTATGTGGCGGGAGCGCTCTCAGCCCTGGGCTGCTGTTTTGCGGGCAATGCCCACGACTTTTTCATTGGCCCCCGCGCTCCTGGACGCTGGATTCTGGAACGCCTCCAGACTCGGGCGGGGCAGTTTGGTGAACTCCTGGCCTACAGCTTCTCCGAGTCCACCCGCTACATTGGCTACAACCCTCCGACAGACGATAAGACCATCCACGAATTCCCCTACTACTCATTCCTGGTCGGAGACCTCCACGCCCACCTCTGTAATACCCTGGTGGTCCTCTTCTTACTCCTCCTCTTCCTCATCGCCTTCCGCCAGGCGGAGCTGATCCGTTTTGCGCGCTCCCTGCGTTCCGACTTCCGGACACTGGGACCCGGCCGACTCCGTTCGGGGGGCGGACAGGCCCTCCAGCTGCTTAAGCTGAGCTTCACACGGCCCCTCCTGCCGCTGATCAGCCTGGGGCTGGCCCTCTGCGTCATGGGAAATTACTGGGACTTTGTCATCTACTGGGGCGCCTCGGCCCTCTTCCTCCTGTTCCTGCTGCGCTGGGGCCTGGGAGGCAGCTGGCAACTCAGCTCCCTGCCTCTGCTCTTTCTCCAGCTCTGCCCCCTCGCCCTGGTCTACCTCCGCCTCGACCAGCCCGGACTGCTCAGTCTGGGACTGGCGGCCAGCCTGCTCTTCTCCGCCCTCTGCTTCTCCGCCTGGCCCCGCCTCTTCAGTGCCCTGGGCCTTTGTCTCAACATTCTCTTTTTCCAGGCCCAGCTTCTGAGCCTCCCCTTCCAGCTCCAGTTCCAGGCCATGGCCAAGCAGCTCGCCCTGGTAAAATCCAGAACTCCCATCTGGCAGCTGGCTGTCCTCTACGGCCCCCAGGCGCTCTTCCTGCTCCTGGCCATAGCTGCTGTCTGTCTGCTCGCTCTGCTTCATCGACGGCGCACGAAGCTCCGCCAGGCCGCCTGGAAGCGCTACGGGCTCAGCGCCCGCGACTTGGGCCTCTGGAAAGCCCAAGCGGAGGGGAGCACAGAGGGACAGCCTCGCAGGCAGCCTGATCCAGCTGCCAAAACACAGGGGGACAATCCGTGGGCGCGGACACTCATCCCCGAGCGTTACCGCCGCCAACACGAGCGCCAGCAGCGGCGGCAGAGCCGCCTTGTCGACACGGACAGAGGCCCCAGACTCAGGCCTCGCCAGCTGGGGACGGGGCTCTTCGCCCCCTATCTTCTCCTACACTTAGCCCTGATCTGCGCAGGTCTCATCCTTCTGCCCGAACTGGTCTATGTAGTCGATATTTACCAGGGCACCTTCAGCCGGGCCAATACCATGTTCAAGTTTACGTACCAGGCCTGTCTCCTGCTCGGGCTCTGCCTGCCCTGCCTTTTTGTTTCAGCGCTCCGCGCCTGCTCGGAATCACGCCAGTTCCGGGATGAGGAGCTCAGACTGGAGAAGGAAGCGACAGGCCTCGCCCAGGGCCCCCTGCGCGACCGAACCTCCGGCACTTCCCTCCTGGAGCAGCCGGGCAGCCCCCGCGCCCGCGAGGCCTGCTGCCGCTGGCAGGCCCTCCAAGTCCGGCTGTCTCGGAACTCCCGCCTGCGTCCTCTGCCCGTGCAAGTCCTCCTCGCCCTGGTCCTCGGACTCCTGCTCCTGCCCCAATACTGCTACCCCCTCTTCGCCACGCGGGAGTGGCTGCCCCCACTCAGCAGGGCCAACTATCGAGGCCTTGACGCGACACGCTGGATGCTTGAACCCGCTCCGATGCTTTTTGGCGCTACAGGGCTGAAGGGGGATGGCAGCCTTAAAGACGACCTGGCCGCCATCCAGTGGATGAACAGCAATGTACAGGGACAAGAGACCCTGGTCGAGGCCGCTGGCAAATCCTACACAGAGGCCAACCGCATCTCGGCCTTTACAGGCCTGCCCACAGTCCTGGGCTGGGAGACCCACGAGTGGCTCTGGAGGAGCACAAATCCGAAAGAATCCGCCTACGTCCAGGTGGTGGCCCCGCTCCAGGAAGAGATCCGCCGTTTCTATGAGGCCCAGGACCTCCAGGTGGCCAGGGACTTCCTGCAGAAGCATCGGGTCCGTTATGTGTACATTGGCGACATTGAGCGCCAGCTCTATCCCCAGATCAATGAGCCCTTGCTGCGCCAACTCGGACAGACCATCTGGGAACAGGGTTCTGCCCTGGTGATCGACCTGGGCCAGCGCTAGCCCGGGCGGGTTTTAAAGCCAGGCCAGCTTCGGCCTGGCCAGCGCCAGAGACAAATCACACAAATTGCCAAGTCCAAAGGAAGTTACTATAAACTTTTAATAAAAAATTGTCCTGAGCCATTGCCAGCACTCCCGCCCTTCACTAGAATGAAGCTATCTCTTAGGTCTTTCGTTTCTAAGGAGGTTTTTATGTTCGAAAGATTCTTTAAGCTCAAGGAGGCGGGCACGACTGTCAAGACTGAGCTGGCCGCGGGTCTCACGACCTTCATGACCATGGCCTACATTCTGGCCGTCAACCCCAACATCCTGGGCGCCGCGGGCCTGGATGCTGGCGGGGTGCTGATTGCCACGGCTCTGGCCGCGTTCCTCGGCTGTGTCTTCATGGCGTTCTTCGCCAATCTCCCCTTCGCCCTCGCACCGGGAATGGGCCTCAACGCCTACTTCACGTACACCGTTGTCATGCAGATGGGCATCTCCCCGGGCATGGCCCTTTTCGCAGTCTTTGTCGAGGGTCTGATCTTTATCGTCCTCTCTCTGACCAACGTGCGCGAGGCCATCTTCAACGCCATTCCCATGCCCCTGAAGCATGCGGTGGGCGCCGGCATCGGCCTCTTCATCGCCTTTATTGGACTGCAGAGCGCCAAGCTGGTGGAAGCCAATCCCTCCACGCTGGTACACATCGTGGACTTCGCTTCTAAGTTTCACCAGGAAGGCATCTTCGCCATTCTGGCCCTCATCGGCGTGTTTATCATCGCGATCCTGAATCACCACCGGGTCCGTGGCGCCATCCTCTTCGGCATCCTCATCACCTGGATTCTGGGTATCATCAGCCAGCTGATTGGCCTCTACCAGCCCAATCCTGAAGCCGGCTTCTTCTCCCTGTATCCCGTGTGGCACGCCCCACACTTTGATGGCTTTGCGAAGAACTTCGCCCTCTGCTTCTCCCTGGACTTCGGCAACACCCGCATCCTGGACTTCATCACGGTCATCCTGGCCTTCTTGTTTGTCGACATCTTCGACACCATTGGCACCCTGATTGGCGTCTCTGCCAAGGCCAATATGCTGGATAAGAACGGCCGTCTGCCCAACATTCGCGGGGCGCTGACTGCGGACGCCGTGGCCACCACCGCTGGCGCAGTCCTGGGCACTTCTACGGTCACCACCTTTGTCGAGAGCTCGGCGGGCGTGGCCGAGGGTGGTAGGACGGGTCTGACCGCCCTGTCAACAGGCGTGCTCTTCCTCATCTCCATCATCTTCGCCCCCATCTTCACCTCCATCCCGGCCTTCGCCACTTCAGCGGCCCTGATCTATGTCGGCTTCCTGATGGTGAGCGCCATCCTCAAGGTGGACTTCGACAACATTACGGATGCCGTCCCCGCCTATATCTGCCTCTTCGCAATGCCCCTCTTCTACAGCATTTCCGAGGGCATTTCGCTGGGCATCATCTCCTATGTGGTCCTGAACCTCTTCACTGGCAAGCGCAAGAATATCAGCGTGCTGATGTATATTCTCGCTGTCATCTTCGTTCTGAAGTACATCTTCATTCAGCAGTAAGTCCAGGGCTTGTCCCAGCATAAGAATTAGAGAAGAAAGCACCTGAGAAAAGCGAACAGCCCCCGATGGAAGACTTATCCATCGGGGGCTGTTCTTATGAGTCTGGAATGTGCCGGCGAATCTAGGTCAGATCACTGAGGCTGGCCTGGCGCTCGCTCAGCGCCTCTTCCTTACGGTAGAAACCGCGGGCCGGAATCTTGCGCACCCGGTAGTACTCAGGCTCATCCTGAGCTCCGTCACCGCGGCGGCAGAAGGCAGTGACGCGCTCATTCTTCTTCAGTTTGAGCACCTGCACCCCCTGGGTCTGGCGGCTGGTCTTGGCAGGTAGCAGCTCGGCATTAAAGAGGATCTGCTTGCCCCCGTCCGTACTGAGGAAGAAGTCTCCATCTCCCCGCTCAGCCCGCTGCTCCTCCATGGCGCTGTACTGCGTCTCCTGCCCTTCCTGTTCCGGGCTGACCGGCTCCTGCCCTGGACGGTAGGCGTAGATGGCTACCAGCGGGGCCTTGGACCCGTAGGCGTTCAGCAGGCGACGGCGACGGGTCTTGGTCTCAAAAGAGGCCGCACTGAAGCGGGCCACTTTGCCGTCCTGGAAGGCCGCCACCAGTTCACCCTGATAGTCCCCTGGGCTGTAGATATAGACGATCTGTTCATCGTCCTCCAGGCCCAGGAGGTTCTGACCATAGGCGCCAAGGTCGGAGGGCCGGTGGTCCGGTATCTCGTAGGCAAAGAGCTTGTAGGCCCGACAGCGATTGGAGAAGAATATTAGCTCCTGTCTATTGCTGGCATCCAGGCCCTCAATAATGCGGTCCTCCTCCTTGGTTTTCAGCTCCGCCTGGCCGCGCAGGGAGGTCAGGGCCAGTTTCTTGATGTAGCCGTGCTCGGTCAGGAAGAGGCGCAGGCGGTAGTCCTCTATCAGCGCCTCCTCCGAGATCTGCTCCAGTTCAGCCTCGTGAATGAGCTGGGTGCGCCGCTCCTGTCCGTAGTCCGCAGCAATGCGCTCCAGGTCCTGGCAGATGGCCTCATGGATGCGGCCCTCATTGGCAAGAAGCCCCTTCAAGCGCCGGATCTCCTGCTCCAGTTTCCGGATGTCCGCCGTGCGTTTGAGGATATACTCACGATTGAGGTGGCGCAGCTTGATCTCAGCAATATACTCCGCCTGGCGCTGGTCAATAGCGAAGCCTGCGGCGAGGTTCGGCACCACCTCCGACTCCTTTTCGGTCCCCCTGATGATGGCCACCGCCCGGTCGATATCCAGGAGGAGCTGTTCCAGGCCGCGCAGGAGGTGTAGCTGCTCCGTCTTCTGCCCCAGCTCATACTCGAGGCCCCTGCGGAAGCAGGCTTTGCGAAAATTCAGCCACTCTCCCAGGATCTGCCGCAGCCCCAGGACCCTGGGCCGTCCATTGACCAGGATATTGAAATTACAGGAGAAGCTGTCTTCCAACCTGGTCTTGGCGAAGAGTTTCTGCATGATCTGCTCGGGATCGGCCTGGCGGCGGTAGTCGATGGTCAGTTTCAGGCCGCTGAGATCCGTCTCGTCACGGACATCTGTTATTTCCTTAATCTTCCCCGCCTTCACCAGGGCCGCAATATCGTCGACAATCTGCTCCACATAAACCGTATACGGGAGTTCATAGATCTCGATGACCTGCTCCTTGGGCAGGACGCGGTAACGGGCGCGCAGCTTGAAGCTCCCTCGGCCCGTCTCATAGATGCTCCGCATCTTGGCCGGATCGTAGACCAGCTCCGCCCCGGAGGAAAAGTCGGGGGCTGGCATATAGTCCATGAGATCCACCTCGGGATTCCGGATGTAAGCCGCTGTCGCCTGGCAGACCTCCCGGAGGTTGAATGAGCAGATATTACTGGCCATACCGACCGCTATGCCCTGGTTCGAATTGACCAGCACCGAGGGGAAGCGGGCAGGCAGGAGGGTCGGTTCCTGTAAAGTCCCGTCATAGTTGTCGACGAAGTCCACCACATCGTGGTCTATGTCGCTGAAGAGGAGCTGGCAAAAACTGTCCAGCTTGGCCTCCGTATAGCGGGCCGCCGCATACTGCATGTCCGAAGAATACTGCTTACCGAAGTTTCCCTTGGAGTCGATGTACGGGTGCAGGAGGGCCTGGTTACCACGGGTCAGACGGACCATGGTCTCATAGATGGCCTGGTCGCCATGGGGATTCAGCTTCATGGTCTGGCCGACAATGTTGGCCGACTTCGTACGTGGGCCCTTGAGCAGGCCCATCTTGTACATGGTATAAAGCAGCTTGCGATGCGAGGGCTTGAAGCCGTCAATCTCCGGTATGGCGCGGGAGATGATCACACTCATCGCGTAGGGCATGTAGTTGCCAGTCAGGGTCTGGCTGATGAGCTCCGGACGAATCTGGGCCTCTGGACCCTGACTCCGCTGCTCGTTCTGGCTCTTCTTTCTTGCCATTCCTCAGTTTCCTCCACACTGCGACAGGGACCTAGGCCAGGTCCAGATACTCCAAATAGCGATAGCCCTCTTCTTCGATGTGGCGCTTGCGGCCCGCCAGGTCATCGCCCAGGAGCATATCAAAGATGCGCTGCGTCTCCTCAGCGTCCTCAGGCAGGACCTGGACCAGACGGCGGCTGGCCGGATTCATCGTCGTCTGCCACATCATCTCGGGTTCATTCTCACCGAGGCCCTTGGAACGCTGTATGCTATAGCGCCGCCCCTCCAATTTTTTGAGAATCTCCACACGCTCCAACTCGTTGTATGCGAAATAGCGCTCCTCCTCGCCCCTCTTCCCCTGCACCGTAATCTCAAAGAGCGGGGACTCGGCGATGAAGACCCTCCCCTCTCTCAGCAGCGTCGGCACCAGTCGGTAAAACATGGCCAGGATGAGGGTGCGGATCTGATAGCCGTCGACGTCGGCGTCAGTACAGATAATAATTCGCTTCCAGCGCAGGGCGTCAAGGTCAAAGGAGCTCAGATCCTTGCTGTGCCGGCTGCGAATTTCCACACCGCAGCCCAGCACTTTAAGCAGGTCCGTGATGATTTCATTTTTAAATATCTTGGCGTAGTCCGCTTTCAGGCAGTTCAGGATCTTGCCCCGCACCGGTATAATGGCCTGAAACTCCGCGTCCCGGCCCAGCTTCGTTGAGCCCAGGGCCGAATCGCCCTCCACGATATAGAGCTCGCGCCGTTCCTTGTCCTTACTCCGGCAGTCCACGAACTTTTTCACGCGGTTAGCCAGATCGATTTTCCCCATCAACTGCTTGCGCACATTCAGACGTTGCTTCTCTGCGGATTCACGGCTGCGCTTGTTGACAAGGACCTGGTCCAGGGCGCGGTCGGCCTCCTGGAAGTTCTCGATGGCCCAGACTGTCAGCCGCTCTTTAAGCAGCTCGTTCATGAAGTCCTGGATAAATTTGTTGTTGATGGCCTTTTTCGTCTGATTCTCGTAGCTGGTCCGCGTCGAGAAGGAATTGCTGACAAGAATCAGACTGTCCTCGATGTCCGAAAAGGTAATTTTTGACTCATTGCCCTTATATTTGTCGCGCTCTCGGGCCAGCCGGTCAAAGACCGTGGTAAAGGCCAGGCGCACGGCACGGTCCGGCGAGCCCCCGTGCTCCAGGTAGCTGGAGTTGTGAAAATAGGAAATCTGGGGGCGGTTATTAAAGCAGAAAGCCAGCTCCACCCGGACCTTATAGTCCTCCTTGTCGCTGCGATCCCGACCCTCTCCCTCGGCAAAAAAACGCTGGGGACTAGTCAGGCCCTCCTCCCCATTCAATTCCTGGACATAGCCCTGTATCCCCTCCGGATAGAGGTAGTCCTCATCGATCCCGGCAATTTCATCGTGGAGGGTAAAGCGCACACCTGCGTTGACCACCGCCTGCTGCTTCAGCACCTCACGGAAGTATGCGCCAGGGATCTGGGTGTCCGTGAAGACCTCACGATCCGGCAGCCAGCGCTGGCGCGTCCCCGTCCCGCTGCCTTTGTACACGTCCTTTTGCAGACCGAGCACGTTTTCTCCCCGCTCAAATTGCAGGCGATAGATGTAGCCATCACGCCGCACCTCGGCCTGGAACCAGCGCGAGGCATACTGGGTGGCGCAGGCGCCCAGGCCATTCAGGCCCAGGCTGTACTCGTAGTTGCCGCCGCTGGCATTGCGGTACTTGCCGCCCGCATAGAGCTCACAGTAGACCAGCTCCCAGTTGTAGCGCTGTTCCTTCTCGTTGTAGTCCAGTGGGATGCCCCGGCCCTGGTCCTCGACCTCCAGAGACCCATCGGCAAAACGGCGGACGTGGATGACTCGGCCGTAGCCCTCACGGGCCTCATCGATGGAATTGGAGAGGATTTCAAAGAAGGAGTGACAGCAGCCCTCGATCCCATCCGAGCCAAAGATAACGGCTGGACGGAGGCGCACGCGGTCCGCACCCTTGAGCGCAGAAATACTGGCATTGTCGTACTGCCGTGATTTGGGCATAGATGACCTCACTTTATATCTGTGTTGAATCGTTTACTCCCCCGCCGCCCCGCACAGGGTCAATATTCGTAGTTCGCGGCCTGGGGGTCTGTGACATAACAGGCAGCCCCGTCTTCCAGGCAGAGGAAGCCGAGACAGCCACCCTCCACCAGATCCAGATTGTAGTAGCGGACCTGCTGCTCATCTGTATAGCTTAGAATCTCCAGAGGATTCACGTCAAGTTTTTCCGTATCGACCCAGCGCAGGACGGGCATGTGGCCATAGTAGACCGCATCCAGATCCGCCCGGTCCGGATGGCGCAGCACGGGCCAGGACTCACGGGCAAACCAGTTCCCCCGCTCCACTTCCGGCCCGTGGACCTGGCGGCGCAGGGGGTAGTGTATAAAGAGCTGGACCTGGCCCAGGAGCTCCTCATAGCGCAGATAGGGCTGGCTGGCCAGAAAAGCGCAGAACCAGTCGTAGTCCGCCTCGGGCAGGGCCAGAAGCTCGGGCAGGAGCGTCTGGTAACTGTTTTGCTGGCGGAAGCCGAAGAGTCCGCAGGACAGGACTCGGTAAGCCGCAAGGCCCAGCTGTTCATCCCCGGCCAGAGCCCGCCGCAAGTCGGCCACGGCCAGCCGCAGTTCCTCCCCCTCCACAGCAGTCAGAATGCGGGGCGAGCGCTGGCTGCCGAAACCTGCTCTCTGTCCATCCTGGGCGTAGGCCTGGGGTGCCAGGTCGGCCAGAAAGGGGAGGCAGGGCTTATCCAGGAGCAGGCGGTGCAGGGCGAGCAGCGGTTCCAGGAGCCTGGCCTGGCCCCGGAGTCTGCTGGCATGGGGCAGGAAGTTAATAAGCAGGTTGCTCTCGTGATTGCCCATGACAAAGTGGTAGCTCTGAGCTGCCTCCTTGAGCCGGCGAAAAACGGGCCAGACGCTCTGCCCACAGGCCACGATGTCGCCCAGTAAGTAGAGCTCGTCTCTCCCCTCCCGAAAATTCAGGCTCTCCAGGCCCCGACGGAAGAGTTCCGCCTGGCCGTGGATGTCACCCACCACATAATGTGCCATGGACCATCCTTTCTCAGATTTTCAGCGGCCTGTAAATCTGCCAATAAAAGCCTTGGCCTTTTGAATCTCCGGCATTTTCAGAAGGGCCGCAAAGAGGAAATAGAGCAGGAAGACCAGCCCTGCCTTGATGCCGTATTCCAGGAGCTGCCCCAGTTTGCCCCCAGCACTGGGCAGGAGGCGGCAGACGTAGTAACTGATGCCCGCGGCATTGAAGGCGATCAGAAGCCCGCGGCCGAGGAAGCCCAGCATGCGGCGGGGCATCAGGGCGGGACGCAGACGCCTGGTCAGGTAGAGACAGAGCAGCAGCTCCGAACAGTAGTAGAGCAGGGTCGCAAAGGGTATGGACCAGAGGCCCCAGCCGAAAAGGCGGACAAAGATGTAGCAGAAAATAGCGTTGATGACAAGGCTGCAGAGGCTCGTCACCAGGGCAATCCAGCTCTTGCGCATCGCGAAGAAGGCCTGCTGAAAGAAGTAGCTCAAAGAGCAGATGGGGATGGCCACCGAGTAGATAACTAGGGAGAGGGCCGTCTGCCCCACCTGCTCGTCCGTGTAAGCCCCGGACCACTGGAAGACCGTCTGAATACTCTCAAACGAAAAGGCGATCAGGATGGCCATGATCGGGAAGACGAGGAAGAGGGCCAGACGCATGGTTCTGGAGAGGAAGACTCGGGCCTCAGCCTCCGCTCGCCGCGCGAAGAAGCCACTCAGATTGGGCAGAATCACCGTCCCGATACCAATGCTCACCACGCCATAAGGGACGGTAAAAATCGTGCGCGCCTGGCGCAGGGAGGTCACCGCCCCCGTAAACTGATTCGTAAAGTAGTTCTGCACCAGGACGTTGACCTGGGCAAAGGTCCGCGAGAGCAGGGCCGGCAGCACCAGCCAGAGCAGGTAGTGGAAGAGGGGATTTTTCAGATCCAGGCAAAAACGCATCTGTCCCATGTAAGGCCGGGCGAAGTGGAAGAGGAAGAAAAAGAAGACCAGGGCCCCGACCAGCAGGCCCAGGGCGGCCATGTGGGCCCCCCGCAGGCTGTTCTCGCCCCAGATAAAGAGGAAGAGCACCCCGATCAGGCTATAGATCAGGTTACCGTAGTTCATCAGACCAAAGATTTTATTCGCATTGAGCACAGCGCCAATGACAGAGATGCCCAGGAAAAAAATAGTCTGAATGAGCATGACCCTGGAAACCTGTACGGCAATGCCCAGCACCTCCGCAGTCTTGTCCGGGTTCATCCAAGCCACCAGGCCCTCCGTCAGGCCCTCGCCAAGGCCCACCAGAAGGGCTGTCAGCAGGAGCAGGAGGCTAAAAAAGGTGTTCAGCGCGGGCCAGATCCGCTCCTCCCTGTTGCGCTCAATGGCCGCCGCCAGGCTCGGTGTCACCGCCGCCGCCAGGGCCCCACCGACCAGTAATTCATAGCAGAGATCAGGAATATTCAGGCCCACATAGAAGCCGTCGGTCACAGGGCCATAGCCCAGGCGGCTATTGATCAGGATGTCGCGGACAAAGCCCACCAGCTTCGTCAGCAGCAGGGCGACCATCGTAAAGGCGATGGCCCCCCCCATCTGCTCAGCCCCCGCCGCCTTGCGACTTCCACCAACATTGGCCATTTTTTTCAGTCGGGCCGCGGCCCCCACGCCCTGTCTCTGTCTAGCCATTCTTCTTGCCTACCTCCGTCTCCTGCACCGGCTCTCCCCTTCCGCCCGTCTGTCCAGCTCCGCTCTGCCCTGTCCCCGGAGCCGCTGTCCCAGAAGCTCGGGACGCGGTCTGAGCACTCGCCTGTCGCTCATTTTTCCTGCTCGCTGTCGGACTGGGAGATGCCGGCTTCTTAGTGGCCAGAGGCTGCTGGGGCAGGTCCTCCGGAAGAACCTCGCTGCTGTTTTGAAGGTCGATACGCAGCAGCGTTCGCCTGGCTGGATTGACGCGTCCCCGCCCCACGCGGACCGCGGCCACACGCCCGTCCTGGACCACAAAGTCCAAGAAACGGCCGGAATCGTCAACAACCTGGTAGTCCTGCACATCCACAAAAGGATAGAGGGCCAGGAGCTCCGAGACGGGCATGCCGACATAGACGCCCGACTGCAGGCGGCCCGAGTCCTGGCCCATCAGGAAGAAGCTCTGTACGACACCGGAAAAAGTCCGTTTCTCCTCGCTGTAGTTCTTGAGTGAGCTCAGGCGCACATGGACGCCGTTGTAGAGGGCCAACATGGAATTGCGCGAGGCTGGCAGATCCGCTTTTTCTAATTTCATCATCAGGAGTTCGCCAAAGAATCCACGCAGCTTATCCTGGCTCAGCGTCTGGCCAGGCCGCAGCCCTCCCTGCTCCGACTGCAGACTAAAGTCCTTGTCCGCAAGCTTCTGCGGAATGGCATCTCGGAGAATGTAGCGCCCGTCCTGGCTCAGGTAGAGGTCCATATAGCGGTAGCGGTAGTAGCTGCTGGTCGTCTGGGCGCCCAGGCGCTGGCGATAGCGAATATTCGCCATATTCCAGGTCTCCAGCTGGTAGTCGCCTATTTGGCCCTGAATAGAATCCCGATAAAAGTCGATTGTCCGCTGGGCCTTCTCCCGCACCAGGTCGTTCTGGCCTGGCAGGGCCGAGTCCATCATCGTCGCCAGGGTCTCCACATCCTCCCGGGCACAGCGTTCAAAATAAAACTGGGCATAATAGTAAAGTTGCAGCTGGCGTTTTATCCAGTCCGCCATCAGGCAGGGGCGGCCCTCCTCCCAGCTCAGCGGCAGCAGGGCCTGTCCTTGAGTCTGGTCGTTGAGCGTCGCGCTGAGCACGTAAAATTGGGCGCTGTCAAAGCGCTCAGCCTCCGTCGGCAGGGCCGCCTGTATCTCCTTCCAGACTTCGGCCTTGCGCTGGGTACTCAGAGGTACGCACGACAGGGTCTCCGTCTTAAACTCATCCCGCAGAATAGCAATGTACTGGATGAAGTCCTCGTAGCTGAGGCCTCCCCGCTGATCCCGGGGGATGGCCCGGTAGACCTCCTCGGGCTGCTCCGCCTCGTTGACCGCCGTACAGATCAGGCGCACGAGCTGACTCTCCTGCAGATGTCCCAGACCGTTCTCATCGACAGCGCGTGTCATGAAGGCGGGCAGTCCCTCTCCCCGCTGGCGAAAGAAACGCTCCAGGCCGTAGAAGACCCCGACGCCAAGGGCGAAGGCCAGAATCGCCAAGAGCAGCGATGTCGTCAGCTGTCGAATCAGCTTCTTACGCTGAGCCACCACGGATGCCTTCCTCCTTTAAATCAGCGCTTCTGACACAGGCGCTGGCGCTGCGCCTCGAAGACTACAATCCCCGTAGCCACAGCCGCATTCAGCGAGTTCAGGCGGCCGCGCATCGGAATCTTGAGCAGGCCGTCGCAGGCCTTGGCTACGGAGGGTCTGATCCCCTCGCCCTCGTTGCCAATCACCAGGGCCAGGGGGCCCTGCAGGTCGACCGCGCTGTGGATCTGGGCCCCTTCGAGGGAGGTTCCCCAGACCATGATGCCCCGTTCCTGCAAGTCGCGTATACACTGCTTGAGGTTGGCCACCCGACAGCAGGGCACATATTCGATGGCCCCCGCCGAAACCCGGGCCACAACGGCATCCAGACCAAGGGCCCGCCGCTTGGGTAAGACAACTGCATGGCAGCCCGCCGCCTCTGCAATGCGGAGAATGGAACCCAGATTATGGGGGTCCTGTATCTCATCCAGCAGCAGCAAAAATGGGGCTTCGCCACAGTCCTCCAGCTTGTCCAGCAGAGGCTCCAGCTCCACATATTCGTGGGCTGCCACCTGGGCGATGACCCCCTGGTGGTTATGGGTCTGACTGAGGCGATCCAGGACCTGGCGCTCCACCTCCATGATCACAGCGCCCGCCTCATGGGCCTCCCTGGCCAGCTGGCGCAGGGCGGGATCCATACGACCGTCGCGGGGCTTGAGCAGCCAGACCTTGTCCACCTGCCGCCCGGCCCTCAGAGCCTCACGCACCGGGTTGCGGCCCTCAAGGCGATCCTCGCGCAGGACCTCAGACTCCAGCGGCGGAGCCTGTCTATGTGCGAAATCTTGCCGCCGCTCCCTCGAAGCCTGCGGCCTGGCAAACTGCCCCCTCCGCTCGCCCTGTTGACCTCCGCCGGGGACCCGAACGGCAGTGGAGCGCCGGCCCCGCTGCGGCCTCATGCGGCCATGTGCCTCTGTCTGGAAGTCCCGACTCCGCTGCCTTCCCCTCTTAGCTGCTGCCATCTCGCCTCGCCTCCGTCTCTGCCAGCCTCCGCTGGCGCTCCTCCTCCCCCAAACGGAAGAGGGCTGCAAAAAATGTCTCCAGCCGCCCGCTGTTCCCCTCCATGTAGAGACGGCCACAATAGGCTTCCAGGGCCGTGGCCCAACGGTAGTCCGCAGGGCGGCAGTGCCGTGCTACCGTCCCCGGACGCCGATTGCGCACATACTTCAAAAACTGCCATTCCTCCTCCGTAAAAAAGCCCTCAGTCTGCAGACGGTGGAGGAGCTCGGCCTGGGCTGGCGCCGAAACATAATAGGTGGCCTGGCGCTGGAGCTGGTCCCCCCGGGCCTTACTGCGCTCCAGGAGATGCCTGCGCAGGGCCAGTTCATAGACAGCGTCACCGAGATAGGCCAGGCGGTTCGACTCCTCCTCCCGCCAATTCCAGGCTTTCTCCGTCATAGAGGCAGGGCGCGGGAGCCCTGGGGGCCGTCTTCAATCTTGTACCCAGCCTCCAGAACCTGTTGACGGATGGCATCAGCCCGGGCGTAGTCCCTGGCCTTCTTTGCGGCCAGGCGCTCATCCAGAAGGGCCAGGATCTCTGCGGGCAGCGCATCCTCAAATTTAGGCTGGAAGCCCAGGACCCCTAATTTTTCCAGGAGCTCCGTCTGCACCCGTCCCAGCAGAACGGAATCCTGCCCTCCAGCGTCCATATAGCGATTGGCCTCGGCCACCAGATCATAGATGGCCGCCAGGGCATCTGGCGTATTCATGTCGTCGCACATCGCTGTTACAAAGCGTTCATGGAAGACTTCCAGAATGTTGCCCAGGGCCTCCGTCTCAGCCTGGGGGGCGGAAGACGCCGAATCTGTCCCCGCCTCAAGGGCCGCCCGCAGGCGCTGCAGGCAGTTCTTAATACGCTGGTAGGCCCGTCCCGCCGCCTCCAGAAGTTCCGGACTGAAGTTGATCGGGTTGCGGTACTGGCCCTGCAACATGAAGAAGCGGATGCTGTCATAGGAAAAATGCTGAGCCAGGTCGCGCACGGTGAAGAAATTGCCCTTGGACTTCGACATTTTCATCTTGTCCACAGTAATAAAGCCGTTGTGCATCCAATAACGGGCGAACGTACAGCCGTGGGCCGCCTCGCTCTGGGCGATCTCATTCTCATGGTGGGGGAAAATCAGGTCGCTGCCTCCGCAGTGGATGTCGATCGTGTCCCCCAGAAACTTGTGGTTCATCGCCGAGCATTCGATGTGCCAACCGGGCCGCCCCGCCCCCCAGGGGCTCTCCCAGGCCGGCTCCCCGGGTTTGGCGAACTTCCACACCGCAAAGTCCTCAGGGTGGCGCTTGTCCTCATTCTTGCCTACGCGCTCCGCAGCGTCCTCCACCAGGGAACTCAGGTCCTGCTTCGAGAGCTTCCCATAGTCATCAAACTTCCGTGTTTCAAAATAGACGCCGTCACTATTGACATAGCAGTAACCCTTGTCAACCAGGGTCTGGACCAGCTGAATGATCTCCTCCATGCTCTCCGTGGCCCGGGGCTGTACCGTTGCCCGCCGCACGCCCAGGCGGTCCGCATCATAGAAATATTCCTGTATGTAGCGCTCGGCCAGCTCCTTATAGCTGATGCCCTCCAGGTTGGCCTGGCGGATCACCTTGTCATCGATATCCGTAAAATTCTGAACAAAGGTCACCTCGTAGCCCAGGTACTCCAGAAAGCAGCGGAAGAGGTCAAAGGTCACCAGCATCCGCGCGTTGCCGAGGTGAAAGAGATTGTAGACTGTGGGGCCACAGGCATACATCTTGACTTTTCCCGGCTCCAGAGGGCGCAACTCCTCCTTCTGCCGGCTCATGGTATTAAAAATCTGCACCGGTCTCAGCGTCTCTGTCATCATAGTCCTCCGCGGCCAGGGGCGGCCGCCTCCTCTCTGTCTGCTCTATAAGCACAAAAACGACCCTCATAAGAAGGTCGTCTCCTACAAAAATAAAACCTAAAACGTCACCCTCCCCAAATTGACACCTCGCGTCTTCGCCAGGTGGGTGTTCTGCAGTGATCTTCTACCTTCCACCTAAGGCCTGGTATTATCCCACTTGACCCGAACTCCCTTTTATGTCATGCAGGTACAAATGGCAGAGGACAACATCTTAGGCACCTTCATTATAGCGCAGGTCTAATACCGCAACAAGAACGCTGTAAGCGCAAAGATGGTAGGATTCAAGACCTGGTACAGCAGGGGGCTCAATCAGCCTGTTCTTCTCGCAGCAATTCTAAGACCCCTAAATACTCACCCTCCGCATTTCGCACTGCCCGATATTCAACAACGAGATGAATAGATCCTTTCTTCACTTCACGCACGAACACATCACGTTCGCCCGACTTAAAAGCAGTGATCATTTTGCGCACTGCAGCTTCGGCCTGGGGCGGATGACAACTGTATACGTCCCTCCCCAGCGCCTGCCTCGGTCTCTTAAAATGCTTAAGGCCAGGGCCCTCGTTGAAGTAGCGATTCGTATCCTTCGCATCGACAAAGGTAAGCTCCTGTGGAATCGCATTGAGTATCGCAATCAATTCCTCCCTGGTCAAAGAGCCACTCCCTAAATCGATGCGCTCATTTTCAGCAGCAAAACTTTTCATCTCCGCTTCAGGGACAGCTTGGGGATGCCACGCTTTTTGTCTTACGCCCAGACATGGCTCATAGGCCCTGATATCTTCATCGATCTGAGCCCAGTCTTCGTCCGATAATTGCTTGGCACAAAGAGGAAGCAGAAAGGCCCTTTCCTTTTGACACATTTCGCGCAGCTTGCTTAAGAGTTCCTCGGTCAAAGCGGAGCGCTCCCCTTTTTTGAGGCGAGACAGCGCTCGATGCAATTCCTGACGCAGTTCAACATCCTTGGCCCACATGACCTTTGCCGGCCCAATAATGCCGTATTTCACATGGAGGAGCGGATAGAGCAGGTCTCCCTTTTTCGCATAGTGAATGGGAATTTGCGCCAACTCAGCAGAGAGGGACTGGAGGCTCTCTTCGTCAGTAGCAGTACTTCCGAGCAAGGTATTTGTTTTTTCTAAAAGCGCTTCGATGGCAGAGAGCTCCGTCTCGAAATGCTTAAGCGGATGCGCTTCATCGAGCTCAGGCAGCGTAAGCGAGGGGCTATAGGCTCTCTGATTTTGGAACAAGGCGGAATGCAGATCGCAGAGTTTCTGTATTTCTTTGGCTGGTACACCACCCTCCATCAGTGCTTTTTCGGCCGCCATGATTTCCTCGACATCCACATTGTGAAACTGTTCTCTAAAGCGCTCACGCAGCAGCGCCAAATCTTCACCTGCATGCAGACGCTGCAAGAGATCTCGGAGTTCTTCGACCTTTTCATCGCTAATCGAAGCCCGAGTCATCCCGATTTCGTAGCCAGCTTTGTGGAGGCCTTTGACAACAGTATCCCAAGGAATGTTTTTCATTTTGGCGCCCCGCTCCAAAGTCATATATTTGCCCACTGTTTTTCGAACGATTGGATTTTTGATCTCCGTGAAGCCCAAGTCATATAAAAGCGCGATTAATTCGGGCTGTTCCTGTGTCAAAAGATATACGGATTTACTTTTATCTATGATTTTCATGGTCTTCCCTCCGCAGCATGGCACTTTTCGCCCCATTAGAGGCTTCCTCTGAAGCATGGTCTTTTTCGCTACGGTTAGCATAGACTATTCTTATGATCCGATCAATGTCTGACCACTCTGTCTGACCGCTCTCGTG
Source organism: Bacillota bacterium (assembly GCA_023388435.1). GTDB lineage: Bacteria > Bacillota > Clostridia > Saccharofermentanales > Fastidiosipilaceae > JAEWGG01. Next base: position 15,328 of record JAEWGG010000010.1, on the reverse strand, counting down.
CTCGGGCAGGATGTTAATATTCTGGGGGAGGGTGCTGGCAGATCGACCCCTTCCGCTTTTTCTCTGACCAAAGGCCAGTGATTTTGCATGACTAAGGCAGGCATACAAGCAGCGCTGGGTGGAGCGAGACCAGGCATCATGCCAAGTTCTTCGCAGCGACCCGTGAACTCGTTGATTTAACGCTGCTCCCAGCTCTGTGCAGGCCTTGTCTTTCCCCCCCTGTAATAATAAAATCCTATACTTGAGTGAAAATCAAAAATGCTGTGGCTGTTTAGCCCCTGAACTGCAGGCGGGGGGCGAGAAAGAGGTGTGTGAATTGAGCAGGCGTTTGAATTATCAGATCAGTGAATACGATTGCGGACCGACCAGTCTCCTCAACGGGCTCGCCTATGTGATGCCGCGTAAGCACATCGATCCTGAGATTCTACGCTATGTCCACCTCTACACTCTGGACGGCCTGAACGGCCGCGGCGAATACGGGAAGCACGGCACCTCCCGTCTCGCCATGTCCCTCCTGAGCCAGGTGCTCAATCGCTACGCCCAGGTCAAGCGCCGCCAGCTCTACTGCCAGACCCTGGCTGTGGACGAGATTGACTTCAGTCCGGAGAGTCCCGTGGTCCGGGCTCTGGAATTGGGGGCCGCCGCCGTGCTCCGCCTCTACCACACGGTCCCGCACTACGTCCTGCTGACGGGGCTTGCAGAGGACGGGCGAGTCCTCGTCTTCGATCCCTATTATGAAAATCCCCCACTCTGCAATCGGATGATACGCCCTGAGCACAAGCATCCGGAGCGCTACAACTATGTGGTGGACTGGGCCTGCTTAAATCGTGAAAACCGCGGTCTCTACTCCATGGGGCCCCGGGCTGAGCGCGAGTGTCTCCTGCTCTTCCCAAGCTACGGCCCTCCGGCCGCCTGGCTACGTGAGGAGGATGGACTACAGATGAGCGCGGCAGCTGGTGGCAAGCATGAAGCGACACCCTGAGGCCCTGGACCGCAGCAGCCGCCTCCTTGGCCCAGAAGCCATGGAGCGCCTGGCCCAGTCTTCTGTCCTCCTCCTCGGTCTCGGCGGAGTGGGGTCCTACGTGGCCGAGGCCCTGGCCCGGGTTGGTGTCGGTCGACTCATCCTGGTGGATGCTGACCGTATTTCCCCTTCCAACCTCAACCGCCAACTCCCCGCCCTCCACAGCACGCTGGGCCAGATGAAAACGGAGGTTGTGGCGCGGCGCCTTCTGGAAATCAACCCTGAACTCAGCCTGGACTGCAGGCCTGTTTTTTTTAAAAGCGAGGCGGACTTGCCCGAACTCGGAGCAGTTGATTACCTCGTCGACGCCATCGACTATGTCCCCGCCAAGAAGCGCCTTTTACTCTGGGCCGCCCAGTCTGGCCTCCCCTATCTGGCGTGCATGGGCACAGGTAATAAGTTCGACCCAGCCCAGCTCCGTATAGGCCCCCTCGAAAAAACGGAGGTCTGTCCACTGGCCCGCCTCCTGAGAAGGGAGGCCCGCCGTCTGGGCATCAGCCGCGCCCAGGTCGTCTATTCAACAGAGCCTCCCCTCCCCTATTCCGAGCAGTTCTGGCCCCAGGACGGGCCAGCTACGGCAGAGTCAGAAAAACAGAGGCTGGAAACCGGGGCCAGAATTCCTGGCCTCCACAAGAATTGTCCGCCAGCCAGCTTGGCCTTCGTTCCAGGAAGCGCAGGTCTGCTGATGGCCTCGCGCGTCGTCTCTGACCTGGCCCGGGGTCAGGCGGATCAGCACATCCCCCAGCTCAAGAAACGCAGACGGACTGCAACTGACTGAAGCCCTATGCTCACAAGATAGACAAAACCTACAACGCCCCAGCTCTCAGACGAGCTTTCCGCCGTCCAAGGACTGGGGCGATGCTTAGGCTTCTTCTTGTCCCAGGCTTGAATCCAGCGGGAGGCGGAGGATCTCCAGCGCCCGCTCAGGTTCAAAGGGTGGGACGTAAAAAGGCTCAGCGGCGTCCAGCTCCTGGGCGTAGACCTCGGCAAAGGGCAGGCCAGAAGCCAGTTCCAGCAATTTCTCGTACTCACGGGGCCGGAGCTTACGGTCGATCTCGGGACAGGTCTTCGCTCCGTAGAGCGGTGTGTACTGGCCCATCAGGCTGAGGATGATGGACTCCCCATAGACGGCCCCCAGATAATGAAGGATTTTTCTGCTATCAAAATAGAGGCCTGGAAGCTGTAAATGACGGAGGATGAGGCCCCGCTTTAGGACTCCGTCTTGCGTGAATTCTGGTTCTGGGCACTGGCGCCGCATCTCGGCCAGGGCCTCCAAGAGTCGCTCCCGGTAGTCCGCCACTCCCGAATAGCGCCGGGCATAGCGATTGTCATAGTACTTAAAATCACAGAGATAGATGTCGATCAGCCCCTCCAGACGGGCCAGGCTCTCCACCGACTCATAGCCTGAGCTGTTCCAGGCCAGCGGCAGCTGGGGGCAGCGGGCTTTGAATGTTCGGAGTACAGGTTCCAGTTGCTGGATGTAGTGGCTGGCTGTGACAAACTGGATGTTGTGGACCCCACAGGCCGCCAATTCCAGCATCTTATCCAGGAGGCCTTCCGGGCTCAACCGGGGATAGCACCCCGGCTCCGGCCTCGAAATTTCCTGATTCTGACAAAAGATGCAGCGGAGATTGCAGCCTGCAAAAAAGATGGCCCCTGAACCCTTTTGTCCTGATATGGGCGGCTCCTCCCAGGGGTGGATGTAGATACCCCCGATTTCCAGCTCCTCCCCAACCCCGCAGTAGCCCCGGGCCAGGGCCCCCCGGCGGCCGCAGCGCCGAGGGCATTGCTGACAGGCTCCTCCCCTTTTCTCCCCACCTTGGGCAGCGGAGTCCCTAAGTCCCAGCTCGTCCATGCTCCCTCCAGTACTCAGCGTTTGAAGGAGCCAAAAATTCCGCGCGCAATGCTCCTGCCCAACTGTGAAACAAAGGCATTCACCGCCGACCGGGCCACGCGGCTGGTCAGATCCTGGGCGCTGGAACGGCGGCGGGCGGCAGCGCGCTCCTCCCGCTCTCTCCGCCGCTCTTCATCCCTGCGCAGGCGCTCCTCTTCTCTGGCCTGGGCCTTCAGCTCTTTCTGCTCCAGGGCGGCCTGCTCCCGTTCCTCGGCCTGGCGGCGTTCCTCCTCGGCCCGCAGCTCAGACTCTTCGAGCAGGCATTCGTAGGCGGACTTGGAGTCAATGCGCTGGGCATAGTAGGGATAGCGGGGATCGGACTGGATAAGGCGCTGCTGCTCAGCGGCATCCAGGGGACTGAAGGAGGACTCCGGCGGATAAATCCACAGGCGCTGACAGAGGCCTGGACTACCATCCTCCTGCAGGACAGAGACCAGAGCCTCCCCCCGCCCCAGACTGGCCAGGGCTTCCAGGGTGTCAAAGTTCGGATTCGGACGCAGGCCCTGGGCCACCGCCTGAAGCCTCCGTTGCTCAGCCGGGGTATAGGCCAAAAGTCCGTGCTGAATCTTATTCCCCAGCTGGGCCAGTATCTCAGGGGCGATGTCCGCCGGGTGCTGGGTCACGAAGAAAAGGCCCAGGCCCTTGGAGCGAACGAGGCGCACGATCTGGCCAAGACGGCTCAGCAATTCCCCGGAGAGCTGGGAAAAGAGGAGGTGGGCTTCATCCAGGAAAAAGACCAGCTTGGGTCTGGGCTGGTCCCCGCATTCCGGCAGGGTCTCAAAGAGCTCCGAGAGAAACCAGAGCATAAAGGCCATGTAGATTCGCGGCTGAGCCATGAGCCTCCGGGCCTCCAGAATGTGGATGAGGCCACGGCCGTCTGGAGCCTGATTGAAGAGGTCCTCTATTGCAAAGGCAGGCTCGCCAAAAAACGTTTCCCCACCCGCGGCTTCCAGGCGCAGCACAGCGCGCAGCACTGCGGCTATACTGGCAGAACTGAGGTGGCCATATACGCGCTCCAGGGCCTGGCGCTCCTCGGTCATCAGGCGCAAAATGGCGGCCAGGTCCTTAAGGTCAACAATCAGCAGTTTCCGCTCGTCAGCGAGGCGAAAGGCGATGTCCAGGATACTGGACTGGACCTCGTTGAGCTCCAGGACAGCGGCGAGGAGGACTGGACCGAACTCCGAGACGCTGGTGCGCAGCGCGATGCCCTGCTCTCCGTAGATATCCCAGAAGCGGCAGGGATAGCCGCGATAATTCTGCTCTTCGGGCCCCCTTCCACAGCGCTGGAGCTGGGCCCGGACCGACTCCGACTCCACGCCAGGAGCGGCCAGACCCGAGATGTCCCCCTTTACATCCGAGAGGAAAACAGGAATCCCCTGGGCGGAGAGGCCCTCAGCCAGAAGGCGCAGGCTGCTTGTTTTGCCCGTCCCACTGGCTCCGCAGATGAAGCCGTGGCGGTTTAATTTGGACCAGTCCAGGCCCAGGCTCCCCTCCTGGCCCCGCCCCAACATAAGTTTCGTATCCATCACATCGTCCTTTCTTATATTTGACCCACTCAGGGAGGCCCCACTAGTCGCCAATGAAAAGTTCCGTCCGCAGCTGACCACCCTCAAGGCAGGACCTGAACTGGCTGCCATCGGCCCGCGTCCAGCGACGTTCCTGGCGGCGATGAGAGGCCAGCCCCTGGGCGTCAAGCAGTTTCCAGGTCTGGTCCAAACCGAGGCCCATCACCGTCGAGATATGGCCGTCCAGGGCGGAGACGAAGTCCGCCTCCGGATCGCTGATGCTATAGGCCCCGGCCTTGTCGTAGGGCTGAACCCTGTCGACATAGGCGGCCAGGGCTTCTGGCCCCCGCGCTGCGAAATACACAAGGGCCCGCTCGGTATTGCCCCAGGCTTCCCCAGTACTGGAAAGCAGGTAGACGGATGTCAAGACACAGTGCTCGCGCCCCTGCAAGGTATTCAGCATTGACAGGGCCTCTGTCCGATTGCGAGGCTTGGCCAGGCTCCTGCCCTCCGCCAGCACCATGGTGTCCGAGGCCAGTATATAGTCAAAGTCCAGACCCTCCTGCTGGGCCCGGCGAGCACTGGCCAGGGCCTTAGTTCTGGCCAGAATCAGACCCAGTCCCTCATAGCTCAGCAGCTGCTCCTCCGGACTTCTCAGCTCCAGGCCCATCTGTGTGGAGCGCCAGTCCGCCTCAATCCCTCGCTCGTCACAGTCCGCCACCAGAATCCCGAAGGCCGGACAGAGATAGGGCAGGAGCTGACGCCTCCGCGCTGAGGCTGAAGCCAGAATCAGCTTATGGGTCCCCTGCATATGTGCCGCACGCCCCTTCCTGGATTTTTAATACCGCTCTAATATAGCACGGAGACAGGACGAGAAACAGGTCAATTTGCTAAGATGGGAAGCATGTGTGAGACCCTGTGTTCCCCCCGCGAAATACGCGCCTTCAAGCAGCTCGTTGCGGACTTTTGCCAGAGTGCCAGGAACTTCCCCTGGCGCCAAGCTTATTCCGGACAGACCGCTGCGGACCCCCGAAGCCCAGAGATCCGACGTGACCCCTACCGCGTCTGGATCTCGGAGATCATGCTCCAGCAGACCCAGGCCCAGACTGTCGTGCCGTACTTTGAACGCTTTTTGGAAGCCTTTCCGGATGTGGCCAGCCTGGCCCGCGCCCCGGAGGAAGCCGTACTGAAACTCTGGAGCGGACTGGGCTACTACAGCCGCGCCCGCAATCTGCAGCGAGCCGCAAGAATCCTGTGCGAACAGTATGGAGGCCAGGTCCCAGCCACAGAAGCTGAACTGCGAAAACTGCCGGGGCTGGGTTCCTACAGTGTCGGGGCCATTCTTTCCTTCGCCTATAACCAGGTCTGCCCAGCTGTTGATGCCAATGTCCTCCGGGTCCTCGCCCGCTTTTATCTCCAGGCCTGGAGACAGGCCGAACAGGCGGATCGGCGGAGGGCCGAGGACTTCTGGCGAATCCGTCTGGAAGAGCTCCGAAACCAGGACCTGGCTCCCGCCCTCGTTTCCGAAGCGCTGATCGAGCTGGGCGCCAGCCACTGCCAGGCTCGCCGGGCGGACTGTGGTAACTGCCCCCTCGCCTCGGCCTGTGGCAGCGCCAAACTTGAGGATGCAGAGCGCCTGCGTCTGCCCCTGCCTAAGCGCAGTGTAAGGCTACGTGAGCAGCGCTATCTGGCGCTAATCATCGAGGATCGTCGAACAGGGAGCATCTATATGGAGCCTCGGCCCCCCCAGGGGCTGCTGGCCGGCCAGTGGCAGTGTCCCCTCCTCCCCCTTTCGTTGGACCCTGCTCTGGCCGAGCAGGAAATCCTGCGCTATCGTGAGGAACTTGAGACCAGCTTCTCCGCCGCAGGCTGGGGCTGGGGTCCTGGACCCAGCCTCCCGCCCAGGCAGAAGCGCTTCAGCCACCTCCTCTGGAGACTCGAGCTGCTGAGCTACCGACTGGACCTCAATTCCGATTCCACCCTCCTCCTGGCCGACTCAGCCCTCCCCTACAGTCTGGAACATGAATCTGGGAAACACATAAACATAAAAATAGGGAGGAGCTCCGCACAGGACCCCAGAGGATCCGCAGCGCCGCCCTCCCACTCTGCCAGCTGGCTGGACGCTGAGGAACGCCAGACACACAACCTCAGCCAGATATCCACCCAGATGATTGAAGACTTTGAACGCGCTTTAAACGCAGCAGCGCCTAAATAAGTCCTAAAGCTCCAGGCTCCGCAGACGCTCCACCCGCTCCCGTGTCTTCGCATCACGGCGGGCCTCACGGTCCAGGAACTGGGGTTGCTCGGCCAGGAACTGGCGCACGTAGGCCCGGGGATCCTCGTAGTAGCGCTGTAGCTGGGCCTCCTGGGCCTGGTCAATCAGCCCCTTAACTCGAGCCTGGGAGAAAAGCTCAGGACGAATCTGCAAGAGGCAGTGTGTCTGGAGGCCTGCCGCCTCCAACTTCTCCACACCCCCCTGACAGCGATCCACCAGGGCCAGGCTAGCCACGGCGCGCAGGCCCAACCGCTCCAGGCAGGGCAGCCAGTTGCGGAAGTAGCTGGAGGCCTCCGTAATCAGATCAGCGACGTGCAGGCAAGAGCGTCCCGCCAGCCCCAGCTCCCCTTCCGTCTGGGCCCGCTCCGCTAGCCGCTCATTGTAATAGCAGCTGCCGTCCTTAAAGATACTCAGGTGTGGGAGACCCAACTTCCAGGCCAGGGGCAGGGAGAAGAAAAAGTCCCGGCGCTCTCCGCCTGAGATCAGATCGAGCTCAGGAAGCTGCTCCTGAACATAGTCCGCCATGTGGTCGATGATATCCCGATAGATGGCTGAGTGCTCCAGCTGTGCGGTGACCAGCGGTAAGAGCTTCGCCGTAAAGTCTCTGCGCTCCCCCTCCGCAGCCTCCTCAATCGCCGCCAGGAAGGCCTTGGCCTCCTGCTCCGAACCATAGACGAAGTGACTGTTGATGTAATAGGGCCCAAAGAGTCCTGAGGTGTACCAGAAAGGCTGGTCCGCAGGGCTCACGCGGAAGGCCGCCGTACGAAAGATTGCTTCAACGAAATCCATATTTTCCTCCTCTAGTCCTAGGGCCAGACTTCCAGGCTCCCCCGCAGTTCTGACAGGCTGTCGATACCCCAGTGCTGCATGCGCCGAGGCAGGTCCTCCAATATCTCCAGCATGGCCCTCGGCCGCCGCAGATTGGCGCTCCCCACCTGTACGGCACTGGCCCCAGCTACAATGAATTCCAGAACGTCGTCGGCGGTCTCAATGCCCCCCAGGCCGATTACGGGTATCTCCAGGCACATGGCCACCTCATGGACCATGCGCAGGGCGATGGGCTTGATACCAGGTCCCGAGTAGCCCCCGTAGTTATTGCGCAGCACAGGGCGCCTGCGCCCCAGGTCGACGGCCAGCCCCAGGAAGGTGTTCACCAGGCTGACCGCGTCGGCGCCACCCTCCTGGGCCGCACGTGCCGTAAGCCGTATATCTTGGACATTTGGCGTCAACTTCACCCAGATAGGCTTGGTCGTCACCGCCTTACAGGCCTTCGTAATACCGCAGACCGCCTCGGGGTCCAGCCCAAAACTCAAGCAGCCCGACCGGACATTGGGACAAGAAAGATTCAGCTCGATGGCCAAAAAGCCCTCCTCCCGATCCAAGCGGCGACAGAGCTCCACATAGTCCTCGGCCACCGCCCCCGCCACATTGGCGATGAGACGCAGGCCCTGGGACCTGGCCCGCGGAAGCTCCTCCTCCAGCACCGCATCCAGACCTGGATTTTGCAGGCCCACAGAATTCAGCAGGCCCATTGGAGCCTCAGCTATACGTGGGGCCGGGTTACCCTCCTTAGGCTGGAGCGTGAAGCCCTTGCTCACAACTGCCCCCAGACAGGACGGGTCATAAAAAGCCCTCATCTCCTGTCCGAAGCCGAAGGTCCCCGAGGCCGCGATCAGGGGATTGGGGAGTTCCAGCCCCCCCACGCGCACCGCCAGCTCCGGACGCGGTCTCAGCTCTTCTCCCACAGGACCTGCCACCTGCTTCATGCTCCTGCTCCCCTTTCTCTATTCTGACCCCTGCCCCTCTGACAAAAGTCGACTGAAATTCCCTAAACAGTTCCTGCTTGACGCCGCTTTGAACCCAGGCTCAAAGCCGCCGCCAGTCAATCCACTGCGCCGGATAAACCGGGCCCTCAACGCAGCAGCGGCTGTAGGCCTCCGTCGCCCTGCGCGGGTAAGCCTCAGTCATGGGGACGGCGCAGCCACGGCAGATACCATAGCCACAGCCCATACGTTCCTCCATGGAGCAGTAACAGTCCAGCCCCTGCTTCAGGGCCCAGGAGCTGACCCCTCGCATCATGGGCAGGGGGCCGCAGCAGAGTACGGCTGGCGAGCGCTTCCCATGTTCCTTCTGACACGCAGCCCAGGCCTCCTCCAGGCCCCGAATCGCCGTGCCAGCAAGGCCGTAGCTGCCATCATCCGTACAGATGTAGCAAGCCCTGCTCCAGGCCCGGAAATCCTCCTCCAGCAAGATGGCTGCGGCGGTACGAAAACCTAGGGCAGTCCAGGCCTTACGGCCCAAATTCTGGAGCTCCGCCAAGAGGAAGTGCAGGGGGTAGATGCCCGTCCCACCGCCGACCAGTAAGAACTGCTCATAATCGTCCAACGGGAAGGGCTGTCCCAGGGGCCCGGTCACGCTGAGACGCTCGCCCTCGGCCAGACTGCAGATCTCTCGTGTGCCCTGACCTTTAACCGCCAGACCCAGCTCCAGCCAGTCATGACCTACTGCTGCAATACCGAGGGGCCGCCGCAAATAGTGCCTGGGGCTCTCCAGCATTACGAACTGTCCAGGGCGGGCCAGGCGGGCAATTTCCGGAGCCTCGAGACGCAGGCGCCAGGAGGCGGGGACCTCTTCCCAGAGGGCCAGGATCCGCGCCTCCAGCTCCCGGACCTCTCCTAAACCGCCACTCACTGTCCCATCCCCAGGGCCTGGCGGAGGGCCTGGCGCATCTTGAGCGCCTCCTGCCGTGTGGCCTCCCAGAAACGCTCCTCAGAAATCTCCGGATACTTCTTATAGGAGCAGATCAGGCTGCGCGAGGCATTGACGATGGCTCCACGTCCTCCCGGCAAGAAGGAGGCCGCACAGTCCTCGGCAGTGGCCCCCTGCGCCCCATAACCAGGGACGAGAATCAGGCTGTGCGGCATGCGCTCCCGCAGAGCCCTGGCCTGGTCTGGCCAGGTTGCCCCAACCACCGCTCCCGCAGGCCCGAAGTCCTCCCCAGCGCGATAGTCCTGGGACCAGGCCTCCACAAGGTCGGCCATGGCCTCGTAGACGCGGCGCCCGTCCTGAAGCTGCAGGTCCTGCAGGTCCCCTGCTGAGGGATTGGAGGTGCGCACGAGGATGTAGATGGCCTTGCCCTGGTCCTGACAATAATCCAGAAACGGTCTGATTCCGTCACTGCCCAGGTAGCCATTGACCGTCAGAGCATCCACCGCACCGAAGTCCGCCTCCTCCAGCCCACTCAGATAGGCCTGAGCGTAGCAGGAGGCTGTGGAAGCGATGTCGTTGCGCTTCCCATCGAGGATGACCAGAAAGCCCTTTTTCTTGGCATAGTGCAGGCTGCGGGACAGGGCCCGCAGGCCAGCCAGACCATAGCGCTCGTAGTAGGCCAACTGGGGCTTCACCGCAGGAATAATATCCGCTACCGCATCCATCAAGCGGCAGTTAAAGGCATAGAGCAGTTCCTCCGTCCGACCGTCCTGGTCCTTACCCGACAAGTCCGGCTCAAGACTGGCCACGAAGGCCTCAGGAAGATATTCCAGAAGGGGGTCCAGCCCCATGACCGTAGGATTTTTCAGGGCCTGTATGCGCGCCTCTAAGCGGCGGCTAAAGGCTTCAATGCAGGGCATTCCAGGCCACCTTTCCACCGACGATGGTCAGTACCGCCTGCCCGTGCATCTCCATGCCGTGGTAGGGCGAGTTCTGGGACTTCGACTGCATGGCAAAGCGGTCGACAATCCACTTTTTATTCAGGTCAAAAACCGAAATGTCCGCAGGGCTACCCAGTGCGAAACTACCACGTCCCAACTTGAGCAGGGCGTTGGGGCGCTCACAGAAGAGACGGGCCAAATCCTCCAGCTCCATCCCCCCCTCCTCGACCAGCTTCATATAGGAGAGCGAAAAGGCCGTTTCAAGGCCCGTCATCCCGTTCTTGGCCAGGCAAAATTCACAGTCCTTATCATCCTCGTGATGCGGGGCGTGGTCCGTCACAATCATATCCAGTGTGCCATCACGGAAGGCCTCAATCACCGCCTCCCGATCTTCAGGGCGGCGCAGGGGGGGATTGACCCGGAAGAGGCTGTCGTAACTCCGGCAGTCATCGTCGGTAAAGGTCATGTAATGAGGACAGCTCTCAGCCGTCACTTTTACCCCCCTGGCCTTGGCCTGACGAATCAGTTCCAAGCCGCTCTTGCTGCTCACATGACAGATGTGAATGGGGAGATTGAGATACTCAGCCATAAGGATGTCACGGGCGATAATCATATCCTCACAGACCGTAGAAATGCCAGCTACCCCCATCTCATCTGAAGCCAGGCCCTCATTCATATAGCCCTGGGCCAGGGAGGGATCCTCACAGTGATCCAGGACCGTCAGATCAAAATCCGCCGCATAGCGCATGCACTTCATCAGCATGGAAGCCGAGGAGACCAGGCAGCCATCATCGGAGACGGCCACAATGCCCGCCTCCTTCATCAGGCCCATCTCCGCCAGCGTCTCGCCCTTACGGCCCTTGGTAGCTGCGCCGATAGGCCAGACATTGACGTGGGCCACGCGCTGGGCCTTCTCCTTGATGTAACGTACCACTGTCTCATTGTCGCAGCAGGGCTCCGTATTCGGCATGCAGGCCACAGAGGTGAAGCCTCCTGCTGCGGCTGCACGGGTGCCGCTCTCGATGTCTTCCTTATGCTCTTCTCCGGGATCGCGCAGGTGGACGTGGGCGTCAATCAAACCCGGGAAGACCACACAGCCGCGCAGGTCATACTCATAGTCAAAAGGGCCGCTGAAGGGTTCGGAAAAATTACCATCACGGATGTACAGGTCACAGCTGCGGCGCTTCTTCAAGGGCGCTCCGACCGCCCGGGGCTCGATTAGTGTGCAGTTCTTCAGTAGAGCATTCATCAGTCTATTCCTCCTTTTTTCAAGGCTTGGCTTCCAGGTTTTGGCGCTTATAGGGCGTTGCGGCGCAGATTCAGCAAGTAAAGGACTGCCATGCGCACAGCCACACCGTTCGTCACCTGCTCCGAAATCACCGACTGCTCGCAGTTGTAGACCGCAGTCTCGATCTCCACGCCGTGATTGGCCGGTCCTGGATGCATGACCAGGGCACCGGGCTTAGCCAGGGCGATGCGCTCCGGGCTCAGGCCGTAAATCTTGCGGTACTCATTGACGGAAGGGAAAAGTCCTTTTTTCATACGCTCCAGCTGAATGCGCAGACCCATGACAACATCCGCCCCCTCGATGGCCTCCTCAACGCGGCGGCAATAGTGGGCACCCGTCTCCTCAATCGCCTTCGGCATGAGGCTGGCCGGGCCCGAACACCAGACCTCCGAACCCAGCTTGCGCAGGGCGTAGAGATTGCTGTGGAAGACACGGCTATGCATGCAGTCGCCAATGATGGCAACCTTTAGTCCAGACAAGCTGCCCAGTTTGTCACGCATGGTGTACAGGTCCAGGAGGCTCTGGGTGGGATGTTCGTGCATGCCGTCGCCAGCGTTGATAATTGAGGCCTTGACACGATTGGCCAGGTAGTGCGGGGCCCCGCTCTGATTGTGGCGCATGATGATGAAGTCCGTGGCCATCATGTCAATAGTCGTCGCCGTGTCCAGTAGATTTTCACCTTTCTGTATAGAGCTGCCCGATACCGAAATATTGCCCGACGAGGCTCCCATATATTTCGCAGCCATCTCAAAGGACATCCGCGTGCGCGTGCTGTTCTCATAGAACAGTGTGACAACGGACTTACCCTGGAGGTGGGCCGTCTTCTTGGTAGGTGTGGCCATGACCTGCTTCATGGTCTTAGCCGTGTCCAGAATGAGTGTGATCTCCTCTGCGCTGAGTTCCTTAATACCCAGCAGGTCCTTGCTTCTCAGTTGCATAACTCGCCCTTTCTAAATTTTTATGTCAGTCACTGTGCCGCACTTCGCTTTTCCGCTCGTCCGCGCCGCATCCAGGTCTTCGCCGCAAAAAAAAGGAGAGGCCTCGCTCCTCCCCTCAGGCTTCCCTCTCAAAAAGGCTGACAGCATCTTCCCCATCCATCTCCGTCACATGGACCTCCACCAATTCCAGCTTGGAAGTCGGAACATTTTTGCCAATATAATCGGGACGAATCGGGAGTTCGCGGTGGCCACGGTCGATCAGCACCGCCAGCTGAACCTGTACCGGACGGCCCAGATCAAAGAGAAATTCAATGGCTGAACGCACGGTACGTCCCGTATAGAGCACGTCATCAACCAGAATAATGGTCGTCTCGGAGAGGTTACAGCTAATCGAGCTCCCCGCCACACTGGGGTTCTCTGTCAGAAGACTGAGGTCGTCGCGATAAAAGGTGATATCAATGGAGGCCGTAGCTGGTCTCCGCCCCTCAATCTCAGCAATACAATCCGCAATGCGTTCCGCCAGTGGAACGCCTCGGCGCTGAATCCCAACCAGACAAATCTGCTCAATACCCTTATTGTGCTCAATAATCTCATGAGCCATACGGCGGATGGCGCGGGCCATCGCCTGCTGGTCCATCAGTTTGGCCTTTTCTCTCATCCGAAGTCTCCCTTCTGTCACTGGGGGGCCCAGCCCCTGTCCTCTGTGCAGCCGCAGAGAAATAAGTACCCGTACAAGAGGCATAAAAAAACCTCCGCCCGAGGCGAAGGATCTGCGAACAAAAACGCTTGCACTTGGAAGCAAGTCACTATCCACAACCCTTGCAACCTCTCTGTGCTGCTTAAAGGATTCTGTTTGGCGACATACTACACCAGTCTGTCACTGTGGTCAAGCACTCAGCTTATAAAAAGGGTGAAAAAAGTCAGATGCCGCTGTCAACCAGACAAGAGAGAAAACTGCACCTGACATTGATAAAAGGGGGGTGGCGAGTCCAGCAGGACTCGAACCTGCGACAACCGGCTTAGAAGGCCGATGCTCTATCCAACTGAGCTATGGACCCGTGTGGAGCAGGTGATGGGAATCGAACCCACACAATTAGCTTGGAAGGCTAATGTTCTACCACTAAACTACACCTGCATATGTAAAAGAACAAAGTCATTGGCCCTCACAACTGAGCTTTAAGACGTTTACATATTGTAGTACCTAAGGCCTGATCTGTCAATGCATCCCCAACTGCTCCTGCAGTGAGCTCTGCCAGCTCTAGCTTTTTAACTCACGGGCGATCAGCTGGTCTTCTCTTTTTGGGACAAAACAGTGGGGCGACCTCTTTAGGAGCCCTCACTCTTCCTAGACTTTGATTTAGTTGCCTGTCACCTTCGTCACGCAGCTTGGAATAGAGTTCCCGCATCTGATTCCAGCTCAGCTGCTAGTCCCTGCTACGCCGCTCGCCGAGCAGCCCCTGAATGATCTCAAACATGTCTGGAGCGTCGATTTCTGGCTTGGCGAAGCGGGAGATCTCCCTCCCTGGTATATTCTGCTCAATAGCTTCAAAGATCGCCTCCATCTGACTTGGGTCAAATTCGGGACTGGCGTAGCGCTTGACCAGCCTCGGATCCGCGTGCCTACTCAGGGCCCTGGCAATGACCAGCATCTGATCTCCGTCAAGCTCCGGCTTCATGTAGATTTTTGTCAGTTCCCTGGGAAATTTGTCTCTGAATCCGATTGCAATCGCCTGCATGGCGGGACCTGAGTAGTCGGGCCTGGCAAAGACAGCCACCTGCTCAGAGCTTAGTCCTTCTTTGAAGGCCCAACAGATACTAAACATCTGGCTGTAGTCGTATTCTGGCTGTATGTAGACGTTTACCTGTTCCACCGACAACCCTTCGCGCAGACCGCTTCGAATGATCTCCAGCTGTTCTTTTGAGAAATCTTTTACGCTGTACTTGCTGGCCCTCCATAGGGCCGCAAATTGTCCCCTCATATTCCCGAACTCCCTTCCGACCAGCCTCGTCCCTTGCGCGTAGAGACTAAAACCCAGGCCTTCTCCTGCGACAGGGGCAAACAATACCTATGTTAGTTAAACGCCTGTATTCGGGTCAAGCTGGGGGATTGAGGGATGAATTTACGGCAGGCTCCAGGAGCTGATCCTCTTCGTAGAGGGGCCTCGCTCTGGAAATTGGCAAGATGCCCCTCAACGTGAACCTGAGGCCCTGTTTGGAGGCCCTTCTTAATCGGTCGTTCGTTCTATAACGATACTTCCTTGCGTCGGTAGCGCAGACCACAGATGCCCAGGAGGCCGCCCAGGGCTCCCAGCCCGTAGTACAGGCCGTCCTGGCGCTCACCCGTCCTCGGGAGTACGGGCTTCGGACGACGCTTCACGCGCACCGTCTGGCCCTCGTCCCTAGGGTCCTCATGCTTCGCCAGAAGTCGATTGCCCAGATAAAGTCGCTCAAAGACAACGAGCTCCTGGCCCTCAACGCTAAAGCCGTCCACCTGGAACTCCAGTACCTCATAGCCATCCTTGGACTTGGCCGTGAACTGCTTCTCGGCGGTCGCCAGCACCTTCAAGCCGTCCTTCGTCAGAAGCTTACCGCGAATGGTGTAGGTCTTGCCGATAATCAGGTTCTTGTAACGGACCTTATCCTGGACCGTGAGGGTCTTCGCGGGTTCGGTCACCTTGCTGCCGTCGCTGAACGTCGCTGTGGTCCCCAGCTCGGGCGGCGGCGTGATTTCCACGGTCTGATCTTCGTCTTCCAGGT